>NZ_LT607483.1:461992-463931 GCF_900095235.1 Janthinobacterium sp. UMAB-60
CCATCCCTTTTATCTTTCCCGCCGTGCCCCTGTATATCGGTGGCCAGCGCGAATACTGCGGCGACGGTTCCATGCGCCAGCTGGCGCCCATTTCCCCGGCCATCCACCTGGGGGCGAACAAGGTGCTGGTGGTGGGCGCGGGACGCATGACGGAACCGGCACCGGCCGCGTCCGAAGCGGCGCGCTACCCGAGCCTGGCGCAGATCGCCGGCCACGCGCTGTCGTCGATCTTCCTCGACGGCCTGGCCGTCGACATCGAACGCCTGAACCGCATCAACCTGACTTTGTCGATGCTGCCGCCCGAGTTGCTGGGCAAGACGGCCTTGCGGCCGGTGGAATTGCTGGTCATCGCGCCGTCCGAGCGGCTCGACGCCATCGCCAGCCGGCATATCGGCAGTTTGCCGCGTCCCATCCGCACCATGTTGTCGGGCATCGGCGCGGCTGAAGCGCGCGGCGCGGCGCTGGCATCGTATTTATTGTTCGAATCGACGTATACTAACGAACTGATCCGTCTTGGACAGCGCGATACGCAGGCCCGCAAGGACGATGTACTGGCGTTTTTTGGTTCTTGAGACGGCCCCCGGAACAGTTGCGGGAGTTTTCGCGTTTTTTTTGACAGGACGATCGTGCTGGTATTTCGACGTGTTTGCGAAGTGGTATTGCTGTTGTCTTTGCTGCTGCCGGGCGGCCCGGCCTCGGCGGCGCCTGCGCCCACCCTGCGTTTCGATCAGCTCAGCGTCGACCAGGGCCTGGCGCAGGAATCGGTACTGGCCATCGCCCAGGACCGCCAGGGCTATATGTGGTTCGGCAGCCAGTCTGGCCTGAGCCGCTACGACGGCTATCGCATGGTCGTCTACAAGAATATCGAGGGCGACAAGACCAGCCTGGCCGACAACTGGGTCGGCGAACTGCACGTCGATAGCCAGGGCCAGCTGTGGGTGGGCACCGACAACGGCCTGGACCGGTTCGACGCCGCCAGCCAGACCTTCATTCACTACGTCCCGGCCGAAAAGAGCAAGCGCGGCAACGGCAACCGGCATATCCACGCCATTCTTGACGATGGCGCGCGCGGCTTCTGGATCGCCACCTCGGACGGCTTGCAGCATTTCGACCCCGCCACGGGCGCTTTCCGCACCTGGCACCATGAAGAAGGCAACCCGCACAGCCTGGGCGACAATGAAATCAAGGCGCTGGTGCTGGACGCGCAACAGCGTCTGTGGATAGGCACCGTCACGGGCCTGGACATGCTGGCGCCGGGCAGCGACCGCTTCGAGCATTTCGCCGTCGACACGGAGCCCGGTTCAAAATATAACGTGATCCAGTCGCTGCTGGTGGACCGCCAGCAGAATCTGTGGATCGGCACCATGGCCGGCGCCGAGCGCTGGCGCCTGGGAGGCGCCGGTCAGGCGCCGCAGTCACGCCTGCGCCTGAATGAAAAACAGGGCTTTTCCGCCATCCGCGTGGCCAGCCTGTACCAGGATATCGACGCCACCGTCTGGCTGGGCAGCAATGCCGATGGCCTGTTCCGCTGGCTGCCCGAGAGCGACACCTTCCTGCAGTACCGGCACCAGACGGGCGACAAATTCAGCGTCGCCGACAACCAGCTGTCGTCGCTGTACCGCGACCGCGCGGGCACCTTCTGGGTCGGCTCCTGGTACAACGGCGTGAGCCGGGTCGACCTGGGCAGCGGCGGCTTTTCTCGCATGGCGCGCGCGCCCGGCGATGTGGGCGCGCTGGCGGACAAGAAAGTGCGCGCCGTGGCCGACGCGGGCAATGGCAAGCTGTGGCTGGCCACCAAGGGCGGCCTGAAACTGTACGATACGCGCGACGGCAGCTCGCGCCTGTTCGACCTGCGCAGCTCGCCCGGCATGTCGCGCGACGAGCAGGTCACCACCCTGTACAAGGCGCCGGACGGCGTGCTGTGGGTGGGCGGCTCGAC
>NZ_LT607483.1:463966-497698 GCF_900095235.1 Janthinobacterium sp. UMAB-60
CTTTTTTTTACCATGCGCTTTGCCGCCGGCGACCCGAACAGCGACACCATCCGCAATGTCGTGAGCGACCGCAGCGGCATGCTGTGGGTCTCGACGCGGGGCGGCGTGCACCGTTTCGACCCCGCCAGCCGTCGTTTTACCACCTACCGCCACGATCCGGCCGACCCGCACAGCCTGTCCGATAACATGGTGCGACCCGTGCTGGAAGACGGCAAGGGGCGGCTGTGGATAGGTTCTTTCCACGGCCTCGATTTGCTGGACCGCGCCAGCGGCCATTTCCGGCATTTTCGCCACGATCCGCAAAACCCGCATAGCCTCAGTCACGACGAAGTGCATTTCCTGCACGAGGACAAGCGCGGCGTGCTGTGGGTGGGCACGGCCAATGGCTTGAACCGCATGGATGTCGATGCGAAAGGCGAAATCCGCTTCCGGCGCTTCCTGCGCAAGGATGGCATGGCCGACGATGCCGTCGCCAGCATCCTCGGCGACGATAACGAGCAGCTGTGGCTGAGCACGAATAGCGGCATCACGCGGCTCGACATGCGCAGCGGCCTGTTCCGCAACTACGACAGCGCCGATGGCACGGTGGAAGGCTCGTACTTCGATGGCGCGGCCCTGCGCGCGGCCGATGGCACCATGTATTTTGGCGGTTTTAACGGCATGACGGCGTTCGTGCCGCAGGATATCCACGACAACCGCGTTCCGCCGCTGGTGGCCATCACGGAACTGCAGATCTTCAACAAGCCGGTGGCCATCGGCCGCGGCGAATTCGCGCACGTGCTCAGGACGGCGATCGACCATACGCGCCAGCTGGTGCTGACCAGCCGCGAAAGCGTCTTTTCGCTGGAATTCGCGGCCCTGCATTTCGCCGCGCCCCAGCGCAATATGTTCGCCTACCGGCTCGAAGGCTTCGACCAGGACTGGGTCATGACGGATGCGGGGCGGCGTTTTGCCACCTACACCAACCTCGATGCGGGCAATTATGTGTTTCGCGTCAAGGCGGCCAACAAGGACGGTGTGTGGAACGAGAGCGGCGCCACGCTGGCCATCACGATCCTGCCGCCGTTCTGGAAAACCTGGTGGTTCCGCACCCTGATGGCGGCGCTGCTGCTGGGCGCCATGTATGGCGCTTACCGGCAGCGCGTGCGCGCGCTGCGGCGCCAGCAGAACGAGCTGGAAAAACTGGTCGGCGAACGCACGGCCGAGTTGCAGAGCAAGGAAGTCGAAGTGCTGGCCCAGTCGGAAAAGCTGGCGCAAGTCAACAGCAGCCTGACGAAAAACGAGGAAAGCCTGCGCCTGGCCAAGCGCAAAGCCGAGGATGCGACGCGCCAGAAGTCGGAATTTTTGGCCAACATGAGCCACGAGATGCGCACGCCGCTGGCCGGCGTGATCGGCATGCTGGGCTTTGCCCTGCGCGACGAGCAGCTGCATGACGCCACGCGCGAGCAGATATTGCGCGGCCAGGCCAATGCCCAGTCGCTGCTGGTGATCATCAATGACTTGCTCGATTTTTCCAAGATCGAGGCGGGCAAGCTGAGTATCGAAAATATCGACTTTGCGCTCGGCGCGGCGATCGAGACGGTCGTCAGCCTGTTCGAGGAGCAGGCGGCCGCGCGCAGCATCGGTTTTGCCATCGATTTTGCGCCCGACCTGCCGCCCTTCGTGGTGGGCGACCCGACCCGTTTGCGCCAGGTGCTGGTCAACCTGGTCGGCAATGCTTTCAAGTTCACCCAGCGCGGCGGCGTCAGCGTGAGCGTCGAACGGGCCGGCGTGGCCAGCGGCAGCGGCGGACGCTGTGTCAACCTGATCCGCTTTACGGTCAGCGACAGCGGCATCGGCATCGATGCGGACGCGATGGCGCGCCTGTTCCAGAAGTTCGAGCAGGCCGACGCCAGCACCACGCGGCGCTACGGCGGCACGGGGCTGGGCCTGGCGATCTGTCGCCAGCTGGTCGAACTGATGCAGGGCGAGATCGAGGTGGCCAGCACGCCGGGGCAGGGCAGCACCTTTGCCTTCACCTTGCCGCTGGCCGATGGCGTGGCGCCGCCGCTGGTGCCGCAGGTGGCGCTGGCGCCGCACAGCCACCAGTTGCGCGTGCTGTGCGCGGAAGACTTCCCCACCAACCAGATCATCATCCGCGTCATGCTCGAAGAACTGGGGCACAGGGTCGATGTGGTCGCCAATGGCGTGCTGGCGGTGGCGGCCTGCGTGCATACGCGCTATGACCTGATCCTGATGGACGGGCGCATGCCGGAGATGGACGGCGCCACGGCGACGCGTTTGATCCGCGTGGGCGGCTGGCCGGACCAGCCCGTGCGCGACCAGGAATTGATGATCGTGGCCCTGACGGCGAATGCCAGCGATGAAGACCGCAGCCGCTATCTGGGCGTCGGCATGGATGATTTCCTCAGCAAACCGGTGGACGAGGCGGCGCTGCATGCCTTGCTGGCGCGCGCCATCGAGCGCCAGCTGCAGCGCGGTTTCATGTTGCCGCGCATGCCGTCGAACGTGCCGCGCGCCAGCGCGCGGGGGCAGGCCGAACTCGATGCCCTGTTCGGCATCGCGCCGGCGGCCCCCGTCGCGGCACCCTCCCAGTCCATCCGCAGCGGTGAACTGCAACGGCGCATCCGCGTCGCCTTCGTCGCCGACCTGGAGGGGCGTCTGCGCGAACTCGACGCCGCCCTGGCGGCGCAGGACAGGGACAACGCCGGGCGCCTGCTGCACGGTTTGAAGGGCAGCGCCGCCTATCTCGACGAAACGCAGCTGCACATGCTGTGCACGGAAATGGAAGAGGCGGCGGACGGCGGGCGCTGGACGCAGGTGGCCCTGCATTTGCCGCAATTGCGCGCACTGTTGGCGCAAATAGCCGTTTCGGGCAAGGAAATGTAAAATAGGCAATGCCGGCCTTCGAGCGCGCGGCGAAACTGGGTAGAATACGGCCAGGCCCCTGACACCGCCGGCAATGGAGAAAGCAATGAAAGTACTGGTGGTTGACGATGATGTCGTGTCGCGCATGGTATTGATGCATCTGATCGACAGCTGCGGCGTGCACGATATCGTGGAAGCCGAAGATGGCGCGGCGGCGTGGGAGCAGCTCGAAGGGGGCTTGCGCCCGTCGCTGTGCTTTTGCGATTTGCGCATGCCGCGCCTGTCCGGCATGGAGCTGCTGCAGAAAATCCGCTCCGACAGCGCGCTCGACGCCATGCCGCTGGTGCTGGTATCGTCGGCCAATGACCAGGATACGGTGCGCGACGCCGTGCAGGCCGGTGCCGCCGGCTACATCGTCAAGCCCTTCCAGCCCGAGCAGGTGCGCCAGCATATCGACGCCTGCTTCGACGTCTCCGCATTGCCGGCCGAGGCGCCGCGCGACACCTTGCAGCGCCTCGGCATCGACAGCGAACGCCTGCAGGCCTACCTGACGGGTTTCCAGGGGCAGGTGGGCGCCGCCAGCGAACAGGTCGACGCCTTGCTGGCGCGCGGTGAACCGGTCCAGGCGCGCCAGCAGCTCGAACGGCTGCACCTCGGTTGCCGCACCCTGGGTTTGCATGGGGCGGAAGCTGGCATGATGGCCCTGCTGCAGGCTTCGGTGCTCGATGGCGAGCAGATACAGGCGGCGCTGGGCGCACTGACGCGCAGCGTGGCGCAGCAGGCGCGCCTGGCGCGGCAGCACGACACCGCCGACTGAATCTGCTGTTTTCCGCTTGTCGGAAAAATACTTTAGGTTTAAAGTATCTACTTCCGGGCCATGTGCACGCGCCCGCTACCAGCCAGGATGAGCATGAGCAGCGACCCTTCGCCTACCACCGCATCTCCCCAGGACGACTTTGCGCGCGCGCACCTGCCGCCGCGCGCACTCTGGCCGCAGCTGTGCCTGGACTTGCCCGAGCTGCAGTATCCGCCGCGCCTCAATTGCGTCGCCGTGCTGCTCGATGCGGCCGTCGCCAGCGGTGGCGGCGAGCGCACCGCCATCCTTGCCGACGGCCAGCGCTGGACTTATGCGCAGCTGGCGCGGCAGGTCGACCGCATCGCCCATGTGCTGCGCGCCGACCTGCGCCTGATTCCCGGCAACCGCGTGCTGCTGCGCGGCGCGAATACCCCGATGATGGCCGCCTGCCTGCTGGCCGTGCTGAAGGCTGGCTGCATCGCCGTGCCCACCATGCCGCTGCTGCGCGCGCGTGAACTGTCCACCATCCTCGCCAAGGCGGAAGTGAACGCCGTGCTGTGCGCGCAGGACTTGCGCGGGGAACTCGATGGCGTGCCCGGCTTGCCGCCGATGTTGTGCTTTGGCGCCGCCAACGCGGAACTGGAACGGCACATGGCCGCCCACGATGCGCCATTTCCCGCGCACGACACGGCGGCCGACGATGTCTGCCTGATCAGCTTTACCTCGGGCACGACGGGCGTGCCCAAGGGGACCATGCACATGCAGCGCGACCTGTTGGCCATTTGCGACTGCTTTCCCCGCTCCATGCTGCAGGTGCGCGCCGACGATATCTTCATCGGCACGCCGCCGCTGGCCTTCACTTTCGGCCTGGGCGGCCTGCTGCTATTCCCGCTGCGCTTTGGCGCTTGCGCCGTGCTGCTGGAAAAACTCACGCCCGAGGGTCTGCTGCGCGCCATCGGTGCCTATCACGCCACGATCTGCTTCACGGCGCCCACCTTTTACCGCCAGATGGCGCCCCTGGCCGCGCAGCACGAGCTGCGCAGCCTGCGCCTGTCCGTCTCGGCCGGCGAGGCGCTGCCGCTGGCCACGCGCGACGCCTGGCAGGCCGCGACGGGGCTGGCCATGACGGACGGCATCGGCGCCACCGAGATGCTGCACATTTTCATTTCCGCCACGGGCGAGGGCATCCGCCGCGGCGCCATCGGCAAGGCCATCCCCGGCTACCAGGCCTGCATCGTCGATGACGCGGGCGTGCCGCAGCCGCCCGGCGTGACGGGCCGCCTGGCCGTGAAAGGCCCCACCGGTTGCCGCTACCTGTCCGACCCGCGCCAGCGCGAGTATGTGCAGAACGGCTGGAACCTGACGGGCGACACCTTCGAGATGGATGCAGACGGCTATTTCTATTACCGCTCGCGCAGCGACGACATGATCGTCTCGGCCGGCTACAACATCGCCGGCCCGGAAGTGGAAGAGGCGCTGCTGCGCCATCCGGCCGTGGCCGAATGCGGCGTCGTGGGGCGCGCCGATGCCGAGCGTGGCCAGATCGTCGAAGCGCACATCGTGCTGAAGGATGGTTTTCAGGCCAGCGACCTGCTGGCGGCCGAACTGCAGGACTTCGTGCGCCAGCAGATCGCCCCGTATAAATATCCGCGCGCCATCCGTTTCCTGCCTTCCCTGCCGCGCACGGAAACGGGCAAGCTGCAGCGCTTCAAACTTCGCACGGACACCCCATGAATATCGTCTGCATCGGCGGCGGTCCCGCCGGCCTGTATTTCAGCCTGCTCATGAAAAAGCAGAACCCGGATCACCGCATCACCGTCATCGAGCGCAACCGCCCGTACGACACGTTTGGCTGGGGCGTGGTGTTTTCCGACCAGACCCTGGGCAACCTGGCCAACGCGGACGAGCCGACCGCGCGCGCCATTCTGCAGGCGTTCAACCACTGGGACGATATCGAGATCCACTTCAAGGGTCAGACCGTGCGCTCCGGCGGCCATGGTTTTTGCGGCATCGGCCGCAAGCGTCTGCTCAATATCCTGCAGGCGCGCTGCGAGGAACTTGGCGTGCAGCTGGTGTTCGAGACGGAAGTGCAGGACGACCAGGCCATCGCGAAGCAGTACGGCGCCGAGCTGGTGATCGCCAGCGACGGCTTGAACAGCCGCATCCGCACGCGCTATGCGACCAGCTACCAGCCCGAGATCGAGCAGCGCCATTGCCGCTTCGTCTGGCTGGGCACGCGCAAGAAATTCGAGGCGTTCACGTTTGCCTTCCGCCAGACGGAATTCGGCTGGTTCCAGGCGCATATCTATCAATATGACGGCGACACGTCGACCTTCATCGTCGAAACGCCGGAACACGTGTGGCGCGCGGCGGGACTCGATAGCATGAGCCAGGAAGAGGGCATCGCCTTTTGCGAAGCGCTGTTCGCCGAGGAACTCGATGGGCAAGGTCTACTGAGCAATTCGCCGCACTTGCGCGGCTCGGCGCAGTGGATCACCTTCCCGCGCATCGTTTGCCGGCAATGGGTGCACCGGCAGGACGGCGTGCCCGTCGTGCTGATGGGCGACGCGGCCCACACGGCGCATTATTCGATCGGCTCGGGCACCAAGCTGGCGCTGGAAGACGCGATCGAGCTGGCGCGCTGCTTCGGCCAGCATGCCGACAGCGATGCCGCGCTGGCCGCCTACCAGCAGCTGCGCGCCATCGAGGTGCTGAAGATCCAGAGCGCGGCGCGCAATTCCATGGAGTGGTTTGAAAACGTCGAGCGCTACAGCGCCATGGAAGCGCCGCAGTTCGCCTATTCCATGCTCACGCGCAGCCAGCGCATTTCACATGAAAACCTGCGCCTGCGCGATCCCGCGTATGTGGCCGACTATGAATGGTGGCTGGCGCGGCGCGCGAGCGAGCAGGCCGGCGTGGACATGCTGGATCAGGCTTTGCCGCCCATGCTCACGCCGTTCCGGTTGCGCGGCGTGCTGCTGAAAAACCGCATCGCCGTCTCGCCGATGGCGCAGTACAGCGCCGTCGATGGCGTGGCGGGCGACTACCATCTGATGCACCTGGGCGCGCGCGCCATGGGCGGCGCAGGTCTCGTGTTTGCCGAGATGACGTGCGTGTCGGCCGACGCGCGCATCACGCCCGCCTGCCCCGGCATGTACAGCGAAGCGCATACGCAGGCGTGGCGGCGCATCGTCGATTTCGTGCATGCCAACAGCGATGCGAAGATCGCCCTGCAGCTGGGCCACGCGGGCGCGAAAGGCTCGACGCGGCCCATGTGGGACGGCATCGACCTGCCACTCAGGGAGGGTAACTGGCCGTTGATCTCGGCCTCGGAGCAGCAGTACCTGGCCGGCGTGTCGCAGGTGGCGCGCGCGGCCACGGAAAGCGACCTGGCGTGCATCGAGCAGGACTTCGTGCACGCCACCCTGGCGGCCGCCGTCGCCGGTTTCGACTGGCTGGAACTGCATTGTGCGCACGGCTATCTGCTGTCGAGTTTTATTTCGCCGCTGACCAACCGCCGCACCGACGAATTTGGCGGCAGCCTGGAAAACCGCTGCCGTTATCCGCTGCGCGTGTTTCGCGCCATGCGCGCCGCCTGGCCGCAAGATAAACCGATGAGCGTGCGCATCTCGGCCCACGACTGGGTGGAAGGCGGCATCACGCCCGACGATGCGGTCGTCATCGCGCGCCTGTTCAAGCAGGCCGGCGCCGACCTGATCGACTGTTCCTCGGGACAGGTGAGTAAACTCGAACAGCCCGTGTACGGACGCATGTTCCAGGTGCCGTTCGCCGACCGCGTGCGTAACGAGGCGGGCATCGCCAGCATGGCCGTCGGTTCCATCTTCGAGGCCGACCACGCCAACAGCATCATCGCCGCCGGGCGCGCCGACCTGTGCGCCGTGGGCCGCCCGCACCTGGCCAACCCGGCCTGGACCCTGACCGAAATGGCGCGCATCGGCTACAGCGGCGGGGCAGCAGTCTGGCCGAAACAGTACCGGCCGGGCCAGCAGCAGCTGGAACGCAATCTGCAGCGCGAGCGCCAGCTGGCCGCCGCCAGCACGGGCCTCACCCCGCAACAGGTGGCCGCGCGGCTGCTGGAAGGATGACATGAGCAAGCAAGCATTGATTGATCGGCACGCGCTGGTGACGGGCGCCGGCAGCGGCATCGGCCTGGCCTGCGCGGGCGCCTTGCTCGACGCGGGCGCCCGGGTCACCCTGGCCGGGCGCGATGGCGCGCGGCTGGCGCGCGCGCGCATGCAGCTGGAAGAGGCGGGCCACGCGGGCAGGGTGGCCATCTGCGTGCTCGACGTGAGCGTGGAAGCGTCCGTGCAGGCCGGCTTCGCGCAGGTGGGGGCGCATTTCGGCCGCATCGATATACTGGTCAATAACGCGGGCCAGGCGCACGCGGCGCCCTTCGGCAAGACGGACGCCGCCATCTGGCAGCAGATGCTGGCCGTGAACCTGACGGGGGTCTTTCACTGCTGCCAGGCCGCCATGCCGGCCATGCTGGAAGCGGGCTGGGGACGTATCGTCAACGTGGCGTCGACGGCGGGCTTGAAAGGCTACCGTTACGTCAGCGCCTATGTCGCCGCCAAGCATGGCGTGATTGGCCTGACGCGCGCGCTGGCGCTGGAAGTGGCGCCGCGCGGCGTCACCGTCAACGCCGTCTGCCCCGGTTACACGGAAACGGACATGGTGGCGCAAGCCGTGCAGAATATCGTGCGCAAGACGGGGCGCGGCGAAGACGCGGCGCGCGCGGAACTGGCGGCCGCCAATCCGCAGCAGCGGCTGGTGCAGCCGCAGGAAGTGGCCGATGCGGTGGCGTGGCTCTGCCTGCCCGCATCAGCCGCCATGAATGGACAATCGATCGCCGTCGCCGGCGGTGAAGTAATGTAACTGAATGAAGATCATGGATAAAGAAAGCGCTGACGCGCAAGAACAACCGGTACTGGACCTGTCCAGCCGCCTGACGCAGGACCACCACCAGTCGCTCAAGCTGTGGCTGCGCATGCTCTCGTGCACGGTGAAAATCGAAAACGAGGTGCGCACGCGCTTGCGCGCCAGCTTCGGCATCACCTTGCCCCGCTTCGACCTGATGGCGCAGCTCGAGCGCTTTCCCGAAGGCTTGCGCATGGGCGAACTGTCCAAGCGCATGATGGTCACGGGCGGCAATATCACGGGCATCACCGACCAACTGGAGCAGGAAAAACTGGTGGTGCGCGTGGTCGACCCGAAGGACCGCCGTTCGTACAGCGTCAAACTGACGCCGGCCGGGCGGCGCGCCTTCGACGAGATGGCGCGCGTGCACGAAGGCTGGATCGCCGAACTGCTGCACGGCGTGACGCCGGACGACAAAACCCGATTGATCGACCTGCTGTCGCAGATGAAACAGCACTTGAATGAACACGATCGTGACATCATCGATAAATAAAGGAAGCACCATGCGCCACTTACCCGGCCAGCCGCAAGACCTGCCAGGCAACCGCGCCAGCTTGGCCGACTACGCCGCGCGGCATTTTCTGTTTTCCGTCGACGCAGGCGTCGCCACCCTGACCCTGCACCGGCCCGAGCGCAAAAATCCGCTCACCTTCGATTCCTATGCCGAGTTGCGCGAGCTGTTCCGCGCGCTGGCGCATGCGGACGACGTCAAGGTTGTGGTGATCACTGGCAGCGGCGGCAATTTCTGCTCGGGCGGCGATGTGCACGACATCATCGGCCCGCTGACGCAGCTCGACATGCCCGGCCTGCTGGCGTTTACCCGCATGACGGGCGATGTAGTAAAAGCCATGCGCGCCTGTCCGCAGCCCATCGTCGCCGCCATCGACGGCATTTGCGCGGGGGCCGGCGCCATGCTGGCGCTAGCGTCCGACATCCGCATCGGCACGGCGCGCAGCAAGACGGCTTTCCTGTTTACCCGCGTGGGCCTGGCCGGCTGCGACATGGGCGCCTGCGCCTTGCTGCCGCGCGTGATCGGCCAGGGCCGCGCCGCCGAGCTGCTGTACACGGGGCGCTCCCTGGCCGGCGCCGAGGCCGAGCGCTGGGGCTGGCTCAACCGCCTGGTCGAGCCGGAAGAACTGGCCGAGGCGACGCAGCTGTTTGCCGCCGGCCTGGCCGGCGGCCCCACCTTCGCGCACGGCATGACGAAAAAAATGCTGCAGCAGGAGTGGAACATGGGCGTCGATGAAGCCATCGAGGCGGAAGCGCAGGCGCAGGCCATTTGCATGGCCACCAACGATTTTCACCGCGCCTATCACGCCTTCGTGGCGAAGGAAAAACCACAGTTCGAGGGTAATTGACATGCGTGATACGAGCTATCTGGACTGGCCATTTTTCGAGGCGCGCCACGCCGCGCTTGAATTTGAGCTCGATGCCTGGGCGGCACTGCACCTCGATGGCGCGCATGGCGCCGACGTCGACGCGGCCTGCCGCGCGCTGGTGGCGCAACTGGGACAGGGCGGCTGGCTGGCATACGCCACCGGCACCGATGGCAAGATCGACACGCGCGCCATTTGCCTGATGCGCGAAACCCTGGCGCGTCACGATGGCCTGGCCGATTTCGCCTTCGCCATGCAAGGCCTCGGTTCCGGCGCCATCGGCCTGTTCGGCAGCTTGGAGAACAAGGCGCGCTATCTGCCGGACGTGGCGAGCGGCAAGCGCATCGCCGCGTTTGCCCTGTCCGAGCCGCAGGCAGGGTCGGATGTGGCGGCCATGGCGTGCGCGGCGCGCCGCGACGGCGACGCGTATGTGCTCGATGGCGAAAAGACGTGGATCTCGAATGGCGGCATCGCCGACTTTTACGTGGTGTTCGCCCGCACGGGCGAAGCGCCCGGCGCGCGCGGCATCAGCGCCTTCATCGTCGACGCCGACAATCCCGGGCTGGAAATCGCCGAGCGCATCGCCGTCATCGCGCCGCATCCGCTGGCGCGCCTGCGTTTCAATCACTGCCGCGTGCCCGTGTCGCAGCGCCTGGGCGAGGCGGGGCAGGGCTTCAAGGTGGCGATGGCGACACTCGACGTGTTCCGCACCTCGGTGGCCGCCGCCGCGCTGGGCTTTGCGCGGCGCGCCTTTGATGAAGCGCTGCGCCACGCGACAAAGCGCCAGATGTTCGGCCAGACCCTGGCGGACTTCCAGCTGACGCAGGCCAAGCTGGCGCAAATGGCCACCGGCATCGATGCTTGCGCGCTGCTCACCTACCGCGCCGCCTGGCAGCGCGACCAGGGCCGCAAGGTGACAAAGGAGGCGGCGATGGCCAAACTGACGGCCACCGAAACGGCGCAGCAGGTGATCGACGCTGCCGTGCAACTGTTCGGCGGCATGGGCGTGGTCAGCGACCATCCGGTCGAGCGCCTGTACCGTGAAATTCGCGCCTTGCGCATCTACGAGGGAGCCAGCGAAGTGCAGCAATTGATCATCGCGCGCGAATTGCTGCGCGAGGCGGGGGACGCATGAACGGCATGAATAACCAGGAGAATACGATGCAAGTGCTGCAACCAGCGGGATGGGCCAGGCCGCGCGGCTATGCGAACGGCGTGGCCGCCAGCGGGCGCGCGGTGTACGTCAGCGGCATGATAGGCTGGGATGCGCAGGGTCAGTTTCACACGGACGATTTCGCGGGGCAGGTGCGCCAGGCGCTGCAGAATATCGTCGCCGTGCTGGCCGAGGCGGGCGCCTTGCCCGAGCACATCGTGCGCATGAACTGGTATGTGCTCGACAAGAAGGAGTACGTGGCGGCATATCCGCAAATCGGCGTGGCCTACCGTGAGCTGATCGGCAAGCATTTTCCTGCCATGACGGCGGTGCAGGTGGCTGGCCTGATCGAGGATCGCGCCAGAGTGGAAATCGAAGTGACGGCGGTGCTGCCCGACTGACTGCCTGTGATGAAATATTGCAAATCAGCATCATTTCCGACAGGCTGGAGCGCCAACTGCCATGCTCGTGCCTGGCAAGCTGTCAATGGCGCGCGCCAGCCTGTATAATGCCGCTGCGCGTGTCGCCATCGTACAATGGATAGTACAAGGTCCTCCTAAGACTTAAATGCAGGTTCGATTCCTGCTGGCGACACCACATTTCCACGCAGCGCGCGTCGGCAGCCTGACTTCATGCGGGCAACAATTACAGGTCGATAGCGATTGAAGTCCGAGATATCGGTACAATGCGTGCTTCATTCATCTAATCGGCAGCTGTTTTGCGCACCACGCGGTGTGCAGGAAACGGCGCCCGAGCACTCTTACTCATTATGGCTGTCATTTCTCTTTCATCGGCGCAACTTGCGTTCGGTCACGTCGCGCTGCTTGATCACGCGGAATTTTCACTGGAAAACTCGGAACGGGTCGGCTTGATCGGCCGCAACGGCACCGGCAAATCGTCGCTGTTGAAGGTCATTTCGGGCAAGTTCAAGCTCGATGACGGCTTGTTGGTGATGCAGCAAGGCATCAAGATCGCGTATGTGGAGCAGGAACCGCAATTCGACCCGGACATGTCCGTGTTCGATGCCGTCGCCTCCGGCATGGGCGAATCGCAGGCATGGCTGAAGGAATACGACGAGTTGACGGGCCAGTTTGGCCAGGGCAATGACGACGAATTGATGGAGCGCATGCACGACATCCAGGTCAAACTCGATGCGGCCGATGCGTGGAGCTTGCCGAACAAGGTGGAAACGGTGCTCGATCGTCTGAACCTGACGGGCGACATGCTGATGAAAACCCTGTCGGGCGGGATGCAAAAGCGCGTGGCGCTGGCGCGCGCGCTGGTGTCGGCGCCCGACGTGCTGCTGCTCGATGAGCCGACCAACCATCTGGATTTCAGCTCCATCCTGTGGCTGGAAGGCCTGTTGCGCGATTTCAAGGGTAGCGTGCTGTTCATTACCCATGACCGCTCCTTCCTCGACAACGTTGCCACGCGCATCATCGAGCTCGACCGCGGCCGCTTGCTGTCGTACCCGGGCAACTTCACGGCGTACCAAGTACGCAAGGCCGAGCAGCTGGAAATCGAAGACGTGGAAAACGCCAAGTTCGACAAGTTCCTGGCGCAGGAAGAAGTGTGGATACGCAAGGGCGTCAAGGCGCGCCGCGTGCGCGACGAAGGCCGCGTGCGCCGCCTGGAAGCGCTGCGCCTGACGCGCAATGCGCGCCGCGACCAGCAGGGACAAGTCAAGCTGGACGTGTCGGCCGGCGAACGCTCGGGCAAGATCGTGGCGGACCTGGAAAACGTCTCGAAGATCTATGGCGACAAGGTCATCGTCAAGGATTTCAGCGCCACCATTTTGCGCGGCGATAAGGTCGGCCTGATCGGCGCCAACGGCGCCGGCAAGACCACCTTGCTGAAGATGATCCTGGGCCAGGAAGAGTCGGACACGGGTACCATCCGCCTGGGCACCAAGCTGCAAGTGGCGTATTTCGACCAGATGCGCACGCAGCTGAACGAAGAAGCGAACCTGATGGAAACCATCGCGCCGGGCAGCGACTGGGTCGAGATCAATGGCCAGCGCCGCCACGTGATGACGTACCTGAACGACTTCCTGTTTGCGCCGGAACGCGCGCGTTCGCCCGTCAAGTCGCTGTCTGGTGGCGAGCGCAACCGTTTGCTGCTGGCGCGCCTGTTCGCCAAGCCGGCCAACGTGCTGGTGCTCGATGAGCCGACCAATGACTTGGATATCGATACCCTGGAATTGCTGGAAGAGTTGCTGGAAGAATACACCGGCACCGTCTTCCTCGTCAGCCATGACCGTACCTTCCTCGACAACGTCGTCACGCAGGTGATCGTCGCCGAAGGCGAGGGCAAGTGGCGCGAATTCGTCGGCGGCTACACGGACTGGGAGCGCGTGCGCACCTTGCCGATCGCCACGGCGCCAGCCAGCAAGCCGGCCGTGAAGGTCGAGGCTGCCGCACCGGCGGCCAAGCAGAAAAAGCTCAGCTACAAGGAGCAGCGCGAGCTCGACGAACTGCCTAACATCATGGCGGCGCTGGAAGATGAGCAAGCCGTGCTGGCAGGGCAATTGTCGCATCCCGATTTCTACAAGAAAACGCCGGCTGAAGGCAAACGCCTCAATGCGCGCGTGGCGGAAATCGAGAAAGAGTTGCTGGCAGCGCTAGAAAAGTGGGAAGCGATCGAAGCGCGCGCCAAAGGCTGAGTTGCCTGTCATTGATTGCCGCCTGCGGCAATCAATATCAAAATTGATACTGTAGTGATAAACTCTGGCTGAAGCGGGTGTTGCCACCCGACGCGTGTAGCGTGTCGGGTGGTAACATACTCTCCGTTACAGACCCCGGAGCGGCATTGCGTCTTGTTGATGCATCAAAGACAATATTGCTGATACTATTCCCCGTGTTGTTACTGTAGCGGCACCGGCCGCAAGCAATCTGTATCTGCCAGCCATCACCAGACCGGAAACGGGGGAGCGCCTTCATGTTTGACCGACTCGCGCTGCCACGCGTGCTGCCTTTTTTTACTTATCTATTTTTTATTCTTATTGCTGATGTGTTAATATGGGCGGGCTATGCTCAGGAGCAACTACGCTATTTGTATGTGGTGAAAATTGGCGTCGTTCTGGCTCTGCTGTGGCGATATCGCCGGCACTATACGGAGCTGGCCTGGCCCGGTCCGCCGGTCATGGGCTGGCGTGCCATTGTCTGGGCCGTGCTGGCGGGCATCGTGGTGCTGGTGCTGTGGCTCAACCTGGGCGCGTCCTGGATGGTCATCGGCGAGTCGGCCGGTTTCGATCCGCGCTCCGGTAATGGCTACGACTGGCCACTGGTGCTGGCGCGCATCGCCGGCGCCGCGTTGGTGGTGCCCGTGATGGAAGAGTTGTTCTGGCGCTCCTTTCTATTACGTTGGTTACAATCGCCGAATTTTCTGGCCGTTGAACCGTCACTGCTGAGATTTCGCTATATTGTTGTTACGGCGATACTGTTTGGCTTTGAACATAATTTGTGGTTTGCGGGCATTGTTGCCGGCTTAGCATATGGGTGGCTCTACGTGCGTTTTCGCACCCTGTGGGCGGCCATCATCGCGCACGGCGTGACGAATGGCTTGCTGGGTGTCTGGGTACTCATGACTGGGCAATGGGCTTATTGGTAATCGCGTCATCGGCGCCATTAGTTAATGCAGTAATCACAAAGATGAAAAAAATGTTGAGCTTGACTGAAAAAAAGTGCGCTGCCGGTGATGCAGCACGAGCTGTTTTTCGCACGCCGCGCCTGGGCCCGCTGTCGCTGCTGATCGGCGCTGTCTTCAGCACGGCCGTCCATGCTGAAATCAGCGACACGATTCATCCGTTCATCCAGACGTCGATTGCCTATGACGACAACTTGCTGCGCCTGAGCGAGTTTCCGGGGCAAACGCCGGATCTGGGCGATACCAGCCGGACGGTGCAGGGCGGCTTCCTGTTCGAACGTCCCGTCGGCCGGCAGCTGTTCACGGGCTACGCCAAGCTGAGCCGCGTGACCTTCAACCGCTTTACGGAACTCGATTACAACGGCAAGGACGCGCTGGTCGATTGGGCCTGGCAGTTGGGCAACCACGTACAGGGCCATCTGGGTACCAGCTACCTTGAAACGCTGGCGCCATTTGCCGATACCAATTCCAGCGAGCGCAATTTGCGCACGCAGCGCCGCCATTATGCGGATGTGACCTGGCTGTTCCATCCCAGTTGGCAGGTGCGCGCAGGTGTTTCGCGCTTCGATGCGGACTATGAATTGCGCGCGCAAAAGATCAACAACCGCTCGGAAGACGCGACCGAACTGGGTCTCGATTATCTCGCCGCCAGCGGCAGCAAGGTGGGCGTGCAGCTGCGCCGCCTGAAGTCGGACTATCAATTCAAGGGCGGCGCAGGGACGGGTTTTCCCGATAATGATTACACGCAGGATGAAATCAAGGCCAATGTGCTGTGGCTCGTCAGCGGACCGACCAAGCTGTCGTTCCTCGGCGGCTGGGTGCGGCGTACGCATCCGCTGTCGGGTGCGGGCAGCAGCAGCGGCACCAACGGCCGCCTGATTGCCGATTGGGTGGCGACGGGAAAATTGCGTTTCAATGCGGCACTGTGGCGCGAATTCCAGGTGGTCGAGGGCGGCATCGTCGGTAGCAGCCTGAACAAGGGCGCCAGCGTGGCGGCCTTCTGGAGCGCTACGGCCAAGGTGGGTGTCAATGCCCAGGTGCAGCACGAGAAGCGTGACTTCAGCACCATCAATGGCTTCACGGCCCTGAGTGGCCTGTCCGATGCGAGCACCAGCAGTTCGCTGGGCCTGACTTACACACCGCTGCGCAACATCACGCTGGAAGCCGATGCATTTCGCGGCAGGCGCAGCGGCAATCCTATCGTGGGCAGCAATAGTTACCGAGCCCAAGGGGTTTCGTTCTCCGCCAATGTTCAATTCTGAAAAGTAAAATGACGATTAACGATATACCCCTGATTTCCTTTTTCCAGCGTGTGCTCGACCCTCTGGTCATCATGTTCACGCTGTATGGATGCTCGATCGTACTCGGTTCTTCCTTCGACGGTTATGCCCTGGTATTGATGATACTGGCGTTTTTCATTTCATCGTCCATCTATCAGCATATCGATCCGTATCGCGCCTGGCGTGCCGGGCGCATGTGGGCCTATGCGCGCGACGTGATCGTCGGCTGGGCCATCACGGCGCTGATCCTGGTCATGCTCGGCGTGGTCAGCGGCCTGGCGCAGCATTATCATGTCAAGGTCGTGTATGCCTGGTTTGTCATCACGCCGTTGCTGCTGATTTTCCTGCAACTGGCGGCGCGGCGCGCACATTCCATCCAGGGTAACGGCGACGAAGTGCGCTCTGTCGCCATCATCGGCGCCAACAATGTCAGCGTGCGCTTTGCCGACGCCATCAGCAAGCACCCGAACCTGTTCATGCAGGTGGAAGGCTACTTTGACGACCGGGAAGAGGAGCGCTGGCCAGAAGGCATGGATCACCCGATGCTGGGCCGAATGGATGAGATTGCCGCTTACGTCCGCAGCAAGCAGACCAAGATGATTTTCATCAGCCAGCCCATCTCGGCGCAGCCGCGCATCCGCAAGTTGCTCGATGAATTGCAGGACACCACCACCTCGGTGTATTTCCTGCCGGATATTTATGTATTTGACCTGATGCAGGCGCGTTTTGACAACGTGTGCGGCATGCCCGTCATCGCCATCTGCGAATCGCCATTTACCGGCTGGAACAGCACGATCAAGCGCATGAGCGACCTGGTGCTCGGCTGCCTGATCCAGTTGTGCCTGCTGCCGCTGATGCTGATGATTGCCATCGCCGTGAAGGTGACCTCGCCCGGTCCCGTCATTTTCAAGCAGCGTCGCTACGGCCTGTATGGTGAAGAAATTATCGTCTATAAATTCCGTTCGATGACGGTGTCGGAAGACGGTGCCAAGGTGGTGCAGGCCACCAAGGATGACCAGCGCCTGACGCGCATTGGCGCTTTCCTGCGCCGCAGTTCGCTCGATGAGTTGCCGCAGTTTATCAATGTGTTGCAAGGGCGTATGAGTATTGTTGGCCCGCGACCACACGCAGTGGCACACAATGAGCAGTATCGCAAGTTGATCAAGGGCTATATGTTGCGCCACAAGGCCAAGCCGGGCATTACCGGCTGGGCGCAGGTCAATGGCTTGCGGGGCGAGACGGAAACCCTCGACAAGATGGAAGCGCGCGTGCATTTCGACCTGGACTATCTGCGCAACTGGTCGCTGTGGCTGGACCTGTGGATCGTGGTGCGCACGGTGCAAGTGGTGCTGAAACGGGAAAATGCCCATTGATGGTGCGACAGGCTATCAAGAAGATTGCCGCACAGCCAAGCATTGTGGTGTGGCGACAACTCCCAAGTTGCCCGCCGTCTGGCATTTATGTTGACCCAAGAAAATTAGTTGCATCATTTGTGATTTCTATAATTCTGTTGCATAATTTGTACCTGTTGCATGCTAAAGTGATTGCAGAGCCTGTAAGATAGCGTGCTGAAACTATGTATGCATGCATCGTTTTGATCCGCCTGCCCGAAAAGCGTGGCGGCGGTTGAAAACATGTTGAACCCTCTGAGATGGCGAGTCCGATGAAAATGAAACGAATTGATGTACAACACCGCATTCTGACCGCTGGCGTTATCCTGTTGACAGTGGCCGGCCTGGCCGCCTGTGGTGGCGATAAGCAGAAGAAGGTGGGCCAGGCGCTCGCCAGCGTGAATGGCGAAGAAATCACGGCGCTGCAGCTGAACGAGGAATTGCAGCGCGCCGGCGTGCCGGCGGCGCAGCAGGAAGCGGCCAGCAAACAATTGCTCGAAGCGCTGATCGACCGCCAAGTGGTCGAGAATGTTGCGTTGAAAGAAAAGATCGACCGCGATCCGAAGGTCATGCAAGCCATCGAGCGGGCCAAGGCGCTGATCATCAGCCAGGCCTACATGCAAAAGAAATTGAGCGGCATTGCGCCTCCGAGCAAGGCCGAAGTGGAAGATTACTTCAACAAGCACCCTGAATTGTTCAGTAATCGCAAGCAGTTCGACATGCGCCAGTTGCTGATCGCCAGCAAGGATATGAACGATGCGCTCAAGCAAGTGATCGACAAGAGCAAGTCGCTCGATGAGGTGGCGGCCTGGATGGAGAGCAACAAGATCGGTTTTGCGCGTGGCCAGGTGTCGCGCACGACGACGGATCTGGCGCCGGAACTGGTTACCAAGTTGCAATCCATGCCGAAAGGCCAGCTGTTCATCATCAATGAAGGTGAACGCGCGATGCTGATGACGATCGTCGACATCAAGGAGGTGCCGGTCAAGCTGGCCGCCGCCGCGCCGCAGATCGAGCAGTACCTGGTCAATACCAGGACAAAGGATGCCGCCAAGCAAGAAATGGAGCGCCTGCGCGCAGCGGCCAAGATCGAGTATCTGAACCGACCTGCTGCTTCTGCCGCCACTGCGGCATCGGGTGCCGCTTCTGCAGCCGCGGCAAGCGCCAGCGCTGCGGCTACCGCACGAGGCGTTGCTGGCCTGAAATAAGCATGCCTGGCACCATTGATATTTTGCTTAACTAACTGTAATGACCGACGAGATCGAGCTGATGATGAAACGACTGATACTTTTGATAATGACTTCACTGCTGGCCTTCACGCTGGGCAGTGCCAATGCCGGAGAAGTCGTGCTCGGCGCGGGCGACGTGCTGAAGATTTCCGTCTACGGCAACCCGGATCTGGGCGTGGAAACGCGCGTCAGCGAAGCGGGCGACATCACGTTCCCTCTGATCGGCCAGGTCAACGTCATGAAAATGCCCGTCGCCGAGGCGGAAAAGAAGATTGCCAACAAGCTCGAAACGGGCGGCTTTGTGAAAAAGCCGCAAGTCAATATCATCGTTACCTTGTTGCAAAGTCAGCAAGTGTCGGTGCTGGGCCAGGTGAACCGACCGGGCCGTTATCCGGTCGATGGCCGCCGCAGCCTGCTTGACTTGCTGGCGCTGGCCGGTGGCATCGGTCCCGAGGGCGGCGATACGGTCAGCCTGATCCGCAAACGCGATGGCAAGACCACGACCGATGTCGTCGATGTCGTGGAAATGGTGCGTACTTCCGACCTGAACCGCGATTTTGACCTGGCCGCCAACGATGTTGTATTTGTAGAACGCGCTCCACGCATCTATATTTATGGTGAAGTGCAACGTCCAGGCCCCATGCGCCTGGAGCGCTCGATGACGGTGCTGCAGGCGCTGTCGGCCGGTGGTGGCCTGACCCAGCGCGGCACCGAGCGCAACATCCGCATCAAGCGCCGGGGGGCGGACGGCAAGTTGCAGATCATCGATGCCAATCACGATGACCTGCTGCTCAGCGACGACGTGGTGTATGTGAAGGAAAGCTGGTTTTAAGTGATGGTGGCAGCGCTTTGCTGCCTATTTTGTACCGATTGTTTTGCGATGATATGAGACGGCTTCTATGAATTTCTCCCAGTTTTTACTGATATTGCGCGCTCGCCAGCGCGTCATCTGGATCACCCTGGTGATCGTGGTGGCGACAACGCTGGCGATCAGCCTGCTCCTGCCCAAGACGTACAAGGGCACGGCATCCGTGTTGCTCAACTACAAGGGCGTCGATACCGTCACGGGCCTGGCAATGCCGGGTCAACTGATGGCCGGCTACATGGCCACGCAAATCGATATCATCAGCAGCAAGAACGTTGCCCTGCATGTCGTCGATTCTCTGAAGCTGGCGCAAAATCCCGCCGTCATCGCCCAGTTCAACGCTGCCACGGGCGGCGAGGGCGCGGTGCGTGACTGGCTGGCCGATCTGTTGCTGAAAAAACTCGAGGTCGTACCTTCGCGTGAAAGTAGCGTTGTAGAAATCAGTTTCAGCGGTTCGGACCCGAATTTCGTGGCCGCCATCGCGAATGCCTTTGCGGAAGAGTACCAGCGCGTCAGCATCCAGCTGAAAGTCGAGCCTTTGAAAAAAGCCTCGGCCTATTTCAATGACCAGACGCGCCAGATGCGCGATGTGCTGGAAGCAACGCAAAGCCGTTTGTCCAAGTACCAGCAGGAAAATGGCATCGTCAGCCTGGATAACCGCGTCGACGTGGAATCGAACCGCCTGAACGATTTGTCGCAGCAACTGGTGATGGCGCAGTCGCAGTCGATGGAAGCGACCTCGCGCCAGCGCATGGCGCAAGGCACATCGTCGCTGGAATCGCCCGATGTGGCGCAAAATCCGATGATCCAGAATTTGAAGATTGCCCTCGGCACGGCCGAATCGAAGTTTGCCGAGATTTCACAGCGCCTGTCGCAGAACCACCCGCAATACATCAGCGCCAAGGCGGAACTCGATAAATTACGCAGCGACCTGGCGGCAGCTATCCGTCTTACTGCAGGCAGCGTGAGCAACAATGCGCAGATTTTGCAGCAGCGCGAAGGTGCCATCCGTGGCGCGCTTGCGGCGCAAAAAAGCAAGGTGCTGGAACTGAACCGCACGCGCGATGAAATGGGCGTGCTGATGAAGGATGTCGAAAGCGCCCAGCGCGCCTACGACGCCACGTCGCAGCGTTTTTCGCAGACCAGCATCGAAGGCCAGGCCGAACAGTCCGATATCTCCATCCTCAATCCTGCCGTGCCGCCGGTCGTGCCGGCGGGGCCGAAAGTCATCCTCAACACCGTGCTTGCCTTCTTCTTTGGCGGCTTGCTGGGCCTGGGCTTGAGTATTCTGCTGGAAATGCTGGACCGCCGCGTGCGCTCCGAACGCGATCTGTTCGATGCGCTGCAAATTCCGGTGCTGGGCGTGATCGCCTGGCAAGCGCCGAAGCGCCGCCGCTTCAAGTCCCTGAAGTCGGTGTTGTCGAGCCGCTTGCGTTTGAATTAATTCGATAGGAAACACAATGAATCATCCTGCACTTCCTGGCCATGTACCAGCACCTGGCGCCCACACGGCGCACGTTGGCGATTCAAGTATCGGCGCCTTGCTGCTGGAGTCGGGCAAGATCACGCCCGAAAATGCCGAACGCGTGCTGCGCATGCAGAAGGAACTGGGCATCCGTTTTGGTGAAGCGGCGCAGCGCCTGGGCCTGATCACCGAAGCCGATATCGAGCAGGTACTCGCGCGCCAGTTCAATTATCCCTACCTGCCGCGCGGCAGCGGTAATTTTTCGGACAAGCTGATTGCCGCGTACGAGCCATTTGGCCAGCAAGTCGAAACCTTGCGCGCCATCCGCAGCCAGTTGATGCTGCGCTGGTTCGCGCGCGGCCACAAGGCGCTGGTGGTGGTGAGTATCAATGCGGACGATGGCGCCGCCATCTTTGCCGCCAACCTGGCCGTGGTCTTATCCCAGCTCGGCGAGCAAACCTTGCTGGTCGATGCGAACTTGCGCGCGCCGCAACAGCAGGAATTCTTCGGCCTGAAAGGGCGCCAGGGCCTGTCGGACCTGCTGGCTGGCCGCGGCGACCTGGACGCGATCGCCAAGATCGATTCGTTTGTTGCCCTGTCGGTCATGAGCGCGGGTACCTTGCCGCCGAATCCGCAGGAATTGCTTAGCCGCACTTCATTTGCGACACTCAACGAGCAAATCGCCTCGCGCTATGACGTGGTGCTGTACGACGTCGCGCCATTCTCCAGCGGCTCGGACGCGCTGGCCGTTGCCGCACGCGCGGGCGGCGCCTTGCTGGTGGCGCGCAAGAATGCCACCGGACTTGCCGATCTGGCAGCCTTCGCCGAGCAGCTGGAGCGTAACGGTGTTGAAATTGTTGGTACCGTTATGCAAGAGTTTTAACCCCGCATTATCGCTGCCCCTGCGCATATCGTGCCTAAGCAGGCATGCGATGCATGCTTCCTCTCCCCGAATTTGCCTGGCCGCCATGTGCGGCCATTTTCATGCTGTGAACAAGCGCCACACGAATTCTTTTCGTGATGAAATAGAGCGGCTTGTCCAGGCGTCGAATCAATGACAACCCATGATTAAACTATCGCTGTCTGAGCGGACCGTCGCCCGGCAAATATGGCAGCTTGCGATCCGATAGGGGGAATACCTGCCGGTGGCGACACGATGCACGTATTGACAAGGCCAGACCATGTTCAACATCAAGCCATGCCTGGTTTGTATTGCGCCAGCAAGGATGGGAAATGTATAGTGGGCAAACGATGTATTTCCACAATGGAGGGATGGCAACATGAAATTTCTGTTCGAAACAATCCGGCAATTGAGCAGCGATCACAGGGGGCCAGATGCCGGCGGCGCCATGGCGGGCGCAGGACGTGTGCGCCGCGGCGCGCTGGGCGTGTTGCTGACCGCGGCGATGGCTGTTGCCGTGCCTGCCGGCGCCACTTGCCTGGACAAGGCGCCCTTGCGCGGCGTCAACCTGGCCGGGGCGGAATTCAATGGTGGCAAGATTCCCGGTACCGTATTCAAGGATTTCATGTATCCGAGCACGAACGATATCAGCTACTTTGCCAATCTGGGCGCGAACATGCTGCGCCTGCCGTTCCGCTGGGAACGCTTGCAGCCTGTCGCTGGCGGTCCGCTCGACCCGACACAGCTGAGGTTTATTGCCAAGGTGGTGGAGACGGCGAAGTCGCACGGCATGTGCGTGCTGCTTGATGCGCATAACTATGGTGCCTACAACAATATTCCATTGGGCAGGCCTGGCGCCACGACCGAGGACTTTGCCGATTTCTGGGTACGCATGAGTGCAGCCTTCCCTGATACTGATACGGTCGCGCTTGGACTCATGAACGAGCCGGTGCTGACGAGCCTGAGGCAATGGGGCGAAACGTCCAAGGCCACGCTGGCAAAATTGCGTGAAAATGACGCGAAACACCTGGTCGTCATTGCTGGCGGTACCTATAGCGGCGCGCATGACTGGGCCACGCCGCGTGATGGCGTGTCCAACGCCACGACTTTTGCTAGCGTGAAAGACCCGTTGGCGCGCACCCTGATCGAGGTGCACCAGTATGTCGACTCGAATTACTCGGGAACCAAGGCCGATTGCATCTCTCCGGCCAAGCTGACTGATATCCTCGAAAAGGTCAGGGTCTGGGCCGTGGCCAACAAGCAAAGTGTGTTCATGGGCGAATTTGGCGTTGCCGACACGCCAGAGTGCCGGCCCACCTTGCAGGCGGCGCTGACGTCGATGCGTAACGCGCCATGGGCCGGTTGGACGTACTGGTCAGCGGGCGCGTGGTGGGGCAAGAATTATATCTTCAGTGTGCAGCCGGTCGTGGGCGTGACGCGTAATTCCCTGACCCTGCTGCAGGCCGAGTGGCAAAAATAGGCGGTGGCGTAGCGTTGTGCCACGATGCTTGTTGCGCACGCATGGTCGCGCCAGTTGGAGCGGTCATGCGCACCGTTTTATCGCGCAGCTTGCCGCTGAAGTACGCGTGTTGCCGTTCGTGTAGGTTCGTTTCCGTCGTGGCAGCTGCGGCAGGTTAAAGTTGATCAAAAGAATCATTTTTCCATATGGCAAGTGATTGATTGCACAGGGATTTGTCTCTTTTGCCAATATTTGCGCGTGGACGAAAAAATAGCCTGCCCAAATGCAGTATTTCAGCTTGACCAGCGTCGCGGCTCCGTTATAATCTTAATGTTTTGTTAAAATAGTTTCTTATCCTTTAAAGGTTTCTGGGGGAGCTATCTTGCAAATACGATAGGCCGAGGTTTAACCGATGCCAACGATGCTGTGCTGTACCATTCGGTAAGGCAGGCGCTTTTGATACGACAGTCATTCATGGGGTAGTAATGCAAACCTCTTCCTTAAGCTCGCGCGGCGCCGTGATACCGTGGTGGAAGGCCGCCATTCCCGAATGGGGACCGGTCGTGATCGGTTTGCTGGCCCTGTACGTCCCGTCCTTTTATGACTTGATCACTGGCTTGTGGATGAGCGAGGAGCAGGCGCATGGCCCGATCATCCTCGTGCTGTCGACCTGGCTGCTGTACCGCAAGTGGCCGGAAATGATGGCAAGAACCGAGGGCCAGCCTTCGTCCAGGGCAGGCTGGGTCGTCGCCGTGGTGGGCCTGGTCATGTATGTGCTGGGCCGCTCGCAACAGTTTTCCATCTTTGAAATCGGCTCCTACATCGTCCTGCTGGCTGCGGTGCTGCTGATCAAACGCGGTACCCTGGCCTTGCGCATCATGTGGTTTCCCCTGTTTTTCATGCTGTTCATGATTCCCTTGCCCGGCATCCTGGTGGCGATGTTGACGATGCCGATGAAGACGGCTGTGTCGTATGTCACTGAACATGTGCTGTTTTTCCTCGGTTATCCGATCGCCCGCAGCGGCGTGATTTTGCAGATGGGCCAATATCAGTTGATGGTAGCAGATGCCTGCGCCGGTTTGCACACACTGTTTACGCTCGAAGCCCTGGGTTTGTTCTACCTCAATCTGGTGCGCCATACGTCCGCCCTGCGCAACGGCGTGCTGGCCGTACTGATCGTGCCGATTTCCTTTACGGCCAATGTGATCCGCGTGATGACCTTGACCCTGATTACGTATTATTTCGGCGACGCGGCAGGGCAGGGCTTCCTGCATGGTTTTGCCGGCATGGTGCTGTTCATATCCGCCCTGTTGCTGATCCTGGGCGTTGATTGGCTGTTGCAGTCGTATGTGCAGCGGCGGGAGAAAAAGCATGCTTGATACACTGCAAGGTATGCAGCGCAAGACGCTGTTCGCGGGCCTGCTGCTGGGCGTGCTGATGGTATCGACCTCGGTGCTGACGAAGATAGTGACGCCTACGGTCAAGATGTCCGAAGGCAAGCCCATGCTGGACCTGACGGCGCTGGTGCCGGCCGAGTTCGGCGAGTGGCATGAAGAGCGCGATGCGGCCGCCGCCGTGGTCAACCCGGAAGCGGAGGCTGCGCTGGCGAAGATTTACACGCAAACGCTGGCGCGCACCTATGTGAACGCCGCTGGCGAACGCATCTTGCTGTCGGTTGCCTATGGCGATGACCAGCGCGGCGAAGCGACGCAGGCACACCGCCCCGAAATTTGCTATACGGCGCAAGGCTTTGCCATCACCAGCAATGACGTGGGCACGCTGAAGGTGGCCGAGCGCAACATTCCCGTGCGCCGCCTGGTGGCAGTCAGTGGCAGCCGCAATGAGCCGATTACCTACTGGGTGACCGTTGGCGACCGCGCCACCTTGCCTGGCGTGGGGCGCAAGCTGCTCCAGCTGTTCTATGGCCTGGGCGGTAAGGTGCCCGATGGCTTGCTGTTCCGCGTCTCGAGCATCCAGGCCGACAAGACGGCGGCATATGCGTTGCAGGATCAGTTCGTCAATGCCCTGTTTGCCCATATCGGCAAGGCGCCGACGGAAAAACTGGCCGGCAAGTTCGATGACTAGCAATAACACGGCGTGTAGCCTGACCAATCTGTCTTATTAACCGATGATGAAACAAGCATGACTCTCTACGCCCGCCCCCCCCACGCCAGCTTGCCCGACGCTGGCGAGGAGCGCAACAAGCGCCATTTGTTGCTGGCCATCCTGATCGCCGCCACGGTTTACCAGGCGGTGCTGTGCTTTGTGCACACGCATTTCTTCAAGGCATCGACGGCGCTGGTGGCGTTTTCCGAGCTGTGCATCTACGTCACTTGTGCCGTGCTGCTGTTGCGCCGTATCGAACTGTCTTTCGTGGCCATCCTGACCCTGATCGCTTCGTATTTGCTGCTGCTGGCCTTGCTGCGCAGTTCGCTCGATCCCAAGGGTTTCCGCGACATTATCATCCTGGTGCTCTTCTATTTTCTTGGGCGCAATTTCGGTGACGAGAAATTCGCCGACCGTCTGTTGAAGATCATTATCTATATCGTGCTGGCGGTGGGCTTTTTCGAGTTGCTGCTGGTCGATGTGTATTCCAAGCTGTTCAATGTGTATTCGTATTACTTGGCGCAAGGCAATATCGCGACCAGTACCAACTGGGCTGAAGGCAGCACCCTGGCGCTGAACGGCATCCGCCCGGCCGGCATCGGCCGCACCATCCTGCCTTTCCTGCTGGGCAACCATCGCGTCTCGTCCGTATTTCTCGAACCTGTCTCGCTCGGCAACTTTGCCGTGATCGTGGCGGCATGGGGCTTGTCCAAGGGCCGCGAGCAATGGCGCTCGATGGCCTTTTTCCTCGGCGCCGCCGCCATCATGATCACCCTGGCCGATTCGCGCTATGGCCTGGTGACCATGGGTTTCATGGTGCTGATGCGCCTGCTTTTTTCAGGACGCGGCAATCGCCTGGTGATGATCCTGCCTTTCGTGTGTGCCGTCATCCTGATCCTGTTCGGCCTGTACTACGATGGGCGCTACAGTGACAACATTCCTGGCCGCTTGTATTTGAGCGGCATTACCATGGTGCGTTTCGGCACGGCTGAAATTTTCGGACTGGCCGGCTATAACATCAACTTCGGCGACATGGGCTATTCCATCATCCTGACGCGCTTTGGCCTGTTTGGCTGCGTGGTGCTGTGGATCGGCCTGTGGATGATCAAGATGCGTGACGAACACGGCGAGCGCTTCCGTACCTATATCGTTATCTATATGTCGCTGATCCTGTGCATCAGCGGTACCTCCCTGTTCGCGCTGAAGTCGGCCGGCGTCCTCTGGTTCTTGCTCGGCTGTTGCGCCGTGCGCGACAAGAAATGGCTGACCTCTCCGCTGCGCTCCGGCCAATTTGTTGCCGGGAAAGCCCATTATGCCGATTAAAGTTGCACATGTTGTTCGCCAGTACTATCCATCGATCGGTGGCATGGAAGATGTCGTACAAAATATTGCCCATTACCAAGCCCGTTGCCACGGCCACATTCCCACCATCATCACGCTGAACCGCGTATTCGTGAACCCGGCCGACATCCTGCCGGCGGAAGAGGTGGTCAATGGCGTGCGCGTGATCCGCATTCCCTATTCGGGCTCGACGCGCTATCCGTTCTCGCCCGGCGTGGTGCGACTGCTGGGCGACTATGACGTGGTGCACGTGCATGGCGTCGATTTTGCCTATGATTACCTGGCCGCCACCAAGTGGCTGCACCGGCGTCCGCTGGTTGCCTCCACCCATGGCGGCTTCTTCCATACCAGCTTTGCCTCGCGCCTGAAGACGATCTTCTTCCATACCGTCACGCGCGCCACCTCGCACGCGTATGCGCGCGTGGTCGGCACCAGCGACAACGATGGCAATCTGTTCGGCAAGATCATCAAGGCGCCGCGCCTGACGGTGATTGAAAACGGCGTCAATGTGGAAAAGTACCAGGCCAAGGGTTCCGTCACGAAGTTGCCGTGCATCATGTATTTCGGGCGCTGGTCGTCGAACAAGGGGTTGAAGGAAACGCTGGACCTGTTTGCCGGACTGGCCGCGCGCCATCCTGAATGGCGCCTGGTGATTGCCGGGCGCGAGTATGACCTCAGCCGCGCCGACCTGGAAGCGCTGGCGCGCGAGAAGGGGATTGCCGAACGCGTCAGCATCGTCGCCAATCCCAGCGATGCGCAACTGGCCGAGCTGATGTCGCAGTCGAGCTACTATATCTGCCTGTCGCGTCATGAAGGCTTTGGCATTGCCGCCATCGAAGCGATGAGCGCGGGCTTGACGCCCGTGCTCAGCGATATTCCGCCATTTCGCAAGCTGCTGGAAAAGGCGCAGCTCGGTATCTTGCACACTGGCGACGTGGCGCAGACGGTGGCGGCAATTGCCGCCGCGCATGCGCAAGACCAGGATGCGTACGCGGCGCGGCGCATGCAATTGCAGCATTTTTCCGAGCAGTACAGCTGGAATCATATCGGCGGGCGCTACGTGGCAATCTATGAAGAACTTCTGCGCAAGCGAAAATAAGCTGGCGTCAAAGATTTTTACTGACCGGTACTGTAGTGTAAACGGTAATTGTTTCAAGCGGCATGTCATAATGTGCGGACAATAAAAATTAATCTAATTATAATAGTGCTGCGCGGCGGTGTATTGACGCACCGATCGCAGGAGCAGCCGAGACGGCTATGTTTTTCCTTCATAACCGGTGAGCTATCTCAGTGAACAAGAAAATCGATTCAATCTCCGGCCTGGCCGGTTTTGCCGCCCTGATGGTGATTTACGCCCACATGGGTAGCGAAGGATTTTTACGCCTGTCGCACCATTTTCATAACCTGGGCGTGATGATTTTTTTCTCGCTCAGCGGCTTTCTCTTGTCCTACCTGTATCTCGACAAGAAATTCTGTGCCGAGGACGTGACTGCCTACAGCCTGGCGCGCTTTACGCGCATCGCGCCCGCCTACCTGTTCACGATCCTTGCGTCCTTCGTCATCTTCACTTGCTTCGACCCGCAGTTCGAGTATCAGATCGGCACGCACAATTTGCTGCGTCATCTGTTGTTCATCGGTAACGAGTCTGTCTTCTGGACGATAGGCCCGCAAGTGCAGTTCTATGTCCTGTTCCTGCTGCTGTGGAGCGCAACGGCCCACTATGTGTCGACCAAGAATGCCTTGCCACTGGTCTTTATCGTCTTCGCCTGCGTGCTGCTGATCATGGTGCGCCGCAGCCTGCCGGGCACGTTTGTGGGCGCCAATCTGCACTACTTTGCCTTTGGCGTGCTGGCCGGCGTGGTGCGCCGGAAGATGCACATTGAATTTCACCAGCCGCAGTTGATCAATATCATCCATGTGAGCTTGTTGCTGCTTTTCCTGGGCGTCGAATGCGGCTTCATCCAGCTCAGCGAGCGCATGACCCATGAAAACCTCAGCACGCTGGTGATGGCGGTGCTGGTGGCCTTCTTTATTTTCGCCTTTTCCTTCGACTCCCTCAGCGCGCGCCTGCTGTTCGGCAATCCCTTGCTGCGGCTGATGGGAAGCCTGAGTTTTTCACTGTACCTGCTGCACATGCCGGTGCTGTACTGGGTCAAGAAACTGTATCCGGACGATATTGCCCATCCCGTCGTCGTCGCGCTGACTTTCGGGCTGATCATTGCGCTGGCGACCCTGTACTTCTATACGGTGGAACGCTATTGCGCGCTGGCCGTGAAAAACCTCGGCAAGAAGTACGCCGGACGGATCGAGGGCATGTTCGCGCGCCTGGGCGTCAAGAACAGGGCGACCGTCAGCTGACGCCATGTCCACTTTTTTCTCTCTTTTTACTGATCGAGCGCCGACTTGAAAATTTTGCTTGTGTGTGCCGCCTTTCCTCCGCGCGGCAAAGGGGGCGGGCCGGAAGGCTCGTTCATGATCGCCAGCGGCTTGCTGGCCCAGGGACACGAGGTGCGCGTCGTCACTGTCGGCGACGCCGCCGGCGTGGAACAGTACAAGGGCGTGGAAGTGCATATCATGCGCTCGCCGAATGTGTACTGGGACTACTTTTTTACCAAACGCCCGGCAGCCTTGAAGATGTTGTGGCATGTGCTGGAAAATTTCAATCCGCGCGCCTACTGGCGCTTGCGCCCGCACGTCAAGGCTTTCCGGCCCGACGTCGTCATGACGGTCAGCATTGAAAACATCAATGTGGCAACCTGGTTGCTGGCGCGCATGCACAAGGTGCCCGTGGTACACGTCATCCAGAGTTACTTTCTGGCTTGCTGGCGTGGCGGCCTGTTCAAGAACGGCGCCAATTGCACGGGCCAGTGCGGCAGTTGCAAGGTGTTGTCAGTCGGAAAGAAACCGATGTCGCACCTGGTGGACGGGGTCTTTGGCGAAACGCGTTTTGTTGTCGATCAACATCTGGAACTGGGCTACTTCAAGCACGCCACTTCGGCCGTCATTCCCGGTCCCGTGTTCCCCATCGCGGGGCGGGTGCCCAAGGCGCGCGACGGCAAGCTGGTCGTTGGCTACATGGGCGTGCTGGCGCCGCACAAGGGTGTTGACGTGCTGGCCGATGCGGCGCGCCTGATGGGGCCGAACAGCAATGTGCGCTTCCTGATCGGCGGCACGGGCGAGGACGAAGCGTATGTGGCCAGCCTGCGTGAAAAATTCGGCGATGCCGACGTCGAGTTCATGGGCTGGGTCAAGCCCGATGACGTCTATCCGCTGTTCGACGTGCTGGTGGTGCCGTCGAAGTGGAAGGAGCCGTTTGGCCGCATCGTCGTCGAAGCGCTGGCCTACGGCGTGCCCGTCATTTGCGCGCGTTCCGGCGGCATCGCCGAGAGCATCCGCGAAAACGAGAACGGCTACACCTTTGCCTCGGGCCAGCACGACGAACTGATCACCTTGCTACGCGACGTGCTGGAACCGGACGAGCCTGCGCGCATGCGCCTGGCGCAAAATGCGCTGCAGCATTCGCACCGCTTCGATATCGGCACGATAGCCGCGCGCATCAGCGATTTCGTCAGTGCGACCGTGGCCAGCTACAAGGCCCGCCGATGAGCGGGGCAGCGGCATGAGCGAGAGCAAAGCCGAAGGCACCGTCAAGGCGCCTGGCATGGCGTCCGGCTCCTTCTGGGCCGTGCTCGACAATCTGGCCCAGCAGGGCTTGTCCTTCATCATCTTCGCCATCCTGGCGCGGCTGCTCAACCCTGCCGAATTCGGCTTGTTGACGATTGCCCATTTGTTCATCCTGTTCTCGCGCCTGGTCGTGCTCGACGCACTGGCCATGCCCGTGATACGCGCGAAAGAACCCGATGACGGCGTCTATTCGGCGCTGTTCTGGCGCTGCACGGCCGCCGGCCTGTTGTTGTGCGCCTGCATGTTCCTGAGCGCCGGCCCCGTCTCGGCGCTGTTCAGCGCACCATCGCTGGCGCCCGTGCTGCAAGGCATGAGCCTCTCGATCCTGTTCTTCGGCATGGTGCGTTCCTACGAAGCGCGGCTGGTACGGCAGATGAAATTCAAGCAGCTGGCCATCCGCTCCACCGTGTCCGTCATGCTCGGTGGCGTGCTGGGCATTGCACTGGCCTACCGTGGCTGGGGCGCCATGTCGCTGGTGGTGCAGCAAGTGATGGCGGCCGGACTGGCGCTGCTGCTGGTGGTGCTGCAAAGCGGCTGGCTGCCCAGCCTGGCGTGGCGCGCGCGGCCCAGCCGCTACTGGCATGATGTGCGCCAGGTCAGCGTCTCCGGCGTCTTGTCTTTTGCCAACAGCAATGGCGATTCCTTGCTGGTGAGTCTCTTTTTGGGGCCGTATGCGACCGGGCTGTACAACCTGGCCAAGCGCCTGACGTCGGCCGTGTACCTGGTCATCACGGCGTCGCTGCTGCGCGTGTCGCTGCCCGTGTTCGCCGCCGCCAGCGGCAAGCCCGAGCAGCTGCGCCAGGCTTACCTGCAATTGCTGGCGATGATGCTGTTCCTGATGCTGCCCATGCTGCTGTTCCAGGCCGCCCTGGCCGAGCCGCTGGTGGCAACGGTATTTGGCCAGAAATGGTTGCCTGCCAGTAGTACCATCGCCGCGCTGGCACTGCTGTATTGCCTCTCTTCGGTAGCGGAACTGAACAACTATGTACTGTTTGCCCTGGGACACAGCCGCTGGCCGCCGCTGCTCGGTATCTTGCAGCTGAGCCTGGCCGTGATCCTGGCCGCCTGCTTCAGCCAGTATGGCTTGCTGGCGATGAGCTTGTCGTTTGCCGCCGCCTACCTGCTGATGTTGCCGTGGTCGCAGCACCTGGCATGCAAGGCCATGGACTTGCCCTGGACGTCCTTCCTGGTGGCGCTGCAGCCTATCCTGGCGGGCGCTGCGGCACTGTTGCTGACCTTGTACGCGATGGTCCGCTGGTGGCAGGGCAGCGCCATCGTGCTGCTGGTGCTGGCCCTGTTTGCCGGCGCCATCGCCTACCTGCTGCCGATGCTGCTGCTGGGGCGCGCGCTGCGCGGCACGGCAGGGGGCTTTGATCCATTGTCACTGCTCAGGCAATTACGCAATTTGAAGCACCGCGGCGCGGCCGCGGATTGAAGGAGGCGCACAAGCACCATGGAAGCACCAGAAACCATCAACATCAGCCGCTTTCCCGTGCTGAGCACGACGCGCGAGTGGCTGGCGCAGCACTTGCTGGGCATCATCGCGCGCGGGGAAAAGACGGCGCTGTTTTTTGCCAATACCAACTTTATCGTGAAGAACCGCTTCGTACTGGAAGCTGACTCCTCGCGCCGCTACCTCATCGTCAACGATGGTGTCGGCATGGATATCGCCGCCAGGCTGATGCAGGGGCGCCGTTTCGCCGCGAATCTGAATGGCACCGATTTCACGCCGTATTTGTTCGGGCAAAGCGCCCAGCCGCTGCGCGTGTTCATGCTGGGCGCGCAACCCGACATCCTGGCCAAGGCGGTGACGCATGTGCGCACCGTGCTGGGGCAGGACGTCGTCGGCAGTTGCGATGGCCATGCCGGCATCGGCAGTGCGCCCGATCTGGTGCGGCAAATCAATGCGACGCGCGCCCAGGTCGTGCTCGTGGCGATGGGTAACCCTATCCAGGAGCGCTGGATACTCGCTCATCAGGATGCCCTGGACGCCAACGTACTGGTGGGCGTGGGCGCGCTGTTCGACTTCTGGTCCGGCGGCAAGCGCCGCGCGCCCGCTTTTGTGCAGCGCATCCACATGGAGTGGTTTTACCGTTTGCTGCAAGAGCCGCGCCGGCTGCTGCGACGCTATACCTGGGACATCCTGGTATTCCTGCGCGAATGCGCCAGGTACCGCTGACGCGGTCGCCACAAAAGATGGCAGTCTGGCATGTTGCAATGCGCAAAAAATAGTATGAAAAAGGTAATAGTGTTGCCAAATTGGTGATATTCTATCGCTTCGGGTAGGTGCAGGCAGAGTTCGGCGTCCCCACTGACATTGGAGCGTGAAATGAAAGCAATGATTTTGGCCGCAGGAAAGGGGACGCGCGTGCGCCCGCTGACCTATGACTTACCCAAGCCCATGATCCCCATCCTGGGCAAGCCCGTGATGGCCTATCTGATCGAGCACCTGGCCAAGTATGGCGTGCGCGACATCATGGTCAATGTCAGTTACCTGCATGAAAAGATCGAAGAGTATTTCGGCGACGGCCATCAGTATGGCGTGCAGATCGGCTACTCGTTCGAAGGCTATATGACCGATGCCGGCGTGGTGGTGCCGCAGCCGATAGGCTCGGCCGGCGGCATGAAGAAGATCCAGGAATTCGGCGGCTTTTTTGACGATACCACCATCGTCCTGTGCGGTGATGCGGTGATCAACCTCGACATCCAGTCGGCCCTGTTCGAGCATCGCCGCAAGGGGGCGCTGGCCAGCGTGATCACGCGCGAAGTGCCGTGGGACAAGGTGTCGAGCTATGGCGTGGTGGTCAGCGACAAGGATGGCCGCATCCAGGCGTTCCAGGAAAAGCCCAGCCAGGAAACGGCCCTGTCGAACCATGTCAGCACCGGCATCTATATTTTCGAGCCTGCCGTGCTGGACTTGATACCCAAGGATACGGTCTTCGACATCGGCTCGGACTTGTTTCCCCTGCTGGCAGAAAAAGGTTTGCCTTTCTACGCCCAGTCGCGCACGTTCAACTGGATCGATATCGGCAACATCAAGGATTACTGGGAAGTATCGCAAAGCGTCATGATGGGGGAAGTGGCCCACATGGACGTGCCTGGTGTACAGTTGGAAGAGGGCATCTGGGTGGGCTTGAATACGAGTATAGAGTGGGAAGGCACGCACATCGAAGGGCCCGTGTATATCGGCTCGGGCTGCAAGATCGAGGCGGGCGCCACCATCATCGGCCCCACC
>NZ_LT607483.1:497750-559797 GCF_900095235.1 Janthinobacterium sp. UMAB-60
ATATACGCGCGTGCTGCAGAACATTGCTCTGGAAGAAGTTATCGTCTTCAAGGAATACAGTGTCGACCGCAACGGAGACATGAAACACGTGTCCGAATGCCTGACCGATCAATGGTCGAACGCGCGCGACCGGCGCAGCAAGCGCCGCAGCCCCGTTGAACTTGCATTATTGAAATAAATAGAGGACGTCCACCATGAAGATTTATCCCGTCATCCTGTCCGGCGGCGCCGGCAGCCGCCTCTGGCCCCTGTCGCGCGCAGCGCTGCCCAAGCAGCTGTTGCCGCTGGTATCCGACAAAACCATGCTGCAGGAAACGGCGCTGCGCCTGGCTGGCTGGCCGGAGATGATGGCACCGCTGCTGATCTGTGGCGACGAGCACCGTTTCCTGGTGGCCGAGCAGATGCGCGATATCGCCATCGAACCGTTGGCCATCATGCTCGAATCGGTGGGCCGCAACACGGCGCCGGCCGTCGCCGCCGCCGCCTGGTATTTGCAAGCGCTCGACCCGCAAGCCATCATGCTGGTGTTGCCTGCCGATCACGTCATTGAAGACCGGGCGGCCTTTCATGCGGCCATCGACAATGCGCTCCAGGCCGCCTCGCAAGGCGCGCTGGCCACCTTCGGCATCGTGCCGACGGCGCCGGAAACAGGTTATGGCTACATCCGTCGCGGCGCAGCCATCGCGGGCAGCGAAGCGTGCTACCAGATCGACCGTTTCGTGGAAAAACCCGATGCGCCGACCGCGGCCGGTTTTGTTGCCAGCGGCGACTACTTCTGGAACAGCGGCATGTTTCTCTTCAGCGCCGCCAGCTATTTGCAGGAATTGACGCAATTCCAGCCCGCCATGGCCAGCGCCACCGAAGCGGCAGTGCGCCTGGCTTACCGCGACCTCGATTTCTGCCGCCTGAGCGAGAAGGAGTTCGCCGCCTGTCCCGCCGACTCCATCGATTATGCCGTGATGGAACACACGAGCCGCGCCGTGGTCGTGCCGGCCGATATCGGCTGGAGCGACGTGGGCTCCTGGTCCGCGCTGCGCGAGGTCTTGCCGCGCGATGCAGCCGGCAATGCCGTGCGCGGCGATGTGTACCTGGACGACGTGAGCAATTCGCTGGTGCGCGCCGAAAGCCGCATCGTGGCGCTGATCGGCGTGCAGGACGTGGTCGTGGTGGAAACGGCGGACGCCGTGCTGGTGGTGCACAAGGACCAGGTACAGCGCGTCAAGCAAGTGGTTTCCCACTTGCAAAGCACGGGCCGTACCGAGCATTTGCAGCACACCAAGGTGTATCGCCCATGGGGTTGCTACGAAGGCATCGACCTGGGCGACCGTTTCCAGGTCAAGCGCATTACGGTCAATCCTGGCGGCAAGCTGTCCCTGCAGATGCATCATCACCGCGCCGAACACTGGATCGTCGTCAGCGGCACGGCGCAGGTGACGTGCGGCGATGAAGTCAAGTTGCTGAGTGAAAACCAGTCGACCTACATTCCTATCGGCATGACGCATCGCCTGGAAAATCCCGGCCGCCTGCCGCTGCACCTGATCGAAGTGCAGTCCGGCAGCTACCTGGGCGAAGACGATATCGTGCGCTACGAAGATGTCTACAAACGCGTCTAGGCACGCATGCAGCGCCAGGACAACGGTTCTGGCGTTCGGAGGTCTTCATCGAGCGGCATTTTCCGGCAATATCGCTTGGTAAAGCAAAGTCTTTCAAGGTAGATTAGTAACATGCCGCAAGCGTTTCTTGCCCCTTCGACCAGTACAGGCCAGTCTCTCCGCTTTGAAATACCTGCTCTTACCCTTGCTCGCCAGCGTCCTGGTGCAGGCCGACGCCCGCGCCCAGTTTGTCGCCCCCGCCATGTCGCCGGCGCTATCGGCCGGGCAGCTGGCGCTGGTGGTCAACGACGATGAGCCCAATAGCGTGGCCATCGCCGACTATTATCGGCAGGCGCGCAATATACCGGCTGCCAATATCGTTCACGTGCGCATCGCCAATCGTCCGCACAAGCTCAGCGCCGTCGAGTTCGCTACTCTGAAAAAGCAGATCGACAGCCAGCTCAGCCCTGAAATCCAGGCCGTGCTGATGGTCTGGACGGCGCCGTACGCCGTCGAATGCAATTCCATCACTTCCGCCTACACCTTGGGCATCGATGCGGGACTGTGTGCACGCAGCTGCGGCGCGGGCCAGCCCAGTCCCTATTTCAATGCCGCGCACGGCCTGCCGTATGCGCAATACAAGATGCGCCTGAGCATGCTGTTGCCCACCGAATCGGTGGCGCAGGCGCGCGAGCTGATCGAGCGTGGCGTCAGCGCCGGTTTTCGCCTGCAGGAAGCGAATGCGTATTATTTGACGACCGGTGAAACGGCGCGCAACAGCCGTGCGCCGTTTTTCCCGCCGGCAGGACGTTTGCCGACAAAAAAACTGAACATCAAGCGCCTGCGCGCCGACGAGCTCGACGGCGCAACGGACATCATGGTCTACCAGACGGGCATGGCGCGCGTGGCCAAGCTCGACACGCTCAAGTTTGCAGCGGGCGCGCTGGCCGATCATTTGACGTCGTATGGCGGCGACTTGTTGGGAACGGGGCAGATGAGCAGCTTGCGCTGGCTCGAGGCGGGCGCCACGGCCAGTTATGGCAGCGTTAGCGAACCGTGTAATTACTGGCAGAAGTTTCCGCAACCGACGGTGCTGCTGCAGCGCTATCTGTCCGGCGATACGGCGATCGAGGCTTACTGGAAGAGCGTGGCCTGGCCGGCGCAGGGTATCTTCATCGGCGAACCGTTGAGTACGCCATACCGACGCTGACAGGTATTAGCTGCTGCGGCGGCGCAGCGCCAGGCTGACGAGGGCCAGTCCGGCCAGCAGCATGGCCCAGGTGGACGCTTCCGGGATGGCCGGGATATTCGGATCGACCGGCGTCACCACCGGTGGCGTCACTACCGGAGGTGTCACCACCGGAGGCGTCACGACGGGCGGCGTTACGCTCGCGACGGTCGGATTGGTGCCAAACACGCCAGGGTCGCCGGAAGCGCCGCCAGTGGCGTCGGGGCTGACGAAGCTGGCAGCTGCCAGGCGTTCGGTGCCGCCAGCACTCGCCGCAGGCCAGCCGACCAGGCCAGCCGGCGCGAATGGCTGCAACGTTGATGCCGCATTGAAACTGTCCGTGCCCGTGCTGGTCAAGGCGCCAAGTATGGAAGCGAGCGGACGGCTGCTCACGCTGCTGAACTCCAGCGCATCCGATGGCAAGCGTTTTACGCCGGTCTTGGCATCGTCGCTGGGCAGGCTGCGGTGATAGGCGGCATCGTCACCGATGCTGCTGACCGCGCCGGGACCGACGCCATCATTCTTGAATTCATCGTAATTGATATCGCCATTGGACAGGCTGCACGGGCTGCTCACGCCTTCCATGCTGACGCCGGATGCGCCCTGGCCCTGCGCTTCTTTCGTGTTTCCATCTTGCATGGACTGCGAGCAATTCGGTTTTTTGCCAGGCGGCACGGCTTGCGGATTGACATAATAACCAGCGTAGGTATTCGCCTGGGCCGGCAGCAGAGGCAGCAGCAGAGATCCTGCAAGCAACAGTGTTGAGTATGAAGGGTAACTATTTTTTCTCATGATCAATCTTTCCTATCCCTGCTGTTTGCCCGTTGCCGTGGCTGCTGGCGGCAACTGAGAGTCTGTTTGCCGCCAGATGTTTATCTAGCGCAAGCAAATGGTAGCATACTTGCACTCTACGCAATTTCCCATAGTTTATTTTTATTATCAATTCATACATTTATGCATACTTTTATGCAACAAAATATTGTGTGATAGTCCAGCTTGGCATTCCTGTACGTGCAAAGTGCATGCATTCCAGTCAACTTTTGTCATCAAGCGGTCACGCTTGAATATTACTATCATCTGATAGTAAAAAGACTATTTAGTTGGCTAATGTTGTTGCCTGAAATTCAGCGCCGCCTGCTTGTATTGGCAGACCGGAACTTTAAATTTCCACCAGGAATTTTCATGAAAAATACTTACACTCCGGCTCACCCTGCATCAGCCGGGCGGTCCCTGCGCGCCGCGCCGTGGCGCCTGTCCCTCATGGCGGGCTTGCTGTCGTCGCTGGGCATGCCGGCACTGGCCGCTTCCGATATCGTCATCAGCCAGGTGTATGGTGGTGGCGGCAATACGGGGGCGCTGTACCGCAACGATTTCATTGAATTGTTCAACCGTGGCGCCAGTCCCGTGAACCTGAGCAACTGGAGCGTGCAATATGCTTCCGCCACCGGCAGCAGCTGGGCAGTGACGGCCTTGCCGGCTATCGATTTGCAAGCGGGCCAGTATTTGCTGGTGCAACAAGCCAAGGGCGCGGGCGGCACGCAGGACTTGCCCACGCCCGATGCCGCGGGCAGCCTGGCCATGTCGGGCACGGCGGGCAAGGTGTTGTTGAGCAATAGCAAGACGGCGCAAACGGTGGTCAACCCGACGGGCGCAGCCGTCATCGACCTGGTCGGCTTCGGCACGGCCAACGGTTTCGAGGGCAATGTGGCGCCCGCACCATCGAACACCCTGTCGATTGCGCGCGCGAACGGCGGCTGCAGCGATACGGACGACAATGGCTTGGACTTCACCAGCGGCAGCGTGACGCCGCGCAATACGGCCTCGCCGCGCCATGCCTGCGGCGGCCCCGTGGTGCACCAGATCATCACCAGCTGCCCCGCCAGCCTGGCCTTGGCCGTGGGCAATGGCGGCAACGCCGTGCTGCGCGCTTCCGATGTCGATGGCGTCGTGAATGCCGCGATCTTGAGTTCGCCCGCCGTGGCTGGCATCAGCCTGGCCAGTTTCAGCGCTGCCGGCGTGCCTGGCGAAAGCGCCAGCGTGAGCCTGCTGGTGGCTGCTGGCGTGCCGGTGGGCAATTATCCCGTCATCGTCAGTTTCAGCAACGACCAGCAGCAGACAGCCTCGTGCAAGGTGGACGTGGCCGTGCAGGGCCTGGCGGTCATCAGCCACACGATTCCGCAAATTCAGGGCAGCGGCGCGGCCAGCCCGTACGCCAATTCCGTGCAGACAAGCGAAGGCGTGGTGACACTGAAAGTGGGCACCGGCTTCTTCATCCAGGATGCGGCCGGCGACGGCGACCCATCGACGTCGGACGGCATCTTTGTCTACACGGGCAATACCGGCACCACGGTGCAGCCAGGCGAACTGGTGCGCGTGACGGGCACGGTGTTTGAATACACGCCCACGGGCGCAAAAAATTCCTACACGGAATTGAAAGACGTGACGGCCATCCTCACGCAAAGCGCGGGCCACGCCGTCGTGCCGACGAATGTGACCTTGCCCAACGACAACCTGGCGGCCGTGGAAGGCATGCTGGTGCGCTTCACGCAACCGTTGACCGTGTCGCAGAACGCCTACCTGGGCGCGCGCGGCGAATTGACCCTGTCGGCCGGACGGCGCGAAGTGCCGACCAACCGTTACCCTGCCGGCTCCGCCGAAGCGCAAGCCTTGATCGCGGCCAATGCGAACAACCTGATCGTGCTCGATGATGGCATCTTCGTTACCCCGCCGACGATACCGTATATCGGCCAGGATGGGACCGTGCGCAGCGGCGATACGGTCGCCGACCTGACGGGCGTGGTCGACTTTGGCGCCATCGGCGGTGGCGGCGCCGCGTACAAACTGCAGCCGACGCAAGCGCCGCAGTTTTCGCGTGACAACCCGCGCGGCGGCGCGCCGGAATTGGCGGCAGGCAACGTCAAGGTGGCCAGCGCGAATGTGCTCAATTTCTTCACGACCTTTACGAATGGCAGCAACGTGTTTGGCCAGACGGGGCAGGGCTGTACCCTGGGCACGTCGACCAGCAAGAGCAATTGCCGCGGTGCCGACAACCTGGCGGAATTCGTGCGCCAGCGCGACAAGATTGTCGCCGAACTGAAAGCCATCGATGCGGACGTGGTGGGCTTGATGGAAATCCAGAACAATGGCGAAACGGCCGTCACCTATCTGGTCGAGCAGCTCAACGCTGCCATCGGCGGCGTCACCTACGCCGTGGTGCCGAAGCCGGCCGCGACCGGCACGGACGCCATCCGCGTGGCGATGATCTACAAGCCGGCCAGGCTGGGCCTGGTGGGCGGCGCCTTGTCGGACGCCAACGCCATCAACAACCGTCCGCCGATGGCGCAAACCTTCCGCGCCGGCAATGGCGAGAAATTCTCGCTGATCGTCAATCACTTGAAATCGAAGGGCAGCTGCCCGTCCGGCGGGCTGGACGCGGACCAGAACGATAGCCAGAGTTGCTGGAACGCCACGCGCGTGCAGCAGGCGCAGCGGCTGGTGGGCAGTTTCGTGCCGCAAGTGGCAGCCGCCGCCGGCGACGCGGACGTGCTCGTCATTGGTGACTTGAACTCGTATGGCGCGGAAGACCCGATCCAGGTCATCACGGGCGCCGGCTTCGTGAATGAACTCGAGCGTTTCGTGCGCCCATCCGGCATGCCGTATTCGTATGTGTTTGGCGGCCAGAGCGGCTACCTCGACCATGCGCTGGCCAGCGCCGCACTGAGCCCGCAAGTGGTCGGTGTTGCCGAGTGGCATGTCAATGCCGACGAGCCGGAAGTGATCGACTACAACATCGATGCGGCCAAGCCGCAAGACTTGTACAACGCCCTGCCGTACCGCGCCTCGGACCACGACCCCGTCGTCGTCAGCCTGGACTTGCAGCCCGGCTACCGCGACATCACGGCCGCCGTGGCGCAAGCCAGTTCGGGCCTGACGTTCAACCGCGCGACGCAAAAGTACACGGGCACGTTCTCGTTCACCAACACGGGCACGGCGGCCATCAGCGGCCCGTTTCAGGTGGTGTTTGGCGGCTTGCCGGCCGGCATCAGCCTGAGCAACGCCACGGGCAGCCATGCGGGCGCGTCCTACATCACGGTGAACGGGGCCAGCCTGGCGCCGGGCGCGACGGCTTCGGTTGCCGTCAGCTTCAGCAATCCGTCGAAAGTGACGATCCATTATTCCGCCAGCATCTACGCCGGCAACTTCTGAGGACACCATCATGTTGACAACGACACTCCACCGTACCTTGCGCCGCGCCGTGCTGGCCGCCTTGCTTGCTGGCAGCTCCAGCCTGGCGCTGGCGGACACGCTCAGTTACCACGTGGAAATCGACACGCGCCAGTTCTCGGGCGCCGGCTTCCTCGACTTTGCCTTTATCGCCGGCAACAGCTCCGCACCGGGCGCCAGTGCCACCTTGAGCAACTTCTCGGGCGCGTTCGGCGCGCTGGCGTCGCAGGAAGGCAATGTCAGCGGCAGCGTGCCGGGCACCTTAACCTTCGGCAATAGTGGCGCCTACAACGACTGGTTTCACAACGTGACCCTGGGCGGCAAGTTCGCATTCAACGTGGTCTTCGGCGGCGACTTCCTGAACACGGCCGGCAACGCGGGCACGACGTTTGGCGTGGGCATGCTCGACTACACCGGCATGTCCTACTTGGGCAACGCGAATGGCAACTTGCTGCAATTCGAACTGACGCCGGTCAATGGCGGCTTGCCCGCCAGCATCGCCGGCAGCACCTATGCCAGCATCGCGTCGATATCGGCCGTGCCGGAGGCGTCGGAATGGATGATGCTGACGGGCGGCCTGGCGCTGATCGGCTTTGCCTTGCGCCGCCGCCAGCGCCTGCCAGTGGCGTAAGCACCGGCTCTGCCGGCCCGGGCCAGGCTTCAGCGCTGCGCATCGGGCACGCTGCGCGCGCCCCTGTCATTGACATGCTCTTCGGTGCTGGGCGAGACGCGCGCGACGAGGGGGCTGGCGCGCAGGCGCTTGACCTCGGCTGGCGTCAGCAGGGCGGCAAAGCCGTTCAGCGCGGCCGTATATTGGTATTGCACCGTGGCGTCGGGTACCAGCGCCAGCACGGTGCGCCGTCCCGCTTCCCGTTGGGCTTCCCGCTGCGCCGCGTCGGGCAGCGGGGTCAATTGCACACACAGTTGCACAATATACGGTTGGCGCTGCGCCGCCGATACGCCCGCTGGCAGCACGCTGGCGGCGGCCAGGAGGGCAAGGCTCAAGCGGATTGTAGACATGCAATTCCTTCGGCAGATGGCGGCGGCAGGGCCGCTCATGCGCCGATTGTACGCCCGCGCCAGGTCCGGTGGCACGCGATTTGCGTTAGTGCAAACGCGATGGTTTCCCCAGGGTTTTTGTTGTTTTCAGTACAAATAAAAGATTGTATTAACCATAAGCGGCATGGTAGCCTGCTAGGCATCAGGCAGGCGCGCGCCGTCTGTGCGCAGCCACCAGCGGCGCACATGGCGGCAATGTATTGAAGGTAGGCAAGAAGGAGTTACCGGATGCATGCAGCACACAGGCAGAACTTTGCGGCAACGCGCCATGCGCGCGGCTTTACCTTGCTCGAATTGCTGGTCGTCATCGTGATCATCGGCTTGCTGGCGGCCTATGTCGGCCCCAAATATTTCGCCCAGCTGGGCAAATCCGAAGTGACGGTGGCCAAGGCGCAGATTGAGGCGTTTGAAAAATCGCTCGATACTTACCGCCTCGACGTGGGGCGCTACCCGAGCACGGAAGAAGGCCTGGCCGCGCTGCTGGTGGCGCCGCCGGCCGCCGGCACGCGCTGGAATGGCCCCTACCTGAAAAAGGCCGTGCCGCTCGACCCATGGGGCCATGCCTATCAATACCGCGCACCCGGCAGCAAGGGCGAATATGACATCGTATCGATGGGCAAGGATGGCCAGCCGGGCGGCAGCGGCGAGAATGCCGACATCAGCTCGCAATAAGAGCCTATCCCAGTAGATGAATACATCCCCTGCTGGCGCCCCTCAGAAGCGGGGACTGCGTTGATCGTCGTCGCGTGGCTCGCCACGCGTCCTCCTCACGCCTTGTCCGCGCTCCTGATGAACTGCCAGCAGAAGACGCTCCCTACTGGCATAGGCTCTAAGACCAGCGCGCCCACTCCTTCGTCACGGCCACGCCATCATGCAGTTTGAAGTGCGCGCGCTTTCCACGGACCAGGCCGTTGCTACCCTGACGACGTGCGTAATCGACGGCCGCGACGAAGCGGACGCGCGCCGCCAGGCCGAGGCGCGGGGACTGTTCGTCAGCGCCATCCGTCCGCTGCGCGCCACGCCGTTCAGCGCGGCCGGGCGCCAGCGCGCGCGGGCGCTGCCCTTGCTGCTGTTCAGCCAGGAATTGCTGGCGCTGCTCAATGCGGGCCTGGGCATCGTCGAAGCGCTGGAAGCCTTGCTGGAAAAGGAAGCCGCGCCCGCCACGCGCAGCGTGCTCACGCGTCTGCTGGAAGGCTTGCGAGAAGGCAAGCGTTTTTCCGCCGTGCTGGCAGAGCAGGCCGAACTGTTCCCCCCTTTGTACATCGGCATCGTCAAGGCGGCCGAAGGCACCAGCGACTTGCCGCGCGCGCTGTCGCGCTACATCGACTACCAGCAGCGCATCGATACGGTGCGCAGTAAAATCGTCAGCGCCGCCATCTATCCGGCCATCCTGCTGGCCGTGGGCGGCGGCGTCAGCGCCTTTCTGATCAGCTATGTCGTGCCGCGCTTTGCCGAGGTTTACCAGGGCGCGGGGCGCAACCTGCCGTGGATGTCGCAAGTCATGCTCAGCTGGGGCCAGTTCGTCACCGAACACGGCCTGCTGCTGTTGCTCGGCCTGGCGCTGGTCGGCAGCGTTGTATTTACGGCCGTGCGGCACCTGCTGCGCCACGGCGGCGTGGCGCGCCTGCTGGCGACACTGCCCGGCATCGGCGAGCGCGTGCGCATCTATGAACTGTCGCGCCTGTACCTGACCCTGGGCATGCTGGCAGAAGGCGGCATCACCATCGTGCAGGCAATTTCCACCGTGCAGGCGATGGTCTCGCCGCGCATGCAGGCGTCCCTGCAGGGCGCGCGCGGCGCCATCGAGGCGGGCCAGCCCCTGTCGTCCGCGTTTGAGCAGCATCAACTGACGACGCCGATTTCCCTGCGCATGCTGCGCGTGGGCGAGCGCACGGGCGACATGGGCCCCATGCTGACGCAGTCGGCGGCCTTTTACGACGGTGAAATCAGCCGCTGGATCGACCGCTTCACACGCACCTTCGAGCCGCTGCTGATGGCCGCCATCGGCCTGATCGTGGGCGCCATCGTGATCCTGCTGTACATGCCCATCTTTGACCTTGCCGGCGATATTTCATGATGCACACCAGTCCCGAACCCGGCGCGCCCGGCGTGATCATCGACGCCGCGCTGCTGCAGCGCGCGCGCGCCCTGTGCCGGCAATCGAAGCGCAGCCTGGTCGAAGAATTGCGGCACTTGAGCGGCATCGACGCGCGCGCCGTGGTGCGCGCACTGGCGCGCCCGTTCGGTCTGGCCGTGCTGGAAACGGCCGACATGCTGGCATACGTCCCTGCCTTCGACCTGCTGCCGCTGTCGCAGGCCTTGGCGCGCCACAGCGTGCTGCTGCGCGCCGATGATGGTCAGCTGCTGGGCGTGATTGCCGACCCGTTCGATCTCGACCTGCAAACCTGGCTCAGTGCGCGCGCGGGACAGGCCAGCTTGACTGTGCGCCTGGCGCTGCAGGCCGACATCGGCGCCTACCTGTCGAAGCAGGAAGAATCGGCGCGCGCCGTCGACAGCCTGCTGCCCGGTGCCGCCTCGGACGCGCGGCGCGACGGCAAGATGGCCGCCGTGCTGTCATTCGCCAGCGTCTCGGAAGCGGCCAGCCCCGCCGTCAAGCTGGTCAACTCGACCTTGTACGATGCGCTGAAGGCGGGCGCCTCGGACATCCACTTGGAAAGCACGGCCGGCGGCCTGGCCGTCAAGTACCGGATCGACGGCGTGCTCGATCACGCCACGGCCGTCAACGGCATCGAAGTGGCCGAACACATCATCTCGCGCCTGAAGGTGCTGGCCGAACTCGATATCGCCGAACGCCGCGTGCCGCAGGACGGCAGCTTCCGCGTCGAATCGGGCGGGCGCGAAATCGACTTGCGCGTCTCCATCATGCCCAGCATTCATGGCGAGGATGCCGTCATCCGCATCCTCGACAAGCGCGCCATGATCGAGGCCTATGGCGCGCTGACCCTCGAAGCGCTGGGCTTTGACGCCCAATCGCTCGAAGCGTTGCGCGCGCTGGCGCAGGAAGCCTACGGCATGTTGCTCGTCACCGGCCCCACGGGGTCGGGCAAGACCACGACTTTATATGCGGCGCTGACGGAAATCCACAACGGGCGCGAAAAGATCATCACCATCGAAGACCCCGTCGAATACCAGCTGCCCGGCATTTTGCAGATACCCGTGAATGAAAAGAAGGGGCTGACCTTTGCCAGGGGTTTGCGCTCGATCCTGCGCCACGACCCCGATAAAATCATGGTGGGCGAGATCCGCGACCGCGAGACGGCGGAAATCGCCGTGCAGTCGGCGCTTACCGGTCACCTGGTGCTCACCACCGTGCATGCGAATAATGTGTTTGACGTGTTCGGCCGTTTTACCCACATGGGCATCGACCCGTATGCGTTCGTCTCGGCCCTGAACGGCATCTGGGCACAGCGTCTGATCCGCACCAACTGCCCCCATTGCGCCACCGACTACACGCCCGATGACAGTGAACTGGCCAGCGTGGGCCTGGCGCGCGCCGACGTGGCGCAGTATCAATTCAAGCAGGGCAAGGGTTGCGGCGACTGCCGCGGCACGGGCTACAAGGGACGCCGCTCGATCGCCGAAATCCTCGTGCTGACCGATGAAATCCGCGAACTCATCGTCGATAAAAAACCGATCCGCCAGATCAAGGCGGCCGCGTATGCGAATGGCACGCGCAGCCTGCGTCTGGCGGCGCTGGAACTGGTCAAGCGGGGCGCCACCACCATCACGGAAATCAAGAGGGTCACCCTGCATGCGTAGAAGTTTCGCGAAGTTGAGATTGGGACAAGCATTGCGCCTGGGCGTGGCGGCGGGCCACATGAGCCTGTGGCGCGGCAGCCGCTGGCGCGCGCCCGCCTGGACCCTGCTGGGCGAAGCCGCGTATGTGCCGCACGCCGGTCTGGGCCTGCATGGCGACTTTGCCGCCCTGGGCCAGGCGCTGGAGCAGATTCTGCCGGCGGGGCAATACGCTGGCTGGCCCCTGGCCGTGGTGCTCGACGACGCGCTGGCGCGCCTGTGGCAAGTGGACATGCCGCAGGGCGCCGCGCGCCTGGCCGACATCGAGGCGGCCGCCGCGCTGCGCTTCCAGTCGCTGTATGGCGATGCGCCCGGCCTGTGGCACAGCAGCAGTGCCTGGGATGCGCGCGCACCGTTTTTCTGCGCCGTGCCGCGCGCGCTGCTGGCGCAGCTGACGCGCGTGGCGGCCGAACGCAAGCTGGCCCTGATCTTTATTACGCCGCAATTCGCGCGCCACTGGAACCGCTGGCACGGCGCGCTGAAACCGGGCGCCTGGTTTGGCCAGTTGCAGGAGAACACCTTGACCCTGGGCGTGCGTCATGATGGAGGCCTGCGCGCCGTGCGCGCGCTGCCCGTGCCGCAGGATGCAGGCCGCGACTGGCTGGAGCAGACGCTGGCGCGCGAAGCGCTGCTGCAAGGCGTGCCCGCACCGGCGCTGCTGCAGCTGTGCGGCGCGCCACCGCCCGCCTGGCTGGCGCAGGCGGAAGCGTTCCACTGCCAGGTTTTTTCCACGCCGGATGGGGAAGGTACCCTGTCGCCGGCCGCCCGCCTGGCCCGCAGCGGAGGCCTGGCATGACGCGCCTCGATATCGATTTCGCGCCACCAGGCTGGCGCCGCAGCCTGCAGCGCGTGCCCGCCTGGGCGTGGTGCGTGGGCGCGCTGGGCGTGGCCTTGATCGTCACGGCGGCGTGGGCCGGCAGCGCCGCTCGGCAGCGCCAGCAGGCCAGCGCTGCGCAATGGCAGCGCGCGCAGCAGCGCGTGGCGCAAGCCACGCAGGGGCCGGCACCCGTGGCGATCGTACCGATTGCGCCGGCGCAGGCGGCGGCCGTGAATGCGGCCATCCTGCAACTGAACCTGCCGTGGCGAGACCTGCAGGATGCGCTGATCAGCGCCACGCCGCCGGGCATCGCGCTGCTGGCGCTGGAACCGGATGCGCGCAAGCGCGTGCTGAAGATCACGGCCGAAACCACCAGCAGCGACGCCATGGTGGCCTACATCGCGCAATTGAAGCGGCAGGAACTGTTCGGCGTGCGCGTGCAGCTGCTGCGCCATGAAATCAACGCGCTCGATCCGAACCAGCCTTTGCGCTTCCAGCTCGAAGCGCGCTGGGGCACGCCATGATGGTTATCGACCTCGCGATGCTGCGCCTGCGCGCGCAACTGCTGCTGCGCCGCGCGGGCGCGCCTGCCTGCCTGGCCGTGGCCTTGCTCATGCTGGGCGTGGCCGCCTGGGCCTGGGCCTGGCAGCAGCGCGCCGTGGCGGCGCGGCTGGAAGCGAGAACCATGCCGCAGCCAGCGCTGGCCGTCGCCATCGTGGCGCCGCCGGCGACGGCCAGCGAGAACCTGGCGCGCTTCCATGCGACGCTGGGCCAGCAGCGCCACGTCGAGCAGCAAGTCAAGCAGCTGTTCGACCTGGCCGCGAAAAACGGCTTGCTGCTGGCGCAGGGCGAATACAAGAGCGGCTACGACAAGGCCGGCAGGGTCGCCACATACCAGGTGACCTTGCCGCTGAAGGGCAGTTATGCGGCCGTGTGGCAGTTCGCGCTGCAGGCGCTGCGCGCCATGCCGTTCGCCTCGCTCGACGAACTGAGTTTTCGCCGCGAGCAGATCGCCGATACGCAACTCGAAGCGCGCCTGCGCCTGACCTTTTATTTGACTGACAGCGCGGGAGAGGCACCATGACGCCGCGCCACTGGCTCATGCTGGCCGGCTTGCTGGGCGCGGGCGCCTTGCTGCTGTTCGGCGAGCGCCAGCCCGTGTCCGAGGTGGCCGAGGCGGTCGAGCGGGCCGTCGCGCCCGCGCGCCAGCGCGCTGCCAGGCCTGCCGTCGCGCAGCCAGCCATCCTGGCACTGCTGCCGCGCAGCGAGGTGGCGGGCGAGGAGGGCGACACCTTTGGCGGCGCCGATGGCGTCTTCCAGAGCCAGAACTGGAATCGGCCGCCGCCGAAGGTGGTAGCCGTCGCCCCACCGCCGCCCCCGCCGCCGATGGCGCCACCGCTGCCTTTCGTCTACCTGGGCAAGGCGGCCGCCGACGGCGCCTGGGAAGTGTTTTTGTCGCGCGCCGACAAGACGTATATCGTGCGCGCCCATACCGTCATCGATGGCACCTACAAGGTCGTGACGATCGCGCCGCCCGTCATGACGCTCACCTATCTGCCGTTGAACCAGCTTCAGCAGCTCAACATTGGAGTACTCGAGTGATGTCTCGTTCCTTTTCATCGGCGCCGTTGCTGGCGCTGCTGGTGCTGCTGTCCGGCTGCGCCGGGCAGCAGGCCTACCGCGACGGGCGCGAGCTGCTTGCGCAGAATCACATCCCGGCCGGCCTGCAAAAGCTGCAGGAAGCGCTGCAGCAAGACCCCGGCAACGCGCAATACCGCAGCGCGTATCTGCAGGCGCGCGAACGGGCCACCAGCACCCGCTTGCAGCAGGCCGAGCGCCAGGCGCAGGCGGGGCAGGGCGACCTGGCGCGCGCGGGCTTTCTGGGCGTGCTGGAAATCGATGCGCAGAACGAGCGCGCCAACAGCGGCTTGCGCGCGCTCGAACGCGCGCAGCGCCAGGAGAAATTGCTGGCCGATGCACGCGCGGCGTTGGAGGCAAAACAATACGACCCGGCGCGCCAGCGCCTGAACGCCATCCTGACGGAGCAGCCGAACCATGCGGGCGCGCGCGCGCTGCTGCGCGAAGTCGATGAAAAGACGGCGCCGCCTATCGTCGAATCGGGCCTGGCCAAATCGTACAAGCAGCCGATCACCATCGAGTTCCGCGACGCGCCGTTAAAACAGGTGTTCGAACTGATTGCGCGCCGCTCGGGTCTCAATTTCGTCTTCGACAAGGACGTCAAGGCGGACGCGAAAACCTCGATCTTCCTGAAAAACAGCACGGTGGAATCGGCCATCTACTTCCTGCTGGTGACGAACCAGCTGGAGCAGCAGGTGATGGATGCGAACACGATCCTGATCTACCCGAACGTGGCGGCGAAATTGAAGGAGTACCAGGAAGTGCTGGTGAAGACCTTCTTCCTGGCCAATGCGGACGCCAAACAGGTGGCCAACACGCTCAAGACGATTTTGAAGACGCGCGACGTGGTGGCCGATGAAAAACTCAACCTCGTCATCGTGCGCGACACGCCCGAGGCGATCCGTCTGGCCGAGCGCCTGATCGCGCTGCAGGACGTGCCCGAGGCGGAAGTGGTGCTGGAGCTGGAAATCCTCGAAGTCAAGCGCAGCCGCCTGCTGGAACTGGGCGTGGCCTGGCCAACGGGCCTGACCCTGACGCCGCTCTCCACCTCGGGCGGGATGGGCCTGACCATCAATGACCTGAATAACTTGAACCAGCGCAGCATCGGCGTGAGCGACCTGTCCGTGACAGCCAACATCAACAAGAAGGACGGCGATGCGAACATCCTGGCCAATCCGCGCATCCGCGTGCGCAACCGGGAAAAGGCGAAGTTCGTCATCGGTGACAGGGTGCCCGTGGTGACCACCACCATTTCGCCCGGCACGGGCGGCTTCGCTTCCGAATCCGTCAGCTACCTGGACGTGGGCCTGACGGTGAACGCCGAGCCGACCATCTACCTGAATAACGAGGTGGGCATCCGCATTTCGCTCGAAGTGAGCAACCTGGGCGCGGCCACCATCACCCGCAGCGGCTCGACCCTGTACCAGATCGGCACGCGCCAGGCGTCGACCATGCTGCAATTGAAAGATGGCGAAAACCAGGTGCTGGCGGGCCTGATCAACAACGAAGAGCGCAGCTCGGGCAACAAGGTGCCGGGCCTGGGAGATATCCCGGTGCTGGGACGGCTGTTCGGCAGCAGCAAGGACGACAGCCAGAAGACGGAAATCGTGCTGTCGATCACGCCCCGCCTGGTGCGCACGGTACAGCGTCCGGAAGCGCGGGAGTCGGAATTCTCGGCCGGCACGGAAGGCAGCTTTCGCCGCCGTCCCGACATGGCGGCCAAGGCGCCCACGCAGATGCCGGGCACGGTGAGCGTGCATTCCGGCCCGTCCGCCGTCGGCATGCAGCCGGCGCCGGCGCAGCCGATGATGACGCCGGGCCAGGTGCCATCGACCTTGCCGCAGAGCGTGCCCGCGCCGGAAGTGGCGCCGTCGCCCGAGCCGGCCGCGTCGCCTTTGCCGATATCGGCCGGCCAGCCCGTGCCGTTGCAGGCGGCGCCCTTGCCGTTCTCGTCGAGCCAGCCGGTGCCTGTCGCCAAATGAGACTGGCGCGCGCGCACGGCGGTTTTACGCTGATCGAACTGCTGGTGACCCTGGCCATCCTGGGCGTGCTGGCCACGCTGGTGGTGCCCGTCACGCAGGTGGCCATGCAGCGGCGCCAGGAGCAGGACTTGCGGCGCGCGCTGCGCGAGATCCGCCAGGGGCTCGACGCCTACAAACGCGCCGGCGACGAAGGGCGCATCCTGCGCGCACCCGACGCCAGCGGCTACCCGAAAAGCCTGGAAGTGCTGGTTGAGGGCGTGCCGGACCAGCGCAACCCGAAACGCAGCAAGCTGTTCTTCCTGCGCCGCGTGCCGCGCGACCCGTTCAATGCCGATGCCAGCCTCAGCGATGCGCAGACGTGGGGCCGGCGCAGCTACGCCAGCGAGGCGACCGAGCCGCGCGAGGGCGACGACGTGTACGATGTGTACTCGACTTCCAATAAGACCGGCCTGAACAACGTACCTTACCGTTTATGGTGAACCATGGCTGCCGATAACCATGCTGCGCGCGCGCGCGGCTTTACCCTGATCGAACTGCTGGTGGTGCTGGGCATCGTGGCGCTGCTGCTGACCCTGGCCGTGCCGCGCTATTTTCCCAGCCTGGACAAGGCCAAGGAAACCGTGCTGGCCGACAACTTGCGCAATCTGCGCATCACCATCGACCAGTACCACGGCGATACGGGCCGCTATCCCGATACCCTGGAGCAACTGGTGGACAAGAAATACCTGCGCGCCATGCCCATCGACCCCATCACGGAGAGCGAATCGACATGGCTGATCGTGGCGCCGCCCGACGATACGCCGGGCCAGGTGTATGACGTCAAGAGCGGCGCGCCTGGCAAGGACCGCAACGGTACGCCGTTTGCCGACTGGTAGCTGCGATGCATGCTCGTGCGCACCGCCAGCGCGGCTTCACCTACCTTGGGCTGATCATCCTGGTGGCCATCCTGGGCTTGGTGGGCGCCGCCGGCCTGAAGATGGGTTCCCTGCTGCAGCGCCAGGCGGCCGAGCAGGAGCTGCTCGACATCGGCGCGCAGTTTTCCGATGCCCTGCGCAGTTATGCCGCCGCCACGCCCCCGGGGCAGCCGCAACAGCCGCCGACGCTTTCCGCCTTGCTGCGCGACCCCCGCGTGCCGCAGCTGCGCCGCCATCTGCGCAAGCTGTATGTCGACCCGATCACGGGGCGTGCCGAGTGGGGCTTGCTGTACCAGCCCGGCGGCAATGGCATCATCGGCGTGCATAGCCTGTCGCCTGCCGCAGCGTTGAAAGTAGGGAACTTCGAGGCCCGGTTTGCCGGTTTCGACGGCAAGGCGCGGCTGTCGGAATGGCATTTCATGGTCGACGCACAAGCGCTCCAGCCGGCGGCGCAGGCTGGGGAAGCCGGTCTGGCAAATGAATCGGCCGCACCATCACCAGGCGGTGCCGCCGCACCGCCGTCATCGTTATTCCCCCAAACTATTTCTGCGCAGCAAGAAGACGCGCCGCCAGAAGCGCCCCAGATTCAGGCTCCGGCCGAGCTGCCAGCCGACGAAGCCGCGGTACCAGTGCCCCGATAGCGGGCGGCTGGCAGCGGGACGATGCGTGCGGAACTATTTACCTATGGAAAGTGCTCGATACAGGCAAATAGTTCACTCCGTAAACGGTTATCTCAGACGAAACTTAGATAAAATATTTGCAAGTAATTAGATGTATTTATGCTACCATTCTGTTCAGTACTTTCAGTACTAAAGCTTTTGCTGGCCTGCGCATCGCAGGCATAAATTACTTTTTAAGGGATAAACTATGAGATTGAAATTTATCGCTGCCGGTATTCTGGCTGCGGCGTCGTTCAGTGCTTCTGCAGGTGACCAAGTCATTAATGTTAGTGCTGATGGCAGCGCGCATGCCTTCAACGCCGTCGTCGGCAATGGCATTCTGTCCGGCGGCCTGGATGAAATCTTCCTCAACGGCTTGGGCGCTGGCAAGTACAACATCGGCTTGTCGATTACCGGCCAGCAACTTTCGTTTAATGCGCTGAAATCGAATTTGAACGGGAAGCTGGGTGAATCATTATCGATTGGCAGCCTGCGCTTCTTTGGCGTGGAATACACCGGTGTCGGTCCGTTCAAGCTGCAACTGTACGGTAACGCCTTGGCTGGCGGTAATTACTCGGGGACGTACAGCGTCAGCGCCGTGCCTGAACCAGCAACCTATGGCATGCTGCTGGGCGGTCTGGGCCTGTTGGGCTTCATGGCGCGTCGCCGTGCCGCAAAAAAAGCAGCCTGATCACGTCACGCTGTCTTGTCGTATCGCCAAACCCGCCCGCCTGTTCGGCGGGTTTTTTTTCGCCCCGCCACATTGCGCGGGGCATCCTGCCGACGGCAAGGTGCAGGCGGCGGGGCCTGCACTGCGTGTCAGGCGCTGCGCTTGAAGTCGCGGAAGCGGAAGCCAACTAAAAAGAGGGTGGCAAAGTACGCCACGCCGCACAGGCTCACCAGCAGGGCCAGCGCACCGGCCCGCAGCAGCGGATGGGCTTGCATAGCGATCCAGTCGATGCGCAGGGCGCCAGCATACGCCACGCCGCCCATCACGATGAGTGCCGGCAGCAGGCGCAGGAAGAACTTGGCCCAGCCCGGTTTCGGCTGGTAGATGCCGCGCTTGCGCAAGCCCCAGTAAAGAAAAGTGGCGTTCAGACAGGCGCCCAGGCCGATCGACAGGGCCAGGCCGGCCACGGCGATGTAGGGCACGAACAGCAGATTCATCAGCTGCGTGACGATCAGCACGCCGATGGCGATTTTCACGGGCGTGCGGATGTCCTGGCGCGCATAGAACGCGGGCGCCAGGGTTTTTACGAGGATGATGCCGATCAGGCCCAGGCTGTAGGCCACCAGAGGCTGCGTCGACATGGTCACCGATTCGGCCGTGAACTTGCCGTAGTGAAATAATGTCGCGATCAGCGGCGTGGCCAGGGTCGCCATGCCGACGGCGGCGGGCAGGGCCAGCAGGAAAGTCAGGCGCAAGCCCCAGTCCAGCAGGGCCGAGTATTCCGTCTTGTCGCCATCCACGTTGGCCTTCGACAGGCTGGGCAGCAAGATGGTGCCCAGGGCCACGCCCAGCATGGCGGTGGGGAACTCCATCAGACGGTCCGCATACGACAGCCAGGAAATGCTGCCTTCCGTCAGGCGCGAGGCGATGCTGGTGTTGATCATCAGGCTGATCTGGGCTGCCGAGACGGCGAACACGGCCGGTCCCATTTTTTTCAGCACGCGGCGCACGCCGCCGTCGGACAGGCCAATGGCGGGATTGAGTGACAGGCGCGGCAGCATGCCGATCTTGATCAGGGCGGGAATCTGGATGGCCACCTGCAGCAAGCCGCCGGCGAACACGGCAATGGCCATGGCGTAGATCGGCTGTTTCAGGTGCGGCGCCAGGAACAGCGAGGCGGCGATGAACGATACATTGAGCAGCACCGGCGTGAAGGCGGGAATCTTGAATTCGCGCCAGGTATTCAGAATGCCGCCGGCCAGGGCCACGAAGGACATGCAAGTAATATAAGGGAACATCAGTCGCGTCATCCACACGGCCGCGTCAAAAGCGCCCGCGTCCTTGGTCAGGCCCGTGGCGATCGCATACACGAACCACGGCGCGCCGACGATGCCGATGGCGGACACGAGCAACGTGGCCCAGACCAGGGTGGTGGCCACATGGTCGGCCAGTTGCTTGCTGGCTTCCTGGCCATGCTGGTTCTTGTATTCAGACAAGATCGGCACGAAGGCTTGCGAGAACGCGCCCTCGGCAAACAAGCGGCGCAACAGGTTGGGGATGCGGAAGGCAACAATGAAGGCGTCCGTGTAGGCGCCGGCGCCAAAGGCGCGCGCGAACAGGCTCTCGCGCAATAATCCGGTTACACGGGACAGCATGGTCATGCTGGAGATGGCGGCGAGGGTTTTAAGCAAGTTCATGGGGGCAGATTATAGCCGGGCGCGCTACCGTTAAACGCTTAAAATATGGTAACAATTGCTGCCGATTCGCTGCCGATTCGCCCTTGCCAGCCCCATTTTCAGGTGTTTTTGGTGTCACACATGGTTTTTTGATTTGCCCCCGCTTGAAAATATCGCTATAATCGAAGGCTGTACAGAATTCTGTTACGCAGACACTAATGTTTGACAGGCACTGGTTTGGCACACATGGTTCGGCAGACGCACAGAACGCACCGGTTGGCAAACACTAATGTTTGCAAACGCACTTTGACCCTGTTTTAGGAAATTCCATGGCAAATACCGCACAAGCGCGCAAACGCGCTCGTCAAGCAGTTAAGCAAAACGCACACAATTCGTCCCAACGTTCGACCTTGCGCACGGCTATCAAAGCTGCTCGCAAAGCGATCCAGGGCGGCGACAAGGCAGCTGCTGCTGCAATCTTCCAAGCATCCGTGTCGACCATCGACCGTATCGCTGACAAGAAGATTATCCACAAAAACAAGGCAGCTCGCCATAAGAGCCGTCTGGCAGCTGCCTTGAAAGCACTGTCCGCTTAATATTCGCCAGCAGGCAAGCCACCATGGTGGCTTGCCTGTGCCGGTACGCTGGCATTGGTTGAAAAGCAAAAACCCGCAGATTCGTTCTGGCGGGTTTTTTCGCGTCTCTTTGCGGCCGCAGCCGCCACTGCCTAGCGCGTCGCGGGCAGGTTGCCGATGCTCATGCCTGGCTTGATGTTTTTTTGCTTGAACCAGCCCAGGTTCATTTCCAGCGCATAGCGCACGGGTACGGTTTTGGTCGAGCAATGGCTGTCGAGCGTGTGCGCTTGCATATCTTCGATGTTGACGATCTTGCCGCTGGCATCGATAAAGGCCACGGACAGGGGCAGCGGCGTATTCTTCATCCACATGCATTGCGTGGACGGGTTGCCAAAGACGAACAGCATGCCTGCATTCGCCGGCATCTTTTCACGGTACATCAAGCCTTGTTCGCGCTGCGCTTCCGTAGCGGCCACTTCCGCCTGGATCAGATGCATGCCGGCCGAGAGCTGCAAGCTCTTGCCTTGCGGTGTTTGCGCGTACGCAATGCTGGCGCACGCGAGCAGGGCGATGGACAGGCTGAGACGGCGAAGGAAAGTTTTCATGGCGCGGGACGGTGGCTGCGAAGCGGCGATTAAGCCATGCCGGCGGCTGCCTGGTCAAGCATGCTGCCTGGCCGCGCCGAAAGCGTGGGGTGACAGCAACAGGGCTGCTGCCGTCACCCCGGGGTCACACTTATTTCACGGGCTTGCCTGCTTCAGCGGCCGGCTGCTTCGTCTTGCGCGGCTGCGGAATCAGGCGCGGTGCATCGGTCGCGGCCGAGGCGTTGACCGAGGCCGCTGCCGGCTTGACGGCGTCGGTGGCGGCCGAGGCATGGCTGGCTGCCGAGGCGGGTGGCGGCTTGACGGCATCGGTCGCTGCGGAAGCGTGCACCTGGGCGCCCGATTGCGCCAGTGCGGCGCCGGCAAACAGGGAGGCGGCCAACATCAGTATTACTTTTGTCATCATCTTTCCTTTTCCGTCATGTTAAGGTCAGATGATTTTAATGCATTATCTAAAAATAAATAGTGCTTATTGGCAAAATTTTAGTGCCGAAGCCACTTTTCTTGTCCTGCTCACGCTTTTCCAATGTTCTCGGCTGGCACTTCACACCATTCGCCGGGCAGCAGAGGGTGGCTGGCCAGCGAGAACGGCCCGATGGCGCTGCGCACCAGGCGCAGGGTGGGCAGGCCGACGGCCGCCGTCATGCGCCGCACTTGCCGGTTTTTACCTTCTTTCAACGTGATCGCCAGCCACGAGGTCGGCTTGTCGGCGCGCGCGCGGATCGGTGGGTTGCGCGGCCACAGCCAGTCCGGCTCGGCGATGCGCACGGCCTTGCACGGCTTGGTGATGAAGTCGCCCAGGTCCAGCGGCGCCTGCAGGCGCGCCAGGCTGGCCGCATCGGGCACGCCGTCGACCTGCACCAAATAGGTTTTCGCTTCCTTGCGGTCGGGGTGGCTGATCTCGTGCTGCAGGCGGCCGTCGTCCGTCAGCAGCAGCAAGCCTTCGCTGTCGGCGTCGAGCCGGCCGGCCGGGTAGATGCCGGGAATCGTGATGTGGTCGGCCAGGGTGAGGCGGCCGTCCTGCGGCGAAAACTGGCACAGGACCTGGAATGGTTTATTGAAGAGGATGAGTGGCATGCTGGTAGAGGAATTGATGTAAGCGATGGTGGCTGCTGGTTGGCGCCGCAAAAGCGTGGCGCCCTGTAAGATAGTGGTGCATAATGTGAAACACAGTCTTATGTCTTATAGAAGACATGGGCGATAGGGCAACGAGGTTCTTTGGCGCCGCGGATGGTCCGGGGTTTCTTTCCCTGCTAAAGTGCGTTGTTGCCGCCATATTCGGACTTGTTTTTGTAAACTCTGCAACCGCAGAGCGCGTCGCCGGCCTGTGTTGCCCGCCAGCGGTGTGTCCCACTTCGGAGATCACGATGTATCAACATATCACTGTACCTGCTGACGGCCAAAAAATCACCGTCAACGCCGATTTTTCGCTGAATGTACCAGATAATCCCATCATTCCCTTCATTGAAGGCGATGGCACGGGCATCGATATCAGCCCGGTCATGATCAAGGTGATCGACGCTGCCGTGGCCAAGGCCTACGGCGGCGCGCGCAAGATCAGCTGGATGGAAATCTACGCGGGCGAAAAATCGACGAATGTGTACGGTCCCGACGTGTGGCTGCCGGAAGAAACCCTGGCCGTACTGAAAGATTACGTGGTCTCCATCAAGGGCCCGCTGACCACGCCCGTCGGTGGCGGCATCCGCTCGCTGAACGTGGCCCTGCGCCAGCAGCTCGATCTGTACGTCTGCCTGCGTCCCGTGCGCTACTTCACGGGCGTGCCATCGCCCGTGAAAGAGCCGGAAAAGACGGATATGGTGATTTTCCGCGAAAACTCGGAAGACATCTACGCCGGCATCGAATACCAGCAAGGCTCGCCTGAAGCCAAAAAATTGATGGATTTCCTGATCAATGAAATGGGCGTGACGAAGATCCGCTTCCCGGCCACGTCCGGCCTGGGCATCAAGCCCGTCTCCATCGAAGGCACGCAGCGCCTGGTGCGCAAGGCCATCCAGTACGCGATCGACAATGACAAGCCCTCCGTGACGATCGTGCACAAAGGCAACATCATGAAGTACACGGAAGGCGGTTTCCGCGACTGGGCGTATGCGCTGGCGCAAAAGGAATTCGGCGCCGAGCTGATCGATGGCGGCCCATGGTGCAAGTTCAAGAATCCGAAGACGGGCCGCGACATCATCGTCAAGGATTCCATCGCTGACGCGTTCCTGCAACAGATTTTGTTGCGTCCGGCCGAATACAGCGTCATCGCCACCCTGAATCTGAACGGCGATTACATTTCCGACGCGCTGGCGGCGCAAGTGGGCGGCATCGGCATCGCGCCGGGCGCCAACTTGTCCGACTCCGTCGCCATGTTCGAAGCGACGCATGGCACGGCGCCGAAGTATGCGGGCAAGGATTACGTGAACCCCGGCTCCCTGATCCTGTCGGCGGAAATGATGCTGCGCCACATGGGCTGGCTGGAGGCGGCCGACCTGATCATTTCGTCGATGCAAAAGTCGATCGCCTCGAAGCGCGTCACCTACGATTTCGCCCGCCTGATGGAAGGCGCGACGCAAGTGTCGTGCTCCGGTTTCGGCGACGTGATGATCGAGCACATGTAACACGCGGGGCAAGGCAGGGTGCAGCGCACCCTGCGGATGAAAAAAAACCCCGCTTCAAGGAAACGGGGTTTTTCACATCTGAGGGCCGGCGATGCTTAGGCTGCTTGGATGTTGGAAGCTTGCTTGCCTTTAGGGCCTTGCGTGACTTCGAATTGAACTTTTTGACCTTCTTTGAGGGTCTTGAAACCGTTCATGTTGATTGCGGAGAAGTGAGCAAACAAATCTTCGCCGCCGTCATCTGGAGTGATGAAGCCAAAACCTTTGGAATCATTGAACCACTTAACTGTACCTGTTGCCATAAAAAGAACTTTCAAAATTAAAACAAATCACACGAGCCATAAAAGCAAGAAGCTTCTTGCCCCCTCCTCGACGTCTCACTTCTTATCAAGCTGTACATTACTGCAACAGTCGATACAGCATTGTTGGCGGAATAAATAATGAAGTCAAGCGCTTTTCCATCGATATTGCCAAATTCTTCACGGCAACCAAAAAAGCAACTCTTGATTTTGACAGCAAGGTCGCCATCTGCGCACTATTAAGAAAACGCGTAAGATTGAAAACAATTGGAAAGGCGTAGATATTGCGCATGACAACCACTGTGAAAGCATTAGAATAAGCGTATGGCAACCAAGCACGACACAGAAACCCTGCTGGAGCGGCAAGTGCTGAAGCCGCCACCGCTCTACCAGGTGGCCTTGCTCAATGACGACTACACCCCGATGGAATTCGTGGTGGCCATCATTGAGGAGTATTTCAACAAGGACCGTGAAACGGCGACGCAAATCATGCTCAGTGTTCATCGCTACGGCAAAGGAGTGTGCGGCGTGTTCTCTAAAGATATAGCGTGTACCAAAGTGGAGTTCGTTTTAACGCATGCGCGCAAGGCGGGGCACCCCCTGCAGTGCGTGATGGAGGAAGTATGATTGCGCAGGAATTAGAAGTTAGTTTGCACATGGCGTTTGTCGAAGCTCGGCAGGCACGGCATGAATTCATCACGGTTGAGCATTTACTGCTGGCACTGCTGGACAATCCCTCCGCTGCCGAGGTGTTGCGTGCCTGCGCGGTCAATATTGAGGACCTGCGCAAGACCCTCACCAATTTCATCGGCGATAACACGCCGACCGTGCCTGGCACGGGCGAAGTCGACACCCAGCCGACGCTTGGTTTCCAGCGCGTGATCCAGCGCGCCATCATGCACGTCCAGTCCGCCTCGAATGGCAAGAAGGAAGTCACGGGCGCCAATGTGCTGGTGGCCATCTTCGGCGAAAAGGATTCGCATGCGGTCTACTACCTGCACCAGCAGGGCGTGACGCGCCTGGATGTGGTCAATTTCATATCGCACGGCGTGCGCAAGGACCAGTCGACGGAAAGCGCGAAAGCCTCCGAAGGCGTGGAAGACGCGCCCGTCGAGGGCCAGCCGAAGGAAAGCCCGCTCGACCAGTTCACGCAAAACCTGAACAAGGCCGCTGCCGAAGGCAAGATCGACCCGCTGATCGGCCGCGAGGAAGAAGTCGACCGCGTGATCCAGATCCTGTGCCGCCGCCGCAAGAACAATCCGCTGCTGGTCGGCGAGGCGGGCGTGGGCAAGACGGCCATCGCCGAAGGCCTTGCTTACCGCATCACGCAAAGCGATGTGCCGGAAATCCTGCAAAATGCCGTCGTGTACTCGCTGGACATGGGCGCCTTGCTGGCCGGGACCAAATACCGCGGTGACTTCGAACAGCGCCTGAAAGCCGTGCTGAAACAGCTGAAGGACAATCCGAACGGCATCCTGTTCATCGACGAGATCCACACCATCATCGGTGCGGGCTCGGCCTCGGGCGGCACCCTGGATGCGTCGAACCTGCTGAAACCGGCATTGGCGAATGGCCAGCTGAAATGCATCGGCGCCACCACGTACACGGAATTCCGCGGCGTGTTCGAGAAGGATCATGCTTTGAGCCGCCGCTTCCAGAAAGTGGACGTCAACGAGCCGACCGTCGAGCAAACCATCCAGATTCTGCGCGGCCTCAAGTCGCGCTTCGAAGAGCACCATGGCGTGAAATACTCGGCATCGGCGCTGTCGACGGCGGCCGAACTGGCGGCGCGTTTCATCAACGACCGCCATCTGCCCGACAAGGCGATCGACGTTATCGATGAAGCGGGCGCGGCGCAGCGCATCCTGCCGAAGTCGAAGCAAAAGAAAACCATCGGCAAGGCCGAGATCGAGGACATCATCGCCAAGATCGCGCGCATTCCGCCGCAAACGGTCAACCAGGACGACCGCAGCAAGCTGCAGACGATCGACCGCGACTTGCGCAATGTCGTGTTCGGGCAAGATCCCGCCATCGACGCGCTGGCCTCGGCCATCAAGATGGCGCGTGCCGGCCTGGGCAAGACGGACAAGCCGATCGGCTCCTTCCTGTTTTCCGGTCCGACCGGTGTCGGCAAGACCGAGGTGGCCAAGCAACTGGCTTTCATCCTCGGCATCGAGCTGATCCGTTTCGATATGTCGGAATACATGGAACGCCACGCCGTCAGTCGCTTGATCGGCGCGCCGCCGGGCTACGTCGGTTTCGACCAGGGCGGCTTGCTGACGGAAGCGATCACCAAGAAGCCGCATTCGGTCTTGCTGCTCGATGAAATTGAAAAAGCCCATCCGGACATTTTCAATATCCTGCTGCAAGTGATGGACCATGGCACCTTGACGGATAACAATGGCCGCAAAGCCGATTTCCGCAACGTGATCATCATCATGACCACCAATGCGGGCGCGGAAAGCTTGCAGAAAGCTTCGATCGGTTTCACCAACTCCAAGCAGGCAGGCGACGAGATGGCCGACATCAAGCGCATGTTCACGCCGGAATTCCGCAACCGCATCGACGCGACCATCAGCTTCCGCGCACTGGATCAGGACATCATCCTGCGCGTGGTCGACAAGTTCCTGATGCAGCTGGAAGAGCAGTTGCACGAGAAAAAGGTCGAAGCCGTGTTTACCGAGAAGCTGCGTGCTTTCCTCGGCAAGAAAGGCTTCGATCCGCTGATGGGCGCGCGGCCGATGGCACGCCTGATCCAGGATCTGATCCGCAAGGCCCTGGCCGACGAGCTGCTGTTCGGCCGCCTGGTCACGGGCGGACGGGTCACCGTCGACCTCGACGACAAGGACCAGGTCTTGCTGGAATTCCCGGAACCGCCAGACGCGGCACCGACGGCTGCGCCGGAAACGGTGGAAGTGGAATAAACTTCCTGCCGTCAACAAAAAACCCGCCCCACGCAAGTGGCGCGGGTTTTTTTCGCTTTTGTGGGCAATAAAGAAGGTTTTCTTTGGTCGTGCTTATGCCAGAATTGCTGTCCGGTATCGACATGATGTCCATGCCACCTGACCGCTATCTGGATGCTCACATGAAAATTTCCCGCACTCTCGCCTCCCTCCTGTTTTCCGCCGGCCTGCTGGCTAACGCTGCGGCCGCCGCTGCCGCGCCTGCCGGCAGCTATTTCCGTTTTCCCGCCGTACGCGGCGACACCGTCGTCTTCACGGCCGAAGGCGACTTGTGGAAAAGCAGCGTGCGCGGCGGCGCGGCGCAGCGCCTGACCACGCATCCCGGCTATGAAACGAACGCGGCGATTTCGCGCGACGGCCAGTGGCTGGCGTTTTCCGCAGCCTATGAAGGGGCACAGGAAGCGTATGTGATGCCGCTGGCGGGCGGCTTGCCGCGCCGTATTTCCTTTGATAATGGCGGCGTGCTGGTACTGGGCTGGACGGCGCAGGGCGAAGTGCTGGTCAGCACGCAAAATACGGACGGTCCCGCTTCGCGCCGTATCGTCGCCGCCATCGATCCCGTGAAACAGACGCGGCGCGTGTTTCCCGTGGCTGACGCCAATGACGCCGTGCTCGACGATGCGGGCAAGACGCTGTTCTTCACGCGTTTCGGCCTGGCCATGACGAACGACAATGTGCGCAACTACCGGGGCGGTGCGCATGCCACCCTGTGGCGCTATGACCTCGATGGCAAGGGCGAGGCCGTGCGCATGCATACGCTGCCTGCCGTGTTGGAGGGTAACAACAAGCGCCCCATGTGGTGGCAGGGCCGCGTCTATTACATCAGCGACGAGGGCGGCAGCGATAATTTGTGGAGCATGCTGCCCGACGGCTCCGACCGCCGCGCGTTGACCAGCCACACGCAGTGGGACGTGCGCAACGCGGCGCTGGGCGATGGCAAGATTGTGTATCAATTGGGCGCAGATCTGCGGCTACTGGACCTGGCCGCAGGGACGGATTCATCGCCATTGCCGATCAGCCTCGTGTCCGACTTCGACCAGCAGCGCGCGCGCCAGATCCGCTCGCCGCTCGATACCTTGAGCAATGTGCAGCTGTCGGGCAAGGATGAGCGCATCATCTTGACTGCACGGGGCCGCGTCAGCATCGCCGGCACGGGCAGCCTGCGCCGCGTCGATATCGCCATTCCCGAAGGAGCACGGGCGCGCGATGCCGTCTTTTCCAGCGATGAAAAGTCCGTGTTCGCCATCGTCGACACGAGCGGTGAAAATGAAATCTGGAAGTACGCCGCCGATGGTTCGGGCAAGGGCGAGCAGCTGACGACGCAGGGCGACAATCACCGCTGGAAACTGTATCCGTCGCCGGACGGACGCTGGCTGGCGCACACGGACAAGAAGGGCCGCTTCTGGCTGCTGGATCTGGCCAGCAAGGGCAACCAGCTGATCGACGACGCGGGCAAGGCGGGCGTGGACAAGCACGACGAAGTGCAATGGTCGCCCGACAGCCGCAACCTGGCCATCGTGCGCGTGGCCAGCAATGAGCAGCGCGAGCAGATCGGCCTGTACAACCTCGCCTCGAAGCAGTTGCAGTTCGTCACCAGCGACCGCTATACCTCCGCTTCGCCCGTGTTTTCGCCGGACGGCAAGTGGTTGTACTTCATGTCGGCACGCAATTTCCAGCTGGCCAACGGGTCGCCGTGGGGCGACCGCAACATGGGTCCCGTGTTCGACAAGCGCATCGGCGTGTATGCGCTGGCGCTGCAGCCGGGCAACCGCTTCCCGTTCCAGCCCGACGATGAGCTGAGCCGCCCGGGAGTGAAACCGGCCGAGACGGACGATGAAAAGGCGGCCGAACAGGCGGCGGAAAAAGCGCTGGAGAAAGCCGGCGGCAAGACGGCCGTCAGGAAGACGCCCGCCGCGCTGCCGGATGTCGTCTTCAAGGGACTGGCCGAGCGCCTGTATGAAGTACCGCTGGCGGCGGGCAATTACAGTGCGCTGGCCATGGATGACAAGCGCCTGTATTTCCTTGAGCGCGACAGCGGCGAGAACAAGTCCAGCCTGAAAACGCTCGCCATCGGCAACACCGGCTCCAAGCCGGAACTGCTGGTGGCCAATGTGCGCGAATTCGACCTGGCGCAGGATAAAAAGCATTTGTACTACAGGACAGCCGCAGCTACTGGGCCGGGCGAGATGCTGGTGATCGAGGCGGGCGCCAAGCTGCCGTCCGACCTGTCGAAGGCGAAAGTAAAAGTCGACGACTGGACGTTTGTGTCGAATCCGCGCCTGGAATGGAAGCAGATGTTCAACGACGCCTGGCGCTTGCACCGCGACTTCCTGTACGACGCGAAGATGCGCGGCGTGAACTGGAAGGCGGCGCGCGACAAATATGCGCCGCTGGTCGAGCGGGTCACGGACCGCGCCGAACTCAATGATTTACTCGGCATGATGGTGGCCGAAGTGGGCGCCCTGCATTCGCAGATCCGTCCCGGCGAATTGCGCCGCACGGAGCAGGAAGGCACGCCGGCCGGCCTGGGCGCCGTGCTGGCGCGCACCAGCGAGGGTTACCTGGTCGAACACGTCTACCGCAGCGAGGCGGAATTGCCGTCGGCGCGCGCCCCGTTGTCGCGCCCCGAAGTGGATGTGAAGGCGGGCGACGTGATCACGGCCGTCAACGGCAAGGACGTCTTGGGCGCGCGCGACATCAGCGACCTGCTGCTGAACCAGGCCGACAAGCAGGTGCTGCTGCAGGTCCAGCGAGGTAAAGGCGCGCCGCGCGCCGTCATCGTCACGCCCGTCAACATGGCGAAACAGACGGCGCTGCGCTATGGCGACTGGGAATTGAGCCGCGCCGAGCAGGTGGCTGCCGCCTCGCAGGGGCGCATCGGCTACCTGCATTTGCGCGCCATGGGCGCGAACGACATCGCATCGTTTGCGCGCGACTTTTACGCCAACATCAACCGCGAAGGCCTGATCATCGATGTGCGGCGCAATAACGGCGGCAATATCGACAGCTGGATCATCGAAAAACTGCTGCGCAAGGCCTGGGCCTACTGGGCGCCGCCGGGCGTGCAGCCCTCGTCGAACATGCAGAACACCTTCCGCGGCCACCTGGTGGTGCTGGTCGATGAACTCACGTATTCGGATGGCGAGACCTTCGCCGCCGGCATCAAGGCATTGAAACTGGCGCCGCTGGTGGGCAAGCGCACGGCCGGCGCGGGCGTCTGGCTCAGCGACAATACGCGCCTGGCCGACAATGGCATGGCGCGTGTGGCGGAAAACGGCCAGTTCGGCGTCGATGGCCAGTGGCTGATCGAAGGCGTGGGCGTGGTGCCGGATGTCGAGGTGGAAAATCCGCCGCACGCCACCTTCGTCGGCGCCGACCGCCAGCTGGAAGTGGCGCTCGACATGCTGGCGAAAAAACTCCAGGAGCAGCCGCGCCCCGCCTTCCAGGCGCAGCCTATCCCCGCGCTGAAGTAGGGGGCTACAGGCCGGTGACGGCCTTGAACTGCTGCGCGCGGCGGCGTGATACTTCCACCACGCTGCCGTCCAGCAGGTGCAGGTCGAGGCCATCGGCCGCATTCGGCGCCACTTGCGCCACCTGCGCCAGGTTGACGATCTGGCGCCGGTTGGCGCGCAAGAACAGGGCGGGGTCGAGCTTTTCTTCCAGCTGGTTCAGGGTGCGCAGCATCAGCGGCTGGTACGCGCCGAAATGCACGCGCGTGTAGTTGCCTTCCGATTCCAGCAGGCGGATATCGTCAAACGCGACAAACCAGCAGCGTTCCCCATCCTTGATGAAAACCTTGCGCGGCGCGGGCGGCGGCGATGCTTGCGCCCCCGCGCCGGCACGCGCCAGGGCCGTGGCCAGGCGTGCCGCCTGCACGGGTTTTTGCAGGTAGTCGAGGGCGCTCACTTCAAACGCCTGCAGCGCGTACTGGTCGAAGGCCGTGCAAAAGATGACGTCGGGCGCATCATCCAAGGCGGCCAGCAGGTCGAAACCGGAGCCGCCCGGCATCTGCACGTCGAGCAGCAGCAGGTCCGGGCGCAGCTTGCCAATCTGCGCGATGGCGTCGGCCGCGCTGGCCGCCTCGCCGACGATCTCCACGGCGCCGCGCTGCACATGCGGCGCCAGCAGGCGGCGCAACTCGGCGCGCGCCAGGCGCTCGTCATCGACCAGCAGTATCTTGAGCGGCTGACCGTTCATGCCAGCTCCGGCAAATGGATGGTGGCATATACCCAGCCCGCCTGCTGGCGCAGTTCCAGGCTGGCGTGCTCGCCGCAGGCCAGCTGCAAACGCTGGCGCGCATTGCGCAGGCCGATGCCGGTGGAGCCGGACGCGCCGCGCAGTTCGCCCGTGTTGGCCACCTCGATCTGCAGCGCGTCCATGCCTGCGCCACGCCGCGCCGCGATGCGGATGTCGCCGCCATCGGCGCTTGTCTCCACGCCGTATTTGACGGCGTTTTCCACCAGCGTTTGCAGGGCCATGGGCGGCACGCGCACGTGATCGATGCCGGGGGGGATGTCGAAGCTGACGCGCAGGCGCTCCTCGAAGCGTATTTGTTCGATCGCCAGGTAGGCGCGCACGGCGTCCAGTTCGGCCGCCAGCGGCACCGTCGCATGCTGGCTGGACTGCAGCGCGTGGCGCATCAGGTTGGCCAGCTGGTCGATCATGTGCGCGGCCGCCTCGCGGTCTTCGAAGATCAGGGCGCGCACGCTATTGAGGCTGTTGAAGAAAAAATGCGGATTGACTTGCGCCTGCAGGGCGCGCAGTTCCGCTTCCCGTCCATGCAGCTGCAGGCGCAGGGTTTCCGCTTCCAGGTGGGCGGCGCGGCGCAGCGACAGCGTGGTGAAGTAAAACACCGTCCAGGTCAGAAATACCCCGAACCAGAACAGCAGCGCGCCGGGCAGCCATGCCAGGCCGCGCAGCACATCGGGCGGATACATGACGTGGAAGGCGGCCGTCACGCTGGCCGTCTGGATGGCGGCCAGCAAGGCCAGCGAGGGCAGGATGCGTTTCCAGCGCAAGCCGTTCGCCGCCCAGTCGCGCCGGCGCAGGATGCCATGCCACAGGTGCGACAGCAGCAGCCCGCCCAAGGACCCCCAGCAGGAAATCGTCACGACGATGCGCAGCTGCGAGGAGCCGCCATACACGCTGTTGAACAGGGTGAGTGCGCTCCAGCCGGCCAGCTGGAAGGTCCAGTATCAGTTGATCCTGGCCAGCAGCGGCGGCCGGTGCAAGGGCGCGTTCACGGTCTAGTCCAGGAACTGTTCGATGCGCGCATACATCCAGTCCGGCTGGTCGTACATGATGAAATGGCGCGCCGTGTCGGCCAGCGCGATTTTTACGCCCGGCAGCTGTGCATACTGCTGCTGGAAGGTCGCTTCGATGGCGGCGCGCGGCGCATAATCCTTGTAGGCGATCCAGGTGCCCAGCACCAGCGTGGGCGACTGCACTTTCGCCACGTCCTGGCGCAGGTCGCTGGCCATCAGCGTGCCCATGGCGCGGATGACCGTTTCGCGGTCCGAGCGCTGGCCCCAGCCGACGATGCGCTCCACGTCGGCCGGCGCCGTCGCCATGCCGGCAACCGTTCGGCGCTGGCTGGCGCTGGCGGTCGCTGCATCCTGGGTCCGCATGGCCGATTGCATCTGGCTTGACATGGCTTGCAGCTGTTCCGGCGTGATGGAGGGCATTTGCACCGCGCCCAGCGCCGGCAGCGAGTCGACGATCAGCAGCTTGCCCGTTTGGGCCGGATGGTCGATGGCCATTTTCAACGCCAGGAAGCCGCCCAGGCTATGCCCGATAATGGCTGGCCGGCCCAGTTTCTGGATGCTGATGTAGTCGGCCAGTTGCTGCTCCGCCTGCGCCAGCAGGTCGCCTTCGATGGGCGCCACGCCGGCAAAGCCGGCCAGGGTCAGCACATGGCAGGCGCGTCCTGTCTTCGGTCCGCACAGGCGCGCCACCGTGCCTTGCCAGACTTCGCCCGAGGATGCCAGGCCGGGAATCAGGATCAGCGGGCGGCCCTGGCCCGTGACCTCGATCGTGAAGGCCGTGGGGGCGGCGGCCCGGCTGGCGCCCGCCAGCAGCACGGTACTGAGCAAGATCAAAGTTTGCAATGTTCGTTTCATGATGTGTTCCTCCTTGACGACGATGCTAGCGGGCCAGGCGCCGCACCGCCAGTACCGCGGGATGAGCGGCGGCAGGCAGGGATGAACGGTGCAAAAGATGCGGGTGCCGCTGCCGTACCAGTGCTGGCAGGCGCGGCGCATCGTTTTGAGTCATGGTCGTTTCCGTGCTTGAACATTCAGCCGGCGCGCAGGCGGCGCCACAGCGTGGTGCGGCTGATGCCGAGGTAATGGGCGGCCGCGTCGCGTCGCCCGCCGAAGCGCGCCAGTACGGCGCTGGCGCTTTCGTCTTCCGGGCGCGGCGGTGCGGCGGCAGCCGGTGCCGCCAGCACGCTGGGCGCGGTGGCGCCGTGATCCAGTTCCGGCGCCACGCCCAGCACGAAGGCGGGGGTGAGCGCCTGCAGCGGTTCGGCGGCCAGGAACAGCGCCAGCCGCTCGGCCAGGTTGCGCAGTTCGCGCACGTTGCCGGGCCAGTCGTAGCGGCGCAGCAGCGGCGCGCAGGCGATGATTTCCGCGTGCAGATTGGGGTGCGGACGGGCGCCCAGCGCGGCCAGCGCGTTTTTCAGCGACCATTCGGCCAGGCCTGGAATATCGCTGGCGCGTTCGCGCAAGGCGGGCAAATGCAGGCGCAGCACGGCCAGGCGGTAGAACAGGTCGGCGCGGAAGCGGCCTTCGCGGATGCGCTGTTCCAGGTCGCAGTGCGTGGCGCTGATGATGCGCACGTTGATGGCGATGGGCCGCGTGCCGCCCACGCGCACCACTTCGCGCTCTTCCAGCACGCGCAGCAAGCGCGTTTGCAGGGCCAGCGGCATTTCGCCGATTTCGTCGAGGAACAGGGTGCCGTGGTTGGCCGCTTCGAACAGGCCCGCATGGCCGCCCCGGCGCGCTCCCGTAAACGCCCCGTCCTCGTGGCCGAACAGTTCCGATTCCAGCAGGGACTCGGCGATGGCACCGCAATTGATGGCGATGAAGGGCCGGTTCGCGCCCAGGCTGCGCGGGCTTTCGCGGTGGATGGCCTGCGCCACCAGCTCCTTGCCGCTGCCCGTTTCGCCCTGGATCAGCACCGTCGCCGGCGAGCGCGCATACAGCACCACCGACTGGCGCAGCGCTTCCATCGCTTCCGATTCGCCGCGCAGGTCGTGCAGGCCGTGGCGCGCGCGCAGGGTGTCGGCCACCACCGCGCGCCGTCCCCGGTTCGATTCGATCTGGGTCAGGCGCGCCAGTTCCAGCGCGTCGTCGAAGGCGCGCCGGATGGCCGTGGCCGAATACACGAAGACGGCGGCCAGCCCGGCTTCCTCGGCCAGGTCGGTGACGAGGCCCGCGCCGACGACGGCTTTGACGCCCGCCGCCTTCAGTTCATTGATCTGCGCGCGCGCGTCTTCCTCGGTGGCATAGGTGCGCTGGGCGATCTGGAAGCCGAAGGTGGCGGCAAATTCGGCCAGTTCCGGCATCGGATCCTGGTAGGTGACGACGCCGATGTCCGGCGAGATGCGCCGCGCGCGCGCCAGCGCCTGCATCACGTCGTAGCCGCTGGCCTTGGCGATGATGACGGGCACCGACAGCCGGCCTTTCAGGTAGGCGCCGTTCGAGCCGGCCGCGATGACCGCGTCGCAGCGCTCGGTGGCCATGCGTTCGCGGATGTGGCGCACGGCGTCGTCGAAGCCCAGGTTGATCGGTTCGATCGTCGCCAGGTCGTCGTATTCGAGCGTGATGTCGCGGAACAGGTCGAACAACCGTGAGACGGAGACGGTCCAGATGACGGGTTTGTCGCGGTGGTCGAGCGGAGGTTGGGGCGGGCGGCGCATGCTTTATTCTAAACGATTTGTTTCATTTTCTTGCCATGCAACGGCATTGCAACGAGCGTGTTGCAACTGGTCTGTGGCGTTTCAGATATTGCCAATAAGGAATATGAAAAAACCCCGGGAAACTGGTTTATGATCTAACAGCACTATGATGCCTGACAAATATATTGTTCAAGTGCATTCCGACCGCTAACAACCGACCCATGGTGTCCATGAACCGCGTACCGACCAGTCCCGATTTCATCGCCGATGCCTTGCAGCTGATCGCCTTGCCCGCCTGCGCCTGCGATGCCTGCGGCATGGTGGTCGCGGTGAATGGCGCCTTGAGCGCCTTGCTGGGCAGGGATGTGTCGGGCCGCCTGCTGGCCGACTGTTTTACGGACGCCTACCGCGCGTCGAGCACCAGCATGCTGCGTGGCGCGCTGGGTGCGGCCGGGCGCGAGCGGCACTGGGACAGCAGTCTGGAGGGAATCGATGCGGCCATCGCCGTGCAGGTATGGGCCAAGCCGCTGCCGGTGGGCGATGGCTTGCCGGGCGCGACCCTGGTGTTTGCCGACATCAGCGTGCAGCAGCGCGACCAGCAAGCCTTGCGCAAGACCTTGCTGGAACAGCAGGCCATCCTGGAAAGCGCGGCCGTCGGCATCGTGTTTTCCAGGGGCGGCTTCATCGAGGAGTGCAATATCCGCGCCGCCGAGATGCTCGGCTATGCGCGCCACCAGTTGACGGGCATGCCGGGCGCGGTGCTGTATCGCTCCGCCGAGCATTGCCGCAACCTGGGGCTGGAAGCGGCGCCGCTGCTTTCCAAGGGCAAGCCGTACCGCACCGAACTGGAATTGCGGCGCCAGGATGGCACGCTGTTCTGGAGCCGGCTGCACGGGCGCGCCGTCGATCCCTTGAATACCCATGACGGCACCGTATGGATCATCGAAGATATCAGCGACCACCGGCGCGATGAAGACCAGCTGCGTCGCGCCATGCTGGAAATGCAGGCCGTGATGGACAACGCGCCGCTGGCCATCGGCTTCCAGCGCGACAAGGGCGTGCTGCGCTACAACCGCCGCTTCGCCGAATGCTTCGGCTTCGATGGCGACAGCGGCGTGGGCCTGGCCGTCGCCGACCTGTACCCGTCGCGCGCGGCCTACGAGAACGTGGTGCGGCAAGCGTCGCCTCTGCTGCGGCGCGGCCAGCCGTTCCAGGGCGAGATGGAGATGCGCCGCCGCGACGGCTCCACGTTCTGGGCGCTGGCGTATGGCTACGTGCTGAACCCGGAGAGCCAGACCGACCGCGGCTTGCGCGACACGATCTGGCTGTTCGACGACCGCAGCGCGCAAAAGGCGGCCGAGGAGGCCACGCGCCAGCTGATGCTGGAGCAGCAGGCCATCCTCGACAATGCATCCGTCGGCATCCTGTTTTCGCGTTCGCGCCTGGTCCTGCGCTGCAATCCCCGCTTCGCCGAAATGTTCGGCTACGCGCAGGAGGAGATGACGGGCCTGCCCGCCGCCGAGTTGTTTCCCTCGCCCGCCGCCTACGCAGCGTTTGGCGTGCAAGCCACGCCGCTGCTGGGGCAGGGCTTGCCGTACGAGCAGGATGAGACGCTGTTCCGCCGCCGCGATGGCAGCCTGTTCTGGTGCCGCATCCGCGCCAAGGCCGTCGACCAGGCGCACAGCGAGCAGGGCACCATCTGGATACTCGAAGACGTCACGGACAGCCGCCAGGCGCAGATGGAGGTGGCGGCCATCATGACGAATGCCTCGGTGAGCATCCTGTATACCAAGAACCGCCAGATCACGCGCTACAACCTGGGCTTTGCCGCGATGTTCGGCTACAGCGGCGACGAGGCGCTGGGCCTGCCCGGGCGCGCGCTGTACGTGTCGCAGCAATCCTACGAGTTGCTGGGCGCGGCGGCCTTCCCTTTCCTGTCGGTGGCCAAGCCGTTCCAGACGGAAGTGGAAATGATGCGCCGCGACGGCACGACCTTGTGGGCGCAGCTGATCGCCTATGTGGTCAATCCGGACGATCCGGCCGCCGGCACCATCTGGATCATCGAGGACCGCACGGAAGCGAAGCGCGCCGAAGAATCCTTGCGCAATGCGCTGCTGGAAAACCAGGCCATCCTCGACAGCGCCGTGCTGGGCATCTCGGTGGTGGAGGGCGGCTACAATTTGCGTGCCAACAGCAAGATGGAAGAGCTGTTCGGCTATGGCCCCGGCGAGATCAACGGCCTGTCGGTGCAGGCCCTGTATCCGGACGTGGCCGCGTGGAAGACGGCACGCGGCGAGACGGCGCGCGACTTCGAGGCCGGCAGGGTGCACATGTCGGAATACCAGCTGGTGCGCAAGGATGGCAGCCGCTTCTGGGCGCGCCTGTCCGGCCGGCCGTTCGACCTGGCGCATGCGCATGGCCGTTCCGTGTGGCTGGTCGACGACGTGACGGCGCGCCGCGAGGCGGCCGAGGCGGTGCGCCGCGCGCGCGACGAACTGGAGCTGCGCGTGCACGAACGCACGGCTGAACTGGCCGGCGCCAATCTGCTGCTGCAGGGCGAGATCGCCGAGCGGCGCCAAGCCGAGGCGCGCGTGCACCACATGGCCTACCACGACAACCTGACGGGCTTGCCGAACCGCGCGTTGCTGTCGGACCGCCTGGAGCGGGCCATGCTGTCCTCGCAGCGTTCCGGGCGCAAGCTGGCCGTGATGTTCATCGACCTGGACCGCTTCAAGACCATCAACGATTCGCTGGGCCACATGACGGGCGATTTGCTGCTCAAGGAAGTGGCTGCCCGGCTGTGCCGCGCGGTGCGCGCCAGCGACACGGTGGCGCGCCTGGGCGGCGATGAATTCGTCGTGCTGGTGCCGGGCATCCGCGACACCGACGAGGCGGCGCGCGTGGCCGAGAAGGTCATCGAGGCGCTGACGCCCGCTTTTCCGCTTGATGGCCATGTGCTGCACGTGACGCCGTCGATCGGCATCTGCGTGTATCCGGACGATGGCGGCGATGTCGACGCCCTGATGCGCCATGCCGATGCGGCCATGTACCACGCCAAGGGCAATGGCCGCAATAATTACCAGTTCTTCACGCAGACGATGAACCAGGCGGCGGCCCTGCACTTCGACCTGGAAAGCAGCTTGCGTACGGCGCTGGCGCTGCAGCAGTTCGAACTGTTTTACCAGCCCATCATCGATATCGCCACGCGCCGCCTGCATGGCATGGAAGTGCTGCTGCGCTGGCGCCGTCCCGGCCATGGCCTGGTGCTGCCTGACCGCTTCATTCCCATCATGGAGGAAAACGGCTTGATCGTGCCGGTGGGCGAATGGGTCATGCGCCAGGCCTGCGAGCAAAGCATGGCCTGGCAGCGCCAGGGCTTGCAGCCCGTGCCGCTGGCGGTGAATTTGTCGCCGCGCCAGTTCATGCACAAGGGCCTGGTGGCGGCCATCGGCGACGTGGTGCGGGAAACGGGCATCGATCCGGCGCTGCTGGAATTCGAGATCACCGAGACGGCGCTGATGCAGCACGGCGAGCATACGCTGGAGATTTTGCGGCAGATCAATGGCATGGGCCTGCGCCTGTCGATCGACGATTTCGGCACCGGCTATTCCAGCCTGGCCTATCTGAAACGCTTCCCCGTGAAAAAGGTCAAGATCGACCGTGCCTTCATCAAGGACCTCGAGCACAGCGCGGAAGACCGCGCCATCGTGGCGGCCATTATCGCGCTGGCCGACAGCCTGCAATTGTCGACCGTGGCCGAGGGCGTGGAGACGGAAGAACAGTTCGCCCTGCTGCAGGCGAACGGCTGCCGCTATGCGCAGGGCTATCTGTTTTCCGCGCCCGTGCCGGCAGCGAATGCGCAGGTGTTATTGGAACGCGTATCTGGTTAGTCGATGGTGGCGACGACGGGCGCATGGTCGGACGGCTGTTGCCAGTTGCAAGTGGTCCCCTGTCGATGATGCCCGCATCGGTCAGTCGATAGTGGCCACGACCGGCGCGTGGTCGGACGGCTGTTCCCATTTGCGGGGCACGCGGTCGATCACGCAGGCCGTGCAGCGAGCGCTCAGAGCAGGCGAGAGCAGGATATGGTCGATGCGCAGGCCCTTGTTCAGGCGGAAGCCCAACTGGCGGTAGTCCCACCAGCTGAACGATTTTTCCGCCTGCTCGAACAGGCGGAAGGCGTCCGTCAGGCCGATGTCGAACAGGCGTTGCAGGGCGGCGCGTTCCTTGTCCGAGACCAGCACCTGGCCGGCCCAGGCGACGGGGTCGTGCACGTCGCGGTCGTCGGGCGCGATATTGTAGTCGCCCACGACGGCCAGCTGCGGGTGCTGCAGCGCTTCTTCGGCCAGCCAGTCGTGCAGGGCGGCCAGCCAGCCCAGCTTGTACTCGTACTTGTCCGAGTCGACGCTCTGGCCATTCGGCACGTAGGCGCAGACGACGCGCACGCCACCGATGGTGGCGGCCAGGATGCGCTGCTGCGCATCTTCATAGCGGGGATTGTTCTTCACCACGTCGGTGATCGGCAGCTTCGACAGGATGGCCACGCCGTTGTAGGTTTTCTGGCCGCTGAAGACCACCTGGTAACCAGCCGCCTCGATCTCGGCGACGGGGAACTTGTCATCCGTGAGCTTGGTCTCTTGCAAGCAGAGTATGTCGACCGGATTGTCGGTCAGCCACTGCAGCACTTGCGGCAGGCGCACTTTGAGTGAGTTGACATTCCAGGTGGCGAGTTTCATGGTAAAAATCCTTGCTTGAATAGGTATCGATAAGCGCGAATCTTACCGCATGCGTGTCGCCGGCGTGCTGCCCGCCGCTGGTCGCGCAAGCACCTTATTTTCCTACAGGGAAAAAGAGTGTTAATAAAGTATTTATATTTAGCCAATCGTGGCGCATGAATATTATGTTTTTGTGTATGATTGATCAACCCCTATGTTTGATTTGGCATAAGTGGCTGGCGTGGCAGGCTGCGTCTCGCCGTTTAACGCGACAATGGTGTAAAGTTTCTCGCTGAAACGCGATAAAAACTACTAAAATGGCACAATGTAACAACTGTGTCACACCGCTTTGTTACAGCCAAGTTGAGAACCGAACAGGAAGCAGTTGTAATTAGTTGTAATTGCTATTCCGATTACATGACCACTGTGCCGGGGCGGAGCGTCAATTCCGTTCCTGGCGCCGCCAGACTTGTTATATAAATTGCAGTACTATATCTATGAGACTGTTTTGCGACATCAATAGATGGTACTATTTTGAAATGTTGCAGTTTTAATAGTGAGACTTGCGCGTAGCATTTGCAAAGGAAGAAAATGCGAACTGCATTTGAAGCGTGGGCGCAGCGTGACGGCCACATTGTGCGGCGAAGAGAAGACAAACCGGATGAGTACCTGATTTTCGAGACCCAGCGTCGCTGGGTTATCTGGCAGGCAGCTCTGACGCATGGCAAGACGGCGGCCAAGCCGCGCGTGAGCGCGGCCGAAAAGGCGGCGAAAGCCCAGCGCGCGCTGGAAATGTCCTCCGATGAGGCGACCGTGCGCAACAAGGTGCTCAATGAAGTGCTCGATGCCTTCAGCGGCGCCGATGGCGCTGCCGGCATGGAAGGCATACTGAAAGTGATCCAGGGCCTGAAGATGAAGCAGAAGGCACTGGCCGACGACAAGAGCGAAGATTCAACGGCTTGAGGGGACGGCGATGCGTTATCGACACTACAAGGGTGGCATTTATGAACTGGTGTGCGAAGCCACGCTGGAAGCGGACCTGACGCCGATGATCGTGTATCGCGCCGCGGACGGTTCCATCTGGACCCGGCCGAAAGACGTGTTTTTTCAACTGATCGAAGTCGAAGGCGTGATGGTCCAGCGTTTCGCTCCCATCAACTGATGGCCGCCTGCGTGCGTGCCCGGGATTATCTTCATGCGTAAATTGCTGTCTGCCGCTTTGGTGCTGGGCTTTGCCTGCACCGCGGCACATGCCGAAACCATCGGTTCGGTCGACACGGTGTTCAAACTGATCGGCCCTGACCACAAGATCGTCGTCGAAGCCTACGACGATCCCCGTGTCGCTGGCGTCAGCTGCTATCTGTCGCGCGCCAAGACCGGTGGCATCAAGGGCGCCGTCGGCCTGGCCGAGGACAAGGCCGATGCGGCCGTCGCCTGCCGCCAGGTGGGGCCGCTGCAATTCAAGGGCAAGCTGCCGCGCCAGGAAGAAGTGTTTACCGAGCGTGCCTCGATCTTCTTCAAGCACGTGCGCGTGGTGCGCATGGTCGACAGCAAGCGCAATGCGCTGGTCTATCTCGTGTATTCCGACCGCCTGATCGAGGGCAGCCCGAAAAACAGCGTCACCGCCGTCGCCGTGCCCGGCGACCAGCCGATTCCCGTCCGTTAAGCGAGCTTCCCATGCGCGTGCCATCGTCTGTCGCCCTTGTAGCCAGGACGCTGCTGCTGTTTGGCCTGGGCGGCTGCGCCACCTTGACGGGCAATACCGAGCAGATGGTGCTGGTGCAAACCATCCAGGACAACCGCGAGCTCAATGGCGCCGGCTGTATCCTCAGCAACGACGTGGGCAAGTGGTTCGTCACCACGCCCGGGCGCATCACTATCCGCAAGAGCCAGGAACCGTTGAAGGTCGATTGCCGCAAGCACGGTTCGCCCGCCATCGCCACGGACGACCACATCGACCCCAAGCTCAATGGCAGCGTCTGGGGCAATGTCATCCTGACCCTGGGCGTCGGTTATTTCGTCGACCGCAATACGGGCGCGGGCTTCGACTATCCATCGGTCCTGACCATCGTCATGCAAGACCCCGCGCGTCTGGCACCGCCGCCCGCGCCGGTTTCCGCGCCGCCGCCGCCGGCCGCCGTGCCGGAAACGGTGGTGCAGCCGAAGGTGGCGCCATCGCCTTTGCCCAATCCCGTCGTCTACTGATTCACTTACACATAAAAAAGCCGCCAGGGTCAGTGACCGTGGCGGCTGCTTCGCGACGCCGATAGCGCAGGGCGCTATCGGCAGGCGTCAACTTAGACGCGGTTGATCAGGAACGTGGTCAAGAGTGGTACTGGACGGCCGGTCGCGCCCTTCGATCCGCCCGATTTCCATGCCGTACCGGCGATGTCCAGATGCGCCCAGGTGTACTTCTTGGTGAAGTTTTCCAGGAAGGCCGCTGCCGTCACCGAACCGCCGCCTGGCGTGCCGATGTTGGCCAGGTCGGCGAAGTTCGACTTCAACTGCTCGTTGTAGGCCTCTTCGATCGGCATGCGCCATGCCGTGTCGCTCGACTGCTTGCCTGCTGCCAGCAGTTCATTGGCCAGCTGGTCATGCGCCGCATCGCTGCGCGTAAACAGGCCGCTGTTGTGGTGGCCCAGGGCGACGACGCAAGCGCCCGTCAGGGTGGCGATATCGACCACGGCTGCCGGCTTGAAACGTTCGGCGTAGGTCAGCGCGTCGCACAGCACCAGACGGCCTTCGGCATCGGTGTTCAGCACTTCGATGGTCAGTCCGTTCATCGAGGTGACGATGTCGCCCGGCTTGGTGGCGCGGCCCGACGGCATGTTTTCGCACGCGGCGATGACGCCGATGACGTTCAGCTTCAGGTTCATTTCGCCGATGGCGCGGAAGGTGCCCAGCACCGAGGCGGCGCCGCACATGTCGTACTTCATTTCATCCATGCCAGGACCGGCCTTGATCGAAATGCCGCCCGTGTCGAAGGTGATGCCCTTGCCGACCAGGACCACCGGCGCATCCTTGGCTTTGCCGCCCATGTGCTTCAGGACGATGAATTTCGGCGGCTGTTCGCTGCCGTTGGTGACGGACAGGAAGCTGCCCATTTTCAGCGCTTCGAGCTGTTTGCGGTCCAGTACTTCGACTTCAAACTTGTAATCCTTGGCCAGCTGCTTGGCCGTGTTGGCCAGGTAGGTCGGATTGGCGACGTTCGCCGGCAGGTCGCCCAGGTTGCGCGTCAGGTCGGAACCGTTGGCGATGGCGATGGCTTGCGCCAGCGCGCCGCGCGTGGCTGCCGTTGCTGGTGCCGACAGGACGATCTTGCGCACGCCTGCTGGTGCCGGATCTTTTTTGCTTTTTTGCGAGTCGCAGCGGTATTCGCTGTCGTGGGCGGCTTGCACCACGCAACGGATTGCCCAATTTACGTCGCGCTCTTTCACTTCCGTCAGCGGTAATGCGATAATGGCGTCCGCAGCACCCAGCGAGCCGAAAGCCTTGAGGGCCGCTTGTACACCGGTAGCGAAGCTTTTTTCGCTGACAGTTTCATCGCTGCCCATGCCTACCAGCAGAACACGTTCGGCGGCGACGCCATCGACTGCGCGCAGCAGCAAGGTGCTGCCTGGCTTGCCGCTGATGTCGCCGGACTTCAGCGCAGCCGAAATCGCACCCTTGCTGTCCAGCGATTTTGCCGCTGGCGACAGTTTTTTGTTTTCGAATACCGCAACCGCGATGCATCCGCTTTTGGCCGTGCCGAGGGTGCTCTTGGTATCGAATGCTTTTATGCTAAAGTCCATTTGGTTCTCCGTTTTCATTTACTAGTAACGTGTTACTCAACTAACTGACCCGAATTATAAACTCCGAATGATCTTTCAACGCGCCCTTCGACGTGAATTGGCTAGTGCCGCCGGGGCCACCTTCACTGTTTTGTTCAGCATCCTGCTCACCTGGATGCTGATCGGTATTCTCGGCAAGGCGGCGGGCGGCAAGATTGCGTCGTCCGACGTCATGTCGCTGATGGTTTTTTCCGCCCTGATGCAGCTGCCCACCATCATCATCCTTACCGGTTTCATTTCGGTGCTGATGGTCGTCACGCGCAGCTACAAGGAGTCGGAGATGGTGGTGTGGTTCGCCTCGGGCCTGAGCCTGTCGCGCTGGATCTGGCCCGTGCTCAGCTTCGGCCTGCCGCTGGTGCTGGCCACCGGCATCCTGAGCCTGTATGCCACGCCGTGGGCGCAAAAGAAAAGCGATGAATATGTGGCGCGCTTTGAAAAGCGCGAAGACCTGCAGAAAGTCACGCCGGGCCAGTTCCGCGAATCGGCCGGCAGCAACCGCATCTTTTTCGTCGAGGGCGTCAGCGGCGAGAAGAACGTGGTGCAGAACGTCTTCGTCAATACCGTCGATGAAAAAGGCAGCGCCGTCGTCGTCGTCGCCAAGGAAGGCGTGATCAATACCGACGCCAAGGGCGAACGCTTCCTGGTGCTCAAGAGCGGCCGCCGCTACCAGGGCGTGCCGACGCAGGCGGACTTCCAGACCATGGAATTCGAGCAGTACATCATGCGCATCGAGAGCAAGCAGCAGGAACCGGGCGCGGAACTGGGCGTGCGCGCCATGAGCACCATGGCGCTCATCGCCGATCCGAATCCCTACACCATGGCCGAATTGCTGTGGCGCGTCAGTGCGCCCATGATCGGCCTGATGCTGATCCTGCTGGCCATTCCGCTGGGCTTTGTCAATCCGCGCGCCGGCAGTTCGGCCAACCTGATCGTGGCCCTGCTGATTTTCTTTACGTATAGCAACCTTATCAAGGTCGTCGAAGCGAGCGTGAAACAGGGGCGCCTGACATTCGGTCTGGCCTGGTGGCCGCTGCACCTGCTGGCGGCACTGGCCGTGGTGGCGCTGTTTGCATGGCGTTTGAATGTGAATCACCGCTATCATCCGCTGGTCCTGCTGGCGTCCTTCAAGCGTGCGCGCCGCGCCGGCAAACCAAGTAAAGCGGCATCGAAATGAAGATTTTACAGCGCTATTTTGCGGTCTCGATATTCCAGGCGGTGCTGTTCGTGCTGCTGGCCTTCCTGGCACTGCAAGCCTTCATCGACTTGACGGGCGAACTGCCCAAGGTGGGCCGCAACGGCTACACCATCCAGTATGCCTTCCTGTATGTGCTGGTGCTGGTGCCGGGGCATGTGTACGAGGTGATGCCGATTGCGGCACTGATCGGCACGATCTACACGATGGCGCAGTTTGCGGCCAGCTCCGAATTTACCATCATGCGCGCTTCGAGCATGTCGACGGCGATGGCGGCCGGTTTCCTGTTCCGCATCGGTATCGTCTTCGTCGTCATTACCTTCATCTTTGGTGAGCTGATCACGCCGCGCACCGAGCCGCTGGCCGAACGCCTCAAGCTCACTTCGCGCGGCGCGGCCGTGTCGAGCGAGTTTCGCTCGGGCCTGTGGACCAAGGACATGGTCAAGAGCGACGGCCTGACGGGCACCGTCACCGGTTCGCGCTTTTTCAATGTGGGCGAAGCGCGTCCCGACGGCCAGCTGAAAAACGTCAAGCTGTATGAATTTGATACCGATATGCGTTTGCGCACCCTGACCGTGGCCAAGGGGGCGACGTATCAGGGCAATAACATCTGGCGCCTGACCGATGTGACGGAAACCTCGTTCTCGAACAGCGCGGCGACCTCGCCCGGCTTCGAACCGAAGCTGACGAACTACTATGGGCAGGAAACGAGCCTGGTGCGCACGGTGCAGAGCGCCAGCAAGGACATGACGTCGGAAGTGACGCCGAAGATTCTGACGGTGTCGGCTTCCGATCCCGAGCGCATGTCGGCCAGCGAACTGGCCGTGTACACGCGCCACCTGGCCGAGAACAAGCAGGAAACGGAACGCTTCCGCATCGCCTTCTGGAAAAAGCTGATCGATCCGCTGGCCATCTTCGTGTTGATGGCGCTGGCGCTGCCGTTCGCCTACATGCACACGCGCAGCGGCGGCATCAGCCTGAAGATCTTCATCGGCATCATGATCGGCGTGAGCTTCATGCTGGTCAACACCCTGTTTTCGCATCTTGGGCTGCTCAGCACCTGGCCGGCCTTCCTGACGGCGGTGGCGCCGAGCACCCTGTATCTGCTGCTGGCGCTGGGCGCCCTGTGGTGGGTGGAGCGGCACTGATGGAGACGAACGTGCAACAGGCACTGATCTTGTTTGCCCATGGCGCGCGCGCCGCATCGTGGGCCGCCCCATTCGAGCGCCTGCGCGACCTGAGCCAGGCGCGCATGCCCGGCACCAGCGTGCATCTGGCCTTCCTGGAGCTGATGACGCCGCGCCTGCCCGAACTGGTGGCGACCCTGCTGTCCGAACTGCCCGCCGGTGCCATCCTCGATGTCACGGTGGTGCCCGTGTTCCTGGGGCAGGGCGGGCATGTGCTGCGCGACTTGCCGCTGTTGCTGGAAGAGCTGCGTCAGCGGCATCCGGCACTGCGCCTGAAGGTGGTCGAGGCGGTGGGCGAGAACGCCAGCGTACTGGCCGCCATCGCCGATTACTGCGTGGCGGCGCCAGGCTCCAGCGCCCTGCCTTGAACGGCATCGACATCGACATCGTCTACCTGTGGGTTGACGGCGCCGATCCCGCATGGCGCACGCGCCGGCGGCACGCCTATGCCGCCTGGGCGCAGGCGCATCCCGGCCAGCTGGCCTTGCACGGCAACGTGGCGGGGCGCTACCGCGACAACGGCGAACTGCGCTACAACCTGCGCGCGCTCGAGCGCTTCTTCCCCGGCCACGGACACATCTACCTGCTGACGGACCGGCAAGTGCCCCACTGGCTGCGCGCCTCACCGCGCCTGACGGTGATCGACCATGCCAGCCTGATGCCCGATGCATCCCTGCCCGTGTTCGATTCCGGCCATATCGAATCGTACCTGCACCATATTCCTGGTTTGTCCGAACGCTTCCTGTACTTGAACGACGACGTTTTTTTTGGCGCGCCGTTCGAGCCCGCATTCTGGTTTGGCGATGAAGGGGAGGGGCGTCTGAGCGTGTTTACGGAGAGCGCGCTGCAGCCCGATTTGCAGGGCTTGCGCGCCGACGTGGCGGCACCCGTCAATTGCGCCACCCTGTCGCGGCAATGGCTGTCGGCGCAGTACGCCGATTACCGGCATGAACCGCGCCTGTATGCGCATGCGCCGCGGCCCATGCTGAAAAGCGCGCTGCATGCACTGGAAGGGCTGGCACCGGCCATGTTTGCCGGCGTGCGCGCGACGGTGTTTCGCTCGTGGCAGGTGCCGGCATTGCTGCCCGACCTGGTGCCGCGCTGGATGGTGCATCAGGGGCTGGCGCGGTCGCACATGCTCGACCCGCTGCATATCGCCAGCGGCGATGTGGAGGCGCCGCAGCAGCTGGAGGAGCTGGCGGCGCGTTTCGGCAGCTTGCCGTTTTTCTGCATCAACGATACCTGCGACGAGGCCGAGGACGACGACCCGCGCCTGCTGCGCGTGGCCGCGACCTTGCAGCGGCTGCTGCCGCTGCCATCCTCATTCGAAGGCGTTTAAGCCGCTTTTTTGTTTGGCGCCAGGCTGATGCGGGCGGCGGCCGTGGTGTCGGACAGCGACGCGAGGAACAGCAGCAAATAGGCGCCCAGTTCGAGTACTTCCTCGCCCAGCAGCGCGTAAGCGTCCGGCATGCCGTGAAATACCTTCTTGTCGAAAGGCCAGCCAGCGACCATCAGCAAGCCGCCGATGGCTGTCAGGATGGTGATGCGCATGCTGAAAATCCGCGGCGCCGCGGCAAACACCTTGCGCGCGCGCGGCGCGAAGAAAATCAGCAGGCGTATCAGGATCAGTAATTCCATCACGCGCAAGGCTTTTTCAAGCTGTGCCCAGGCGGGGGCCGTGCCGAACTGGTCGATATCGAGTTCGCGCAGCAGGAAGCCGAACAGCAGGGCCGACAAGCCCGCATGCATGAGGAAACGCAAGGACTGGCGGTCAGGCTCTTGCCATGCGCGCACGCCGTGCACGGTGCAGGCCAGGGCCAGGAACAGCGCCTGCAGCCATTCCAATAAATGGTTTTCATCGTCGATATTCGGAAACACCGTCCACAGGGCGATGGAGGCTGCCATGCTCAGGAGTACTGCGCTGGCGACGCCGGCATTGCTGCGGCTGAGCGAAGTCAGGGCTTCGCGCATGGAAGTGAAATTCATGGTTGGATCGTAACGGCTAAAGTTGCGCGGCGGCGGTATTGCAGCCTGCGGGCGCAGCTTTTTTCGGGGAGACTGCTGCGCGGTTCCCGTTAACGGGGAGGCCGCACAGCAAGCGCTATGGCGGGGTGTAGCGGGAATTTCATTGCTGTTACGCAATAACTTCTCGAGAAAAGATGCGTGAGCATCGTATCATGTTTCTTTTGAAGACGTCGGTTACTGACTTTAAAGTCGGTAAAATACGGTGTATTTATTCAGGCATGGCGCGCCAGAACAGCAGCCTCATCTTCGATGGCCTGGTGCGCGCGCGTGGCCATGGCGTCGCCCAGCATCACCAGCACGGGACCGTGCGTGTCGCCCAGGCCATGCGCCAGGGCGCTCAGCGTCAGGCGCACGATGCGCTGGTCCGGGCGGCTGCAGTTTTCAATCACCACCACGGGCGTGTCGGCCCGGCGGCCCAGGGCCAGCAGGCGCTGCGCCGTGGCGATGGCTTCGCGTCCGCCCATGTATTGCACCAAGGTGTCGCAGTCGGGAATGCGCGTCTGCTCCGGTTCGCCCGGCGCCGTGCTGGAGGTAAAGAAGGCCACGCTGCGCGACACGCCCCGCTTGGTCAGCGGTTGCAAGGTGGCGGCGGCCGCCGCCAGGGCCGTGGTAATGCCGGGCACCACTTCGACGGCGATGCCCGCTTCTTCCAGCGCCCGCAGCTCTTCGTCGGCACGGCCGAACAGCATGGGGTCGCCCCCTTTCAGGCGCACCACGACGGCATGCTTGCGCGCGTTGTCGACCAGTTGCTTGTTGATGAAGGCTTGTGCCGTCGACAACTGGCCGCAGCGCTTGCCGACCAGGATCTTTTGCGCCTGCGGGCACAACTCCAGCATCTCGCTTGTCACCAGCGCGTCGTGCAGCACGACGTCGGCCTGCGCCAGCAGGCGCGCGCCGCGCAAGGTCATCAGGTCTTGCGCGCCGGGGCCGGCACCGATCAGGTAGACCTTGCCAGGAAGAGATGTGGAGTTGTTCATGGTGCTTGCCTTCCTTAGTCGAAACGGATCATGCCCGCGGCGACCGTCTGGTGGGTCACTTCATCGATCAGGATAAACGCCCCGGTGGCGCGGATATCGGCATACGCGTCAGCCGCCAGCGCCTGCTGCACGTTCAGGCTGATGCGCGCGATGTCGTTCAGCTTCAAGCCTTCGGCAGGATGGCGCTGCTGCGTATTGATGTCGAGGATCGAGTCGATCGCCGTCACTTTGGCCGCCGTCTGCCTGGTGCCGTGCTTGATCCAGTATTTGCGGCGCAGATCCAGCGCGTCTTCCGACAGCCAGCATACGTCGGCCACCACCTGTTTCAGCAGGGTGGCGGGGCGGTCTGCTCCAGCCAGCAAGTCGCCGCGCGAGATATCGAGGTATTCATTCAGCAGCAAGGTGACGGACTGGCCTACCACGGCCGTCGGCAGCGAGCCGTCCAGTGTGACGATATCCTTGACTGTTGCCGTCTGGCCAGACGGCTGCACCACGAGGGTGTCGCCGATGCTGACCTTGCCCGCCTCGATGCGGCCCATGTAGCCGCGGAAATCGTTTGCTTCATGGCCATTGTGGCGCGCCACCAGTTGCACCGGGAAGCGGAATGGCGTGTCGTGCGATTCGTCGTACACGGACAAGGATTCAAGCAGCTCGATCAGGGTCGGGCCCGTGTACCAGCCCAGCTTGTCGCCGCGTTCGACGACGTTGTCGCCCGTCAAGGCCGACAATGGAATCGGCGTGATGTCCTTCAGACCCAGCGACTGGGCGAACTCGCGGTAGGCGGCGACGATGCGGTTATAGACCGTTTCATCGTAGTCGACCAGGTCCATCTTGTTGACGGCGACGACCACGTGCTCGATCTGCAGCAAATGGGCAATCGTCGAATGGCGCTTGGTCTGGATCAGCAATTCCACGCTGCCATCGTCACCGAGTTTGACTTTCGACACGTCGATCAGGATGATGACGGCGTCGGCCGTCGAGGCGCCCGTGACCATGTTGCGCGTGTACTGTTCATGGCCCGGCGTGTCGGCGATGATGAACTTGCGTTTCGGCGTGGCGAAATAACGGTAGGCCACGTCGATGGTGATGCCTTGTTCGCGTTCCGCTTCCAGGCCGTCCGTCAGCAGCGACAGGTCGACCGTGTCGCCCACCGTGCGCTTGTGCTTGGAGCGCGACATGGCGTCGAGCTGGTCGGCGAAGATGCCCTTGCTGTCGAACAGCAAACGGCCGATCAGGGTGCTCTTGCCGTCATCGACGGAACCGGCCGTGATAAAGCGCAACATGCCGCGTTCAACGCTGTCGGTGAGAGTGGTGCTGGAGATTGCTGCGTTCATTAGAAATACCCTGCTTTCTTGCGTTTTTCCATCGAGGCTTCGGAAGTCTGGTCATCCATGCGGGTGGCGCCCCGTTCCGTGATTTGCGTGATTGCCGTTTCGGCGATGATGGCGTCGACCGTCGCCGCATCGGACGAGACGGGGCAGGTGCACGAAATGTCGCCCACCGTGCGGAAGCGCACGACTTGCGTTTCCACCGTTTCGCCTTCGCGCGGCGGCGTCAGGTCCGTCAGCGGCACCAATAAACCGTTGCGCGGGATCACCTGACGCTCGTGGGCAAAGTAGATCGGCGGCAATTCCAGCTTTTCGCGGGCAATGTATTGCCACACGTCCAGTTCCGTCCAGTTCGAGATGGGGAAGACGCGCATGTTTTCACCGGGATGCACGCGCGTGTTATACAGGTCCCACAGTTCCGGGCGCTGGGCTTTCGGGTCCCAGGCGCCGAATTCGTCGCGGAAGGAAAAGATGCGTTCCTTGGCGCGGGCCTTTTCTTCATCGCGGCGCGCGCCGCCGATGCAGGCGTCAAATTTATGTTCGGCGATCGTTTCCAGCAAGGTCACGGCTTGCGCCGCATTGCGCGAATCCGTGGCCGGGTTGCGCAGGCGCACGGTGCCGCGCTGGATCGAGTCTTCCACGGAGCCGACGATCAGGCGTTCGCCCAGTTCGGCCACTTTCTTGTCGCGGAACGTGATGACTTCCGGGAAGTTGTGGCCCGTGTCGATATGCACGAGCGGGAATGGAAATTTGCCTGGACGGAAGGCTTTTTCGGCCAAACGCAGCAGGACGACGGAATCCTTGCCGCCGGAAAACAGCAGCGCGGGATTGGCCGATTCGGCCGCCACTTCGCGCAGGATGTGGATGGCTTCCGATTCAAGGCTGTCGAGGTGACGCTGGTTCAAAATATTGCTCATATAGGATGCTTTCTTGTTCTGCTGAGTCTGTTGTGTCTGTTCAGGCTGCCACGGATTTGATGCGTATCAACTTACCGTCCACCATGTGCAGGCCGCATTCCTTGGAATCCGGATTTTCCCACCACCAGCGTCCGGCGCGCACATCTTCGCCCGGCTGGACGGCCCGCGTGCACGGTTCGCAGCCGATGGACGGGTAGCCCTGGTCGTGCAGCGCGTTGTAGGGCACGTCGTTGGCACGGATATAGTCCCACACATCCTGCTCGGACCAGTCGGCCAGCGGATTAAATTTCGTCATCGCGTGCGCCGGATCGTCTTCCTGCACATGCAGTTCGGCGCGCGTGGTGGACTGCGCGCGGCGCTGGCCCGTGACCCAGGCCTTGTTGCCGGCCAGGGCGCGGCCCAGCGGCTCGACCTTGCGGATGCGGCAGCATTCGCGGCGCATCTCGACGCTGTCATAAAACGCGTTGAGACCGTTCTGTTCCACGTAGGCGGCCACCGCTGCGGGCTGCGGGCGGTACAGGGTGATGTCGTGGTCGTAGCGGGCCTTGACCTTGTCGAGCACGGCCAGGGTTTCCTGGTGCAGCCGGCCCGTTTCCAGGGAAAAGATGCCGATGGGCAGCTTTGCCTTGAGAATCATGTCGGTCAGCACCATGTCTTCGGCTGCCAGGCTGGAGGCGAACACGGCCGGCGAAAATTCCGCCGCGATGCGTGTCAGCGTTTGCCCGGTGGCGTCAATCAAAGAAGTCAAATTGCTCATGCTTGGTCCTCAGATGCCGGCCGCGTTGTCGAGGTCAGGATTCTGGCCTTCGCGCTGGTGGCGGCGGAACAGCGGCGATTTTTGATCCCACGACGCCTGGTAGGTTTCCGAAAAGACGGACAAACCTTTTAAAGCGTCATGGATGCTGCGGTCGGGCCGGGTGGCATAGGCGTCAAAGCCTACCCTGTGCATGGAGAACAGCTGGTCGCGCAGCACATCGCCGATGGCGCGCAATTCACCCTGGAAACCCAGGCGGGCGCGCAGGTTGAAGGCGATGGAATAGCCGCGGCCATCCGTGAATTTCGGAAAGTCCACGCCGATGACGGGCAGTTGCGCCACGTCGGCGGCCAGTTCTTCCGGGCGCTCGTCGCTGGCCAGCCAGACGCCGATGTCGGGCAGGCGCGCCAGCAGGGTGTCGCGCTGGGCTTGCCACACGGTCAGCGGCACGATGACCTTGCCTGCAGGCACGACCACCGTTTCCGGCGTCTCGCCCTCATCGAGGCGCAGCAAGCCCCAGGTATTTGGCACCACGGCGGCGTTCTTGATGATTTCTTCGCGTACTTCAAACATATTCGTCTTCTCCCACCAGGTTGCCGACCGTGATCGGCGTTGCATATACGTGTTCCTTGAACGGCGCCAGGCCCAGGCGCTGGGCCGTATCGACGAAGCGCTCGCCTTCGTGGCGGTCGCGCACGTAGACGTGCAGCAGGCGGCCGATGACTTCAGGCATCTGCAGGGAAGAGAACGATGGTCCGATGATCTTGCCGATGGCGGCGTTGTTGCCTTGCGCGCCGCCGATCGACACTTGATACCATTCGCTGCCATCCTTGTCGACGCCGAGGATGCCGATGCTGCCCACGTGATGGTGGCCGCAGGCATTGATGCAGCCGGAAATATTCAGTTCGATCTCGCCGATGTCGTGCTGGAAGTCGATGCTGTCGAAGCGTTCCGCGATGGCGGCCGCGATCGGCAGCGACTTGGCGTTCGCCAGCGAGCAGAAATCGCCACCGGGGCAGCAGATCATGTCCGTCAGCAAGCCGATGTTCGGCGTGGCCAGGCCGTGCGCCTTGGCTTCCTGCCACAGCTTGAACAGTTTCGATTGCTCCACGTCGGCCAGCACCAGGTTTTGCTCATGCGTCACGCGCAGTTCGCCAAAGCTGTAGCGGTCGGAGAGATCCGCCGCGAAGTCGATCTGCTCGGCCGTCGCGTCGCCCGGTGGCACGCCCGTTTTTTTGAGCGACAGCACCACGGCCACATAGCCGGGGCGCTGGTGTGGCTTGACGTTGCGCGCCAGCCAGTTCACATACGCCTTGTTGTCCGCATGTTCGGCCTTGTAGTCGAGTTCCGGCAGGGCAAGGTAGGCGGGCGGATTGAAAAAGTCCGCCACGCGCTGCATTTCCTCGGTCGTCAATGTTTCCGGGCCATCCTTCAAATCGACCCATTCCGCTTCCACCTGGCGCGTGAATTCTTCCACGCCGATGGCTTTCAACAGAATCTTGATGCGCGCCTTGTATTTGTTGTCGCGGCGGCCGTGCAGGTTGTACACGCGCATGATGGCCTGGATGTACGTCAGCAAATGCTGCCATGGCAGGAAGTCGCGTACGACGCTGCCCAGGATCGGCGTGCGGCCCATGCCGCCGCCCGCCATCACCTTGAAGCCCACCTCGCCAGCGGCGTTGCGCACGGCCGTCAAGCCGATGTCGTGCACGGCGATGGCGGCGCGGTCTTGCTCGGCGCCATTGATGGCGACCTTGAATTTGCGCGGCAGGGCGATGAACTCGGGGTGGAAGGTGCTCCACTGGCGCAACACTTCCGCGTACGGGCGCGGATCGATGATTTCATCGGCGGCGACACCGGCGTACGGGTCCGATGTTGTATTACGGATACAGTTGCCGGACGTCTGGATCGCGTGCATTTCCACGGAAGCCAGGTCGGTCAGGATATCGGGCGTCTGTTCCAGCTCGATCCAGTTGAACTGGATGTTCTGGCGCGTGGTGAAATGGCCATAGCCGCGGTCATACTTGCGCGCGATGTGCGCGAACATGCGCATCTGTGTCGACGACAGCAAGCCGTACGGCACGGCGATGCGCAGCATGTAGGCGTGACGTTGCATGTACAGGCCGTTTTGCAGGCGCAGCGGGATGAATTCCTCTTCCGTCAGTTCATTGGCGATACGGCGCGCAACCTGGTCTCGGTACTGGGCGATGCGCTCTTTGATGATGAGGTGGTCGTACTGATCGTAATGGTACATATCAATTCCTAAAAAAGCCGGGGTACTGGAAGACTGCCTGGGATGATGTTCTGGATACTGCTCTTGTCTTTAATAGATTAGCTTTATTGCCACGCCGGTCAAGGTCATCGCCAGCAGCACTCTTAAAAACTTTTCCGGCACGGAGCGCGCGACCCAGGAACCGAGCGTGATGCCGGGCAGGGAGCCGACCAGCAGCGAGGCCAGCAATTCCCAGTGGATGGAACCGAGCCACCAGTGGCCCAGGGCGGCGATGGCCGTCAGGGGCACGGCGTAGGCGATATCGGTGCCCGCCACTTCGGCCGAGCTCATGCGTGGATACAGCATCACCAGCAAGGTGGCGCCGATGGCGCCGGCGCCGATCGACGAGATCGTGACCAGCGTGCCCAGCACGACGCCTGAAATGATGGTCGCGGCGGCAAGCTTGTTGCCTTGTAATTGTTTCTCAGGGTGGGCGTTGATCCACGTCAGCATGCGGCCCTTGAAGACCAGCGCGACCACGGTCAGCAGCACGGAGCCGGCGATCGAGTAACGGATGATCTGGCCGATTTCCGGCGACAGCGTGCCAAATGATTTGAGCGCCAGGGTCGACACGACGGCGGCAGGCAGGGCGCCGATGCACAGGCGCTTGACGATATCCCAGCGGATGGTGCCACGCAGGCGGTGTGTCAGGGTGCCGGCGCTCTTGGTGATCGAGGCGAACGCCAGGTCGGTGCCCACGGCCACGGAGGGCGGCACGCCAAACAGCAGGGTTAACAGCGGCGTCATCAGCGAGCCGCCGCCCACGCCGGTCATTCCTACGAGTAATCCTACGGCAAATCCTGAGACTATATAAGACAAAGTCATGCTTGCACCCCCAAAGTACCCGCAATAGTAATAAACTTAGTGTTTATTCCAAACTACTTAGTACGCATTTGCTTATATGCGATATGCGTATATGCATGAACGCAAAATCATGGGTGGGGCGGAAACTCGGCAAATTACGGCAATCTAGGGCAAACCAGCAATGAATCTCCATCAACTGCGCTTCGTGCGCGAAGCGGTCCGTCAGAACTATAACCTGACGGACGCCGCCAAGGCCTTGTTTACGTCGCAACCTGGCGTATCGAAAGCCATCATCGAGCTGGAGGAAGAGTTGGGTGTGGATATTTTTACACGCCACGGCAAGCGCATCCGCGGCTTGACGGAGCCGGGCCGCCTGGTGCTGGAATCGGTCGAGCTGATCATGCAGGAAATCGACAGCATGAAGCGCATCGGCAAGGAGTTCGCGGCGCAGGACAGCGGCAGCTTTACCATTGCCACCACGCATACGCAGGCGCGCTACACCTTGCCCAAGGTGGTGCAAGCCTTCATGCTGAAGTTCCCCAAGGTACGCTTGTCTTTGCTGCAAGGCAACCCACGCCAGATCGCCGAGATGGTGCAGCGCGACCAGGCCGATCTTGCCATCGCCACGGAATCGATCGCCGCCATCGATGGCCTGATTACCTTGCCCTGCTATCAATGGGAGCACGTGGTGGTGGTGCCGGTCGACCATCCGCTGCTCAAATCGAAGTCCGTGACCCTGGAAGAAATCGCCGCTTTCCCCCTGATTACCTATGACAGCGCGTTTGCCGGACGCAACAAGATCGACCACGCTTTCGTGCTGCGCGGCCTGAAACCGGACATCTTGCTGGAAGCCATTGATGCTGACGTCATCAAGACTTATGTCGAGTTGGGCATGGGGATTGGTATCATAGCGGGTATGGCCTTTGATGCCGAACGCGACAAAGGCTTGCGCTCCATCCCTGTCGGCCACCTGTTCGGCATGAATGTGTCGCGCGTGGCCGTCAAGCAGGGCGCGTATTTGCGCAGCTATATTTATACCTTTATCGAGTTGCTGACGCCGACCCTGAACCGCAAGCTCATTGAGCAGGCGATGAGCGGTGATAAAGAGCACTACGAACTATAACAATGCATGAAGTCGGCCGGGCGATGTGTCTGGCCAAGATTATTTAAGAAGAGAAGAAACAATGATTACCGATCAGCTTGCCAAATATTACGCCACCATCGCGCAGCAGTACGAGCGCGTCTATGACAAGCCCGAACGCCAGGAAGACCTGGAAGTGTTGCGCGACAAGGTTGCCGACGTGCTGGAAGGCCACACCGTGCTGGAACTGGCCTGTGGTACCGGCTACTGGACGGAAGTGGTCGCCGAGTCGGCCGAGTCCGTGCTGGCCACCGATATCAACGATGAAATGCTGGCGCTGGCCCAGGCCCGCGGCTTGCCCGACAACGTCACCTTCGCCAAGCTCGACGCATTCAACTTGCCCGATGATCTGCTGGGCAAGTTCACGGCCGTGTTCGCCGGTTTCTGGTGGTCGCACGTCAAGCGCGAAGACCAGGACAAATACCTGAAGCAATTGCGCAACAAGCTGGGCAAGGACATCCTGCTGGTGCTGATCGACAATTCCTATGTCGATGGCAGCAGCACGGTCATCGCGCGCACTGACTTGCTGGGCAATACCCACCAGTTCCGCACAACGGATGCGGGCGAGCGCTATGAAGTGCTGAAGAATTTCCCGTCGGATAGTCATCTGCGCAAGAAGTTTGCCCACTCGGCCCGTGAAATCCGCATGAAGCGCCTGGAATACTACTGGCTGCTGAGCTGCCGCCTGAAGTAAGGCCGGCACGGCAAGACAAGCCGCCTGCGGGCGGTTTTTTTTTCGTCTGTTGTTTTTATGTAACACGGTGTTGTGTCAAAAAGCAACATCTTGTCGATGTCATATTGTTGAAGTATTTCGTGGGCATGATTCGGTTCAGCAGCTAAGCAGCTCAGCAGCAGCTCAACTTGTCCAACTTAATGTAGAGAATCTCAAGTGAAAAAAATTACTCTGGCAGCATTGATCATCGGTACCTTCGCAGCAGCGACGGCGCAAGCACAATCGAACGTTACCGTCTACGGCGTGGTCGATCTGGGCATTGCCAAGACCACGGGCGCTGCGTTGCTGGAACGTGAAAATCAGGCATCGCGCATTGGTTTCAAGGGCACGGAAGATCTGGGTAATGGCTTGAAAGCCATTTTCAACCTGGAAAGCGAATTCAAGGCTGACACCGGTGCGCAAGCGACCGCCAATACCCTGTTTGATCGCCAGGCATGGGTCGGCCTGACCGGTGACTTCGGTACCGTCTACCTGGGCCGTACCAAGGACCTGATCGATGGCACCCTGGCACGCGTTGATCCATTCAACACCTACGGCGTCATCGGCAAGATCAATGAGCCAGTCATGCGCGGCGGCCAGTCGCCCAATGGCCCGCAAGCCATCCCGAGCACATCGGTCGTGGGCGTGTCGCGCGTCAGCAATGCCGTGACCTACAACAGCCCATCGTTCAGCGGTTTCGTCGTCAGCGGCCAATACGTCGCCAGCGAAATCAAGGATGCCGATTCGGGCTTCAGCGTGGTTGCCACGTATGACCAAGGTCCAGCGAGCGCACACGCCGGCTACCAGAAGAAAGTGCAGTCCGCTGCCAACGCAGCGGCTGAGCCGAAACTGTGGATCGTCGGCGGCGGTTACAAATTTGGCCCTGCCAAAATCACCGTCGATTACTCGAAAGCAGATACCGATGTCGCCGTTACCGGCGAATTCAAGAGCTACCTGCTGGGTCTGGCCTATGACATCGGCGGCGGCGCCATCAAGGTCAGCTACGTGAAGCAGAAGCAAGACAGCAAGACCGTCAGCGGCAAGGAAACGGCCAAGGCCTATGGCCTGGGCTACGATTACCCGCTGTCGAAGCGTACTGCCGTGTACGGCTATGCTGGCCGCGACCAGTTCAGCGAAAAATCGATGTATCAGCTGGGTATGACCCACAAGTTCTAAGCAAAAGTCTTTTGCCACGACAAAGGCGCCTGCGGGCGCCTTTTTTTGTTATGACATGGCTGTTTCCATCACTTCCGCCTGCATGGGCAGCGAGATTTCGATGCGCGTGCCGCCCAGCTCGCTATCGGCGCCGATATGGATGCTGCCGTTCAAGCCCCACACCCGCTCGCGCATGCCCAGCAGCCCCAAGGCCGTGGCTTTTTCCAGGTCATGTTCGGCAATGCCGCGGCCGTCATCCTGAATGGTGATCGCCAGCGAGGAATCGATGCGGTGCAGGGCGATGGTGATGTGGCTTGCCTCGGCATGGCGCGCGATATTCGTCAGCGCTTCTTGCACGATGCGGTAGATGGCCGTGCTGCGCGCGTCGTCGAGCACGAGGTCGGCCTCGTCGGCCAGCAAGTCAAAATGGATGGCGCGGCGCAACAGGAAGTCGTGGCGCAATTTTTGCAGCGCGAAATACAAGCCTCCTTCATCGAGCGCGCGCGGACGCAGGTTGCTGGCGATGCGCCGCAGCGAAGTGATGGCCGTCACCAGCAAGCCGTCCATGCTGTGCAGCAACGCTTGCAGCGGCGCGGTGGTGTCCGAGTGCTGGCGCACCAGGGTCAGGTCGACCCGCAAGGTGGCTAGCAATTGCCCCAGGTCATCATGCAGTTCGCGCGCGATATGTTTGCGCTCTTCTTCGCGGATGGATTGCAGAGCGCTCGACAATTCACGCAATTGCGAAAAGGAGCGGGCCAGCTGTTCATGCATCTGCTGGCGCGCGCTGATATCGCGCACGATGATGGTAAATACGCTATGGCCGTCTTCCTGCATGGCCGAGAGCGAGCCTTCGAGGGGAAACATGGCGCCATCGCTGCGCCGTCCCGTCAGGGTGTAGTCGGTGGCGCGCCGGCCCGTCAGGCGCAGCTCCTGGCTGATGTCGCCAAACGGCGGGTCGCCCTCGTGCTTGCCCAGGCTGCCCAGGGTGCGCAAGTCGCGCAGGATATAGTGGCCCAGGCGCATGCCGCGCATGCCGGCCGGCGTGTCGTCGAACAATCTGGCTGCCGCCGCGTTCGCATGCAGGATGAATTGCCCGCTGTCGATGCTGATGATGGCGTCGCTGGCGCTGTCGATGATGGCTTGCCCGCGCGCCTGCCGCTGTCGGCGGGCTTTCAGCGGAGGAAACAAGCACAGCAATAGCGCCGCCGCCATGCCCAGCGGCAGGATGCGCAGCAGTGTGGGACTGCCTCGGTCGGGCATGGGATTCTCCTTGCGAACGTGTACGAAGGCAGGCAAGACAGGGATGGGGAGTTGGACTTTATGTAGCCTATGCCTGTTGGGGCGGCGTGGCTTGATGTGGCGCAGGAAGGGGGGCGGAAGAGATCAAGGCGCCGCGCCGGCATGGGCCGGGCGGCGGCGGGCGACTTACATTTGCTTGAACAGGTGCAAGAAGCTGCGGCTCACTTCGAGCTTGTCGGATTTGCCTTTGATGAGTACCAGGTGGCGGCCGCGGATGTCGCGCGTCACGCCTTCGATGGCATTCACGTTGACCAGGGTGGCGCGGTGGATTTGCCAGAACAGCGCAGGATCGAGCTCTTCGGCCAGATCGCGCACGGGCTTGCGGATCAGTGCCTCGTACTTGGCGGTTTGCACGCAAGTGTATTTCTCATCCGAACGGAAAAATAGAATCTCTTCCACCGGGATCATGCGCAAGTCCTGGCCGATGCTGGCCTGTATCCATTGCAAATAGGTGGGCTTGGCCGTGATTTTTTCCGCCAGCTGCGACAGCATGGCCGTAACGCTGCTGTTGACGTCCAGCGCAGGCTTGTTCAAGTGCGTTTTCAGGCGCTCCACCGTCACCAGCAAGCGCTCATGCTCGGGCGGCTTGAGCACATAATCGACGGCGCCCCGCTCGAAGGCTTCGACGGCGTGGGTGTCGTAGGCCGTGACGAAGACGATATGCGTCTTGCTGCCTATCACTTGCGCCGCCTCCATGCCCGTCTTGCCCGGCATGCGGATATCGAGGAAGGCAAAGTCGGGCTTGAGTTGCTCCACCAGTTCGATCGCTTCGTCGCCATTCTTGGCTTCGCCGATGATTTCCAGTTCGGGCCAGGCCTGGCCCAGGCGCAGGCGCAGCTGGTCGCGCATCAGTCTTTCGTCGTCGGCAATAATAGCGGTAGGCATAGGTCTCAAGTGTGAACAAGCGAAGATTGATTATTCAATGATTTAGCGTTTTTATCAACTGTCTTATTTAGACAGCTGATATGGCACTTCGATCACGGCACACACGCCGGACGGTTGATTTGGCGTAATGGTCAGGCTGCCCTGGTCGCCATGCAGCAGCTTCAGGCGTTCGCGGATGGTGGGCAAACCCAGTCCCGTGCCATCGCTGGGCACCACGCCAAAGCCCAGGCCGTCATCGGTGACGATCACGCGCAGCTTGCTATGCGCCACTTCTGCCACGATGCGCAGGGTGCCGCCTTCCGGCTTGACTTCCAGTCCGTGCTTGATGGCATTTTCCACCATCGATTGCAGCATCATGGGCGGGAAGGCGGCGCTGCGCAGGCCATCGGGAATCTGGAAGTCGACGGTCAGGCGTTCCTCCATCCGCATTTTCAGCAGGTTCAGGTACGCTTGCACCATGTCCGCTTCGCGGCCCAGGTTGGTAATCAGGGCGTTGTCGCGCATTTGCGGCAGTACGGCGCGCAGATACTGGATCAGGCTGCGCTGCATCTTGGCTGCGCGCGGCGGATCGACCTGGATCAGGTGCTCGACGGAAGCGAGCGTATTGAACAGGAAATGCGGCTCGACTTGCGCCTGCATCATCTGCATCTTCGCTTCGCTGAGCTGGCGCTGCATGGATTCGCGTTCGGCCGCCTCATTCGCGGTGACAGTTTCCGCCTCGGCGCGTTTCTTGCCGCCAACCAGGGCTTTCATGGCGAACAGGGCCAACACCAGCAAGGACACGAAACTCTTGAACCAGGTGGACGCTTGCTGATGGTAGCGCGACACTTTTTGCTCCGCCGCATCATCGACCGCTTCTTCGATGGCATTCGACAGCTCTTCGCCGATTTGTGGCGGCAGTTCAATATGGACTTCTTCGCCCGAAGCATTCGTCGTTACTGGATAGCTGGGCTTGGCGGGGGCGGCCGGTGGTTGAGGCGGCTCAGGCGGCACGGCACTGGCTTGGGCGTCCGCCTCGGCGGCATCGACTGGATCGTTGGCGGCGTCGGCCGTGCTGCTACGCCGGTTCTTGCTGTTGCGGGGATTGAAATGGATGCCGGTATCGTCGATCAGGATATTGGTATCACCCGTGCCCTTGCTGCTGCGTTTATGCGACTTGATGACAACTTCTTCGTCCGGACTGGACGAGAACAGCTCATCTTGCAAAATGGAGCCGGCGATCAGGGCCAGCGCCGCGAACAGGAAAAATTTCCACCAGGACAGTTGGGTAACCCAGGTTGTCGTCGCGTCGAATGCCCGTTGCAACCAGGCGAGAATGGTTTTCAACAATTGGGGCAGGCTGGAAATCGGAAGCATGGGGCACTTTCAAGTACAAGAGTTAATCGACGCAGCGGGCAAGTTTAACCCCTTGTTGAGTAGCGTCAGAGTCTGATGTTGCCACTGTGCCTAAAGACCACGAACTACGCCAGCCGATTGCGACAGGCTGCACAAAAAGGCGCTTGAAGTGAAGACAAGGCTTGCTGGGCGGAGAGGGCGAGAAAATAGCCCTTGCGGGGCGCGCGGGGCACGGCTATAATTCGCCCCCTCGCTGAACGATGCATGCAAATGCTGAGTGAGGCGGG
>NZ_LT607484.1:0-53785 GCF_900095235.1 Janthinobacterium sp. UMAB-60
CCGTATTTTACCGGATGCACAGTAAGCGGACACTGCAGATGCCCACGATCGTGTGCAGAGGACATCATTTACAAAATGCTCACATGTGATGTATTTTTCTACGGCAGAAAAATTAAGCTTCACTTAGGCAAGACTATGCAAGGCAGCCCCTGCCAAACTTGGGGTTTGCCGTTTTTTCGTGGTATAAAGCAAGCCAGATATGATTTCAGGCAATCCAGAATGAATCGTGGTTTTTATACCATCATGGCGGCGCAGTTCTTTTCTTCGCTGGCAGATAACGCCCTCTTTTTTGTCGCCGTCGATTTATTGGTGTCCATGAAATCCCCGGCGTGGATCACGCCGCTGCTCAAATTGTCGTTCGTGCTGTTTTACGTACTGTTGGCCGCTTTTGTTGGCGCTTTCGCGGATGCATTGCCGAAAGGCAAGGTCATGTTCATCGCCAACCTGGTCAAGATCTTCGGCTGCGCCCTCGTCTTCTTCCAGGTGCACCCCTTGCTTGCCTATGCCGTCGTCGGCTTTGGCGCGGCCGTGTATTCGCCCGCCAAGTACGGCATCCTGACGGAACTGCTGCCACCGGAAAAGCTCGTGGCGGCGAATGGCTGGATCGAAGGCTTGACCGTCACCTCCATCATCCTCGGTACCGTCATGGGCGGCGCGCTCGTCAGCGGCCACGTGTCCGACATGCTGCTGTCGATCGACATCCCCATGATCGATACGGGCATCACCAGCAAGACGGAAGCGGCCTTGTGCGTGGTAGTCGGCATCTACGTGATGGCGACCCTGGCCAACCTGAAGATTCCCGACACGGGCTGCGTGTATGCGCACCAGGAACGCAATCCTATCAAACTGATCACCGATTTTGCCAATTGCTATTCCATCCTGTGGAAAGACAAACTGGGTCAGATCACCCTGGCCGTGACGACCCTGTTCTGGGGCGCTGGCGCCACCTTGCAACTGATCGTGCTGGAATGGGCCAAGCAGTCGCTGAACATGCCGTTCGACAAGGCGACCAGCCTGGTGGGCGTGGTCGCCATCGGCGTGGCCGCCGGCGCCGTGCTGTCGGCACGCTTCATTCCGCTACGCAAGTCGCTGACCGTCATTCCGCTGGGCATCGCCATGGGCGTGATCGTCATGATGATGACGCAAGTGCACTCCGTGTGGATCGCCTACCCGCTGCTGATACTGATCGGCGCCCTGTCCGGCTTCTTCGTAGTGCCAATGAATGCCCTGTTGCAACACCGCGGCCACGTCCTGATGAGCGCCGGCCATTCCATCGCCGTGCAGAACTTCAATGAGAACCTGTCGATTCTCACCATGCTGGCCGTATATTCGATCATGATCCGCCTGCACCTGCCGCTCAATATCATCATCACGCTGTTCGGCCTGTTCGTCGCCGGCACCATGTACATGATCATGCGCCGGCACAAGCTGAACCAGGCTGAGCATGACAATCTTTCCTTGATCGGTGAGCATAAGCATTAACGGTGGTGTCGGATTACGCGCTACGCGCTAATCCGACCTACCCGACCTACGCAGGTAGCGTGCCAGCCAGCCGCCGCGCGGCAGCCTGCTCCGTCCAGTCATGGGGCACGACAAACCCGCGCGTGCGCTCCACTTCCCAGCCTTCGACAGTATCCACCGTGGCCACCATCACCGGTTGCGCCAGATCAGACAACTGCGCGCGCAAGGCATCGACGTCCAGCACTGCCGCGTCGCGGCCCTTGAACGGCGCCAGCCATTGCAAACGCGGCAGCACGACATAGCGTTGCTCGGGTAGTTGACCCAGCGTGCACCAGAAGCCGTGTCCATGCTCCTGGGAAATACCGTCCAGGGCGGGCGTGGCGCCTGCCGCATAGAACAGCCAACCCTTGACCAGCGCCTGCGCCGCCCGCACGGGATGCGCCAGCAAGCTTTGCGCGGCCGGGTGGCGGGACAAGGCCAGTTGCTTGTCGAGAATCTTGCGCATCTTCAACCCCAAGGTGTCGGCCAGGTTCGGGCCGATCAAGTGGTTGAAGACACCGGGATCGGGCGCGCCTTCGAGCAGGTAGAACTTGGTGGCGAACTCCCAGTGCAGCAAGTCGTTACCGTCACGCAGCAAATAATCGAACTCGCCCACCGTGTCGTTGCGGTTCACCTGCACTTGCAAGCCATGCGCTTGCAATACCCCATGCTGCTCAAAATAAAAGGCCAGCAGCTTTTCAGCGTACAGGCCCAGGCGGGAATAGAATTTCGGCCCCAGCGCCGCATCGAGCGGCGACGGATCATCCTGCAGCGCCCCCAGCCAGGCCGCCAAGGCAGGCGTGACGGCAGGCAGGCTGGCGATGCGCCCGCCCCAGTGGGCGCTGGCGGGGTCCAGCAAGTCGGGCGAGTCGAGCAGCCAGGCCAGCGCCCGCACGCGGGGGTGCGTCAGATGGCCCCAGCGCTGCTCGAAGCGGACCTGGAAGGTAGCGACGGCCGTATCAACCACCGTGCGTGCTTTTCGCCAGGCACAAATCGACCCAGGCGCGCGCCTTGGCCTTGCCCGTCCCGTCCTGCAGCAGTTGCTCTGGATGGAAGGTGGCGACGACGCAGGCATTGCCCAGCTGGCGCACCGTGCCCCGTACGGGTTTTTCACCGGGATTGATGCCGGCGGCGGCCATCGAACCGAGGGTGACGATGGTGCGCGGCTGCAGCAGCGCAAGTTCGCGCTCGAAATACGGGCGGCAGGCGGCGGACTCGGCCTCGGTGGGCAGGCGCTCCTGGCCCGTCTCGTCGAGCGGACGGCATTTCAGCAAGTGGGCAATATAGACATCGCGGCCCGCATCGACGGCGATGGCTTTCAACATATTGTCGAGCAATTTGCCCTGCTCGCCCGGCAAGGCGCGCCCTTCCCGTTCTTCCAGGCGCGACGGGCTGCTGGCCAGCATCAGCCAATCGCCCTGGCGGTCGCCACGACCCATGACGACGCCCTTGCGCGTCTTGCACAAGTCGCAGCGCGCGCATTTCGCCACGGCGGCCGTCAAGCCATCCCAGTCGAGGGCGGCGATATCGGCGTCGCTGAGCTGCTTCACTGGCGCGGGCGCGGGCGCATCGTCGAACCAGGCCGTGTCGTCGGGGGCGGCGGCGGGCACGGCAGCTTCCACGGCTTCCACGACTTGCACCTCGGCCAGCACTTCGACCACAGGTGCAGCCATCTCGACCACGGGCGCCGCCACGGCGACGTCCACCTCCACGGCAGCCTCGACGACAATATCAACGACCTCGGGCGCGGCGCCCTGGCGCAAACGCCACAGGGGGCCGACGCCCATTTCATCGAGGAAAACGGCGCTGCGGCTCATAAGGTATAACGCATCACGATGGCGTCCTCACGTTGCGAGTTACTGGCCGGATAGTATCCCTTGCGCCGGCCGATCTGTTCAAATCCATAGCGCTGGTAAATATCGAGCGCGCGCACGTTCGACGGGCGCACTTCCAGCAGCATCGATTCCATGCCCAGCTGGCGCGCGCAGGCGCAGGACTGCTGCAGCAGGAAGCGGCCCAGTCCCTGGCCCTGAATGGCGCCCTCGACGGCCACATTCAGCAAGTGCGCCTCGTCGACCACCAGCATCAATAAAAAGTAGCCGAGCAGGGTGCCGTCCACGTCGCGCAGCACCCAGGCCGGGTAGCCGCTCTTGAGCGAATCGACGAAGTTGCCGTGCGTCCAGGGATGCGGATACACGCGCTGTTCCAGCGCCAGCACCTCCATCAGGTCCGCCTCACGCATCGGCTGATAGTCGAGGCGCAGCAAGTCCCAACCGGCAGCATTGTCCTGGCCCGCCACACTCATTGCGCGGACTCCGCAGCAGCCTTGGCCAGTTGCATGTCGTGCCGTTCCGCGCTCGTGTAGGCGATCTTGTTGCGCAAATACAAAGGCTGCGCCTCGGCCGCCGTCACGAACTGACCGGCGGCAAAGGCGATGCGCGCCAACTGCGCCACTTGCACGGCGTGTGGCATGATGGCCGCATCGGCCGTGGCGGCGCACGGCAACGCGGCCAGCGCTTCGGCGTACGCACTAAAACCGTTGCCGCAGCCGGCCACATCGCCTTGCGGCGCCACGCCGGCCGGCGCGCTCAGGGCCGGCGGCAGGACAGCCTGCAAGCCGTTTTGATAGTCATATTGCGCCCAGTACACTTCGCCCATGCGGGCGTCGAGCACGGTCACGATGTGTTGCGCGCCATGCTGCTGGTGGCACGCGAGCGCCATGGCGTCGAGCGTGACGACGGGCACGACGGGCAGATTGGCGCCATAGGCCAGGCCTTGCGCGATGCCGCAGGCCGTGCGCACGCCCGTAAACGAGCCGGGGCCGGAGCCGTAGGCGATGGCGTCGACGTCGGCCAGGGTCACGCCCGCTTCGGCCAGCAATTCCTGCACCATCGGCAAGATCGACTGGGAATGGGTGCGCACGCCCGACGAGGCGCGGGACAGGACGACATCGCCGCGCAACAAGGCGCAGGAGGCGAGTTCGGACGACGTTTCAATAGCAAGCAGGGTGGGAAGTAAGATAGGCATGACGTATTTTACCTTGCCGCGCCATGGCGCGGCACTCCCCGCTGCGGCATGGCGTGGCAAGCCAGACAGCGATCAGGCCGGTGCGGCTTGAGACGGCTTGCACAGCGGCCCCGCGAGGACGGCTATAATGAAAGACGCAGCCTATTATTTGACCGGCATCAAGTCTGCCGCGCCAAGCAATCGTTCAGCCATGACTAAGCAACACTACCAAGCTACATCGCTCAGCAACATCGTCTTTCCACTCTTGCCCTGGTCCGTTCCGTGAATCCACTTCTTGCTAAACTGCAACCATATCCCTTCGAAAAGCTGCGCCAGCTGTTTGCCGGCGTGACGGTCAATCCCGAGTACGCGCCCATCAGCCTGGGCATGGGCGAACCCAAGCATCCGACACCAGCCTTCATCGAGCAGGCGCTGGTCGACAATATCCACGGCCTGGCCAGCTATCCGACCACCATCGGTTCGGAAGCCTTGCGCAGCGCGATTGCCAGCTGGCTGGAGCGCCGCTACGGCATCCCCAAGCTCAATCCTGCCACGCAAATCCTGCCCGTGAACGGTTCGCGCGAAGCGCTGTTTGCGCTGGCGCAAACGGTGATCGATCCGTCGGCCGGTTCGCTCGTGATCAGCCCGAATCCGTTTTACCAGATCTATGAAGGCGCGGCCTACCTGGCCGGCGCCGAACCGTATTTCGTCAATTCCGACCCCGCGCGCAATTTCGGCTGCGACTATGACAGCGTGCCCGACCATATTTGGGAAAAAGTCAGGCTGCTGTTCCTGTGTTCACCCGGCAACCCGACGGGCGCCGTGCTGACCCTGACGGACTGGGAACACCTGTTCGCCCTGTCCGAACGCTACGACTTCGTCATCGCCGCCGACGAGTGCTATTCCGAGATTTACCACGGCGACACGCCCCCGCTGGGCGCGCTGCAGGCGGCGCACATGCTGGGCCTGTCCACGATCGAGCGTCCGTATGCGCGCCTGGTGGTGTTTTCCAGCCTGTCGAAGCGCTCGAACGTGCCCGGCATGCGCTCGGGCTTCGTCGCCGGCGACGCGGAAGTACTGAAAAAATTCCTGCTCTACCGAACCTACCACGGCGGCGCCATGAGCCCCGCCGTGCAGGCGGCCTCCGTCGCGGCCTGGAACGACGAAACCCATGTCGAGGAAAATCGCGCCAAGTATCGCGCCAAGTTCGACGCCATCACGCCGCTGCTGCAAACGGTGATGGACGTGCAATTGCCGGACGCCGGCTTCTACCTGTGGGCCGACGTCAGCCGCACGGGACTGTCCGACACGCAATTCGCGCAACGCCTGTACGCCGAATATAATGTCACGGTACTGCCTGGCAGCTACCTGGCGCGCGACGCGCACGGCATCAATCCGGGCCGCAACCGCATCCGCATGGCCCTGGTGGCCGAAACGGCCGAAGGGCTGGAAGCCGCATTGCGCATAGTAAAATTCTGCCAGCAGCTTTCCGCATCCGCATCAACCAACTAAATGAACAAGACATCATCATGAGCCAACAACTGCAAACCATCATCGACCAGGCCTGGGAAAACCGCGCCGAGATCAATCCGCGCAACGGCACGGCCGAACTGCGCGACGCCGTCTCCCACGTCATCAATGGCCTGGACAACGGCAGCATCCGCGTGGCGGAAAAAACCTCGGGTGACTGGGTCGTCAACCAGTGGGTCAAGAAAGCCGTGCTGCTGTCGTTCCGCCTGGAAGACAACGTCGTCCTGCCATCGGATGGCACGATGCAGTTCTACGACAAGGTGCCGACCAAGTTCGCCAACTACACGGCCGAAGACTTCGCCAAGGGCGGTTTCCGCGTGGTGCCGCCAGCCGTCGCCCGCCGCGGCAGCTTCATCGCCAAGAACGTCGTACTGATGCCGTCCTACGTCAACATCGGCGCCTACGTCGATGAAGGCGCCATGGTCGACACCTGGGCCACCGTCGGCTCCTGCGCGCAGATCGGCAAGAACGTCCACCTGTCCGGCGGCGTCGGCATCGGCGGCGTGCTGGAGCCAATGCAGGCGAACCCGACCATCATCGAAGACAACTGCTTCATCGGCGCCCGCTCGGAAATCGTCGAAGGCGTGATCGTCGAAGAAAACTCGGTCATCTCGATGGGCGTCTACATCGGCCAGTCGACCAAGATCTACGACCGCGCCACGGGCGAAGTGACCTACGGCCGCGTGCCGGCCGGCTCCGTCGTGGTCTCGGGCAACCTGCCATCGGAAGACGGCAAGTACTCGCTGTACTGCGCCGTGATCGTCAAGCGCGTGGATGCAAAAACCCGCGCGAAAACAGGTATCAACGAACTCCTGCGCGGCATTTGATTATTGCGCTGTGAAGTATCAGTAAGACCTGAATGTCCCGCCCCGGCGGGACATTTTTATTTCCAACTAGCAACTTCAAACGTCCCGCCCCCGCTTCTCATCCTGTCCTATACTGGATGGCATGAATACTCCTCCCGTATTGATCGTCGGCGCCGGTCCTACCGGCCTCATGCTTGCCTTGCGCCTGGCGCGCCATGGCGTCGATTGCCGCATCATCGACAGGAACAGCGGCCCCGGGCAGGCGTCGCGGGCCATGGCCGTGCATGCGCGCACCCTGGAGTTTTATCAGCAACTGGGCTTTGCCGACGAACTGGTGCACCTGGGCATCAAGATCAATGCCATGCACATCCACGAGGGCGGCGAGGAGCTGGTAAAACTGGCGCTGGGCGAGATCGGCGAAGGCCTGAGCCCCTACCCTTTCGTGCTGAGCCTGCCACAGGACGAGCATGAACGCTTTCTGATCAGCAAGCTGGCGGCGGCCGGCGTGCACGTGGAATGGAATGTCGCGCTGGACCTGTGGACGCAGGACGATAGCGAAGTGCAAGCCATCCTGCTCAACAAAGGCGAACGCCAATATTGCACGTTTGACTACATCTGCGGCTGCGACGGCGCCCGCAGCAAGGTGCGCGAGATCGCCGGCTTTGAGTTTTCCGGCGGCACCTACGACCACCTGTACTACGTGGCCGATGCGCAAGTGGTTGGCAGCAATACGGATCTGCACGCCCACCTGGGCGCGAACGCATTTGCGCTGATGTTGCCCGTGCGCACCAGCGGCATGCAGCGCCTGATCGGCATCCTGCCCGACCGCCCCGATGGCGCGCCGGCACCCGTCTTCGACGACGTGCGCAGCGACGTGGAAACCCTGCTCGGCATCCAGGTCGAGCACGTGAACTGGTTTTCCACCTATAAAGTACACCACCGGGTGGCGGCGCAGTTTCGCGCGCGCCGCGGCTTCATCCTCGGCGACGCGGCCCATTTGCACAGCCCCGTGGGCGGCCAGGGCATGAACACGGGCCTGGGCGACGCCGTCAACCTGGCCTGGAAACTGGCGCAAAAGCTGCATGGCCAGAGCAACGACGCCCTGCTCGACACCTATGAAAGCGAGCGCATCGTGTTTGCCCGCAAGCTCGTCGCCACCACTGACCGCGCCTTTCAGGCCATCGTCGCGCAAGGCATGGCCGGGCAATTCCTGCGGCGCTGGCTGGTGCCGCACGCGCTGCCCTTCCTGTCCGGCTTCGAACGGGCGCGCCGTTTGCTCTTCAAGACGGTGTCGCAAATCGAGATCAGCTATGAAGACAGCGCCCTGTCCGCCGGCCACGCGGAATATTTGCGCGGCGGCGACCGCCTGCCGTGGTTCTCCGACGGCACACAAGACAATTTCACGGCCCTGCGCAGCATGGATTGGCAATTGCACATCTATGGCGAGCCGGCGCCCGAACTGCTGGACGAGGCGCGCGTGCTGAAACTGCCCGTGCATTGCTATACCTACAACGTGGCCGCCAAGCTGGCCGGCCTGGGCCGCGACGCGGCCTACCTGGTGCGCCCCGACGGCCACATCGCGCTGGCCCTGCACCTGCAGGAAAGCGGCGCCCTGCGCGCCCTGGCCTTGCGACTGGGCCTGCATTTTGGTCCGCCGGAGATGGGCAAGGCGGCGCCACGGCCCGTGTAGGGGAATCACGGGGCCGTGTTGCAGCGCCGCATCGACTGCGCATCGACTGTATAATGGCGGCTACTATCGCATTTTTCCCTGGCGCAAGCGCCGCGATCAAGCGAACCGCATTCATTCCCCCTTGGCCCTACCCATGACGACCATTACACTCTACGGTATCCCCAATTGCGATACCGTCAAAAAGGCCCGCACCTGGCTGGCTGCGCAGCAACTCGATTTCACCTTCCACGACTTCAAAAAGCAGGGCCTGGAACGCGCCACCGTCGAGGCATGGCTGCGGCAATTGCCGTGGGATGTGCTGGTCAACAGGAAAGGCACGACCTGGCGCGCCCTGTCCGATGAGCGCAAGGCATCGATCACCGACGCGGCCAGCGCCCTGGACCTGATGCTGGAAAACCCGTCCATCATCAAGCGTCCTGTGCTGGACAAGGATGGAAAGTTCAGCGTGGCGTTTTCAGATGTACAGTACGCAGCCATTTTCGGGCTGTAATTTTTACTTAGACAGAAACACCCCGCTCTACACCATGACCACCTCCAAAACCCTCGCCCTGACCGAAAAACTGATCGCCCTGTCCTCGGTCACGCCCGATGACAAGGGCTGCCAGCAGCACCTGATCGACATCCTCACGCCGCTGGGCTTCGTCTGCGAGACGATCCAGTCGAACGACGTCACCAATCTGTGGGCACGCCGTGGATTGAGTTCCCCCGTGTTCGTCTTTGCCGGCCATACGGACGTGGTGCCGACCGGCCCCATCGAGCAATGGCGCTCGCTGCCCTTCATCCCCACGCAGCGCGACGGCAAGCTGTACGGCCGTGGCGCGGCCGACATGAAGACCTCGATCGCCGCCATGGTGGTCGCTTGCGAGGAATTCATCGCCGCCACGCCCGACCACACGGGTTCGATCGCCTTTCTGATCACCAGCGACGAGGAAGGCCCGGCCACGGACGGCACCGTCATCGTCTGCGAGCAACTGAAGGCACGGGGCGAGCAGATCGACTATTGCCTGGTGGGCGAACCGACGTCGAGCGCGCAGCTGGGCGACATGATCAAGAACGGGCGCCGCGGTTCCCTGTCGGGCCGGCTGACGATCAAGGGCGTGCAAGGCCATATCGCCTACCCGCACCTGGCGAAAAACCCGATCCACGAAGCGGCGCAGGCGCTGGCCGACCTGGTCGAAGAGAAATGGGATGCGGGCAACGAGTATTACCTGCCCACATCGTGGCAAATGTCCAACATCAACGCGGGCACGGGCGCCAACAACGTGATTCCGGGCGACATGGTGATCGACTTTAACTTCCGCTTTTCCACGGCCAGCACGGCGGAAAGCCTGCAGGAACGAGTCCACGCCATCCTCGACAGGCATGACTTGCAATACGATATGCAGTGGACCCTGAGTGGCCTGCCCTTCCTCACGCCGCGCGGCACCCTCTCCGATGCGCTGTCGTCCGCTATCCTGGAAGAAACGGGCCTTGCGACGCAGTTGTCGACCACGGGCGGCACCTCGGATGGCCGGTTTATCGCGCAAATCTGCCCCCAAGTGATAGAATTCGGGCCGCCCAATGCCAGTATTCACAAGATCGACGAGCACATCGAACTGCGCCACATCGATCCCCTGAAGAATATTTACCGGCGCACGCTGGAGCATTTGCTGCCCGTCTGAACCAGAATACCGAGGCCCGTCACGGCGGGCCAGAACACCGTCTTTTCGAGAATGCCATGACCCCGAACCCGTTTTCCACGCCACGCGACCTGCTGCGCTACGCCGTTACCCGTTTTAATACCGCCAAGCTGTTTTTCGGCCACGGCAGCGCCGAAGCGTTCGACGAAGCGGCCTATCTGATCCTGCACACCTTGAAGTTGCCGCTCGACAAGCTCGAACCGTTTCTCGACGCCAAGCTGCTGCCGTCGGAAATCGCCAGCGTCATGACGGTCATCGACCGCCGCAGCATCGACCGCGTGCCGGCCGCCTACATCACCAAGGAAGGCTGGCTGGGTACGTACAACTTTTATGTCGACGAGCGCGTGATCGTGCCCCGCTCCTTCATCGCCGAGCTGATCCCTGAATACTTTTCGCCATGGGTGGCGGAACCGGAAGCCGTGGAAAACATCCTGGAACTGTGCACCGGTTCGGGCTGCCTGTCCATCATGATGGCCGACGCCTTCCCCAACGCCGCAGTGGATGCGGTGGACATTTCCGCCGACGCGCTGGCCGTGGCCAAGCGCAACGTCGACACGTACAAATTGCAGGACCGCGTCACCCTGATCGAATCGGACCTGTACACCAACGTGCCGGCCAAGAAATATGATTTGATCATCAGCAACCCGCCGTACGTGAATTCCGCGTCGATGGGCACGCTGCCCCAGGAATACCTGGCCGAACCGCAAATCGCCCTCGACGGCGGCAGCGACGGCATGGACCTGGTGCGCAAGATCATCGCCGGCGCGGCCGAACGCCTGACGGACGACGGCATCCTGATGATTGAAATCGGCAACGAACGCGAATACGCGGAAGCGGCCTTCGGCGAGCTGGGCCTGACCTGGCTGACGACCAGCGCCGGCGACGACATGGTGTTCCTGCTGACGGCCGAGCAGCTCAAATTGGTTTAATCGACTTGGTAGGTCGGATTAGCGTAGCGTAATCCGACATGCCTGTGCGGCACCCGTCGGATTACGCCCTTCGGGCTAATCCGACCTACACGATGTTTTTACGGCGAGGGTTAAACCCCAGCCTCTACAAAGAAAAAAATGATACGTTTCCTACAAGTAAGCCTGATGCGCGGCATCAAACCGTTGCTCGAACAAGTCGATGTCACCCTCAATCCGGGCGACAAGATCGGCCTGATCGGCGCCAATGGCGCGGGCAAATCGAGCCTGTTCGCCATGATGCGTGGCGAATTGCACCCTGACCAGGGCGAGATCGATTTCCCCGCCAAATGGCGCGTGGCTTACGTGGCGCAGGAAACCCCGCCGCTGGACCGTGCCGCGCTCGACTACGCGATCGATGGCGACATCACCCTGCGCAAACTGGAAGCGGAGCTGGCGCATCTCGAGTCGCAACCGGAAAGCACGGAAAACGGCATCGCCATCGGCAACATGTACAGCGCGCTGGCCGATGCCGACGCCTATACCGTGCAGTCGCGCGGCGAACAGTTGCTGCTGGGCCTGGGCTTCACGCTGGACCAGATGCAGCAACCGGTCGCCAGCTTCTCCGGCGGCTGGCGCATGCGCTTGAACCTGGCGCAAGCGCTGATGTGCCCGTCCGACCTGCTGCTGCTCGATGAACCGACCAACCACCTGGATCTGGACGCCATCATCTGGCTGGAAGACTGGCTCAAGCGCTATGCCGGCACCTTATTAATCATTTCCCATGATCGCGACTTCCTCGATGAAGTGGTCAACGTGGTCGTGCATATCGACGAACGCAAACTGAAACGCTATTCGGGCAACTATTCGAGCTTCGAGCGCCAGCGCGCGGCGCAGATGATCCTGGCCGCCGGCGCGCTGGAAAAGCAGCAGCGCAAGCGTGCCCATCTGGAATCGTTCGTGAACCGCTTCAAGGCGCAAGCCTCGAAGGCGCGCCAGGCGCAAAGCCGCATGAAGGCGCTGGCGAAGATGGAAGAGCTGGCGCCATTGCGCGCCGCCGCCGAATTCTCGTTCGAATTCCGCGAGCCACTTTCCGCGCCGAATCCGCTGATGGTGATGGAAGACGTCGATGCGGGCTACAAGATCGAAAACGAAGCGACGGGCGAAATCACGCATAAAACCATCGTCAACGGCATCAAGTTTTCGCTGCAGATCGGCCAGCGTATCGGCTTGCTGGGCCAGAACGGCGCCGGCAAGTCGACCCTGATCAAGACCATCGCCGGCGAACTGATGCCGCTGACGGGCGACGCCACCATGGGCAAGGGCCTCAACATCGGCTACTTCGCCCAGCACCAGGTGGAAATGCTGCGCCACGACGAATCGCCGCTGTGGCATCTGTCGAAGATCGCCCCCACCGTGCGCGAGCAGGAACTGCGTAACTTCCTGGGCGGCTTCAACTTCCCCGGCAACATGGTCACCGCCTCGATCGCCCCGTTCTCGGGCGGCGAAAAAGCCCGTTTGGCGCTGGCCCTGATCGTCTGGCAGCGTCCGAACCTGCTGCTGCTCGATGAACCGACCAACCACTTGGATCTGGAAACGCGCGAAGCACTGACGGAAGCGCTGGCGCAGTTCGAAGGCACCCTGGTCGTCGTTTCCCATGATCGCCATTTGCTGCGCGCCACCACCGACGAATTCATCATCGTGGCCGACGGCAAGCTGCAACCGTTCGACGGCGACCTGGACGACTACAAGGATTGGCTGTTCAAGACCAAGCTGGGTAAAGGTACCGATGTGCTGCCGGCCGCCGGCAAGGCCAACAAGACGGACTTCCCTGTCGTCTCACCGGTAGCGGTAGCGGCCGCCGCTCCTGCCGCGCCCGTGCGCGACAAGCGCCAGGAAGCGGAAGACCGCCAGAAGGCCGCCGCCCTGCGCAAGCCGATCGAAAACAAGATCAAGCGCCAGGAAGAGCAGATCGCCAAGCGCAACGCGCAAAAGGCGGAAACGGAAGCCAAGCTGGGCGAGCCAACCATCTACGACGCCGCCAACAAGGCCAAGCTGAAGCAGTTGCTGGCCGACCAGACCTTCTTCACCAAGGACCTGGCGCAGCTGGAAGCGGAATGGCTGGACTTGCAGGACCAGCTGGAAAAGCTCGGTTAATCAAGCTGCAACAAAAGACGACCTCCGGGTCGTCTTTTTTTTTCAGGCTGCCTGCATGGGGCCGGGGCTGCGGATCGCCATCAGGCGGTCGATGTCGACGAGGATCAATCTACGTCCCGCCACCGTGCCCAGGCCCAGCAGATAATCGGCTTCCGCCGCGCCCAGGCCGGGCACGGCCGCGATGTCGCTGGCGGCCAGGCTGACGATATCGGTGACGCCATCGACCACCATGCCCATCACGCCATTGCTCAGCTGCAAGATGATCACGTCGGTGGACGGGTCGGGCGTACCCTGGGCGCTACCGAACGCGGCGCGCATGTCGACGATGGGGATGATCACGCCGCGCGAGACGGCCACGCTGCGCAGCACCTCCCCTTCCGAGGAAAAGCGGTCGAGTTCCTTCAGCGGGCGCAATTCCCGCACGCAGCGGTAATCGAGGCCGTATTCCAGGCCGCCCAACCGGAAGCTCAAGTACTGCGTCAGGTATTGCGCGGTTGCGGCATCAGGCGTCGTCGTGGGCTGCATGGTGTTCCTTTCATCCGGTAAGCGCTGCCAGGATGCGCAGTGGCGCAACGTTGGCCCCATGCTAACCAGCATCACCGCAGGCGGCGTTGAGAAACATCAACTTTCCCGGAAGGCATGCGTACCCGCACTGCCCAGGCTTGCGCCGGCGCAGCCAACTTCCCTTACAATACCCACATCGTTTCCCCACAGGCAGGCCATGCAACACCTCGTCAATCCCGCTGAAGTTGAATTTTCCGCCATCCGCGCCCAAGGGCCGGGCGGGCAGAATGTCAACAAGGTGTCCAGCGCCATCCATTTGCGCTTCCCCATCGCCGCCTCGTCGCTGCCGGAAGCGTACAAGGAGCGCCTGCTGGCCCTGCGCGACAGCCGCATCAGCAAGGATGGCGTGCTGGTGCTCAAGGCGCAGCAGTCGCGCAGCCAGGAGCAGAACAAGGAAGAAGCCTTGCGGCGCTTGCAGGAAATCATCGACAGCGTCACCTTTTTGCCCGCCGTGCGCCGCGCCACCAAACCCACGCGCAGCTCGCAGCGGCGCCGCCTCGACAGCAAGAGCACGCACAGCGTGCTCAAGCAATCACGTGGCAAGGTGATCGACTGATCAGGGTGGCGGCTGGTAGGTCCACTCCAGGCTGCCTGTGCTGTCCGCAAACACGCTCTGCGTGGCCGGCGTGGCGCTGCGCAACAGCGCCTTGATCTCCTTCGGCGGCCGGTCGTAGACCTTGGCCGGGCCGGGCGGCACGACCATGGCGCGCACGGCCGTTTCACCGTCGACCAGCCCCAGGCTGCAGCGCGACTGGCCGGCCGTCGCTTGCCGCTGCTGGCGCACTTGCGCCACCAGGGCCAGCATCTGCGCGTGCAGGATTTCCGACTGTTTCACTTCCACGCGCAGGCGCGCCACTTCCTTCAATACGGGGGCGATGCGCGCCGCCAGCTTGTCGTACTGCAGCTGCTGCGCCGGCTGCAGCTGCAGCTCGCCGCGCCGCAGCTGGCCCGCCAGGGCCAGGTAGTTGCGCACTTCCGGCAATTGCGCGATGGCATCGATTTCCTGCTGGCGCTTGTGCTGCAGCTGCTGGTAGTGCGCGGCCTTCGCCAGGCTTTCCGCGATCTGTTGCTCCAGCGCGCTCAAATCGGGCACCAGCGGGAACAGCAGCATCTCCACCTGCTTGCGGGGACCGGCGCTGCCGACGCGGATGGTGCGTGCCGCCACGGCGCAGCCTTCGGCCAGCTCGATGACGACCTCGTCGGCGATGATCTCGCAATTGCTGGCGCTGTCGATCACCACGCGCGTGCCGGCGATGACGCAGCTTTCCGCGCGCTTCACGCGGACTTCGCCGCTCAGCGCCTGCAACACGGAACCGGAAGCGACGCCCTCGACGCGCACGTCGCCGTGCTCGTTGAAGGCCGTGCCGCCCACCAGATTGCGCTGCAGCCATATCAGCCCGCCATGCGAGTGCAGATGGCCGTACACGTCGCCATGGATGGTGATGTCGCTGCCGTCGAGCTGACGCTGCTCCTGCACATCGCCATATTCCTCGTACGCGGCGCGCAACTTCAAATTGCCCGTGGTACGGCTGCTGACGCCTTCGCGGCTGACGATCTTGTTTTCGATGGAGAGCTTGCCGTGCGCATCGACATTCACATAGCCATTCTGGGTGGCGACCACGTAATCGCCATCGCTGAAGCGTTCGACGGCCATGCCCACCCCTGCCACCGCCGCCGGGTCCAGCTCCAGCGGCGCGGGCGGCGGCAGCAGCGTGCCGTCCAGGTCGTAGCCGGGCAAGCCGGGTGCACCGGGCAGCAGCCGCAACAGGCGCGCGTGTTTTTTCACTTGCGGAAAACGGTTCTTGAAACTGAGCAAATCCAGGCGGCCATCGGAGCGTTCGCGCGGCGCATCGTCGCGGTGGATGCCTTGCGACACTTCCATCAGCCGGGCGTCGCGCCCCGGCTGCGGCGGCAGCGCCCGCGCCACCGTGATGCGCTCGGCCTTGCCGCTGCCGAGAATGGCGCGCACGGCCGCGCCATCGATGCCATAGCGCACGCCCTTGCACCACAGGTCGGCTACCAGCTCGTCAAACTCGCGGCGTGCCGGCACCTGGCCATCCGAGTCGGCAGAGAGCGCTTCAAAGTAAAATTCGGCGCTGTCGTCGCGGATCTTGACCTGTTTATACAGCGCGCGGCGCTGGGGCGGGAATGGCGCCACACGGGCGGCAATGCGCAGCAAGGCGTCGCTCTTGGGCGCGGCGCGGGGCGCGGGAGCATGGAACAGGGTCAGCAGGAACAAAGCGTAGTCGAGACCGGCCAGCAGCTGCCCCGACTGGAACAACTGGTCGACGGCGGCGCGCAACTGCGTGGGCGCCAGCGACAGGTCCAAAAACACGCCCTCGTCGCGCTGGACGATGCCGTGCGGCAGGCAGCCTGCGGGGGCCGCCTCAGGAACGGGTGTGTCGTCGTCGCTCACGCCTTGCCTCCCCCGGCAACACATTCAGAGAATTGTTTCAGTGCACTAGAACAATATCACGGGGCGTGGCGATGTGCCCGACTCGGCAAAAATGTGCTTGCCAGATGCCAACAGGGCCATGTCTTGCGAGATGGCCCTGTCGGATGGGGTGCGCGATGCCCAAGTAACTAGCGGCGCGGCGGATTCGAGTAAATATCCTGCCCCACTTCATTGATCTGGCGGCGCAGGTCGCGCCGCTCGTCGGGCGTCATGCGGCCCGTGCGGCGCGAGGCGTCGGCGCCTTCGCTGGCGCGACGCTGCTCTTCGGCACGCGTGTCGAAGCTGCGTGCGTCACGCTGTTCGCGCAGTCGCGTATCATTGCTATTGCTATTGCTATTGCTGCGCTGTACCTGCTCATAACGCTGGGCCTGCACTTGCGGCTGGTCGTCACGGCGTGGCGGCGGCTGGTTTTGTGCCAGCGCCAGGCTGGCGGCAAACACGGAGCAAACGGCGAATGCGGACAGCACAGTCGTACGTGCGGCAATAGCTGCGCTGGGAGCGGTGTGAATTTTTTTAGTAAAGATATTCATTGAGTTCCTCTTCCGCGATGCCGTATAAACTTAAAGCTGATTTCCACTGTGGCCCCAGTGTATGATGCTTTACACGGTGCAGTAAGAGTAATTGGGTAAAGTTTGTAACACTTTGTAATGGGTCGCCATACCCCCTTGCCGACGCCGCGCGAGGCGTTACTATAGCAACTAATATAAGATAACACGACACCTTAAATGACCACAACCTCCACTTCCGGCAGCAACACGACTACGCAATCGATCCACGGCCACCAGGCAAAAATCATGGTGGTTGATGACGATGTGCGCCTGCGGGACCTGCTGCGCCGCTACCTGACCGAACAGGGTTTCAATGTCTTCACGGCAGAGAGCGCGACGGCCATGAACAAGCTGTGGCTGCGCGAACGCTACGACTTGCTGGTGCTCGATTTGATGCTGCCCGGCGAAGACGGCCTGTCGATCTGCCGCCGCCTGCGCGGCGCGGGCGACCAGACGCCGATCATCATGCTGACGGCCAAGGGCGAGGACGTGGACCGCATCGTGGGCCTGGAAATGGGTGCCGACGACTACCTGCCAAAACCGTTCAACCCGCGCGAACTGGTGGCCCGCATCGGCGCCGTGCTGCGCCGCAAGGGTCCCGATGAAATCCCGGGCGCACCGTCGGAAACACCGCAAACCTTCGAATTCGGCGACTTCGTGCTGGACCTGGGCACGCGCACCTTGAAAAAGAATGGCGAAACGGTGCCGCTGACCACGGGCGAGTTTTCCGTACTCAAAGTGTTTGCCCGCCATGCGCGCCAGCCGCTGTCGCGCGAAAAACTGATGGAACTGGCGCGCGGCCGCGAATACGAAGTGTTCGACCGCAGCCTGGACGTGCAAATCTCGCGCCTGCGCAAACTGATCGAACCAGACCCGTCGAGCCCGCTGTTCATCCAGACCGTGTGGGGCCTCGGTTACGTCTTCATCCCGGACGGACAGCCGCGCTGATCGCAGGCGAGGCATGATGAAGCTTGTTCCCGATATCAGCCTGGCGCGGCTGAAAAGCGGCCTGTTCTGGCGCACCTTTTTGCTGCTCGGCACCTTGACCACGGTCAGCATGATCACCTGGATCGGGATGATTTCCGTCATCCAGCGCGAGCCGCAGGCGCAGCAGATTTCCGCCCAGATCATTTCCGTCGTTACCATCACGCATGCGGCCCTCACGCACTCGGCGCCCGAGCTGCGGCGCGAGTTGCTGTTCGACCTCGTCAGCAATGAAGGCATCCGCATCTTCTCGCTGGAAGAGGACGACCGCATCGAGCCGCCGCCCGACAATTACCTGATGCCCGAGATCGAGGCGCAGGTGAAAGCCAAGCTGGGCAAGGACACGCGCTTTTCCGCGCGCGTCAACGGCGTGGCCGGTTTCTGGGTCAGCTTCAAGATCGATGACGACGAGTACTGGCTGATGCTGGACCGCGAGCGCCTGCGCGGCCTGACGGGCTTCCAGTGGCTGGGCTGGGCCAGCCTGGTGTCTCTGCTGTCGCTGCTGGGCGCGGCCATCATTTCCAGCCTGATCAATTTACCGCTGTCGCGTTTGACGGCGGCCGCGCGCGACATCGCCAAGGGCAAGCAGCCGGCGCCGCTGCCGGAAAAAGGTCCGATCGAAATCATCGAGGCGAACCGCAGCTTCAACCAGATGGTCGACGATTTGAAACAGGTGGAATCGGACCGCGCCGTGATTTTGGCCGGCATTTCGCACGACTTGCGCACGCCGCTGGCGCGCATGCAGTTGGAAGTGGAAATGGCCAACCTGTCGGACGAGGCACGCGAAGGCATCCAGTCCGATATCGGGCAGATGGACGCCATCATCGGCCAGTTCCTCGACTACGCCAAGCCGACGGAAACGTCGAGCTTTACGGACGTGGACTTGAGCGGTTTGCTGCTCGACATGACGCGCGAAGCGATGCGCTTGCCGGACGTGAAGATCAACGCCAGCATCGCCGAAGGCGCGCATGCGATGGGCAACCCCACCGACTTGCGCCGCGTGCTGAACAACCTGATCGAGAATGCGCGCCGCTATGGCAAGACGCCGGGCAGCGACGTGACGGAAATCGATATCGCCTGCCATCTGCGCACCAGTCACGGCGCGAAAAAGGTGATTATCGAGGTGCAAGACCACGGCACAGGCGTGCCGACGGAAAAGATCGAGCAACTGATGAAACCGTTCACCCGCCTCGACACGGCGCGCGGGCAAGCCAACGGTGCCGGTCTGGGCCTGGCCATCGTCGACCGCGTGCTGCTGCGCCACGGCGCCGAATTGCAGGTGCGCAACCGCGAAGGCGGCGGCCTGGCGTTTCAGATCAGCTTGCCAGCGGCGTAAACGAACGGCACAGGCGTGCCGTTCAATGACGTCAAACCGACGCCGCTTCCTGCGCCAGCAATTTATTCATCAACAATTCCGTCGCCCCGTAGCCATACAGGGAATCGCTTTCCATGCCCGGCGTATCGAAGGGGATCGATTCCTCACGGTTCAGCTTGGCAGGATCGGCATCCGCATAGCTGGCGCGCCAGGCGCGTTGCAAGGATTCATTGCGGCGGATAAAGGCCGGCATGGGCCAGGCATCGCGCTCCCAGTGGGGGCTGTCGCCCAGCAGGGGCCAGCGCTCGTTGAGCAGGGCCATGTCGCCCGTGCGCAGGCGGCGCACGGCCTGTTCCGGCCGCAAGCCTTCCAGGTCTTCCAGCGCAGGCAGGCTGTCGCGCTTCGGCCCGAACATATACGCCAGCATGATGCGCCCGGCAGGGGCCCGGCGCGCCACCACGCCGACGGCATAGCCGCCGCCCGGCAGGGGCACGGCAAACCAGCTGCCTTCTCGGTATGGTAATGATCTCATCGTTGCAAACTCCCCCAAAATCGTGTTCGGGGCACAGTCTACGCGAAACGATACGAATGTGGCGCATGGTACGCCACAGCAACAAACCAATAGTTACACTATTTTCTCGTCATAGTGATACTGGGCAACAATCGGCCCCGCCTTGAACAACGCTTCCTTCATGGCCGTGTCCAGGCGCGCGTCGCGGCGGCGCATCCATTCGAGCAGCATGGCCGCTTCCTTGCGGCTGGTGTCGCCCGCATGCGCGAGCACGCGGCGCAGTTCCGGGTCCGTGCACGCCTCGAAACGCTGGCTGTTCAAGTCCAGCGCGTGCAGCGCGGCGATGGTGGCGCCGATGGCGCGGTGCATGTCGAGTGCCGTGGCCGGCAAGCCCGATTCTTCCAGTGGGACGGTGGTCATGCGCATTCCTTTTCGCGTGGTGGTGACATCGGCTGCATTCTCCACCGCGCGGGCGAAAAGCTCAAGCGTCCACGACACGATTTCACCCGTTCGGCCATAATCATGGCTCAGCAACAGCCTAAACCTCGGCAGCGGGAGCCCCATGTTCAATTTCGACTTTTACAATCCGACGCAAATCCTCTTCGGCCAGGGCCAGATCGCCGCCATCGCCGGCCTGATCCCGCCGCAGGCGCGGGTCCTGATGACCTACGGCGGCGGCAGCATCAAGCGCAACGGCGTCTACGATGAAGTCAGGGCGGCGCTGGCCGGCCACACGGTGCTCGAATTTGCCGGCATCGAACCCAATCCCAGCTATGAAACCCTGATGCAGGCCGTGGCCCTCGTGAAAAGCGAGCGCATCGATTTCCTGCTGGCCGTCGGCGGCGGTTCCGTGGTCGATGGCACCAAGTTCATCGCCGCCGCCGCCCTGCATGAGGGCGAGGCGTGGGACATCCTGGCGAAAGGCGGCAAGATCGTCGAGGCCGCCCTGCCCTTCGGCACGGTGCTCACTTTGCCGGCCACGGGTTCCGAAATGAATGGCTCGGCCGTGATCACACGCAAGGCCACGCAGGAAAAGCGCTCGTTCATGAGCCGCAAGGTATACCCGAAATTTTCCGTGCTGGATCCGTCGAAAACGTTCACCTTGCCGCTGCGCCAGGTGGGCAATGGCGTCGTCGATGCGTTCGCGCATGTGATGGAACAGTACCTGACCTACCCTGTGAACGCGTCCGTGCAGGACCGCTTCGCCGAAGGCATTTTATTGACCCTGATCGAGGAAGGCCCGAAAGCCCTGTCGCACCCGGACGACTACGACGTGCGCGCCAACGTGATGTGGAGCGCCACCCTGGCCTTGAACGGCCTGATTGGCGTGGGCGTGCCGCAAGACTGGTCCACGCACGCCATCGGCCACGAATTGACGGCCCTGTACGAGCTAGACCATGCGCAAACCCTGGCCATTATCCTGCCCAGCATGTTGCGCGTGCGCAAGCAGGCCAAGCGCGCCAAGCTGCTGCAATACGCGGCCCGCGTCTGGGGCCTCGATGGCGGCGACGAGGATGGCCGCATCGAGGCGGCCATCGCGCGCACGGAATTTTTCTTCCGCCACATGGGCGTCAAGACGCGCCTGGCCGACTACGGCCTGAACCATGCCAGCGTGGACGCCGTCGTCGCCGCCCTGGAAGCGCACGGCATGACGGCGCTGGGCGAACAGCGCGAGGTGACGCCCGCCGTCAGCCGCAAGGTGCTGGAACTCAGTTTGTAGATTCGCACCACACTGTTGTAAAACGGTCGGCCAGCGGGACAGCTGGCCGTGCTTCATGCTAAGCTGTCATTTCGCTAGGGGTCCTGGAGCAGTCATCCGGGTGAGAGATACCCTTCGTACCTGATCTGGATAATGCCAGCGAAGGAAAGCGCAAAGTACCTCCCTCCTTTGATAGCTCCTGCGTTGGCGCCAGCCGAACAAGCAGCCTGCCGTGCTCTTTCCCAAGAGGCGGCTTGAACCACGAGCATTCTATGTCCACACCGAATTTATCTGTTTCCGTTTTGACCCTGGCCATCCTGCACGCGTTTGCCGCGCCCGCCCTGGCCGCGCATGACGGCGCCGAAGCGCAGGCCGACACGCCAAGCATGGCCGAAGTCGTCGTCACGGCCAGCAAGGCGCCGGCCGCCAAGCGCGCCTCCGTGGGCGGCTTTAGCGACGCGCCGCTGCTGCAAACACCCGCGTCCGTCACCGTCATTTCGCAGAAAGACATGCAGGACTTGCAGATCCGCAATCTCAGCGACGCCGTCAAGCTCGACGCCAGCATCAACGATTCCTACAACGCCGTCGGCTATGCAGAACAGTTCACCATCCGCGGCTTCAAGCTCGATACGAACTCCAGCTACCGCAAGGATGGCGTGGCCATTCCTGGCGACACACAAATTCCGCTGGAAAACAAGGAACGCATCGAAGTGCTGAAGGGTCTGGCCGGCTTGCAGGCGGGCGTGGCCGCGCCCGGTGGCGTGATCGACTTCATCGTCAAGCGCCCGACGAACACGCCATTGCGCACCGTCACCGTGGAAGCGCGCGAACGGGGCACCCTGTACGGCGCCGTCGACCTGGGCGGCCGCCTGGAAGACACGCGATTCGGCTACCGCGTCAACGTGGCGGCCGAACGCCTGCGCTCCTACATCCAGGGCGCCGATGGCAACCGCAAGTTCATTTCCGGCGCCTTCGACTGGCAGATTTCGCCGCAGGCGCTGCTGCAGCTCGATGCCGACTACCAGGACAAGGCGCAAGTGACGGCGCCCGGCTTCCAGCTGCTGAGCAACGGCAACCTGCCGGCCAACGTCAGCGCCGACGCCATGCTCAACAAGCAACCGTGGACGCACCCGGTGGAAACGGTCACCAGCAACCTGGGCCTGCGCTTCCAGTACGCCTTCAATGAGGACTGGCACGCCACCCTGTCCGCCAACCAGCACTCGTTCAAGCGCGACGACTACACGGCCTACCCGTATGGTTGCAGCCCGGAAGGCGAGTCCCCGGTGTTCTGCAGCAATGGCGATTTCTCCGTGTGGGACTTCCGCAGCCTGGGCGAGACGAAAAAACCGCTGAGCGCGCAAGCCATGATCCAGGGCAAGTTCGCCACGGGCAGCCTGCGCCATGAAGTCACGGTGGGCGTGTCGTATTTCAACCGCAAGGACCGCGCCGGCAAGTACGTGTATAAGGAAGTGGGCATCAGCAATATCTACCGCCCTGTCATCGTTGCACCATCGCCGGCTTCGACTGGCCCCGTGCGTCTGGTGCGCGACGACAAGGAAAAATCCGTGTTCGTGCAGGACATCGTCAGCCTGGCGCCGAACTGGAAGCTGCATGGCGGCTTGCGCCATATCAATGTCGACGGCTACCAGTATGTGCTCAAGGCCGACACGGAAATCCGCGCCAAGCACGACTTCCTGCTGCCCAACGTGTCGCTCGTCTACACCCCGCTCGACAATGTGTCCGTGTATGCGGCCTACTCGCAAGGTATGGAACATGGCGGCACGGCCAGCATCTATGAGGAAAACGCCAACGTGGAGCTGACGCCGAGCCGCTCGAAGCAGATCGAACTGGGCGTGAAAATGGATGTGACGCCGGACTTCATGCTGGCGGCCAGCCTGTTCCAGATACGCAAAGGTCTCGAATATGTCAATGCCGAGAATTATTTCGTCCGCAATGGCCAGGCCCAGCACCGTGGCCTGGAATTGTCGGCCCAGGGCAAGGCAACAACCAACCTGAGCCTGGGCGCATCCGTGACGGCCCTGAACAGCCAGCAGTCGGGCACGGGCGATGCGAATTACGATGGCAAGCGCGTACCGAACGTGCCCGCGTTCAAGGCGGCCGTGCATGCGGACTACGCCGTGCAACAGGTGGCGGGCTTGAGCGTGAATGGCAGCTGGGAATATGCGGGCAAGAAAGCGTTTGAGTACAACAACACGACTTTCGTGCCGTCGTACAACGTGTTCAACCTGGGTGCCGCCTACGCCACGCGCATTGCCGGCAAGACAGCCGTGCTGCGCGCCACCGTCAACAACGTGGCAGACAAGTTCTACTGGCGCGACGTGACGCCGGAAGCGGGCGGCTACCTGTTCCCGGGCGCCAGCCGCACGTTCAAGGTATCGGCGCAGTTCGACTTTTAATTGAGGGAAATGGCAGGCGCCGCGGCAAGCGCCTGCCGCAGCAAAGGCGCCGCCTGTTCCAGGCGCGCCTCCAGGCTGTCGCGCAGCACGTGGTAGGCGATGCCGCGCGCGTCCAGCTCGTCGAGCAGGTAGCGGTAGATCAACTGGCGCACGGCTTCCGACTCGCGCTGCAAGCCGTCGGCCACCCACGGGCTGTCGGGCGCCGTCACCAACGTCACGTCGTACTGCGTGGCATCGGCCAGCGCCGCCAGCTGCGCGTCGGCGCCATCAAAATAATGGCGGCTGTAGACCACCGTCATCAACGGTGTCGTATCGCAAAACAGATAGTTCCGGGCTTGCGCGGCGGCTGCCGCTTCGCGTTCGACTTGCGTACGCGCAATCCCATACTGGTCTTCCGCCACAGGCACCCTGCCCTGCGTTGCTACGAATTCACGTAAATACTCAGGCACCCAGACGGTGCCGTAGCACTCGGCCAGGGCGGCCGCCAGGGTCGACTTGCCCGACGATTCCGCGCCCAGGATCGCCACGCGCACGCAAGGCGCCATCACTTGAGGACCATCGCGTCGGGCGCGGCCGGCGCCGACTTTTTCCACGCCAGCAAGCCGATGATGGCCATCACGACGAAGAAGCCATACAGCACGGCCGTCAGGGTCAGGCCCTTGTGCAGGTACAGCCAGACATACAGCACATCGACGACGATCCAGGCGATCCAGTTTTCCAGTTTCTTGCGCGACAACAGGAATTGCCCGACCAGACTGCCTGCCGTGAGGAAACCATCCGCATGCGGCACGTCCGTATCCGTCGTCGTCAGCAGCCAGGCAATCAGCAGGAAGCCGATCAGCCAGCCCGCGGCGCAGGCCAGCCAGCCGCGTCCATTCAGACGCGTGACGGGCAGCGTCTTGCCGCCGCTGGCCGGATGCAGCCACTGGTACCAGCCCCAGAACGAGACGCTGATGAACAGCAGTTGCAAGGCCATGTCGCCATACAGGCGCGACTCGAAAAAGACGAAACCGTAGGCGGCCGAGGAAATGATGGCGAACAGCCACGCCCAGTGGTTCTGGCGGATATTCAGCGCAACGGTTGTCAGTGCCAGGACAAAGGAAATCAGTTCAAGCGGCGTGGTGGCAAAACCCAGCAGGAGAAGCGTATCGTTCATGGGAATCGTGATGAGGCTGGTGGCGCAGTATGCAATACCGGCCATGAATAAGCAAGATTGCCCGCGCCGTCACGCCCCTTTCCCCTCAGGCAAAGCCCCCCTTGACGGCGCGCGCCAGCGAACGCCGCACGATCAGCTTGTGGAAAGGCCGGATCAGCAGGATGTAGGCGCGCCCCACCCAGTTGTGGCAATGCACGACACTGGCCACGGTGACGCTGCCATGCCGCCCCGTGCCCCGGTTGCGCAGCACCGAGATGCGGAAATCAAGGTGGCTGTCATCCTCGCCCACGATGATTTCGTCGTCACTGACGGCAAAGATGCGAAAGATGCCGATGCGCTTGCCGGGCCGCGCTTCCATCTGCCTGGCCGTCTTGATGCCGAAGCGCGCCACGATGGCGTCGCGCAGCACCATCAGCTTGCGCGCCCAGCCCGGCTGGCTGCCCAGCAGCTGGCGCGCCAGGCTTTCCATGTCCAGCTCGCGGGCGCGCGCAGTCGGCAGGTCGACGGCATACGCATCGGCCAGGTTGCTGCCCGGGTACAACGGGGCGATGCTGGCGCCGGGCGGCAAGGCCACGGCGCGGACGGCGATGTTCATCTCTTGCATGTGCTCTCCATGTATTCAGTGATAACATGGCCATCATACACGACAATGTGAACAGCGATAACATAGAATGACAACAACGAGCACCTATCATCACGGCAACTTGCGCGACACCCTGGTCGCCACCGCCATCGCGCAACTGGCGCAGCAGCACGACGCCGCCCTGTCGCTGCGCGAACTGGCGCGCACGGTGGGCGTATCGATCGCCGCCGTGTACCGCCACTTCCCCAGCAAGGAAGCCTTGCTGGCCGACGTGGCGGCGGCCGGCTTCGCCAGCCTGATCGCCAAATGGGAGGCAGAACTGCCGCCGCCGGGCAGCCTGCCCGCCGAGCAGCGTTTTCAGCTGCTGGGCCAGCAATACATCGAATTCGCCCTGGCCGCGCCCGCCCACTACCGGCTGATGTTCGAGCACCAGGACGTGCGCCAGTTCCCCGCCCTGCAGGAAGCGGCGCAAGCGTGCTTTCAGTACGTATTGCAGACGGCCGGCGCGGCCGTGCGCGAAGCGGGTCTCGATGCGCGCTGGGACAAGGCCGCCGCCAGCGCCGGCTGGTCGCTGGGCCACGGCTACGTGATGCTGCTGCTGAGCGGTCGCCTGGCCATGGCGGACGGCGGCGACGCGCTGTCGCCGGCCATGGTGCCGCGCTTTTTTCAGTTGCCGGTGGAGGCGCTGCGGCAGGCGGCCTTGCCAGGCGGGACAACCGCAATACAGTCGAATTGACTCAGTTATGGGCAGGCAGAAGTCAGGGCCTGGCAAGCCCTGATATGGCGCTCACGCCAGAAAGCCTTGGCGCACCTGCTCGAGCAGGCGCTCCTCTTCATCCGTATCGGCATCGACTTGCGTGACCACGGTCCAGAACGGCGCGCATGTCTTGATCTGCTCGAAAGCATGGCGCGTTTCCAGCCGCACCATGGTTTTCCTCAGACTGTGCAGATAGCCTTCCTCGATGGCGCAGAGCAACTCGTCATCGGCCGCGTCGATCAGCTCGCTCAGCGCGCCTTCGATCCTTGCGTGGCCTTCCTCCCATAATTGCCCGATTTCCGGCACATCGGCTTCCATGCACTCGTTCGACCAGTCCGAAGGATAGTCATCGCGCTGCCGGTTATCGGGATCGGTGTCAAAGCTCAGCGAAATGGATGGAAACGATACGGCATTGAAGGCAAAGGCTGAAAATGCCTGATCCTTGAAAGCGGACGCGCCCAGCAGCGCCAGCGAGGCGTTGGCCAGCCTGAACCAGGTTGCCTCGACGTCGTAGGCCGTTTCAAACGCGTGCCAATCCGGCGGCAAATCGGGAGTCTGGGGCATGGGGGGCCTGTCGAAAAAATAGCGGTGGATAGTGCGAGGAATTATACGTGGCGCTTCTGAAACAGCAGGCGGCGGCCCCGTGTACGGTGCGGGTGATGCGGAGACCACAAACCGGCGAGTCAATACAACCCTTCGTCGCGAACGCCGCGAAAAAAACCGCACCTGCCTAGGGAGCCGAGGCCAGGTCGGATATGCAGATAGAAACTATTTCTTACGTGATGCTGCTGATCAGTGGCCGCCCGGCCATGGCGGACGGCGGCGATGATTTGTCGCCGTCCTGTACATATTCGTTATGCGAGATATCGTGAGCGTTAAGCGTTAGCCGGGGCCTGCAATGGACACATCCATCAAATGCCACGTCACGTCGTCGTCTGGCAAGTCCAGCAGCCAGTCGCGGCGCGGTCGCGGGAACGACGCGCCCTGGGTCAGCCACGCCTGGCGCCAGTACTGGTTGACGATGGCCTGCAGCGGATGGTCGACCGCTACCCAGGGTTGCCAGACGCCGCTGACGGGACAGGCTTGCCCGCAAGCACAGCTCAACAAAGGCTCGGGCCGCGCCACCTCGCGCAGCAAGCCGCGCGCCGCGCGCGGTTCCACTGCCCCATGGTTGTGCCGTATCGTCAGGCACTGCTCCCATGTCACGGGGCCATAACGGATCTTGCCAGCGGCATCAAGCACGCTGAAATGGCGGAACTCTTCGTCTTTACGGAACAGCCGGGCCGGCTCCGTCAAACCCTGCCCAGCGGCCGGTTGCCAGTATGCGGAAAATGGCGCAGTCGGCGCATCGCTGTGCAAGCCGGCAGGGTGCAGCGCATAGTCGGCGGCCAGGAAATACGGTTTTTGTAACAGCGAGGCGGCGCTAGCCTGCGGGATGGCTGGCGGCGGACGGACGCCCATTGCCGCGTCAAGCAGGCTTTTTCGTTGACCATCCCAAGGCGGCAGATCAGCCGGTGGCAATGGCAAGATTTTATCGAGGTTGGGGAAGCGGCGATTGGGGTTGAAGCCGAGGGCACGACTAAGTACGCCGTAACGTTCCGCTCGCGCCTTATCAATATACGGAACCAGCATATTTGCAAGATCAAACGGATCTCCGAATTCAATCTTGAGTTTGTTTGCGCACTTTTCGCAGCCGAATGCTACTCCCTCATGTAGAACTTTAAGAGCAAGTGCTTTAGTTTCTGGCGTACGCGGCCCGCTAACTCTCCCTGAGGCCATTCTCGGGGAGGCATACATGTAAGACAAATTATATGCAACTGGTCCGTACCCTTGGGAAAATGCACATTCCATCATTTTTATTGCAACAGGAATATTAGCCCAATACCCTGCGCCCTCATTTGCAGGACCCACATTTAGTTTATCTGACAAAAAATCCATCGCTTGAGGATTACCCATCTGTGCTGCCTTTTGCCAGAAGGCATAGGCACGCGTGATGTCGCCGTTGACACCCGTGCCATTCGCGTAATACGTCCCCATCCGGTCATATGCCGCCGATATCCCGAGCCGCATCGCCTTTTCAACCAGTTGCACCGCTTCTTCCTCTCCATGCAAGGGATCGCGCCCTTCCACATACAGGCTGGCCAGATTGAGCATCGCCTTCCAGTGCAATCGCTCTGCCGCTTGACGCGTCAGATCGACAATTTTTTTGTAATCGCGGTCTTCCACGAAAATTTCAGGGTCTTCCATGGCGCGCGCTTCGAGAAACCAGTCCTCAGCTTGCGCATCGATGGGCGGCACCTTGCTCGCCTCGGTTTCACAGATAAAATCCGCGACATGCGGATTGAAAAGTGGCAGGCTTTGGTTGCGCGGCAGGACTTCTTTCGTGTCGTTTGACATTTTGCAGGCGCCTAAAGTGAAAATCAGGAAAACTGCCAAGATAAAAAAAGGCAGGGGAAGGGGTAAATTTTTATACTTTTTCATGCTCACCCCAAACGTATCGTGGAACTGCGTCTATCTTCCAAGGGAAGCAAAAAACCGGTCATTTTCTTGTCGTCCGCACTTGCAGAATCAGATTTTTTCCTGCCGCGGTTTTCTCCCATCAGCTCCACCCAATTTTCAAAAGCATCCACAATCTCCGCCTTCGTCCCTCCCCCGCCATCGACCAATCCGCCGCTATGCATGCGCCACACCCGCTTGCGCAAATCGCGGGCCACGCGGTGGTCGATGGTGGCGATATTGATTTCGCTGTCGACGGCCATGCTGCGCTGGTTCAGGTTGGCGCTGCCCAAGGTCATGAACACGTCGTCGACCAGCATCAATTTGGAATGGATGTAGATTTCACGGTAACGCCAGCGGTCCTTGTCAAACGCGCTGACATTGAGCATGGCCACCGATACCTTCAGCCCGAATTCGCTTTCGAGCGTCATCGCGCCGGGTTTTTTGATGCCGTTGGAATGCTGCACCACGTCGGGCAACTGGACTTCCGCCTCGGTGGAAATGCCGAATCCTGCCCTGACACGCCGGGTTTTCGGCTGCTTGTTATAGTCGTCGATCATGGTGTTTTGCCCCGTCATGCCAGCGTGCTGCCCCAGCGCCGCCAGCGTGTCGTGGGTGCGCGGCACCATCTGCGCCCGTTCGGGTACCGGGATGACGATGAACACGTGCATGACCGGCATATCTTCAAGACTCTTGCCCGCCTTGACACTGCCGGCCTTCCAGGCGGCGACCACCTTCTTGCGCTCGGCCAGCAAATGCCGCGCCCAATCTTCATACTGGAAATACTGGTTTTCCACATACAGGTAGCCGGCCGCCAGGCTGGCCTGGCTCACGGCGCGAAAGTAGGTTTCCTTGATCGTCTTGTCTTGCTCCTCGGGCTGCGTCAGGACGATCTGCACGGTGGAGTCGTCCGGCCCGGCATTGCGCAACAACCGCGCCGGTGGGCTGCCACATGGCAACTCCCGGCTAACACAGTCGGTGGAAGCCGAACGCGTGCGGTCGTCGATAGCGCGGTCCCATGCCTTCACAAAATTGTTGTAGAGCGCGATGAGCGCACGGCCGCCGTCGATGCGGCAGGCGTAATCCTGATAGGGCTTCAAGGTGGCGAAGCCGCCGTCCGCGGCCATTCCCTGCAAACACTCGCGCCGCTCGTTGACACCGCCCTGTTCGCGGCGCGTATCGTCGAGCAGATGGGCCGTCGTATCCCAATAATCGGTCACCGAGTTCAGTCCCATCACGTAACCGACGGCCTTGGCTCCCTCTTCGTGGGCGAAATCGATCAGGACCGGCTTCTGATGATGCGTGCCCAGGTATTGCATGCCGGGCTTTTCAATTTCCCCCATCGTCAAGCCGTGCGGCTGGTTTATTTCGGTCGCGATACTCTTGCTGATCGCGGCGCTGTCGCCGTGCCGCAAACGAATTTCCAGCCCCCCGAACAGGCCCTTGAAAGCGGCAGCATACCAGCTGTAACAATATTCTTGACGCGCCATCATCGGAATATACTCGGGCCGGACGTACTCGCCCCAATAACCGTTGCCTAAAACATGTTTCTTGTTTTGGACCGCATCGTGCAACATCGCCAGGCTGGCTTTTGCGCTGATGTCATCAAAGCGCTGTCCATCGGCTTTCCATGATGAGGCGTCATGCGAATACCCCGGCATAGTGCGCGCTATCGGCGAACCGAGCCGGTCATACCAGATCAGCAGGCGCACCCTGACGTGACGCCGTGCGGCGGCGATCAGCAAGTCGCCAAACGTGTCGCCACGCGGCCAGGTGGCGCTGTTGCCGCGCACCAGTTCCATGCCCGGGTCGAAACCCCAGCAGCACAGGTCGATCGAATGTTTAGCCTTGGCGATCTCGCCGGCGATGTCGGCGAACCCTTCCTGTCCGCAAATGAACAGTGTCAGCTTGTTGTTGTGCGTGATCGGGTGGCTGGCCTTGCCCTTCAGATTGCGGTTTTCCAGCAGCCACTGGAGCGAACTGGTCGCAGTCCGTCCGACTTCGTCGATGTGGGTGGTTTCGATGCGGCCGCTCGATTCAGGCATGGCGCTCTCCTGTCAGTGTGGTGAATCATTGAACCCCGCGGCCATCGGCGGTATCGTCGAATGCGCGCAAACCGCGGTTCGACAGCTTGTGTTCGCCGTCCGGCGCCGCGTTCGGGTCGAAGCGTGCGCTCGCCTGCAATGAAAACTCTTCGCCATTGCCAAGGACGACACGGTAGCGCGGCGTGCCGTCCTGATGCGCGATCAGGATGCGGCCGAATTCGTCGGTCAGGCCTTGCTCGACTTCGGCTTCCCCGTTGTACAGCGTGTACGGCACATTGGCGTACTGGCCGCCATCCGCATGGGCCTGTATCGTATGCTGCAATTGCCCCGCTACCGGCGCGATGGGCGGCTCCAGCTCCGGTTGCGGCCGGTTCTTGGGCGCCAGCGTTTCCAGGTTTCCATGGAACAGCGTCGGCGACGCGGTAAAAAACTGGACCTTGTCGCTAATTTCAAGCATGCAATTGGCGCCATGCAGGCGCACGCCTTTGCGGCCGCGAATATTCACCCAGTCGGCCTGGCTGATCAATTCCAGAACCTTGTTGGCGACGATATCGACCGCATCGGTTTGCGCCGCGATCTGCACCGGGCCAGCTGCGGCGATCAGTTTCATGCCGGCCTTGTGGACGAACAGGCGCAGCGCCGCGCCGATGCTGGCGAACAGGCCACCGCCGGCCGCCAGCGACAGGTCGCGCCCGGTCGTCAGCGCCGTGTGCTCGGCGCTGGCGATGTGCGTCGATTGCGCGGTCGTTGTTTCGATACCGGCCGGACTGGCCAGCACCAGATGCGGCTTCGACAATTCGGAAAATGCGTTTTCGCCACTGCCGGCACCGCCCTTGATCGCGGCATGCTGGGCATTGAGCACATCGGCGGCGGCACCCTGCTGGTCGGTGCTTTCTTGCGCGCCATAATGCTGCGCCAGGGCGGCAAGCGCCTTGTGCCGCTCAGCAGCCTCGGCCAACCGGCGCAAGGTTTCATCCATGCTCTTGATATGCGAGGCGGCGCCAGGGCGCGCCTCGGTGGTCAGCAACATGCCACGGCCGGCGCGCGCCACGCCCCAGGCGTCTGACGCCAGTTCCCAGCCCTCGCCACGCGCATCCTTGCGCCCGCTGGCGTCTTCGATGCGGCTGATGCAGCCGAGCGACAATTGGCTGTGCTGATGATCGCTTTTCAGTTGCGCCTGGATGCGCTGGTGCGTATCGTCGAGCACCAACTGGTTGCCGCGCACGCCGTAGCCGCCGCCAGGCATCAGCTCGGCGCTGCGCCAGCCGCCCAGTACGCGTTGCCCCGGCAAATTCCACGGCGGCGCATGGTTGCCGTTGTACACCGCGCCGACGATGACGGGACGGTCGATATTGCCGTCGAGAAACTGGATCAGCACTTCCTGGCCGATGCGCGGCAACGCGATCTGGCCGAAGGCCTGGCCCGCCCATGGCGTCATGACCCGGATCCATGGCGAACTGCCCGCGTCGAACTTGCCCAGCCGGTCCCAGTGGAATTGCACCTTCACCCGGCCCAGTGCGTCGGTATGGATGGTTTCGCCTGCCGGCCCGGTGACGATCGCCGTCTGCACGCCGGGCAAGGTACAAGGCATGCTGTTGAACTGCCGCCCCGGATACCAGCGGATGCTCTTGCGGATGCAGCTAAAACGGTTTTCATACTGCGACTTCGCGCCCGTGCCTGCCTGGTAATTATTGCTGGCGATATGATCGACCGACAGGATCAGGTATTCGCGCGAGCCGATGTCCGGGCGCGCCGCTTCACCTCTGGCCGGCATGGCTTGCTTGCCGCTGAAGTGTCCGCCCAGCGTGAAACTGCGCCCGGCCTGAGCGCAGCGGTGATTGCCGCCAGCTTCGAAGTATTGCGCCTGGCAGTTCTGCGCCTCCAGGCGGCGTTGCGCCAGCGCTTCGCCGTCGCCCATGTCGGCATAGCCATAGCCGGTGTTTTGATACAGTTCATGGGCAAACACGTCGCCCTGCTGGTGCAGCGCATAGCCGCTGGCGCGGCTGGCATACGGATGCTTGTAGTTGAAGCTGGCCAGCGTGAGCGAGCCTGACGCGATCTTCCGTATTGGCTGCCAATCGCGTATGCCGTCGTGCTCCAGCGAGCCCGCGTCGCTGCGAAACACCATCTCGTCGGCTTCGCTGGCATCGCCGTCGCCTGGATCGATGCTTTCGCTCAGCCAGGTATTGTCGCCCAAACAGAGCGTATGGCCATCGGCGCGATGTTCATACCAGTAATGGATACCCTGGTCTTCCCAGCGCCGGTGCAGATGGTTGTAATCAGTTTCATTATGCTGGTTGGCGCAGCTTAATATCGCTTTTTCCTCATGCAGCCGGTTTTGCCAGTCGCGCTGCAAATAATGATCGAAGGTCGTTTCGCTGATGTCGATGACCGTGCGTTCGTGGAACGAGACGTTGTCCATGCGCAGCCTGGAAAACGCCAGCCAGGGTTGCAGCACCATCTGGTAGAACGCGAAACCGCCATCGCTGCGCAACAGGCGAAATTCGCCGACATAACCATTAAAATGGCGCAAGCCGCCGTCATCGCGCACCATCGAAATCGTGACCATGCGTCCCATCATCGCTGTCAGGGGAACGTGGAGATTGTCGGACAGCAGTTCGACGTCGAAGCGGAAGTCGCGTGACATTTCCTCGTGTGCCCGCAAGCTGTTGACCAGCAGCACGGTATCGGGCGGACCGTCCTCGCGCGGAAAATCCATGCGCAGCAAACGGCTGTCCTGGGTTCGCCAGCCCGCTCCGAAAAGACGCGCCAGATCAGCTGCCAGCTCGCCATCATCCATATTGCCTCCTTCGGATAGTTTCCCTGGTCCATGCTAACCATGGCGGACGCTGGCATATTGATGGAACGCAAACCAGTTGCCCATACGTAAAAAGCCGCATCGGCCCTGGGGCGGATGCGGCTTTGCGCTGGGGCAAGCTGAAGTTGAAGCTTACTTCTTGGCAGCTTTCGGATACTTGATCGTCATTTCCTTGAGCAAGTTATCCGCATGGTCCACTTCCTGCATCACCCACAGCATGTAGCGGATGTCGAGGTGGATGGCGCGCGTGATGGCCGTGTCGAAGTACCAGTCCTTGGTGATCGATTCATACGTGGAATCGAAGTTCAGGCCGATCAGCTCGCCGCGCTTGTTCATCACGGCCGAGCCGGAATTGCCGCCCGTGGTGTCCGCGCTGGTCAAAAAGTTGACGGGTACCGTGCCCAGCACCGGATCGCGGAACTGGCCGTAGCGTTTTTCCTTGACGGCGTCGAGCAGCGCTTGCGGCGCTTCGAACGGGGCCTTGCCCGTAACTTTCTCGACGATCCCTTCCACGGTCGTGAACGGTCCCTTGGTGATGCCATCGCGCGGCGAGTATGGCGAGACCGTGCCGTAGGTGACGCGCAGGGTCGAGTTGGCGTCAGGATACACCGGCTTGCCTTGCGACTTTTTCCACGCAATCACAGCCTGCATGTATTGCGGAATCACGCGTTCCAGGTTGCCGTCGATTTCCTTGCGGCGCTCTTCCAGCGCCGCTTCCACCGGCTGCAACTTGACGGCCAGCTGCATGAAGGCGTCGTCGGACCGGTCCACGGCAGCCTGGTCCTTTTCCAGCCAGGCCAGGCGCTTGGCCGTGTCAGCCAGTTGCGTCTGCTGGTACAGGGCCGCCACGGCCGCTGGCGCCGGCAGCAGCGCGTCCAGGCCTTGCGGATGGCTCTTCGCCGCCAGTTGCGCGTAACGCTTCAGACCCGCCTCAAACCGCGCCTGGTCGACCTTGTTGACATACGACTGTTCCAGGCGGGCCAGACGGGCCTTGATGAAGGCCAGGTCGCGCTGCTGGAAGCCCGATTCGCGCTCGGCGTCCGCTTTCTGGCGCTCCAGCGACAAACGGTAGACGGTGCGCGCGCTTTTCAGCAGATCGCTGTTGGTGGCCACGGACCAGGCGAACTCTTCTTCGCTGAGGGCCATGTCGCTGGCGATCGCCGCGTCCAGTTCGGCCAGCAGGGTAGCCGACACGTTCGGCTGCTTGGCGTACCAGGCGCGGAATTCGGCATCCTGCACGTCCTTGATGGCGGCAATGTCCTTGCGCGCGAAACCGTCGAGCAAGCCCTGGGTTTTCTTCAGCACGTTGTTGATGCTTTTCACCACGCTCGCATAGCGCACCGCGGAGGCGGCGTCGCCCTGCGTCGCATCGGCCATCACGGCCAGATCGGCTTGCAGTTCGGACACTTTCAGGGGGAAGGCCGTATCGCGCGCGAAGCGGATTTCCGCCGGCAGCTTGTAGCGGCTGGTGCGGCCGGGGTAGCCCGCCAGCAAGATGCCGTCGCCGGCCTTCAAGCCTTCGGCCGAGACCACCAGGAAGTCCTTCGATTTATACGGCACGTTGTCGGGCGACGGGTCGGCCGGACGGCCGTCCTTGCCCACGTAGGCGCGCAGGAACGAATAATCGCCCGTGTGGCGCGGCCATTCGTAGTTGTCGATGTCGCCGCCGAAGTTGCCGATCTTGTCCGATGGCGCGTACACCAGGCGCACGTCGCGTATCATCATCTGGCGGATGCGGTAGTACTCGAGGCCGCGGTGGAAGGCGGGCACGGAGCAGCGGTACATCTTGTCCGTTTCGCATTCGGCGATCAAGTCCTTGACGCGCTTTTCCACCGCTTCGTGGCGCGCGCGGCCGCTCATGTCGGCCGTCAAGCCTTTCAGTACGCGCTCGCTGACGTTCTCCACCTTGTCGGTCACATACACGAGGCTGTTCGGACCGCCCGGAAGCTCTGCGGCGCGCGTCTTGGCCAGAAAGCCGTTGGTGATGTAATTGTGTTCCGGCGTGGAATTGCGCTGCACGGCGCCATACGCGCAATGGTGGTTCGTCACCACCAGGCCCGCGTCGGAGACGAAAGCGGCCGAGCAACCGCCCAGCGAGACGATGGCGCTCATCGGGTGCTTGCTCAGGTCGGCCAGTTTTTCCGCAGGAATTTCGATGCCGACCCGTTTCAGTTCGGCTTTCAGCTGTGGCAGCTGGTGTGGTTGCCACTGCCCTTCGTCGGCGTGTGCGCCGGCGAACGCGCCCAACAAGGCGACTGGTAAAACGATTGTCTTGAACAAGATATGCTCCTCCATAAAAAGCAGGCGAAAGTATAGCCTGTCCAAGGGGGCCGGGTCGGCAAAAAATTAACCCATTGCAATTTCCGTATCAGGCGGCCGGCCGCCCCGCTCCCGGCAAGGGAATCTGCAGGGACAAACGGCAACCGGCGCCCGAGGCCGGCATGCCCACCTCGAAGTGGCCGCCCAGCGCCGTCACGCGTTCGGCAATGCCGATCAGGCCAAAGCACTGCTTCTTGCGCTGCTGCTGCGGCGTGATGCCGATGCCGTTGTCGCTGATGACCACATACACGGCGCAGGCATCCGAACTGAGTTCGATCTCGACCTGGCTGGCCTGCGCATGGCGCATGACGTTGCTGAGCGCTTCCTGCACGATGCGGAACAGCACGATCTCGACCTGGCTGCCGATGGCGGCAAACAGGGCCTCGTCGCGTATCAGCAGGCGACAAACGACGCCGCTGCGCTTGCGGAAGTCACCCACCTGCCATTCGATGGCGGCCTGCAAGCCCAGGTCCAGCGCCATCGGGCGCAGCTCGTTCATGATGCCGCGCACGCTCTTGATGGTGGTGTCGACATTGCTGAGCACGGCGCCAACGCGCCGGTGCAGGCGCGGATGGGAACCTTCCGTGCGCGCGCTGAGCATGGAAATATCGATGCGCAGCGCCAGCAGGTTTTGCCCCAGTTCATCGTGGATATCGCGCGAAATGCGCTTGCGCTCGTCTTCCTTGGCCGTTTCCAGGTGCAGCGCCAGCTGGCGCAGCTGCGCATGCGACTGGCGCAACGCGCCATCCATCAGCTTGCGCTCGGTAATGTCCGTGTGCGCCACCACCACGCGCAGCGGCCCTTCACCGAGGAAACGGCTGATCCTGGCCTGCGACCAGCGGGGGCCTGTGCGCGTGGTAAATTCATACTCGAGCGCAAACGTGTCGGCCGTGCCGGCAATGACGGCGCGGATGCCGGCGGACAGCTCGCGTCCGGCGCTGCGCTGCCAGCGCGGGTCCGTCTCGCAGAATTCCAGGTACTGCAGCGGCCGTGGCGTGTGCCCGACGAAGGCCAGGCACGCCTGGTTGGCATGCACGAGGCTGCCCGCCTGGTCCAGCACCAGCACCCGGTCCGTCAGCGAATCGATGGTGGCGTGAAAGAAGCGCTCGGCATCGCGCAAGGCTTCCTGTGCCCGCTCGCGCTGCTGCACTTCCAGCTGCAGATGCTGATTGGCGCGCAGCAATTCGGCCGTGCGGTCGATGACGCGCTGGTCCAGTTCGCGGTGCAGTTCGCGCAAGTCCGCTTCGGCCAGCTTGCGTTCCGTGATATCGGAAAACACGCCGACAAAGTGGCTGATGCTGCCGTCCGGGCTGCGCATGGGCGTGATCGACAGCGATTCGACGAAGCGCTCACCATTCTTGCGCCGGTTCACCAGTTCGCCATACCAGCTGCCATCCTGGTGCAGGCTGCGCCACATGGCTTCATAAAAATGCGGCAAATGCGTGCCACCGCCGAGGAAGGACGGATCGCGCCCGATGGCTTCCTCCGCCTGGTAACCGGTGATGGTGGTGAAGGCGGGGTTGACGGAAATGATGCGGTTGGCGCTGTCCGTCACCAGCACGCCTTCGCGTATGCTGTCGAGGATGACGAAGGCGCGCCGCAAGGCCGATTCGCGCGCATGCTCGTCGCCCAGGTCCGTCACCAGCATGCGCGCCGTGGCGCTGGCCGCGTCGACGTTGGCTTCGATGCGCACCATGCCACCCATGCCGTCCGCTTCGCCTTGGAACAATTGCGCCTCGAGCACCTGGCGCGCGCCGCTGGTAAAGACGGCATCGAGGAAGCGGCGGAAGCTACCTTGCGCCTGCGGCGCGACGAATTGCTCGAAGTGCCGTCCCAGCAGCTGGTTCTTGTCCCGCTGCAACAAGCCGCAGGCCGCCACGTTGACACGCGTGATGACGCCCTCGCGCGCCAGCGAAAAATAGCTGACGGGCGCCTGTTCATACAGCTGCGCATAACGGTCGCGGCTGCTTTCAAACTCATTCTTCAGCTGTTCCAGCTCGGCCAGGGCCGCACTCTGCATTTCCAGCTCGATCTGGCTGACCTGCAATTCATGCAGCTGGCGCATCACCTCTTCATTCGACTGCGGCGGCGCTACGGACTGGCGCTGCTGCGCCGCCAATTGCTCGGCTTGCTCTCGCAACCTGGCCGGCCCGCCCCCGTCGTCGAATGGTTCGCTCATGACGCGCTCTCTCCCGCTTTCCCGTCTGCCGCGGCGCCGGACTGGATCTGGCGCAACTGGGCTTCCAGCAGTTTCGATTCAGTAATGTTGATGAAGGTCACCACCACGCCATCGATCACATTCTCGATCGTGCGGTACGGCATGATGCGCACGTTGTACCAGCGTCCCGTCTTGGTTTCCACTTGCCGTTCGCAAAACACGAGGCTGCGGATCACTTCCAGTGCGTCCGCTTCCAGGTTCGGGTAGGCCAGGTCGTTGACGATGTCGCTGAGCGGGCGGCGCAAGTCCGTCTGGATCAGCTTGTAGATTTGCGTGGCCGGCGCAGTGAAACGGCGGATGCGCAGCTCGCTGTCGAGGAAAATGGTGGCGATATCGGTACTATTGAGCAGGTTTTTCATGTCGCTGTTGACGAGCGACAAATCATCGACCTTCGATTGCAGCTCGGCATTGACGGTGTACAACTCCTCATTGAGCGACTGCATCTCTTCCTTCGACGTCGTCAGCTCTTCGTTCGCCGATTGCAGTTCTTCATTGGTCGACTGCAATTCCTCGTTGGCCGATTTGAGCTCTTCGCGCGAGGTCTGCATTTCGTCGCGCACGGCCTGGATTTCATTGCGCGCCTGGATCAGCTGCTGCTCCAGCTCCAGCATCTTGGGGCTCGACGAGCGGCCCCGGCGCGGCGTCGCTGCCAGCGGCACGCTGGCAAACGTGACGAAGACCATGCCGCAGAGCGCTTCGGGCTGGCGCAAGGCTTCCGCCGTCAAGTCCACGCCCTGCGCCAGTCCTGCGTAATCCTTGAACACCAGGCCCGTCAGGCGTACCAGGCTGTCGCTCTGCAGCGCCTGCGTGATCAGGCCCGCCAGCTCGTAGCGCAAGCCCTCGCGCGCCATCGCGTGGATATTCCAGTTGGCCTTGCCAGCCGCCGGTTCCAGGAAGGCGCCCGTGCGGCCGTTGATGTACAGGATATCCCCATCCTGGTTCAGCAGCACGGCCGCAGGCGAATATTTCTGGAGCAATAATTGCTCGACATGGGATTGGATTTTTCCGGGCATGCTGACGTCTCTCGTGTCGCTGGGGGGAGGAGGAGTGGCCGACGATACCTTCGTGGGAAAGTATGTCAGCAAACGCTGGCGCGCCAGGTTGTCGAGGCGACGGTACAGCCGGGTCGATGTGGTCAGCGGTGAAAACAGCTCGGAAAAATGTCCGGGCGTGTCGGCGCTGCCCAACAGCAAAACGCCATCGCGGTTCAAGGCGTAATGAAACAGGGGAATCAAACGCTGTTGCAGCTTGGCATTGAGGTAAATCAACAGGTTGCGGCAGCACAGGATATCGAGCTTGGTGAAAGGCGGGTCCGAAATGATGTTTTGCTGGGCAAAGATGATCATGTTGCGGATCTCTTTCCTGACCAGGTAGTCGTTCTTGTCCTGCAAGAAAAACCGTTCCAGGCGCTCGGTCGACACTTCGCTGCTGATCGTTGGCGGAAAACGACCCTGGCGCGCGCGGTCGATGGCGTCGGCCGACAGGTCGGTGGCAAAGATCTGCAGGCTGTATTTCGACGGCGGGTTGCTGCTGGCCACCACTTCATGGAACACCATGGCGAGCGAATACGCTTCCTCGCCCGTGGAACAGGCCGGTATCCAGGCCTTGAAGGCGCGCCCGTCCGGGTGGGCCGCCAGCATTTGCGGCACCACCACCATCTTCAGGTACTCCCACACTTTCGGGTCGCGGAAAAAATTCGTCACGCCGATCAGCAATTCCTTGAACAATAAATCGATTTCGACGGGATTGTTACGCAGATAGGGAATGTACTCTTCCATCGACGTCATCTGGTACAAGCTCATGCGGCGCTCGATGCGGCGCAGCACCGTATTGATCTTGTAGTCTGAAAAACTGTTGCCCGTATGTTCGGACAGCAAGGCGATAATTTCCTGCAATGCATTGCGTCCGCTCGGCTCCTTGCCCGGCACCGCCAGGAAGCTGCTGCGAAACAGGTAACTGACGATCTTTTCCGGCATCTTGTCGGGAAAATCGACGAGGTCCACCGCGTCGGCGGAAATCGCGCTTTGCGGCATCATGTCGAACTTGGCCGTATCGGGATGCTGGGCCAGGGTCAGGCCACCGGCCTGCTTGATGGCCTGCAAGCCGCGCGTGCCGTCGCTGCCCATGCCGGACAGAATCACGCCCACGGCCAGTTCGCCCAGCTCGGCCGCCAGGCTTTCGAAAAAGGCATTGATGGGCAGGCGGTGTCCGCGCAGCTGCAGCGGCTCGCTGAGCACAAAGTGTCCCTTGGACAGGCCCAGGTCCGCATTGGACGGGATCACATAGATATGGTTCGGCTGCAGTGCGGCGCGCTGCGTGATTTCCGTGACGGGAATGCTGGTGGCGCGCTGCAGCAGTTCCGGCAACATGGCTTTTTGTGTGGGATCCAGGTGCTGGATCACCACATAGGCAATGCCGCTATCCGGCGGCACATGGGTCAGGAAAGCGACAATCGGGTCGAGACCGCCGGCGGAAGCGCCGATGGCCACCACGGGAAAATCGATGGTGGCCACCTCATGCGCTGGAGCTTTGCTGTGTTTGCTGCGTGTCATCGTCGGCAAGAATGCAGCCACGGCACGTGCGCCAGGCTGGCGGATGGATAATCTTGCATTTTAGCACCCAAGACGCACGGCAAAACACGAATTTGGCGCAGGTTTTTCAGCCTGCGCCAGCCTGCCGCCTATTGCGCCTGCGGCACATGCCAGCCGCCGCCCAGCGACTGGATCAGGGCCACGGCCGTCGTCTGGCGGTCCGCCTGCGCCTGCACCAGCGAACGGCGCGCCGACAGGGCCGTCACTTGCGCCGTCACCACATCCGTGTAGCCGACCTGGCCCGCGTTGTAGCGGTTCAGCATCTGCTGCTCCACCTGGTCGGCGGCGGACGACGCCTGCTGGCGCAAGGCCAGCTGCTCGGCCAGCGCGCGCGTGGCCGACAACTGGTCTTCCACGGCGCCAAAGGCACTCAATACCGTCTGGCGGTAGCGCGCCACGGCCGCCTCATGGCCCGCCTTGGCCGCGTCCACGCTGGCCGTGGTGGCGCCCGCGTTGAACAGCGTTTGCGCGGCCGACACGCCCAGCGACCACAGGCTCGACGATGCATTGAACAAGTCGCCCACACGGCTGGCACCGGAACCATACGATCCCGTCAAATTCAGGCTCGGATAGTAGGCGGAGCGGGCGATGCCGATCTGCTCGTTGGCCACGGCCACCCTGCGCTCGGCGGCCGCGATGTCGGGCCGGCGCTGCAGCAGGGTCGAGGGCACGCCCAGCGGCACCTCGGGCACGGTCAGGGTCCACGGCGCCACGGCCAGGCTGAAGTCGGACGGTGCTTTGCCCAGCAAAATCGCGATCGCGTGTTCCAGCTGCGCCCGCGCGCGCGTCTGGCTCGACAGGTCGATCTGCGCATTGGCCAGCTGCGTCTGCGCCTGCAGCAGGTCGGACCTGGCGGCGATGCCCGAGTTGAAACGGTTGCCGGTGATGTCGAGCACCCGCTTGTAGCCGGTTATCGTTGAATTGAGCAGCGCGATCTGCGCATCGCTCTGGCGCAGCGAAAAGTAATTGGTGGCCAGCTCGCCCTGTGCCGACAGGCGCGCCGCTGCCAGGTCCGCCGCGCTGGCGCTGGCGCTGGCATCGGCGCCCGTCACGCCGGCGCGCAAGCGGCCCCAGATGTCCGGCTCCCACGAGGCGCCGATGGCGGCCTTGAAGTTGTTGTTCGTCTGCTGCTCGCCGCCACCACCGGAGCGCGCGCCGCTGCCCGTCAGGTTCACCGTCGGGAACAGCGAGGCGCGCTGTTCGCGCACCAGCGCGCGCGCCTGCTCGTACGCGGCGATGGCGGCCGCCACGTTCTGGTTCGAGATGTCGATGCCTTCGGCCAGCTGGTTCAGCTGCGCGTCGCCGAACAGGGTCCACCACGGGCCCCGCTCCAGCGTGTCGGCCGGCACGGCTGGCTGCCAGCCGGCCGCCTCCTTGAACGTTTGCGGCGCGGCGGCCGTCGGCGTTTCATACGCGGGACTGACGGCGCAGCCGGCCAGGAGAACTGCGGCCGCCGCCAGTGCCAGCAGGTGGCGTGCGGGGACGGTCGATACGATAGGTTTTACTTGCTTCATGATTGTGTGCTCGGGTTATCTGGCCCAGGAATGCGGCTCAATTGCTGCTCGTCGGCGCTGCGCGTGCGCAGCTTGTCGAGCAGGATGTAGACCACCGGGGTGGTCAGCAATGTGAGTAACTGGCTGGCAATCAGGCCGCCGATGATGGCGACCCCCAAGGGCTGGCGTAGCTCGGACCCCTCGCCGAAACCGATCGCCAGCGGCAAGGCGCCAAGCGCCGCCGCCAGGGTGGTCATCAGAATGGGGCGGAAACGCAGCAAACATGCCTCGCGCACCGCTTCCACCGCTGTCAAGCCGCGCGAACGCTCGGCCTCCAGCGCGAAGTCGATGATCAATATAGCATTTTTCTTGACGATGCCGATCAACAGGAACACGCCGATCAGGGCGATGATGGAAAACTCCATGCGGAACAGCAGCAGCGCCAGCACGGCGCCCACCCCCGCCGAGGGCAGGGTCGACAGCACGGTGATCGGGTGGATCAGGCTTTCGTACAGGATGCCCAGCACGATGTAGATCACCACGATGGCCGCCAGGATCAACAGCGGCTGCTCCTTGTTGCTGTCCTGCGCGCTCTTCGCCGAACCCTGGAAGCTGCCGCGCACATTCACCGGCATGCCGATTTCCGACTCCGCCTGGGCCACGGCCGCCTGCCCGTCGCTGAGCGGATAACCGTCGGCCAGGTTGAACGACACGGTGGTCGCCAGTTCGCCGCCCTGGTGGTTGATGGAGGTCGCCGTCGAGCTTTCGGCAAAGCTGCTGAACGAGGACAGCGGCACCATGTGCGCCAGGGTGGTGGACAGGGCCGAGCCGCTGGACGGATCGCGCGCGGCCGTCGTGTTCGACGTCGTCGCGGTGACCGCCGATGCGCTGGTGGCCACGGCTGCGCTGGTGGTCGTGGCAGTGCTGGCGGCAATCGACGCCGGCACGTACACGGAGCGCAGCGCTTCCGGGCTTTGCGCATAGCGCGGCGCCACTTCCATGATCACGTGGTACTGGTTCAGCTCATCGTAGATGGTCGCCACCTGGCGCTGGCCGAAGCTGTTGTACAGCGCGTTGTCGATGTCGCGCACCTGCACGCCCAGCTGCGTGGCGCGGTCCTTGTCGATGGAGACAAAGGTTTCCACGCCGTTTTCCGCCTGGTCCGTATCGACGTCGATCAGGGCCGGCTGCAGCTTCATCTGGTCGGCCAGCTTCGCCGCCCATTTCTTCAGGTCGGCCTGGTTGTCGCTGATCAGGGTGTACTGGTAGGTCGAGTTGCTGGAGCGCCCGCCCATGCGCAAATCCTGCACGGGGTTGAGGAACAGCGAGATGCCCGTCACCTTGGCCAGCTGCGGACGCAGACGGGCAATCACGGCCTGGCCCTTGTCGGTGCGCTGCGACGCGGGTTTCAGGTCGATGAACATGAAGCCGCCCCCTGCCCGTCCGCCGCCCGTGAAGCCCACGACGGTGGCGACGGCCGGATCGTCCTTGATGATGTCGACCAGCTGGCGCAATTTACTCTGCATGGCCTGGAACGAGATGCTCTGGTCGGCGCGCATGCCGCCATTGATCTGGCCCGTATCCTGCTGCGGGAAAAAGCCCTTGGGCGCGGCCGCGAACAGATACACGTTCAGGCCGACGACGAACACCAGGATGGTCATCACCAGCGCGGCGCTGGACAGCGCCCAGTCCAGGCAGTGTTCATACACTTTCAGCATGCGCTCGAAACCGCGTTCGAACCAGCGCGCGACCAGGCCGGGCGGCTTGTGCTGCTGGCCGCTCTTCAGCAGCCAGGCGCACATCATCGGCGTGGTGGTCAATGAAATGACCAGCGAAATCATCACGGCGGCCGACAGGGTGACGGCAAATTCGCGGAACAAGCGCCCCACCTGCCCGCCCATGAACAGCAGCGGGATGAAGACGGCCACCAGCGACAGGCTGATCGACAGCACCGTAAAACCCACTTCGCGCGCGCCCAGCAGGGCCGCCTTGAAACGGTCCATGCCGGCCTCGATGTGGCGCTGCGTGTTTTCCAGCACCACGATGGCGTCGTCGACGACAAAGCCGGTGGCCACCGTCAGCGCCATCAGCGACAGGTTGTTCAGGCTGAAACCCAGCATGTACATCACGCCGAAAGTGCCCAGCAAAGAAACGATGGTGGCCACGGCGGGGATGATGGTGGCGCGCACACTGCGCAAAAAGGCGCTGACCACCAGCACGACGAGCACGATGGACAGAATCAAGGTGAACTCGATCTCGTGCAGGGACGAGCGGATGGAATTGGTGCTGTCGGATGCCACCTGCAGCTTGATGTCGCCGGGCAGCTGCGCCTGCAGTTGCGGCAGCAGCGCGCGCACGCCGTCGACCGTGGCGATGACGTTGGCGCCAGGCTGGCGCGTGATCAGCACGATGACGGCCGGGTCGCCGTTGAACAGGCCCAGGGTATTCGTATTTTCCACGCCGTCGACCACCTCGGCCACGTCGTCGAGACGGATGGCGGCGCCGTCGCGCCAGGCCACCACCAGGCTGCGGTAGTCGGCCGCGCTGCGCCCGCCCGAGGCCGTGCTGGCGCCCGAATAGATCTGCAGGCTGCGCGCGTCGCCGGAAATCGCCCCCTTGGGCCGGTTGGCGTTGGTGGCCTGGATGGCCGCGCGCACGTCTTCCATCGACACGGCATAGTGATTGAGCTGGTACGGCAGCAGTTCCACGCGCACGGCAGGCAGCGAGCCGCCGCCCAGTTCCACGTCGCCCACGCCTTTGACTTGCGCCACTTTCTGCTGCACCAGGTTCGACACGGCGTCGTAGATCTGGCCCGGCGTGCGCGTCTTTGACGTCAGCGCCAGGATGATCACGGGCGCGTCGGATGGATTGGCCTTGCGATACGTCGGATTGCTGCGCAGGGTGGCAGGCAAGTCCACGCGCGCGGCGGCAATGGCCGCCTGCACTTCGCGCGCGGCCGAATCGATCTTGCGGTTCAGGTCAAACTGCAGGTTGATGCGCGCCGAACCCGTGCCCGACGACGACGTCATCTCGTTGACGCCCGAGATCACGCCCAGGCGCCGCTCCAGCGGCGTGGCCACCGAGGTGGCCATGGTCTCAGGACTGGCGCCGGGCAGGCTGGCGCTGACGGAAATGGTCGGATAGTCGACCTGCGGCAGCGGCGAGACGGGCAGCACGAAGAAGGCGCCGATGCCCGCCAGCGCGATGCCGATGGTCAGCAGCACGGTGGCGATGGGGCGCTTGACGAACGGTTCGGACAGGTTCACGCGGCGCTCCCCGGCTGAGGATGGTCCCCGGGTTTATCCAGGTTCACCGCGCCGCCCGTCTTGCTGCCGAAACGGCGGCCCAGGCGGTCGAAGCCCAGGTAGATGACGGGCGTGGTAAACAGCGTCAGCACCTGGCTGACGATCAGGCCGCCGAAGATGGCCAGGCCCAGCGGACGGCGCAACTCGGCGCCCTCGCCCCAGCCCAGCATCAGCGGCACGGCCGCGAACAGGGCCGCCAGGGTCGTCATCAGGATCGGGCGGAAACGCAGCAGCGCGGCCTGGTGGATGGCTTCCTGCGGGCTTTTCCCTTCGTCGCGTTCGGCCTCGATGGCGAAGTCGATCATCATGATGGCGTTCTTCTTGACGATGCCGATCAAGAGGATGATGCCGATGATGCCGATCACGCCCAGGTCCTGCCCGGAAATCATCAGCGCCAGCAAGGCGCCCACGCCGGCCGACGGCAGGGTCGACAAAATCGTCAGCGGGTGGATGTAGCTTTCATACAGCACGCCCAGCACGATGTAGACGCAAACGACGGCGGCCAAAATGAGCCACAGCTGGTTCGACAGCGAATTTTCATACGCGCCGGCCGCGCCGAGGAAGGTCAGTGTCACCGATGGCGGCAAGGCGATGTCCTTCGCCGCCTGGCGGATGGCGTCGACGGCGCTGCCCAGCGCCACGCCTTGCGTCGTGTCGAAGCCAAGCGTCGTGGCCGGGTACTGCGCCACGTGCGTGATCTGCAGCGGCGCCTGTTTTTCGCTGACGCTGGCAAACGCGGACAACGGCGTCGACTTGCCGGAACCCGTGCGCACCTGCAGTTCCGACAGGTCGGCCGGCGTGGTGACGATGCCGGGCTGCGCTTCGAGAATCACGCGGTACTGGTTGGTTTCCGTGAAAATGGTCGAGATAATGCGCTGGCCGAAGGCGTTGTACAGCGCGTCGTCGACGGTGGCCGTGGTCACCGACATGCGCGCGGCGCTGTCGCGGTCAATCGCCACGGTGACAGCGGCGCCCGTGGCGCCCGCGTCCGTGACGACATTGCGCAACTGCGATTGCTCGCGCATGCGCGCCGCCAGCTTGCCGGCCCACTCGGTGACGGTGGCCGTGTCGGCCCCTTCCAGCGAGACGCGGTACTGCGTCGGGCCCGATTCCGCATCGATGGTCAGATCCTGCGTCGGCTGCAGATACAGGGTCACGCCGGCCACCTTGGCCACGCGGTTGCGCAGGCGCTCCATGATCTCGTCCTGATTGCCGCTGCGCGGGCGTTTCAGGTTGATCAGCATGCTGCCCGTGTGCAGCATGGTATTGTTGGCCGCATCGACGCCCACCAGGGAACTCAAGGTATCGACAGCGGGATCTTCCAGCAACGCGCTGGCGGCCGCCTGCTGCAAGGTGGCCATGCGCTCGTACGAGACGGCTTGCGAGGTTTCGATGCGCGCCTGCAGCTGGCCCGTGTCCTGCGTGGGGAACAGGCCCTTCGGAATGGTGATGTACAAAATCACCGTCAGCAGCAAGGTGGCCAAGGCCACCAGCAAGGTCAGTCCCTGGCGTTTCAGCACCCACACCAGCGCATGGTCGTACTGATGGATGACCTTGTCGAGGAAAGCCTGGATGCGCTGGCCCGTGGCGCTGACTTTTTCATCGGCACGGCTTTTCAGCCAGCGCGCCGACATCATCGGCACCAGGGTCAGCGAGACCACGGCGGAAATCAGGATCGTGATGGCCAGGGTCATGGCAAATTCGCGGAACAAGCGGCCCACCACGTCGCCCATGAACAGCAAGGGAATCAGCACGGCGATCAGCGAGACCGTCAGCGAGATGATGGTAAAGCCGATCTGCGACGCGCCTTTCAGGGCCGCGGCCATCGGCGTCTCGCCCTCTTCGATGTAGCGGGCGATGTTTTCGATCATGACGATGGCGTCATCGACGACAAAACCAGTGGCGATGGTCAAGGCCATCAAGGAGAGGTTGTTCAGGCTGTAGCCGAGCAAATACATGACGCCGCAGGCGCCGATCAGCGAAATCGGCACGGACAGGCTGGCGATCACGGTGGCGCGCATGCTGTGCAGGAAGGCGAAGATCACCAGCACCACCAGCAGCACGGACAACAGCAGTTCCATTTCCACGTGTTCGACGGAGGCGCGGATGCCCGTGGTGCGGTCGCTCAGCACATCGAGCTTCATGGCCGCCGGCAGACTGGCCTGCAAGTCCGGCAGCAGGGCCTTGATGGCGTCGACCGTCTTGATGACGTTGGCGCCGGGCTGGCGCTGCACGTTCAAAATGATGGCCGGCCGCTTGCCCGACCACGCGCCCAGGCGCGTGTTTTCCGCGCTGTCGACGACATTGGCTACATCGGACAGGCGCACGGGCGCGCCGTTTTTATAGGTGATGATCAGGCGCTTGTAGTCGTCCGCCGTCACCAGTTGGTCGTTGGCGTTGATGGTAAACGAGCGCGTGGGACCGTCGAAACTGCCCTTCGCGCTGTTGACGTTGGCCGCCGCGATGGCGGTGCGCAGGCTGTCGAGGCCCAGGCCGTACGAGGCCAGCAATTTGGTGTCGCCCTGGATGCGCACGGCGGGCCGCTGGCCGCCCGACAGCGAGACCAGGCCCACGCCGTTGACCTGGCTGATCTTCAGCGCCAGACGCGTATTGACGATGTTTTGCACCTGCGTCAGCGGCATCGTGTCCGACGTGATGGCCAGGGTCAGCACGGGCGCGTCGGCCGGGTTGATCTTCGCGTACACGGGCGGCGCCGGCAAGTCGGTCGGCAGCAGCGAACCGCCCGCGTTGATGGCGGCCTGCACTTCCTGCTCGGCCACGTCCAGGGTCTGGCCCAGGGTGAATTGCAGGGTGATGAGGGAGACGCCGGCCGCGCTGGTGGAACTCATGCGCTGCAAGCCCGACATCTGCCCGAACTGGCGCTCCAGCGGCGCCGTGACGGTCTGCCCCATGACTTCGGGACTGGCGCCCGGATACAGGGTCTGCACCTGGATGGTGGGGAAGTCCACCTGCGGCAAGGCGGCCAGCGGCAGGAACTTGAAGCCGACCAGCCCTGCCAGCACAATGGCCAGCATCAGCAGCGCCGTGGCGACGGGGCGCTTGATGAACGGCGTCGATGGACTCATTGCGCAGCGCCCTTCGCTGGCGCCGTGGCCGGCGCGGAGGCGGAAGCGGATGCGGATGCCGATGCGCTGGCCGCGCCGTCAGCCTGCTGGCGACGGTGGCGGCGTTCGCCGTTCGCGCCCGTTGCGCCGCCCGCGCCTGCAGGCTTGTCGCCCGCCAGCGTGACTTTCGCGCCTTCCTTCAGGCGGTCGGCGCCTTCCGTGATGACTTGCTCTCCCGCTTCCAGGCCGGCGCGGATTTCCACCATGTCGGTAGTGGCCTGGCCGCGCGTGACCATGCGCACGGTGACGGTTTTATCCGCTTTCAGCACATACACGAAGTCGCCATTATTGCTGTGGCGCAGGGCCGTCACGGGTACCAGCACGGCGCCCGTGATATTGCCCAGTTCCAGCCGTACGTTGACGAACTGGCTGGGAAACAGGGCCATCTTGTCGTTGGCGTAGCGGGCCTTGGCCCGCACGGTACCCGTCTGCACGTCGACCTGGTTGTCCAGCGCGCTCAAGCCGCCCTTGTCCAGCGTGTGCGTGCGCGTGCGGTCCAGCGCCAGCGCCGGCAGGGCCGAGCCGGCATTCAGGCGCTCCTGGATGGTCTGCACTTTATCCTGTGGCACGGAAAACTGCACGTCGATGGGCGACAGCTGCGTCACCACCACCACGCCGCCCGCGTCGCTGGTGCTGACCAGGTTGCCGATATCGACCACCTTCAAGCCTGCGCGGCCGCTGATCGGCGACACCACCTTGGTGTAGCCCAGGTTCAGCCTGGCCGTGCCTTCGGCGGCGCGGTCCGTCATGACGGTGCCTTCCAGCTGTTTCACCAGGGCGGCCTGCGTATCGACGTCCTGGCGCGCGATGGAATCCTGGCCCAGCAGGGTTTGATAGCGCTTCAGCGTCAGGCGCGCGTTTTCCAGCTGCGCTTCATCGCGCTGGCGCTGACCCGTGGCCTGCATCAGCGCCATCTCGAACTGCGCCGGGTCGATCTGCGCCACCACCTGGCCCGCCTTGACCATGCCGCCTTCCTTGAATTTCAGCTCCTTCAAAATACCCGACACTTGCGGGCGCACCGTCACGGTGGACGCGGCCGTCACCGTGCCCAGCGCATCGAGCACCACGGGCAGGTCGGATTTGACGGCCGTGGCCACGCCCACGGTGGTCGAAGGACCGCCGCGCCGTCCGCCGGGGCCACCGGGACCGCCAGGAGCGCCCATGCCGGGGCCGCCCGGGGCGCTGGCGCCGGAATGGGTCAGGTACCAGGCACCGCCCCCCAGCGCCGCCATCACGGCCAGCGCGATGACCGTACCGACGATTTTCGAACGGCGGCTGCGCCGCGGGGTGTTGGGTGTTGTCTGCGAATCCATCGCTTATCCTTGTATATGCCGCTGGCACGGCGAGTCTGTGGCGCCGGCCGAGGTGGAACACACTCAGACCGGACGACCGTTTTTCGGGGTTGTTTCGGTACACAGCCGGGGGAGACAAGAGCTGAAAATCAGCTGAAAAAACATCGCTCCCTAGCATGAAACGACTCTAGCATAGTCATGTATCTGTTTCATTTCTACTTGAAACAATTACACACAGCCAGACTGGCATCGGAGGATCAGGAAGAGCGGCTGGCGTGCCTGCGCTGTGAGGGAACGGTGGAAAAATCAGGCTTGCGGGGCCTGGCGCCCTGGCGCCAGCGGTACGCGGGAGACTCACAAGCAGATACAAACTCGCTACAAATCTCCCGCCATCGGCCTTGACCTGGCGCCACGCGGGTGCTCAGGCGGCGATGCTTTATCTGGGTCTACAAGGTCATGCCGAGGATGACATCCTGATAGTCGGTGCGGCCCACGCGGAAGGTGCGCCGTCCCACCTGCGCAAAGCCGCAGCGCGCATAGAACGCCAGCGCGTCGTGGTTTTCCGCGTACACGCCCAGCAGCACCCTTCCCGCCCCGCTGGCGCGCGCCTGGCTCAGCGCCGCCTGCATCAGGCGCTGACCCACGCGCTGGCCCTGGAAGCGGTGCAGCAGGTAGATGCGCTTGATTTCCATGTCTTGCGGATGCGGGTCCGCCACCGGCAGGCTGGCGGGACTGAGCACCAGGTAGCCGACGGGCGCGCCGCCGGGCGTGGCTTCGGCCAGCCACAGCCGCATGGCCGGCAGCGCCAGCCAGTCGCGATACAGCGGCACGTCGTGCTGGCGCTGGCAATGGGCGATGACGTCGGCGCCATCGAGGATGCCGGCGAACGCTTCAAGAAAAGTCGATTGCCCCACCAGCGCCAGCGCCTGTTCATCGCCCCTGGCGCAGGGGCGGATGGTGATCGCCGTTGGTCCGCTCATGTCGCTTGCCATGCGTTATCCCCTTTGTATGGGGTCGGACCCGGCGGGTCCGACCCCGGCCTTTTACCTTACTTGCCGCCCAAAGGCACCTCGCACAGGCAGTGCGTGAGGGCCATGAACGGCTTGTGCTCGCGCGTGATGCCCGACAGCCAGGAGAGGTCCTGCGCCATGCCCAGCGCCGCGTCGGCCGGCAAGCCCGTCGTGGCCAGGCCCAGTTTCACGTGCTCGCCCAGGCCCAGCGAGGCCATGGCCTTGGAACCGAACATGCCGATCAAACGGTCGACGTTCGACGTTTCCTGCTCCAGGTAGGTCACGCGGTAGTCGCTGCCCAACTTGGCGCGCTTGGCAGCCGAGGCCAGCGCATCGCCATAGCTGCCGATGCGGTCGACCAGGTTGCGCTCTTTCGCCTGCAAGCCCGTCCAGACGCGGCCCTGCGCCACTTCATTGATCTTTTCCGGCGTCGTCTTGCGCGCCCTGGCGGCGAGGTTCAGGAAGTCGCCATACACGTGGTTGATCGAACCCTGGATCACTTGCGCGAAGCGGGGATCGAGCGGACGCAAGGGGTTGCCCGCGTCGGCCAGCCAGGTGGTCGGCGAACCGGCCGTGTGGATGCCGAGCTTTTCCACCACCTTGTCGGCCGTCGGCAGAATCGCGAACACGCCGATGGAACCGGTGATGGTGGCCGCGTCGGCGATCACTTCATCGGACGAGGTGCTGATCCAGTAACCGCCCGAAGCGGCCACGTTGCCCATCGAGACGACCACCGGTTTGCCGGCGGCGCGCGTCAGTTCCAGTTCGCGGCGGATCAATTCCGAGCCGAAGGCGCTGCCGCCCGGCGAATCGACGCGCAGCACGATGGCCTTGATCGATTTGTCTTCGCGTGCCTGGCGGATCAGACGCGAGGTGGACAGGCCGCCGATGGCACCCGGTGGCGCGATGCCGTCGCCGATTTCACCGGAGGCGATGACCACGCCGACGGCGTCGCCGATATGCACGGGGCGCAGGCGCGCCAGGTAGTCCGTGTAATTGATCTGGCGGAAGTTCGTCCCTTCCGTATTTTTGGCGCCGCGCGCCATCATGAACTGGCGCAGTTCATCGCGCGTTTTCAGGCCGTCGACCAACTTGCCATTGAGCGACAGCTTGCCCAGGTCGCCGCCAGCGGCCGTCATCAGCGCGGGCAGGTTGTCGATCGTTTGCATGATGGCGCCGGCCGGCAGCTTGCGCGCCTTTTCCACGTCCGTCGTGTAGGTGGTCCACAGGCCGTTGTTCAGGTAGCGGTCCGCTTCGGCCGCCGCTTCGGACGGGCCGTTGGCGATGAAAGGCTCGGCCGCGCTTTTATACGTGCCCACTTTCAGCAGGTTGACCGTCACGCCCACCTTGTCGAGCGCGTCGCGGTAGTAATTGCGGTAGCGGCCAAAGCCTTCCAGCATGACGCCACCCATCGGGTGCAGGAATACCTCGTCGGCCTTGGCCGCCACCAGGTACTGGCGCTGGTTGTAGCTGGAACCCCAGGCCGTGACTTTCTTGCCGGTGGCGCGGAAACGCTCCACGCCGGCCGCCACTTCGCGCAGCGAAGCGAGGCCGCCGCCCTGCAGCTCGTCGAGCAGGATCACCATGGAGCCGATGTTCTTGTCCTTGGCCGCCGTGTCGAGCACCGCCAGCACGTCGCGCAGCTGCACGTTTTTCTTGGCTTCGCCGCTGACATTGGCCAGCACCGCCTCGCGCACGCCGCCCGGGGCTTCCTCGACCAGCGGGCCTTGCAAGTCCAGCACCAGGGTGGTCTTGTCCGCCAGGGGCTTGGCGCCGCCGCCAAAGATGGCGATCAGGATGGCGATGACGATCAGCAGGAAAATCAGGTTGATGACCGCGCGGCGGGTGGCGTCCAGCGCGCGCCAGAATGCGCCAAAGCCGCGACGCAGCGGCGGGAAGGGGTTGAGTGACATTGATGCTCCGTGGGTTATGTACCTAAAGGAAACCAATATAACTGAAAACGGCTTGAATCGTCTTATTTTGACAACTGTACCTCGTCTTTGGCATGCACTGGCACAGGCGTGGAAATGAGGAACAGGCCCGCCAGCACCAGGGCGCCATTGATGATCAGCAGTTCCAGGCCGATGCGGTAATGTTCGAACAGCCGCGCCTGCTCCCCTTCGATCAGCGCGCACAGCAGCGGCCCCGCCACAGCCACCAGCGGTACCCAGCGGTCGCGTACGCCGCGCCGGCTCAGCAGGCCGAAGGCGAACAGGCCCAGCAGCGGACCATAGGTATAGCTGGCCAGCTTCAGGATCACGCCGATCATGCTGGGGTCGTCCAGCCACTTGAAGGCCATGATCAGGATCAAAAACAGGGCGGCAAAACCCAGGTGCACACGGCGGCGCCAGCGCATCTGCGCCGCCGCGCTCAACTCCGGCCTGCGCTGCACGCCCAAAATGTCGATGCAGAAGGTGGACGTGAGGGCCGTGAGCGCCCCATCCACGCTGGGAAACAGGGCGGAGATGAGGGCGATGAAGAAAATCAGTTGCACCACGGCGGGGAAGTGGCCGAGCACGACGGCGGGGAACAGTTTATCTCCCGTCGCCGTCACGCCGGCCAGCGGCGCGTACAGGTGCAGCAGTCCGCCCAAAAACAGGAACAGCAGCAGCACGCCCGTCAGTACCACGGTCAGGCTGAGCATGTTCTTTTGCGAGTCGCGCAAGGTGCGCACGGAAATGTTCTTTTGCATCATTTCCTGGTCCATGCCCGTCATGGCGATCGTGATGAACATGCCGGCGAGAATGTGCTTCCACACATAGGCGGGGCTGTCCGGGTCGACGGTGAAGATGCGCGTGAGACCCTGCGCGC
>NZ_LT607484.1:53815-154284 GCF_900095235.1 Janthinobacterium sp. UMAB-60
CACGCAGCAAAAACACGCTGCAAATGACGAGGCCCGCCAGCATGCACGCCGTTTGCAGGGTATCGGTCCAGACGATGGTCTTGACGCCGCCCTCGTAGGTGTAGAGCAGGATCAGCAGCAGCACGACGCCGGCCGTCAGCCAGAACGGCACGCCCAGGCTATCGAGTATGGTGGCTTGCAGGATATTGACCACCAGATACAGCCGCGCCGTGGCGCCCAGCAACCGCGAGACGATGAAAAACGCCGCCCCGCTCTGGTAGGAGCGGCGTCCCAGGCGCAGTTCCAGGTAGCGGTAAATGGAGGTCAGCTGCAGCCGGTAGTACAGCGGCAGCAAAATGAAGGTGATGGCCAGGTAGCCGAGGACATAACCGATCATCAGCTGGATGTAGCCGAAACCGTTGCTGCCCACGGCGCCAGGCACGCTGATGAAGGTCACGCCCGTGAGCGTCGTGCCCACCATGCCGAAGGCCACCAGCATCCAGTTGCTGTCCTTGTTGCCGATGAAAAAACTGTCATTGGTGGCATGGCGCGAGGTGCGCCACGCCACGCCCAGCAGGATCAGGAAATACGCGAGGACGACGGCAAACAGGATGGTGGGTGACATGGGAGATACGCTGGCGGCAAAGAGGAACAGGGGCAGCAATATACAACAAAGCGTACAGCAATGCCCCCGGTCAATCAGGCCTCAGCAGCCCGTCGGTTTCACGCGTTCCACTTCCAGCCCAAACCATGGACGCAAGCGCGTGCCGACGACGTTGCCGAGGAAGGCGCAGACCAGCCACAGCCAGCCGTGCAGGCTGCCCGAGACGATGCCGCTGAAATACGCGCCGATATTGCAGCCGTAGGCCAGGCGCGCGCCGTAACCGAGCAGCAAGCCGCCGACGACGGCGGCGATGACCGAGCGGCGCGGGATGCGCCACACGGGCGCGTAGCGGCCGGCCAAGGCCGCGGCCAGCATGGCGCCCAGCACGATGCCGATGTCCATCACGGAAGTCTTGTCTTGCGTCAAAGGTGCGGCCAAGGCGGCCGCGTTGGCCTTGGTCGACCAGTAAGCCCAGCTGGCCGTGTCGATGCCGACCACCGATGCGGCCTTCGCGCCCCACAGGGCAAACGCGGACGTCACGCCCCACGGCTTGCCCGACAGCGCCAGGGTGATGAAATTGAGCACGACGAGCGCGACGGCGCCCGCCACCAGCGGCCAGGGGCCGTGCAGCCAGGGCGACGCCTGTGACGGGCGCAGCGGCGTGGCGACGAGCTTGCCGTGGCGGCGCTTTTCCACCAGCACCGTGATGCCGGCGATCAATGCAAAAACGATCCAGTTCAGCGCCAGCGCGGGCACCAGGCCCAGGCTTGTGACGAGGGAAATGGGTTTCAATTGCGGCAACGCCGTCCAGAACGGCATGTGCGCCGTGCCGATCACGGAGCCGACGATGAAGGCGACCAGGGTGATGAGCATGCGCGTGCTGCCCCCACCGACTGTATATAAGGTACCGGATGCGCAACCGCCGCCCAGCTGCATGCCGATGCCGAAGATGAAGGCGCCGAAGATGACGGAAGTGCCGGCGGGAGACACCAGGCCTGCGACGGGCGTGCCGAACAGGGTGCCGGCCGACAGCGCGGGGAAGAACAGCGCCACGCCGACAGCCAGCATCAGCATTTGCGCGCGCAAGCCGTCGCCGCGGCCATCGGCGATGAAGACGCGCCAGGCGGACGTAAAGCCGAACGCCGCGTGATACAGGGTGATGCCGAGCAAGGCGCCCACCACGTACAGCGCGGACTGGGTGGCGCCGACGGTTTGCGCCAGATACCACGCGCCCAGCACGATGAGCACAAGCGTAACGCCCAGCGGTTTCGGATTGATAGCGGTGCGCAGGCGTAGCGGTGAAGTTGCTGTATCGGACATGGGGAGTATGGGCGAGAGGAAAGGAAACACCATTGTAAACCCTGCTCTCGCGCATGCCAGCGACTTGCTTGCGGATCAAGCAGGCTTAATGCCCCACCGCATGGATCGACTTTTCGCCGCCAGCACGCACGGGGATGGGATTGAGGCGGTCCATCCGGCCGCTCAGGGCCGTCAAGCCGAACGCGCCCAGCACGACGATGGCGCCGATCCAGCCCGTGTGCACCAGGCCCAGGTGTTCCACGATCAGGCCACCGCCCCAGGCGCCGCCGGCGATGCCCAGGTTGAAGGCGGCGATATTCAAGCCCGAAGCGACATCGACGGCACGAGGCGTAAAGTGTTCCGCTTGCTGCACCACATACACTTGTAATCCTGCAACATTACCGAAGGCCACGGCGCCCCACAGCAGCACGGTGATGACGACGAGTACGGGGTGCGGCGCCGTGAAGGTCAACAGCAGCAAAACAAACGCCAGCAGCAAAAAGATCCGTTTCAGGGCGCTGACAGGGCCCTTCTTGTCGGCCAGCTTGCCGCCCCAGATATTGCCGAACGCCACGGAGACGCCATACACGAGCATCACCGCGCCCACGGCGCCGGCGCTGAATCCCGACACTTGCTGCAGGATGGGCGCCAGATATGTAAAGGCGATGAAGGAGCCGCCATAGCCGACGGCCGTCATGGCGTACACCAGCAGCAGCCGGGGCTGGCCCAGCACCTGCACTTGCTGCAGCAGGGACGCCGGCTTGCTGTGGGCGATGGTCGACGGCACGTACAGCAGGCTGCCGACAAAGGCCACCAGTCCCAGCGCCGAGACGGCGAGGAAGGTTTCGCGCCAGCCGAAATGCTGGCCGATGAAGGTGCCCAGCGGCACGCCCGTCACCAGGGCCACGGTCAGGCCCGTAAACATGATGGCAATCGCGCTGGCCGCCTTGTCCTTCGGCACCAGCGAGGTGGCGATGGTCGAGCCGATGGAAAAGAACACGCCATGCGCCAGACCCGTCAGGATGCGGGCGATGACGAGGGTTTCATAGCCGGGCGACTTCCAGGCCAGCAAATTGCCCAGGGTGAACAGGACCATCAGCGACAATAGCAAGGTTTTGCGCGGTATCTTGCCCGTCAGGGCAGTCAGCACGGGCGCACCGACGGCGACGCCCAGCGCATACAGGCTGACCAGCAGGCCGGCCGATGGCAGGTTGACGCCCAGGTCGGCGGCGATGGTGGGCAACAACCCGACAATGACAAACTCGGTGGTTCCGATGGCAAAGGCGCTGAGGGTCAGCGCGAGCAAGGCAATGGGCATGACAAACTCCGATAAATGATGTTGGCATGCAGTATCGGGCCTTTCTTTGTGGCGAAAAATACCTCCTCAGGCAGATGATACTTGCGCCATACTCAACAATATCGTGTTCTGCTACACTGCATCGATCGATTACGGAGCGGTCGCATGAATTCAGAAAAACTGGCGCTGCTGGTCACGCGCGAAATGCCATATGGGAAATATCAGGGACGCTTGCTGGCAGACTTGCCGGGACACTACCTGGGCTGGTTCGCGCGCGAGGGCTTCCCCTCGGGCGAACTGGGCAGTTTAATTGCGCTGATGTACGAGCTCGACCATAACGATTTGCGCGGCTTGCTTGACCCCTTGCGCACGCGCAAGTCGCCGTGGCGGCCGGGAGAATAAGACGGGACTTAAATCGCGCGTAGCTTCTTCGCCAGCATGGCGCTGAACTCGCCATTTTCCACGATCGTTTGCAGTTCGCTGGCGCCACCGATGAGCACGCCGTTGACAAAGACCATGGGGAACGTGGGCCAGCCCGACCACATCTTGAGGGCATTGCGCCGGTGCCACTGGTTCAGATAGCTGCCGTATTGCAGGTACTGGTAGGGCGTGCCCAGCACATCGAGGATCTTGCGCGCCTTGCGGGGAAACGGATTGAGCGCCATGCCGACGACGACCACCTGGTGCGCGGCGATGGCCGCCTGCACTTCGCGCACGATGTCCTGGTGCTTGCTGCCGATCAAGGGGCGGGCGGCGGGATGGATCTGGGCTTCGTCAAGGATGGCGCGGGTCATGAAAGTCCTGGGGTGAGTGGCACGTGGCGTGCGGGTCACGCATTGTGCCACGCGCAATGGCTGGCGTGCGCTACACTGCGCCTCTTCTCCCCCTTCGTTTGAATATATGCAAGCCATCCCTCCCCTGCCTGAATGGCGCCGCACCCGCCGCCTGATCGGCTCGCTTCTGCTGGCCGCCAGTTGCGCCAGCGCCCACGCCGCCGATCCCGGGCTGGAAACGGACCTGATCCACGCGCTGCACCTGAAACAGGGCACGACAGCCAGGGTGGGCACCTCCGGCAAGGCCATCCGGGCCTACATGCGCGAAGGCTACCTTGGCCAGCACCCTGACCAGCGCTCCGATTACACCGATTACTATCTGCTCAAGAAGCCGGCAAGCTTCATGGGACATGAACTGGTGCTCATCGAGGAAGAATACATCACGCAATACATCGGCTGCTGCGTCAGCCCCGGCGCAGGCGTCATTGTCAAGGTGCTGGGCAGCACAAAGACGCTGCAAGCGTTCGCCCGCGCCCAGCGCTGCACCTTGCGCGACCCCGTCGATATCCGGCATGAACTGAACGAGGTTGCCATCAAGACCAGGATGCCCAAGGGCCATTACGCGTCCTTGAGCTGCCGCGAGCGCGATGCCGAGCGCGAGGAGCCGTAAGGCGTGGCATGGCCGCCCGGCATCCACGCTGCGCAAGTTCGGTATCGCGACCTCAAATGATCGCTGCCGTCGAATACGGTGACCGGGTGTGCCAGCCCAGGCTCGCATACAGTTTCAAGCCATCCTCGGTTGCCACCCGCACACGCCGCGCGCTGCCCGATCGCTGCCTGGCCGCCAGCGCGGCGATCAGCGCCCTCCCCAGCCCCCGGCGCCGATGTGCGGCTTCCGTGACGATCCGGTCAAAGACAAAGGCGCCGGCATGTTCCACGGCATGGCCGCTGGCGGCGACCGAGCCATCACCGGTCAGAATACGCGCCGTCGTGATTGCCTGCGACGTTGCGACGACAAGCCGGTATCCGGCCGGCAGAGATGGCGCCGGCAGACTGCCTTCATGGGTCATGAAAAAGCCGCCAGGCAGCAATTGCCACCGAGGCGGCAAAAGGCGCAGCAATTGCTCGCCGGTACCGCACATCTTGATGAGAATATGCGGACGGTGAATCGAGGCTGCCAACGCGCTGATGGCTGCAACAGGTCCCGAAAAAACGTAGCGTCGGATTTCGCCTGGCAAGCCCGTCTCGACGCGCCACCCACCGTGATCGGGTACGGGCAGCGGCAAACCACGTGCAATGGAACGGGCGGCCAGCCAGGCAGCAAGAAGGCCAGGCTCAGGCAGATGCGAATTTTCCTGCTCTCCCATCATTCGGCTCCCACATGTGTCCCCGCTGATTATGCCAGAGCGCAGGCGGCGGCTACCCGCTGGATCGCATTCAGAACAGCTCGTCGAGCAGCAAGTGCCAGTGCAGCTTGCCTTGATCGGCATCAAGGATCCCATATTGCCGCAGCAACCTTTGCTGTAGCGCCGCGTCCAACTCACCGAGAGTACGCCATGCGATGGCCAGGTCCTGGTAGCGGTCGGCTATGCCCGCCCGTCCCACGTCGATGCAAGCGCTTCAGGTACAGCTCCGGCGCACCGTCCCTGCCCCGCAGCCGGTAGACGGCAGCGTCCGACTCACCGACGCTGTCGCGCGTCCATCGATAAGTAGCCACGGCGGTGCGCAGGCTGGCGGGCATGGTGGCCGTCACGGCCGCTTGTTTCTTGTTGCAGATCGTCATCTACCCGGTCCTATGCCAGCGGCACGTGCAAGCCCATCTTGAGGCAAGTCAAGGCCACCGAGGTGCGGTAGCGCCGGATATTGTCGTCGCCGCCGAACAGCCGTTCCGTCAGCGCCTCATATTCGGCCATGCTGCTGGCGGTAATGAGCAGCAGGTAGTCGGCCTCGCCCGTGATGCCGTAGCACTGCTGGATGGCAGGCTCGGCCATGATGCGCGCGCGCATGCCGGCCGTGCGCAGCGGGTGCTCGTCGTGCAGATGCACTTCCACCGTCAATATCAGGGGGCGGCCCAGGCGGCTGGCGTCGAGCACGGCCACTTCCTGACGGATCACCCCGCTTTCGCGCAGGCGGCGGATCCGGCGCTGCACGGCCGGCGCGGACAAATGCACGGCCTGGGCGATTTCGCGCTGCGAAGTCGTGTTATCGCGCTGCAAGATATCGAGGATGGCCAGGTCGAAGGCATCGACGTCGGGGGAAGGCGTGAGCGAAAGTTGCGTCATGGAGGTCAAAATGCAGTGCAAATATCGGAGCAGACACAATAAACTTTCACCATCCCGATATCAAGCCATTTATCACCATGCCATTACGCCGCTATTCCTCCTTCATTCCCCTGCTCGCCATCCTCGGCTCCGTCACCTGCCTGGGACTGGGCACCTCATGGGCCAAGCACAGCCTGTTCCCGCTGGTCGGTGCGCAGGGCACGACGGCCGTGCGCGTGGGCTTTTCCGCCCTGCTGCTGTTGCTGTTCTGGCGCCCGTGGCGCTGGCAGCTGAGCCGCGCCGACCTGCGCACGGTGGCCCTGTACGGTGGCGCGCTGGGTTTGACCAACCTGTGTTTTTATATGGCACTGCGTACGATTCCGTTCGGCATTGCCGTGGCGATCGAATTTTCCGGCCCGCTGGCCGTGGCGCTGCTGGCCTCGCGCCGGCCGGTCGATTTCGTCTGGGTGGCACTGGCCGTGGCGGGACTGGCGCTGCTGTTGCCGCTGGGCCACGACGTCAGCAATCTCGATCCCACGGGCGTGCTGTTCGCCCTGGGCGCCGCCGTCTGCTGGGCCTCGTACATCGTCTTCGGCAAGCGCGCCAGCCATTTGCATGCGGGTCACTCCGTGTCGCTGGGCCTGGCGATGGCCGCGCTGGTGGTGGTGCTCGTGGGCGTGATGCATAGCGGCGCCGCCCTGCTCTCGCCCGCCGTGCTGGGCGTGGGCCTGGGCGTGGCGCTCATTTCCAGCGCGATACCGATCTCGCTGGAAATGGTGGCCCTGAAGCGGCTGACGCCGCAAGCGTTCGGCATCATGAGCAGCATGGAACCGGCCGTGGCCGCCATGCTGGCCTTCATCCTGCTCGACGAGCGCCTGGGTGCCGGGCAGTGGCTGGCCATCGCCATGATCATGGCCGCGTCGATGGGCAGTTCCTATATGGCGCAGCGCCAGAAACGCAATGCGCCGTGCGCCGCCGTGCATACCTGAACCTCAGTGCGCGGCCGCGCCCGCCACAGGGGCAACCAGGTTGCGGCGCGCCAGCCACGCCAGCGGCAGCAAGGCGAGCAGTGCGGCTGCCACGCCGGCCCACGGCGACGACGCCATCAGCTGGCGCGAGACCATCAGCGCACCGAGCATGGAGCCGAAGGAAATGCCCAGGTTAAACGCGGAAATGTTCAGGCCCGAGGCGAAATCGACGGCGTGCGGCGTGTAGCGCTCGGCCGTGGCCAGCATGCCCGCTTGCAGGGCGGGCGACAGGCCGAAGGCGAACACGCCCCAGACGAACAGCATCACTGTCATCATCCATGGCGAGCTGATGCTCAGGGCCACACCCGCTTGCGTGACGGCCAGCAACAGCAGCATCACACGCAAGGCTTTTTGCCAGCCCCGGTGGCTGGTCAGGTAGCCGCCCGCCAGGTTGCCGGCAAAGGTGGCGATGCCGAACACGATCAGCAGCGCGCTGGCCATGGTGGCGGAAAAGCCCGTCACGTCCGTGAGGATGGGCGTAATAAAAGTAAACGCGGCAAAGCTGCTGCCGAAACCGAACGTGGTCACCGCCATCATGGTCAGGATGGGGCCGCTGCCCAGGGCCGCCAGCTGCGTCATGGCCTTGCCACCCTTGCCCTGCTGCAAGCCGGCCGGCAGCCAGCGCGCCATGGCGCCCAGGCCCACGGCGGCCAGCACGACAACGGCAAAAAACGGCAAGCGCCAGCCCATCAAGTTGCCGAGGAAACTGCCGAGCGGCACGCCGATCACCATGGCCAAGGTCAGACCCGCAAACATCACGGAAATTGCCCTGCCCGCCTGCGCCTTGGCGACCAGGCTGGCGGCCACGGTGGCGCCGATGGCAAAGAAGGTGCCGTGCGCCACGGCCGTGATGACCCGTCCCGCCAGCAACCATGCAAAGGTGTGCGAAAAGGCGGCCAGCAAGTTGCCGGCGAGGAAAACGCTCATCAGCCCCAGCAAGGCCGCCTTGCGCGGCAGGCGCGACATCAGCAGCACCAGCAGCGGCGTGCCGATGGCCAGCGCCAGTGCATACAGGCTGACCAGCGAGCCCGCCGATTCGATGGAAATCCGCAAATCCTTCGCGATGGTGGGCAAGATGCCGACGACGATGAATTCGGTGACGCCGATGGCAAAGGCGCCGACGGCCAGTGCCAGCACGCCCGGTGGCATGGAGCTGGCTGGAGGGGAAACAGGGCTTGCGGTGGTCATGATGGCTCCAACAATGGTTCAAGCCGGCCAGTGTATCGATGCAAATGCTTTTGATATAGACTCTAATAATGGAAACACCTGTGAAATGGATTCAATAATGGCCAGGCAAGACATCAACCGCGCGTTCGAGATGGCCGTGTTTGTGGCCGTGGTGGAAACGGGGGCCTTTTCCGCCGCCGCGCGCCGCCTGGCCTTGACGCCGTCGGCCGTCAGCAAGCTCGTCAATCGCCTGGAAGCGCGGCTCGGTGCGCGTTTGCTCCAGCGCAGCACGCGCCAGCTGCACACCACGCCCGAAGGCGACGCCTTTTTTATCCAGTGCAAGCGCATCCTCGACGATATCGACGGCGCCGAGCGCGAAGCATCGCAAGGCGCGGCGCCGCGCGGGCGCTTGCGCATCAACTGTTTCGTGCCGTTCGGCGTGCGCCATCTGCTGCCCATCCTGCCCGAGTTCGCGCAGCGCTATCCCGACATCGTGCTCGACGTGGTCGTCAGCGACGCCATCGTCGACTTGCTGGAAGACCGCACCGACATCGCCATCCGCACGGGCAAGCTGAAGGCATCGAACCTGGTGGCGCGCAAACTCGGTGAAGATGCGATGGTCGTGGTGGCGTCGCCGACGTACGTGGCGCAGCACGGCCTGCCGCGCACGCCGCTGGAATTATCCGAACACAATTTGTTGGCCTTCAACTTCCGCTGCCAGAACGAAACCTGGCCCTTCCTCGACGGGAGCGGAGGAAGCTTGCAGGTGGCGCCGCAGGGTAATACCTGCGTCAGCGATGGCGAAAGCATGCGCCAACTGGTGCTGGCGGGCATGGGCCTCGGACGCTTTTCGCGCCAGCACGTGCAGCGCGATATTGCACAAGGTCAATTGGTGGAGGTGCTGCAGGACTACAATCCGGGCGACCGCGAACTCGTACACGCCGTCTTCGTGGGACCGGGCCAGCAAGTGCCGGCCCGGGTGCGCGTGATGCTCGATTATCTGCTGGAAAAGGTGAAACTGGGCGAACCTTAAGCCAGCGCTTCGTTCAAACGCAAGCGTCGGCCTTCGTCGAGCATCACTTCGAATTCGGCCGCCGGCACGGCAGGACTGAACAGATAACCTTGCAGCTGGTCGCAACCGAGTTCGCGCAGGAAGCGCATCTGCTCGGCCGTTTCCACCCCTTCGGCGACGATTTCCTGGCGCAGCTGCTGCGCCATGGTGACGATGGCGCGGGCGATGGCGCAATCGTTTTCCTCGAACGGCAAGCCGATGACAAACGAGCGGTCGATTTTCAGTGTGCTGATGGGGAATTTTTTCAAATACGCCAGGCTGGAATAGCCGGTGCCGAAGTCATCCAGCGCCAGCGCCAGGCCCATGGCCACCAGCTGGTTCATGATGTCGATCACCTTGTCGGCACCGCGCATCAACAGGCTTTCCGTGATTTCCAGCATGATCTGGTCGGGCCGCACCTGGTAGCGCTCGAGCACGGCCGCTATGCGCGCCGGCAACTGTTCATCGAACTGGCGCGCCGACAGGTTGACGGCGATGGCCGGCATGTGCAGACCACGGTCTTCCCAGCTGCGTATCTGGCGGCAAGCCTCGTCCAGCACCCAGGTGCCCAGCTCCAGAATCAAACTGGTTTCCTCGGCAACGGGGATGAAGACGCCGGGCGAAACCATGCCGCGCATCGGATGCTTCCAGCGCAGCAAGGCTTCCGCGCCCACGATGCGCCCGCTGGACAGGCTCACTTTCGGCTGGTAATGCAGTTCCAGCTCCTTGTCGCCCAAGGCCAGGCGCATTTCGCTTTCCAGGCGTAAATGTTCTTTGGCCCGCCGGTTCATGTCTTCGCGGTAAAACAGGAAGGTCGATTCGATGGTCTGCCCCGCCTTGGCCACGGCCACGTCGGCAAAGCGGAACAGGGCCGGCGCTTCCAGGCCGTCTTCCGGATACACGGTGATGCCGATGCTGGCGCCCACGTGCAGCGCGTGCGCATCGATATTGATCGGCGCCTCCAACAGGTTGAGCAGTTTTTGCGCCACGTTCGCCGCATGTTCGCGCTTTTCGATATGCAACAGCGCCACGACAAATTTACTGTTGTCGACCCGCGCCAGGATGTCCGCGTCGCGCAGGGCGCCACGGAACAGCTGGCCGATGGCGATCACCAGCTGGTCGCCCACTTCGTGGCCCAGCGTGTCGCTGATGGAACCGATGCGGCTGATATCGATGACCATCAGCGCGCCATGCGTGCCTTGCCGTTTCGCTTCGGTCAGGCCCTGGCCCACCAGCTGGTTCAGCAGGCAACGGTTGGGCAAGCCCGTCAGGCTGTCGTAATTGGCCATGCGCTGCATGCGCGCCTCGGCATCCTTGTGCACCGAGATATCGGAAAACAGGGAAAAAACATGGCTGATCTCGCCATACTCGTCGCGCACGACGCTGATGGTGACGTCTTGCGGGAACAGTTCGCCATTCTTGCGCTTGCCGATGATTTCGCCGCGCCAGGAGCCATGCCCCCGCATGGCGGCGCGCACCTTGGCGCGGAAGTCGGGGTCGTGCACGCCCGAGCGCAGCAAGTCCGGCGTGCGGCCGATGGATTCGGCCGGCGAATAGCCGGTGATGCGGGAAAACGAACTGTTGATCGAGACGATGCGCTCTTCCGCGTCCGTGATCAGCACGGCTTGCTCGCTGTCTTCGATGATGCGCGCGTGCAACCTCACCTTGTCCACGTCGGACAGCGGTTCGCTCATGGCCGACAGGCGCACCGCCATGCCGCAAGCCTTGCCCGCCTGATCGTGGATCACGTGGCGGTGCATGCGCAGCCACGTCACCATGCCCGACTTCTTGCGCCGGCGCACATCGGTGGCCACATCGCCCTGCTTGAAATGCAATTCCAGCACGCTCGCTTCCGCGTCGTCTTCCGGATACAAAAACAGGATGTGCTGGCCCAGCGCTTCCAGTTCGGAATAGCCGAACATCTGTTCGGCGCCATGGTTCCAGCCGATCAAAAAGCCATCGGGATCGATTTCCAGCAAGGCGTCGGGGGGCGCCACGCGCACCATGGGCCGGCTGGCGCCGCGCAGCCGCTCCAGCTCTTCCTGCAGCCGCGCCAGGGTGGCGGCCTGCTGCGGCCCCGCCTGTTCACGGGCGTCCTGGGCCAGGCGCAGGCACAGCGCGACCTTCGCCTCAAGCATGGCAACCCCGTGCGCGTGCCAGGTCAGGGGAACATATCAGGGGCGCTGCGGTGTGTGTAATCATCAAAATCCCACTATGGGGCATGCAAGTCGGAGCAGAAAGACGGTCGAAATACTATGAATATGGTAACTTAAAAATGTTGGCATATGTCAACATTTTAAGACCTACGCCGAATGGCCCGGCAAATGCTGCGCCAGACGGGCAAACACATCCGGTTCGCGCATGCGCGCCATCCACCAGCGCAACGCGGCGCCATCCTCGCCTACCCGCCAGGCCAGGTAAAACGTTTCCGACGGTTTCGGCTCTTCCACAGCCTTTTCCACCAGCTGGCCACGCGCGATGGCGGCGCGCGCGCACGGTCCCGGCAGGAAGCCAAAGCCCAGCCCCAGCACCTGATAGTCGAACTTGACCTGCATGCTCGGCACGCTCAAGGCATCTTGCCCCAGCAGCAGTCCCACCGTGCGCGGCGCCATCTGACGCGCCGAGTCGGCCACCACCACGGCCCGGTGCTGCTGCAGGTGGCCGCGCGACAACGGTTCCGCCACCTGCGCCAGCGGATGCGCGGGCGCCACGGCAAAGACGAAGTCGAGCATGCCGATCGGTTGCGCGATATAGCCGCCACCGGCCGGACCGTCGCCGGGCGCGCCCACCAGCAAGTCGACCCGGCGGTCCAGCAACGCTTCCCAGGTGCCCGACAGGGTGTCCTGCGACAGGCGCAAGCGCGTCTGCTGCGCCACGTCATAAAAGGCGCGCACGTCGTCGGCCAGGGCCACGGCGGAAAACATGGAATCGATGCCGATGGACAATTCCGTTTCCCAGCCGGACGCCACCCTCCGCACGCGGTGTTCAAGGTCCTGCGCCGCCTTCAGCAGATAGCGGCCCTCTTTCAGCAATTCCTGGCCGGCCGCCGTCAGCATGATTTTCGGACCATTGCGCCGGAACACTTGCACGCCCAGGTCGTCTTCCAGCTTGGCCACCGTATAGGAAATGGTGGACGGCACTTTATGCAACTCCTTGCCGGCCGACGAGAACGATCCGCGGCGGTCGATGGCGTCGACGATTTGCAAGGCTTCCAGGCTCAGTCTTAACATTCGATTTTTTCGATCATAGTTCGCAAGATTTTCCGTTTTTCTTTCTGGAGTGGACGGCCTATACTTGCTCCATCGTACAGCGAAGGGCAGCATCGGCGCCACGGCAACTGCCAGGCAACGCTCCTTCGAAATTATCGCACATTCATTGATAGAAACGGAGTCCACCATGTTACAGATTCGTCACAGCGAAGAACGCGGCGCCGCCAACCACGGCTGGCTCAATTCCCACCACAGCTTTTCCTTCGGCAGCTACCACGATCCGCTGCACATGGGTTTTGGCCCATTGCTGGTGATCAATGAAGACCGCGTAACGCCAGGCCAGGGGTTCGGCACGCACGGCCACCGCGACATGGAAATCATTTCGTATGTGCTCGACGGTGCGCTCGAGCACAAGGACAGCATGGGCACCGGTTCCGTGCTGCATTACGGCGATGTGCAGCGCATGAGTGCCGGCAGCGGCGTGCGCCACAGCGAGTTCAACCATTCAAACACGGATGGCTTGCACTTCCTGCAGATCTGGATCCAGCCGAACGTGACGGGCATAGCGCCCAGCTATGAAGAGAAACATTTTACGCCGGAAAGCAAACGGGGCAAGCTGCGTTTGATCGCCTCGTCCGACGGGCGCCAGGGTTCCGTGCTGATCCACCAGGACGCGGCCATCTACGCCAGCATCCTGCAGGAAGGCGAGCAAGCCGCACATGCGCTGGACGAAGGCCGCATTGCCTATGTGCACCTGATCCGCGGCAGCCTGGTGGTCAACGGCACGCCCCTGAAAGCAGGCGATGCGCTGAAATTGACCCAAGAAGCCGCAGTGACGCTGACGCAGGCCGAGGATGCCGAAGTGCTGGTCTTCGATCTGCCTCGATAAGGGTCGCTGGCCCAACGGGGCTTCGGCAAGGCCAGCCATCTTGTAAAAGGCTGATCCGGCCGCAATTAGAGGGGGTTCACCAGGCATTCCAGCCTTCAAATCTCAGCCAGGGGAAATGGTTTCCCCTGCTTTTTGGTATGATGACAGGGCGCGCCGGCACCGCAGTGGTGTCGCGCGCCTTTTATTTTTGACAATTACCTATATGAGCACAACCATGCAAAGCGGCGCAGACCTCCTGGCGACAGGCGAATTGGATTACACGACTTCCTGCGCACTGCCGACGCCGTGGGCCCAGTTCACCTTGCACGCCTTTGTCGAACACGCCACGGGCAAGGAACACCTGGCCATGGTGCTGGGCGATGTCGGCAACGGCGAACCGGTCCTGGCGCGCGTGCATTCCGAGTGCCTGACGGGCGACGTGCTGTTTTCCCAGCGCTGCGATTGCGGCGCCCAGCTCGAAGGCGCCTTGAAACGCATCGCCGAGGAAGGCCGCGGCATTTTGCTGTACCTGCGCCAGGAAGGGCGCGGCATCGGCCTGATCAACAAGATCCGCGCCTATCGCCTGCAAGAGGCAGGCGCCGACACGGTGCAGGCGAATGAACAGCTGGGCTTCAAGGCCGACGCGCGCAACTACACCTTGTGCAAACCCATGTTTGCGCAATTCGGCATCAATAGCCTGCGTTTGATGACGAACAACCCGCGCAAGATCGCCGCCATGGAAGCGCTGGGCATCACGGTGGCCGAACGGGTGCCGCTGCTGGTCAACCGCAACGCCTTCAACCAGCATTACCTGAACACCAAGCAAAGCAAGCTCGGTCACATGATGACGCCGGAAACGGCGCCGGCGCTGGAAGACGGCGCCCTGTAAACATTCCGGGCTGGCGCGCAGTAGCGCGCCCCCGCTGCGCTCCTGCTCACGCACAAAGGATGCATGAAATTATCTGACTTCGCCTTCTTGCTGGCCAGCCTGTGCGCTGCCACAGGCGCACACGCGGCTCCCACCGCCAAGCCGCCACCGGCCACCGCCGCGCCCGCCGCCACCGAACATGCAACCTTGCCGCCGCCGTCGTCGGCCGCGCAAAAACTGTACACGGCCGCGCGCGCCGACATCCTGCAAGTGCGCGTGCTGCTGAAAAATGGCCGCACGCAATCGTCGGTGGGCTCGGGCTTTTTGATCGGCACGGGCGACCTGGTGGTGAGCAACTATCACGTCGTGTCGCAATTCGCGCTCGACCCCGATACCTACGTGGGCGAATGGGTCGACACCAGCGGCCAGCGCGGCAATGTAGAATTGCTGGCCGTCGACGTGCTGCACGACCTGGCCGTGCTGCGCGTGAACCGCCACGGCACGGGCTTTTTCAAGATGCCGGAACCGCTGGCACCGCTGACTCAGGGCCAGTACCTGTATTCGATGGGCAATCCGCTGGACCTGGGCTTCGCCATTTCGGAAGGCTCATACAACGGCGTCGTCACGCGCAGCTTCTACGACCAGCTGATGTTTACGGGGCCGATCAATGCCGGCATGAGCGGCGGCCCCAGCGTCACCGCGAACGGCGACGTGGCCGGCGTGAACGTCTCGAAACGCCTCGATGGCGAACTCGTCAGTTTTCTCGTACCCGCCCGCTATGCGCAGCAATTGCTGGCCAAGGTGGCCCAGCAAGGCAAGGCGCCGAAAGACTTCAAGCCGCTGGTGACGGCGCAGCTGCTGGCGCACCAGGAAGTGATGCTGGCGCGCCTGCTCGACACGCCATTGAGCCTGAAAGCCATGGGCCCGTACCGCGTGCCCGTGCGCGAGTCCGACCAGATGCGCTGCTGGGGCCGCTCCAACGTCAAGTCCGACAAGCCCTACATGCTCGACAACACCAGCTGCGCCATGGAATCGGCCATCTTCATTTCCGGCGCCCTGCAGACGGGGCAAGTGTCGATGCGCCACGAATTCCTGCGCAGCAGCGAACTGGGCGCGCTGCGCTTTTCCGAACTGGCCAGCACCTCGTTCAAGAATGAAAGTTTTGGCAGCTACAAAAGCGTGCACCTGACGGGGCCCCATTGCACCGAACAGTTCGTCAAGAACAAGACCTTGCCCCTGCGCGCCGTGCTGTGCGTGCGCGCCTACCGCAAGTTTACGGGACTGTACGACTTTGCCCTGCTGGCCGCCAGCACCGACGAGCCACTCATGAGCCTGCAAAGCCGCATCGACGCGCGCGGCGTGTCCTACGCCAACGGCATGCGCGTTACGCGCACCTTCCTCGAAGCGCTGTCGCGGGAAAGCAGCCGCAAGCCATGAAGCCGCCTTATTACATCGAAATCCTCGCCGAGAATGGCGAAGTACAGCAGCGCCAGCGCATCGATTCCTTGCCGATCCGCATCGGCCGCGGCTACGACAACGACTTCATCCTCGACGACGCGCATACGGCCGCCCGCCACGCCATCGTCGAGGACGACGGCGCAGGCGGCCTGCTGCTGCGCGACCTGGGCAGCCAGAATGGCGTGATCCACCGGGGCCAACGGCAACTGCAAGTGGCCTTGAGCGGCAACAGCATCGTGCGCCTGGGCCACACGCGCCTGCGCGTGCGCGCCAGCGACCACCCGGTGGCGCCCGAACTGAGCGATACCACCAGGCACGACTGGGAAGGCTTGCGCCCCGCCGTCGCCGGCTTGGCCATGATCGGCGCCTCGGCCGCCTTCAGCAACTGGCTCAGTGATGCGGACGCCTTCGAGCCGATTTCCTACCTGATGATCATCGCCTACGCGCTGGCCGGCGGCCTCGTGTGGGCGTCGATCTGGGCCGTGGCGAACCGTCTGTTCGGCCATGTGGCGCGCTTCGGCCGCCACCTGTTCATCATCGGCTGCGGCTTGCTGGCCATGGAAGTGTGGGAACTGGGCAGCAACGTGGCGGCGTATGCGCTGTCGCTGGAAGTGCTGACGCGCTATGGGCGGCATCTGTTCATCGTCATCGTCTGCGTCATGATCTACTACCATTTGTGCACGATCAAACCCCGGCATCGGCGCCGCTTCGGCCTCGTTGCCGTCGTGCTGGCCATCCTTGGCTCGACTCTGATTTTGCTGAGCAACCTGCAGATCAGCGGCCGCCTGGCCGACGAGGCCTACATGTCGGCGATCTACCCGCCGGCCCTGCGTCTGAGCCCGAATCACACGACGGAGGCGTTCTTCCGCGATGCGGCCGGCCTGCAGCGCGCCGTCGACGCCGAGCGCGGCAAGGCGGCCAAGGGTGCCGACGAAGACGAAGACAGCGGCGATTAAGCGATCTGGAGCGCACATGCAAAAAGCCCGCCGCGTCCTTGCAGACGCGGCGGGCTTTTTATCGCGCGCCCTCAGGCGCGGATGTCGGCGATCACACTTAGAACTTGGCTTGCTGCTTGCGGCGCGCCGTAAAGCCCAGCAGGCCCAGGCCGATCAGCAGCATGGCGTAGGTAGTCGGTTCCGGCACGGCCGAGACCAGGCCATCGGTGCTGGAAAAGCTGGTGAAATTGCTGTTGCCCGCCTTGAACTGCGCTTGCTGGCCGCCATCGCAGCAGTTTTCCAGGCCATAGATGCTCAGGGTATGGTTGCCGGCCGCCAGCGAGCTCGAACCGCTGAGGAACTGGCTGCCATTGTTGTAGTTGCCTGCCCACCACATGTCGTTGCTCTTGAAGTCCAGCGCCACGCCGTCGAGGAACAGGGCGCCGCCCTTGCCGAAATCGACGCCGCTGCGGAAGCTCCAGGCGCCCGCATCGGTGGCGCTGACGCCAAAATTGATCACCGACTTGAAGGCGATGTTCGAACCATTGCCGAACAGGCTGCTATTCGTGACATTGTTGTAGCTGGCAATCGTCGTCGTGCCATAACCGGCACCCGGCGTAGCCACGGCGGTATTCACCACGGACTGGTAAGCGGCGGCGGAAGCTTGCGCGCTGGCGTTCGAGAAACCGGTGGACACGGTGATGGTGCTGGCGTTCGCGTGGGCAAACACACCGACAGCGATCAGGGACAGGGCGATTTTAGGCAAGTTCTTCATAATGGTATCCAATAAGTAAATATTCAGTGGGCGCGGCAGGCGGGCGCTGGCGCCGGTGCCGAACGCACGCTGCATTGAGGCGTTCCGGCATAGCGCAAGGCATTGCAAGCATGAGCGGTCGGGAGCGTAACTTCCGCGTAACAGCGCGGACTTGCGGCGTGCCATGGCGGCACTGCAAGCGTCCTGGAAAGGGGGCGGGTTCCCGGGACAAAGCCAGACAGTTGACGGGTCAGGTAAGACGTTGAAGCTATTCTATCTTAAATTCCACACAAGCAAAGTATTTTTCTTTTAACCACGAAAGATATTTTTATGGCAATTACTTTCCTGGCGAGTGAAAAGTGCCATGTGCCAAGCTGATGCCGGGGCTGCGCGCCCAGGCGGGCGGCGCGTGGCATGTCGCGGCGGCACCACAGACGGGGCCGCCACTGTCGCATGGCGCGCATTTCTTTTCGCATGCCGCTGCACCACGGGGCGAAACAGCATGGCAAAATGCATACATGCAGCTATCTGTCCGATGAGGGGGAAAGAGGAAATGGTCGACCTGGAAGAACTACGCTATCTGGCACTGTCGTTTCCCGACACCAGCGAGGAAGAACACCACGACCGTCCAGCCTTCCGCGTGGGCGGGAAGATCTTTGCCACCCTGCCCGACGACGAGCACATCAACGTGCTGCTCGATGCGGAAGCGGCGCATATCGCCACCGTCATCACGCCGTCCGGCTGTCAAAAGCTGTGGTGGGGCGAACGTCTGGCCGGCATCACGGTGCGCCTGGCGGATGCCGAACTGGACATGCTGGCCGCCGCCCTGACGGCCGCCTGGCGGCGCAAGGCGTCCAGCGACCTGGCCAAGACCATTGCCCCGACCGGGTAGTTACATCGGCCAATTGCGCAGCAGCAAGCCCACCATCTGCTGCAATTGCTCGCGCGATACGCCGGCCGCCGCCTGGATGGCCATGCCCTGCGACAAGGTCACGACAAAGCGCGCCTGCTGCTCGGGACAGGAATCGGGCGGCAAATCACCCTCCTCCCTGGCGCGCCGCAAGCGGTCGCGCAATTTGATTTCACCGCGCAGCCGGCGCGCAAACAATTCATCGCGGATCGGCAAGGCATCGTCGCTGCAGGCGAGCGCCGCATTGACGCCCATGCAGCCGTGCGGGCCGTCCGGCATGGTTTGCGCATCGACATACTGCGTCAGCAGGGCTTCCACCACCTGGCGCGCCGTCGGCTGTTCCAGCGCCGCATCGAAAAACCGCATGCGCGTGTCACTGTAGCGCTCGAGCGCCTTGTGGAACAGCTGCTCCTTGTTGCCGAAGACGGCATACAGGCTGGGCCGGTTCATGCCCATGGCTTTCGTCAATTCCGGCAGGGAACTGCCTTCATAGCCTTTTTCCCAGAACACTTTCATGGCGCAGTCGAGCGCTTCGTCCGCGTCGAAAGTGCGTGGCCGGCCCGTTTTCGCCTTGGGTGCTTCCTCTTTTTTATCTTGTTTCATACCGATCGGTAAAAAATTATTGACAACACTGTCTGCCTGCCCTGATTATATACCGACCGGTTAAAAACCTCCCGGCTTTTCAGGAACCTCACATGCACACACCCTCCAACGCTACTGACGACGATACCACCGTGGCGCCGTGGCTGGCCGTCTTATCGGTCGGCATCGGCGCCTTCGCCCTCGTCACCTCCGAATTCCTGCCCGTCGGCCTGCTGCCCGCCATGGCCGCCGAACTGGCCATCAGCAAGGGTCAGGCGGGGCTGATGATCACCACGCCCGGCATCGTCGCCGCATTTGCCGCCATCTTCGTCACCGTCGGCTCGGGCCGCCTGGACCGCCGTATCGTGCTGCTGGCGCTCACCGCCCTGCTGGTCGCGTCGAACCTGCTGGTGGCGCTGGCGCCCTCGTATGCGTGGATACTGCTGGGCCGCGCCATGCTGGGCGTGGGCGTGGGCGGTTTCTGGGCCATCGGCAGCGCCATCGGCCCGCGCCTGGTGGCACCGCAGCATGCGTCGCGCGCCATGTCCATCATCTTCGCCGGCGTCTCGCTGGGCACGGTGGCGGGCGTGCCGGCCGGCGCGCTGGTGGGCGAGCTGGTGGGCTGGCGCGTGGCTTTCGGCGCGGCCAGCGCCATTGCCGTGCTGGTCTTCCTCGGCCAGCTGTTGCTGCTGCCCAGGTTGCCGCCGACACAGGCCATCCGCCTGCGCCAGTTGCCGATGATCTTCGGCATCCGCAAGGCCAGGCTGGGTTTGATCGCCACGGCCATGCTGTTCACGGGACAGTTCGCCGCCTACACGTATATCGCGCCCTTCCTCACGCAGATTTCGCACCTGGCCGCCGGCACCGTCAGCGCCATGCTGCTGGTATATGGCGCTTCCGGCTTCATCGGCAACCTGCTGGGCGGCTGGGCCGCCGGCCGCTACGAACGGGCCGCGCTGATGCTGACGGGCGCCGTGCTGGGCCTGTCCACCCTGGCCCTGGCCGCGCTCGGCAGCCATTCGGTGACGGCGATGCTGCTGGTGGCCGTGTGGGGCTTCGGTTTCGGCGCCATGCCGATCGCCGTGCAAACGTGGATGTTCAAGGCCGCGCCACACTTGATGGAAGGCAGTAGCGCGCTATTTGTCGCCATCGTGCAAGTGTCGCTGGCGTCGGGCGCCTTGCTCGGTGGCATGGCCGTCGACCGGCTGGGCGTGTCCAGCGCAATGGTAGTGGGCGGCGTGTTCGCCCTCGGCTGCGCCCTGACGATCACACTCTTCGGCAAGCCGCAAGCCAGCACCAAGGCTGGCGCGGCTTGCGCAGCGTCGTAGGTATCAGATGCGGCCGCGCCGGAATTCGCCGAGGAATTTCGTCACTTCGGCCGGCGTCATCACCACATCCGCATCGCCGTGATACGCATACAGGAAGGGCGTGCCGCCCAGGCGGTCCGTCAGCTTGGCAAAGAGTAAAAAGCGGCTGCCCAGCGGATAGCGTTGCAGGTCGACCAGGCGGCGCGAGCACTGCACGGCCAGCTCGGGCGAAAACGCCTGGCCCGGCACGGGGCGGATTTCCACGCGACCATGAATCGCGCGCGATTCGACGGCGACATGCCGGTATGCATAAGTATCACGGGCCATGCCGCCACCTTGAATGAAGTAAAGGCGCCATCTTAAGCGAAGTGGGCGCCGGCCGTGTTACCGCGGCACGATGCGCAGCAAACGCCCGTTGTCTTCATCCGTCAGCGCATACAGATAGCCGTCCGGCCCCTGGCGCACGTCGCGCACGCGCGCGCCGATGGCCAGGCGGTCCTGCCCCGTCACCTTGCCGTTCGCATCGACGGCAATGCGGCGGATATCCTTGGCCGCCAGGCCGCCGCTGAAGATGCTGCCGCGCCATGCGGCAATCTTGTCGCCCGTGTAGACGGCCAGCCCCGACGGGGCCGGCGACGGCACCCAGGCCACGCTCGGGTTGAGCATGCCCGGCACTTCATGCTTGCCGACGGGTTCATGCGTCGTGTAGTCGGCGCCGTAGCTTTGCAGGGGCCAGCCGTAGTTGCCGCCCGCCACCACCAGGTTCAGCTCGTCGCCGCCGTACGGACCGTGTTCCGTGGCCCACACGCGGCCGGAAACGGGATCGAGCGCCAGTCCCTGCACGTTGCGGTGACCATACGACCAGATTTCCGGCAAGGCACCCTTGGCCGCCAGCGGATTGCCGGGCGCCGGTTTGCCGTCTTCCGTCAAGCGCAGGATGGAGCCCTGGTGCGTAGCGAGATTTTGCGCCTGCTCGCGCGCCAGGCGGTCTTTGACGCGCAGCGGCGGATTGCCGCCATCGGCCACGCTCATCAGCAAAGTGCCGTCCGGCAGCCACAGCAGGCGCGAACCGAAATGCTGGCCGCCGCTCTTGTCGGTGGCCACCTTGAACAGGGTCTCGATGCCCGTCACCTTCTTGCCATCGAACACGCCGCGCACCAGGGTCGTGCGGTTCGCGTCATGCGTGCCCGTCGATACCGTCATGTAGACGCGCGGGTTCGGCTTGTTGGCATCCTGCGGATGCAGCACGATATCGAGCAAGCCGCCCTGCCCGCCCGTAAACACCTTGGGCATGCCTTCCAGCGCCACCTCCTCGAATTTATTGCCATTCAGCAGATGCAAGGTCCCCTGCTTGCTGGTGACGAGCGCGCGGCCCTCGCCCAGCCAGGCGATGCCCCACGGCTGGCGCACGCCCTGCGCGACGGTTTCGGCCTTCCAGCCCTGTCTGGCGGCGGGCGGCTCGCCCGTGGCTTGCAGTTCGGCCCAGGCCGATGGCGCGGCCGTCAATGCCCATGCAAGCAAGATGCTGGTGCGGCGTAACTGGAACATGGCTACTCCTGTCGTTAATCGATCAATGGTTGGCGTCTCAGGCGCGCAGCAGCAAGGCCACGGCTTCGGCCGCGATGCCCTCTTCGCGGCCCAGGTAGCCCAGCTTTTCATTCGTCTTGGCCTTGATGTTGACCTGGCTCACATTCACGCCCAGGTCTTCGGCCACATTGGCGCACATGGCGGCGATATGCGGCGCCATTTTCGGGCGCTGGGCGATGATGGTGGCGTCGATATTGCCGATGATATAACCGGTGGCTTGCACGCGGCGCACGGCTTCGCGCAGCAGGGTGCGCGAATCGGCGCCCTTGAATTGCGCGTCCGTGTCGGGAAAATGGCGGCCGATGTCGCCCAGGGCGGCGGCGCCGAAAATGGCGTCCGTAATCGCGTGCAGCAGCACGTCCGCATCGGAGTGGCCAAGCAAGCCCAGGTGATGGGGGATTTTCACGCCGCCGATGATCAGGTCGCGGTGCTCCACCAGCGCGTGGCAGTCATAGCCCTGGCCGATGCGAAATGGGAGGTCGGGAGTCGTTGTGTGCATGCAAGTCTCTTGTAAGGTCATGAATTGGCCAAATACAGCTCGGCCGTGTGTATGTCGCGCGGCAAGGTTATCTTCAGGTTGCGCGGGTGGCCCTCAATGAGCCTGGGCGCCAGGCCCAGCGCTTCGACGGCGCTGGCGTCGTCCGTGATCGCCTGCGGATCGGGCGCTTGCGACAAGGCCCGGTGCAGCAAGGCATAGCTGAACATTTGCGGCGTCTGCGCCAGCCACAGGCCGTCGCGCGGCACCGTCTGCACCGACAGGCTGCCCGGCCCCGCCCGCTTGACGGTGTCGACCACGGGCAAGGCCAGCAAGCCGCCGGCCGGATGTGCACCGACTTCGGCAATGAGCTTGGCGATCAGCGCCGGCGTCAGGCCGGGTCGCGCCGCATCGTGCACCAGCACCTGGTCGTGGGCGGCCAGGCTGCCGTGCAGCGCCTGCAGGCCATTCAAGATCGTTTCCATGCGCGTGGCGCCGCCGCAGCGCAGCACCGATATGCCAAACCCTGCGCCTTGCTCCGGCACGACCGTGTCAATCAGCCCATCCTCGGCGCTGACGACGATGTAGGTATGTGCGATCAGGGGGCTGGCGAGAAAGGCGTCCACGGCGTGGCGCAGCATGGGCTTGCCGGCGATGGGCAGGTATTGCTTGGGGCTGCCCGCTTCCATGCGCGCGCCCACGCCGGCGGCGGGGATCAGCGCAAAATAACGGGGACGATTCGATGCTGCTGTCATGCGCTTCCTTGTCTTGTCACTGCTGGGCGGACTGTACCTTGCCCGCCAATATGTTCTGGATTTCGCCTTTGCACGCCTTGCCCAGGCGCGCATATTCCTGCGGCGAATCGATGGCCGCCTGCAAGACTTCCACCTTGCGCATCTCGGCCTTGACGTAGGGCAACCAGCCCGTGTCGATCTCGCGCGCCAGCGCCGCCTTGGCCGTACCGCTGGGCGCGTACAGGGGCCGCGCCTCGAAACGCCTGGCCAGCGCGGCGCGCACGGTCTTTTCGACGCGCGGCAAATGCTCCATATAGGTTTTCATGTGCCGCAGTTCATGCGCGAGTATCTCATCATACGCGCAGCTGCCGGGGGCGAACTCGCGGCCGATATAAATCACCACGGGAGCGTAGTTGAGCTTGACGGAAATCTGCGGCGCCACGCATTCGTAGCCGCTGGCAGGATCTTGCAGCATGGGTCCGGCCAGGCCGATTTGCACTTGCGACTCGGTCTTCGTCAGTCCCAGCACCCAAGTGTTGGCCCGCGCCGTGCCCTTCATCACCGTCAGCGCCTTGTACGGCAGATGCGTATCGATGCTGTAGCCGTTCTGTTGTGCCGTCAGCACGGACACCGTCTTGCTGATCGTGTCTTCGCAGCGCACCTGGAACGGCGTGCGCGCCTGCGCCTGTGCACCCAGGGTGACGCAGGCGAGCAGCAGGAAGATCGCGTTGCGCATGCGCAGGATCAAGCCGCTTGCCAGGCGCCGCTGGTGATCTTGTCGAGCCAGAAGATGCCGATGACGGTTTTCACGTCCGTGATGGTGCCATCCTTGACCCAGTCGAGCAGCTGCGGCACGGTGGCCGTAAACGTTTCCAGGAACTCGCCCTCGTCGAGGCGGCGCTCGCCGGCCACCAGGCCGCGCGCCAGAAACAGCTCCAGGTGCTCGTCGGAATACGCGATGGCGTTGTGGATGGTGGAAACAAATTGCCAGTCGCTGGCCGTGTAGCCCGTTTCTTCCAGCAACTCGCGCCGGGCGCAGGCCAGGTGGGACTCACCGGCGTCGATCTTGCCGGCCGGGAATTCGATGAAGACACGGTCCAGCGGATAGCGGTACTGGCGTTCCATCAGCACCGTGCCATCGTCGAGCAGCGGCAGGATGACGACGGCGCCCGGATGCAGGATGAATTCGCGCGCCGTGATCTTGCCGTCAGGCAGGGTCACGCGGTCGCGCTGCACGCGCAGGAAGCCGCCTTGGTAAACGAGTTCGCCGTCCACTTTGGTCTCAGTTAAATTCATATCCATGCGTTCTGTATTCATACGTTGATTATGCTCAATAAAAAAAAACGGCGCCAGAGGCGCCGCTTTCGGTCGATGGGGCTAGCGCCGCTTGCGCAAGTAGCGTGCTACAAAGCCGGGAAAAGCCAGCACCAGAAACAGACAGCCGGTGATGGCGTAAAACTCCCACGTCTGCGGGAAACCGTTGCCGATGCGCGCTTCGAGCGCGAACGCCACGGCGCCGACGATGAAGTACAGAATCACCATCTCCAGCAGGCGCAGCGCCAGCGGCTTGCGCCAGCCCTGCTCTGCCTGCGCCGCCTTCTTCAGCGGCACGGCGGCAAACAGTTTCTCGTTCAGGAATGGCAGGTTGGCGCCCAGGATACCCAGGGCGATCACCAGCCAGCTTGAGGCGGTGACATCCATCGGTCAGGACGCCAGGGTCTTGGTAATGGCCGTCGCGCAGGCAGCCAGGATGCTGTTAGGCATCACACCGAGGGCCAGGACGAACACGCCGTTCAGGGCCAGCACGACGCGCATGTCGCCATGCACGACCAGCGCGTTGCTGTCCGTCGGCTCGTCGAACCACATCATCTTCACGACGCGCAGGTAGTAGAAGGCACCGATCAGCGAGAACAGCACGGCGGCGATGGTCAGCCACAGCTGGCCCGTGGCCAGCACGGAAGCGAGCACCGAGTACTTGGCCATGAAGCCCATCAGCGGCGGCACGCCGGCCAGCGAGAACATGAACAGGGTCATCACCAGCGCGAAGATCGGGCTGCGTTTGCCCAGGCCCTTGAAATCGGCCAGTTCTTCTGCTTCAAAACCATTACGTGCCAGCAACATGATCACGCCGAAGGTACCCAAGGTGGTGAACACGTAGGTGATGACGTAGTACATCGAGGCGCCGTAGGCGGTGGCTGCGCCAGCCGCGTTCAGGGTGTTGTTCGGCGCATCGACGGTACCGGACAGCAGGCCCAGCAGCACGAAGCCCATTTGCGCGATGGTCGAGTACGCCAACATGCGCTTCAAATTGGTTTGCGCGATGGCGGTGAAGTTACCGATGGCCAGCGACATCACGGCCAGTACCAGCAGCATTTGCTGCCAGTCATGCGCCATCGGCAGCAAGCCCTCGCCCAGCAGACGCAGGGTGATGGCAAACGCGGCCAGTTTCGGCGCGCCGCCCAGCAGCAGGGTCACGGCCGTCGGCGAACCTTGATACACGTCAGGCACCCACATGTGGAATGGCACGACACCCAGTTTGAAGGCCAGGCCGGCAACGAGGAACACCAGGCCGAAGACCATGATGGTGCCGTTGGTCTTGCCGTTTTCCAGCGCCACGCGCAGTTCGCCCAGGTCCAGCGTGCCGGACGCGCCGTACAGCATCGAGATACCGTACAACATGAAACCGGAAGCCAGTGCGCCCAGGATGAAGTATTTCATGGCCGCTTCCGTGGCCTTGGCGTTATCACGGCGCAGAGCGATCAGTGCGTACAGCGACAGCGACATCAGTTCCAGACCCAGGTAGATGATCAGGAAGTTGTTGGCCGAGATCATGATCATCTGGCCCAGCAGTGCAAACAGGGCCAGCACGTAGAACTCGCCGCCCAGGTTACCCGACAGCATGCTGCGGTCGGTGGCATAGGCACGCGAGTAGATCAGGGTCAGCGCCACGGCGCCGTACGAGAACAGTTTCAGCAGCTGCGACATCGGGTCCGACACGAACATATTGTGGAACGTGTAGACGGTGGTGCCCGCGTTGAAGTCGCCCACGGTCAGCAAGGCGCAGCCGGCCAAAGTCAGCAAGGACAGCGCATAGGTGATCGAACGCTTCGCCGCAGGCAAGAACATATCGATCAGCAAGAGCGCCGACGTGGCGATCAGCAGAAAGATTTCCGCGTACAGCGGTACCAGATTAGGTGCATTAGTCATGTTATCGGTCTTCTATTTAAGGCAACTTGCTGATGGCGACATGCTGCAGCAGGTCGGCAACCGAAGTTTGCATCGTGTCGGTGAACGGGGCTGGGTACAGACCCATCACGAGCACGGCGATGGCCAGCACAGCAAGCATGAAGAATTCACGTTTGTTGATGTCGGTCAGTTCGGCCACATGCTTGTTCTTGATCTTGCCGAACACCACGCGCTTGGCCATCCACAGCGAGTACGCCGCGCCCCAGATCAATGCCGTTGCAGCCAGCAGACCGATCCAGAAGTTGTATTGCACCGCGCCCAGGATCACCATGAACTCGCCGACGAAGCCGGACGTCGCTGGCAGACCGCAGTTGGCCATCGAGAACAGCACGAAGAGGGCGGCAAATTTCGGCATGCGGTTCACGACGCCGCCGTAGTCGGCGATGTTGCGGGTATGCATGCGGTCATACAGCACGCCGATGCACAGGAACATCGCAGCGGAGATGAAGCCGTGCGAGACCATCTGCACGATACCGCCCTGCACCGAGATGTCGTTGAACATGAAGAAGCCCAGGGTGACGAAACCCATGTGCGCGATCGACGAATAGGCGACCAGTTTTTTCATGTCGGTTTGCACCAGGGCAACCAGACCGATGTAGATGACGGCGATCAGCGACAAGGCGATCATGAAACCCGACAGGTAGTGGCTGGCGTCCGGCGTGATCGGCAGCGAAAAACGCAGGAAGCCGTAGGCGCCCAGTTTCAGCATGATGGCGGCCAGCACGGCGGAACCGCCCGTCGGCGCTTCCACGTGGACGTCCGGCAACCACGTGTGGACCGGGAACATCGGTACTTTCACGGCAAACGCCATCAGGAAGGCCAGGAAGATGAAGATCTGCTCGTTCATCGTCAGCTTGAACGCATGCCAGGCCAGGATGTCGAAGGTGCCCGACACATTGCGCAGGTAGATGATGGCAACCAGGGTCAGCAGCGAACCGAAGAAGGTGTACAGGAAGAACTTGAACGACGCGTACACGCGGTTCGAACCGCCCCAGATACCGATGATGATGAACATCGGGATCAGGGTTGCTTCAAAGAAGAAGTAGAACAGCAAGCCGTCCAGCGCGCAGAACACGCCGATCATCAGGCCCGACAGGATCAAAAAGGCACCCATGTACTGGGCGATGCGCTTCTCGATCACTTGCCAGGCCGAAATGACGACGATGACCGTGATGAAGGCCGTCAGTGGAATGAACCACAGCGACAGGCCATCGATACCCAGCGAGTACCAGATATTGAAAGTTTCAATCCACGGTGCTTTTTCGACGAATTGCATGCCGTGTGCGGCGTTGTCGAAATGCTGGATCAGCGGCAAGGTGCACAGCATGCTGAGCACGGCGCCAGCCAGCGACAGCCAGCGGGTAAAGCCCGCTTTGCTGTCACGGCCAAGAGCCAGGACCAGGACGCCGCAAATGATCGGCACCCAGATCGACAGACTCAGGTAAGGAGGTAGTGTAGAAATCGTAGACTGCATCATGGTTCTCAGTATTCTTTTATCAGGTCAGCTTACTTAGCGGGCCAGAATGGCAGGAAATAGATCAGGAAGCCCAGCACGCCCAGGATCATCACGAATGCATAGTGATAGATGTAGCCGGTCTGCAAGCCTCGCGACAGCGAGGACAGCCAGGCGACAACCTTGGCGCTGCCATTGACGACGAAACCGTCGATCAGCTTCTTGTCACCGAAGTTCCACAGGCCATTACCCAGCAAACGGGCACCGCCGGCGAACACGACTTCATTGAACTTGTCCAGGTAGTACTTGTTGTCCAGCAGGGTGTGGATCGCGTGGAACTTGGCAAAGAACCAGGCCGGTACACGCGGGTTGACCATGTAGCAGTAGTAGGCTGCCACCACGCCGGACAATGCCAGCCAGAACGGTGCCGTCGACAGGCCGTGGATCGCCATCGCCATCGCGCCGTGGAATTCATGCGACAACTCTTCCATTGCCGGATGGTTTTCGCCCACAAAAATCACGCCCTTGAAGAAATCGCCATGCAGCATCGGGCCGATCGTCAGGTAACCGATCAGCAGCGACGGGATCGCCAGCATCACCAGCGGGAACCACACGACGAACGGGGATTCATGCGGCTTCTGGCCGGGTTCCAGACCATGGTGCGCGTGGTCGTCTTCGTCTTCTTCATCGTGCGCGTCCGAATCATGCTTGGCCGCAGGCGCGTGATGGTCGTCATGGCCGTGGGCATGCGCCTGACCGAAACGTTCCTTGCCGTGGAAGACGAGGAAATACATGCGGAACGAGTAGAAGGCGGTGACGAACACGCCAGCCAGCACGGCGAACTGGGCAAAGCCAGCACCCCAGATGTGCGTCGCTTCAACGGCTTCGATGATGCTGTCTTTCGAGTAGAAACCGGAGAACAGCGGCGTGCCGATCAGGGCCAGCGAACCGACCAGTGACGTGATCCAGGTAATCGGCATGTACTTGCGCAGGCCGCCCATGTTGCGGATGTCCTGATCGTGGTGCATGCCGATGATGACGGAACCGGCGCCCAGGAACAGCAGTGCCTTGAAGAAGGCGTGCGTCATCAGGTGGAACACGGCCACCGAGTACGCGGACGAACCGAGCGCGACGGTCATGTAGCCGAGCTGCGACAGGGTCGAGTAAGCGACGACGCGCTTGATGTCGTTCTGGATGATGCCCAGGAAGCCCATGAACAGCGCCGTGATGGAGCCGATCACCAGGATAAAGGACAGTGCCGTGTCGGACAGTTCGAACAGCGGCGACATGCGCGAGACCATGAAGATACCGGCCGTCACCATCGTCGCGGCGTGAATCAGTGCCGAGATCGGGGTAGGACCTTCCATCGAGTCAGGCAGCCACACGTGCAGCGGGAACTGCGCCGATTTGCCCATCGCGCCGATGAACAGGCAGATGCAGGCAACGGTCAGCAGGGCCCAGTCGGTGCCTGGCAGTGTCAGCACGGACAAGGCTTCCTTCTTGGCGAAGATTTCCTGGTAGTCCAGCGATTGACCATAGGCCAGCAGCAGGCCGATGCCCAGGATGAAGCCGAAGTCGCCCACGCGGTTGACGAGGAAAGCCTTCATGTTGGCCACGATGGCCGTCGGACGCTGGTACCAGAAACCGATCAGCAGGTAAGAGACCAGGCCCACGGCTTCCCAACCGAAGAACAGTTGCAGGAAGTTGTTGGCCATGACCAGCATCAGCATCGAGAACGTGAACAGCGAGATGTAGGCGAAGAAGCGGTTGTAGCCTTCGTCGTCCTTCATGTAGCCGATCGTGTAGATGTGCACCATCAGGGAAACGAAGGTGACCACGCACATCATCATCGCCGACAGCGAATCGATCTGGAAGCCCACTTCCATCTTCAGGGTGCCGATCGTCATCCAGTTATAGATCGTGCCATTGAATGTCGCGCCATCCATCACTGCCAGCAGTGTCTGCACGGACAGGATGAACGCAATCAGTACGCCCAGGATCGTCGCGGTATGCGACGTCTTGCGTCCGACCAAATTACCCAGGAACTGGGTGCCAAGCAAACCTGCAATCGCGGCACCGGCCAGCGGCGCCAGCGGTACGGCAAGAAGGAGGTTAGGGTTGAGGAGTTGCCCCGCCATGATGAACCTTAATCGTTATTATTCGAGAGATCGAGTCTGAAAAACATCAGCCTTTGAGGCTGTCCAGGTCTTCGACGTTGATGGTATCCAGATTACGGAACATCACCACCAGAATAGCCAGACCGATAGCCGACTCAGCGGCGGCAACCGTCAGGATGAAGAAAACGAAGATCTGACCGGCCGCGTCGCCCATGAAATGGGAGAACGCGATGAAATTCATATTCACCGCCAGCAGCATCAATTCGATTGCCATCAGCAATACGATGATGTTCTTGCGGTTCAGGAAAATACCGACGATCGAGATTGCGAACAGGATCGCGCCCAGGACCAGAAAATGTGTGAGCGATAATGTCATGGTGCCTCCTTAACTTCCGGCTCAGCCGCAGGACGCTCGACGACCGCGTCCATCTTGATGATCTTCAGGCGGTCGTTGCGCTTGACGCGTACCGCATCGCCTGGAGCAAAATGCTTGGTGTCCTTGCGTTTGCGCAAAGTCAGTGCAACTGCGGCGACGATGGCCACCAGCAGCACGACGGCGGCGATCTCGAAGGCGAACACATATTCCGTGTAGATCAGCAGGCCCAGTTCCTTGGTGCCGCCCAGGTTGACGTTCACCGGAGCGATGCTAGGCGTAAAGTTGCGGAAACCGTGCCACAGGACAGCGGCCATTTCCAGCACGATGATCACGCCCACCGTCACGGACAGTGGCAGGTAGCCCCAGAAGCCTTCGCGCATGCGGTCGATATTGATATCGAGCATCATGACGACGAAGAGGAACAGCACCATCACGGCGCCGACATACACCAATACCAGCACGATGGCCAGGAATTCAGCTTGCAGCAGCATCCAGATGCCCGCTGCGGAAAAGAAGGACAGCACCAAAAACAGTACTGCGTGGACCGGATTACGGGCCGTGATGACGCGCGTCGCTGCCAGAATCAAGATCAGCGCGAAGGCGTAAAACAAAATTGTTTTAAAGTCCATAAAAAACCCAATAGACGTACAGATGAACGAGGGGCGCGCCGCAGCCAGAGGCTACGGCGCATCCATCAGCGATAAGGTGCGTCGGCGGCGCGCGCAGCGGCGATGTCATTTTCATAACGATCACCCACGGCCAGCAACATCTCTTTCGTGTAATACAAATCCCCGCGTTTCTCGCCGTGGTATTCCAGGATTTGCGTCTCGACGATCGAATCGACCGGGCAGGACTCTTCGCAGAAACCGCAGAAGATGCACTTGGTCAAGTCGATATCGTAACGCGTGGTGCGGCGCGAACCGTCGTCACGCTGTTCCGATTCGATCGTGATGGCCATCGCCGGGCAAACCGCTTCGCACAGTTTGCAGGCGATGCAACGTTCCTCGCCGTTCGGGTAGCGGCGCAGCGCGTGCAAGCCACGGAAACGCGGCGAGATCGGTGTCTTCTCTTCCGGGAATTGCACCGTGATCTTGCGCGAAAACATGTACTTGCCTGTCAACGCCATGCCCTTGATCAGCTCGCCCAACAACAGGCTGCTGAGGAAATCTTTTACCTTATCCATTCGTATGCACTCTCTTACTTCCAAATATTCCAGGATGTCTGCATCCAGGCAGCGACGAAGACCAGGTAGACCAGCGTCAACGGGATAAACACTTTCCAGCCGAGGCGCATGATCTGGTCATAACGATAGCGTGGGAAAGTACCACGGACCCAGATGAACACCGACACGATGAAGAAGGTCTTGGCGAACAGCCAGAAGAAGCCGCCGAAACCACCCCAGAACTCAAGGAAAGCAAATGGTGCGGACCAGCCACCGAGGAACATGATCGAAGCCAGCGCGCCGATCAGGATCATGTTGGCGTATTCGGCCAGCATGAACATGGCGTAGGCCATGCCCGAGTACTCGACCATGTGGCCGGCGACGATCTCCGACTCGCCTTCGACGACGTCGAACGGGTGACGGTTGGCTTCAGCCAGGCCCGACACCAGGTAGATGACGAACATCGGCAGCAGCGGCAGCCAGTTCCACGACATGAAATTGACGCCCTTGTCGGCGAAGTAGCCGATTTGCTGGCCGCCGACGATATCGATGAAGTTCAGGCTGCCCGAGACCATCAGCACGATGACCATCACGAAGCCCATCGGGATTTCATACGAAATCATCTGTGCCGAAGCGCGCATGGCGCCCATGAACGAGTACTTCGAGTTCGAGGCCCAGCCGGCGATGATGATGCCGTAGACTTCCATCGAGGTAATCGCCAGCAGCAGCAGCAAGCCCGCGTTGACGTTGGCCAGCACGGCTTGCGGACCGAACGGCACGACCGACCAGGCGGCCAGGGCCGGCATGATGGTCATGATCGGGCCGATCACGAACAGGCCCTTGGCGGCCTTGGCCGGGATGATGATCTCTTTGAACAAGAGTTTCAGCGCATCGGCGATCGGTTGCAGCAAGCCCAATGGGCCCACGCGGTTCGGGCCGACACGGATCTGGATCCAGCCGATCAGCTTGCGCTCCCACAGGGTGGCGTAAGCAACCAGGCCCATCAGCGGCAACAGCACGCACAGGATCTTGATCAGGGTCCAGAAGAACGGCCAGGAGCCGCCCAGCAAATCCTGGCCGGTACTGTTGATGACGTTTACAAATTCAGGCAGAGCCATCAGATTTTCCCCTCTGCTGTTTCAACTGTGATGTCACCGAACATGCCGCCCAAGGTAGCCGTCGAGGCATGCGCCGCCGACACTTTGACCACATTGGCTGGCAGGCCGGCGTGAAGTGCCGCCACCAGGATGGCGCTGCCGGAACCTTGCGCCACTTTGACCTTGTCGCCCGCCTTGATGCCCAGCTTTTCAGCCAGCGCCAGGGACAGGTGCGCTTGCGGCGCGGCGCCATCGACCGTGCGCAGCAGCGGTTCGGAACGGCGTACCAGCGCGTCGGCGAAGTAGATCGGCACGTCGGCGATGCGTTGCAGCGCAGGCGATGCCGGTGCGTACGCAGCCGCTTCCGGTGCGTTCCTGGCGATGTTGTTCAGCTGTGCCGACAGATCGGTCACGCCGGCGCCGAACGCTTCGTCGCGGATCGCTTCCGAGGTGTCGTAGTCGAAACCGGCCAGGCCCAGGATGTTGCCCAGGACGCGCAGCACTTTCCAGGCTGGGCGGGTATCGGCCAGCGGTTTCACGGTGCCGTTGAAGCTTTGCGCGCGGCCTTCGCAGTTGACGAAGGTACCCGAGGTTTCAGCGAACGGGGCGATCGGCAGCAAGACATCGGCGTAATCCATGCCGTGCTTGAAGGCGGACATGGCCACGACCATGTCGGCGCCATCGAGCGCGGCGCGGGCCGCTTGTGGATTGGCGGCATCGAGTTCCGGCTCGGCGTGCAGCAGCACGTAGGCTTTTTTCGGCACGGCAAAGGCGGCTTGCACGTTGGCGCGCGGCTTGGCGACCAGGTGCGCGCCAACCGTGTTGGCCGCTTCCGTCAGGTAACCGAGCTTGGCGCCCGTCTGTTCGGCGATCCATTGCGCGGCAGCATGCAGTTGCGACGCTTGCGGGTGTTGCGTTGCCGCGTTACCCAGCAAAATCGCGCCATGGTCGCCGGCCATCAGGCTGGCGGCGATGGCGACGGCCACGTCCGAAGCAACAACTGCTTCAAAACCGTTTGGCGCGGCGATTTCTTTCGCTTTGGCAACAGCGACGAGCACTTCCGACAAGGCCGCCAGCCAATCATTCGGCGCGACAATCATCTTGTTGGCGATGGTGATCAGTTGATCATCGTCGGAAGCGTGCAGGATCGACAGCTTGGCGCCGCCCTTGACGGACGCGCGCAGACGCGTGGCCAGCAATGGGTGGTCCTTGCGCAGGAACGAGCCGATGACGAAGGCGCGCTTGATCTGGCCAAATTCGCTGATCGGCATGCCCAGCCATGGTTTCACATTGGCGTCGAGCGCGAAGTCGGTCTGGCGCAGACGGAAGTCGACGTTCTCGGAACCGAGGCCGTGGGCGACTTTTTGCAGCAGAACCAGCTCTTCGACGGTCGAATGCGGCGTTGCCAGCGCGGCGATGGCGTCAGCGCCATGCTCGTGCTTGATGTTTTTCAAACCGTGCGCCACGTATTCCAGCGCCGTTTGCCAATCGACTTCTTTCCACTCGTTGCCCTGTTTCAGCATCGGGGAAGTCAGGCGTTCTGCACTGTCCAGCGCTTCGTACGAGAAACGGTCCTTGTCCGAGATCCAGCACTCGTTGACGGCTTCGTTTTCCAGCGGCAATACGCGCTTGACCTTGCCAGCTTTCACTTGCACGATCAGGTTCGAACCGAGGCCGTCATGCGGGCTGACCGATTTGCGGCGCGACAGTTCCCACGTACGGGCGCTGTAGCGGAACGGCTTCGAGGTCAGTGCGCCGACCGGGCACAGGTCGATCATGTTGCCCGACAGTTCGGAGTCGACCGTCTGGCCGACGAAGGACACGATTTCCGAGTGTTCGCCGCGGCCGATCATGCCCAGCTCCATCACGCCGGCCACTTCCTGGCCAAAGCGCACGCAGCGGGTGCACTGGATGCAGCGCGACATTTCTTGCATGGACACCAGCGGACCGGCTTCCTTCGGCTGCACCACGCGCTTGTCTTCCTTGTAGCGCGATTCGCTCTTGCCGTAACCGACTGCCAAGTCTTGCAACTGGCATTCGCCGCCCTGATCGCAGATAGGGCAATCGAGCGGGTGGTTAATCAGCAAGAATTCCATGACCGACTTTTGCGCCTGCACAGCTTTATCGCTGGCGGAGCGCACGATCATGCCGGCACTGACCGGGGTCGCACAAGCGGGCAAAGGCTTGGGCGCCTTTTCCACTTCGACCAGGCACATGCGGCAGTTCGCTGCGATCGACAATTTCTTGTGATAGCAGAAGTGCGGAATGTAGGTTCCCAATTTGTTGGCGGCGTCCATCACCATGCTACCAGCAGGGACTTCGACTTTTTTGCCGTCTATTTCGATTTCAACCATGGTGATCGTTACCTGACGCAGCTTAGATATATGCGGGCACTAAGCAATGCTTGTGCTCGATATGATATTCAAATTCTTCACGGAAATTCTTAATGAAGGCCCGTACCGGCATGGCAGCCGCATCGCCCAGCGCGCAAATGGTGCGGCCCTGGATGTTGTCGGCGATCGAGTTGAGCATGTCCAGGTCGTCTGGACGACCCTGCCCCTGCTCGATGCGGTGCACCATGCGGTACATCCAGCCTGTGCCTTCACGGCAAGGCGTACACTGGCCGCACGATTCTTCAAAGTAGAAGTAGGACAGGCGTTCCAGCGCCTTTACCATGCAGCGTGTTTCGTCCATCACGATGATGGCGCCCGAACCCAACATCGAACCGGCTTTCGCGATCGAGTCGTAGTCCAGGTCGGTCTGCATCATGATGTCGCCGCGGATCACCGGCGCGGACGAGCCGCCAGGGATCACGGCCTTGATCTTTTTGCCACCGCGCATGCCGCCTGCCAGTTCCAGCAGTGTGGCGAACGGGGTGCCGAGCGGCACTTCGTAGTTGCCCGGCAATTCCACGTCGCCCGAGATCGAGAAGATCTTCGAACCGCCATTGTTCGGCTTGCCCATCGCCAGGTATTTCTCTGGGCCGATGTTCAGCACGAATGGCACGGCCGCGAAGGTTTCCGTGTTGTTGATCGTCGTTGGCTTGCCGTACAGGCCAAACGAGGCGGGGAAAGGCGGCTTGAAGCGCGGCTGGCCTTTCTTGCCTTCCAGCGATTCGAGCAGGGCCGTTTCTTCGCCGCAGATGTAGGCGCCATAACCATGGTGCGCATGCAACTGGAACGAGAACTCGCTGCCCATGATCTTGTCGCCAAGGAAACCGGCGGCGCGCGCCTCTTCCAGCGCTTCTTCGAAACGGGCGTACTCGGCCCAGATTTCGCCGTGGATATAGTTGTAGCCGACGGTGATACCCATCGCATAAGCGCCAATGGCCATGCCTTCGATCAGCGCATGGGGATTGTAACGAATGATGTCGCGGTCCTTGAAAGTACCCGGTTCGCCTTCATCTGTATTGCAGACGAGGTATTTTTGACCCGGGAACTGGCGCGGCATGAAGCTCCACTTCAAGCCGGTAGGGAAACCCGCGCCGCCACGGCCGCGCAAGGACGAAGCCTTGAGGTCGGCGATGATCTGTTCCGGCGTGATTTTCTCTTCCAGGATACGCCGCAGCGCGCTATAGCCGCCGCGGTTCACATAATCTTGCAAATGCCAGTTCTTGCCATCCAGATCCTTCAGGATCAATGGATCGATATGGCGGTTGTGGAGTGACGTCATTTCTTGAGTTCCTCCAGCATGGCGTCGATTTTCTCGTTCGACATCCAGCTGCACATGGTTTTATTACTGACCAGCAAGACCGGCGCATCGCCGCAAGCCCCCATGCACTCGCCTTCAACCAGCGTGAACTGGCCGTCTGCGGTGGTTTCGCGGAAATCGATACCCAGTTTCTGCTTCAGGTACTCTGCGGCGCGCACGCCGCCCGACAGGGCGCATGGCAGGTTGGTGCACACGGTGATCTTGTGCTTGCCCACGGGTTTCACGTTGTACATATTGTAGAACGTGGCCACTTCCTGCACGGCAATCGCCGGCATGCCGATGTAATCGGCCAGTTCCTTCATGGTGTCCGGCGCCAGCCAGCCCAGTTCATCCTGGGCATGGGCCAGCGCGGCCATGACGGCCGACTGACGCTGGTCGGCCGGGTACTTGGCCAGCTCGCGGTCAATTTTCTTATAGCATTGCTCTGATAACAACATACTTTTTGCCTCTTAGCGGTCAATACTGCCGAACACGATATCTTGCGTCCCGATGATGGTCACGGCGTCGGCAAGCATGTGCCCACGCGCCATCTCGTCGAGCGACTGCAAGTGGGCGTAGTCTGGCGCGCGCAGTTTCATGCGGTACGGCTTGTTGGCGCCATCGGACACCAGGTACACGCCGAACTCGCCCTTCGGATGTTCCACGGCGCTGTAGGCCTCGCCTGGCGGCACGTGGAAACCTTCCGTGAACAGCTTGAAGTGGTGAATCAAGGACTCCATGTTGGTCTTCATGTCGACGCGGCCCGGAGGCGCCACCTTGCGGTTGCTGGTCATGACAGGACCTTCATTGTTGCGCAGCCACTCCACGCATTGCTTGATGATGCGGTTCGACTGGCGCAACTCTTCCACGCGGACCAGGTAGCGGTCGTAGCAATCGCCGTTGGTGCCGATAGGAATGTCGAAATCCATCAGGTCGTACACTTCGTACGGCTGTTTCTTGCGCAAGTCCCACTGCACGCCCGAGCCGCGCAGCATGGCGCCCGTAAAGCCCATGGCCAGCGCATCTTCCGGCGAGACCACGCCGATGCCGACGGTACGCTGTTTCCAGATACGGTTGTCGGTCAGCAACGTTTCGTACTCGTCCACCGAATTCGGGAAACGGCGCGCGAAGTCTTCGATGAAGTCCAGCAGGGAACCCTGGCGGTTTTCATTCAGCCTGGAAATCGCCTTGGCGTTGCGGATGATCGACGCCTTGTGCTGCGGCATCGAATCCGGCAAGTCGCGGTACACGCCGCCCGGACGGTAGTAGGCCGCGTGCATGCGCGCGCCCGAGACTGCCTCGTAGGCGTCGAACAAGTCTTCGCGGTCGCGGAAGCAATACAGGAACGGGCCCATGGCGCCAACGTCGAGCGCATGGGTGCCGAGCCACATCAGGTGATTCAGGATGCGTGTCATTTCGTCGAACATGACGCGGATGTATTGCGCGCGCAGCGGCACTTCCAGACCCAGCATCTTTTCGATGGCCATCACGTACGCGTGTTCATTGCACATCATCGACACATAGTCGAGACGATCCATGTACGGCACGGATTGCAGGTAGGTCTTCTGTTCGGCCAGCTTTTCGGTGGCGCGGTGCAGCAGGCCGATATGCGGGTCGGCACGCTGGATGACTTCGCCATCCATCTCCAGCACCAGGCGCAGCACACCGTGCGCGGCCGGATGCTGCGGCCCAAAGTTCAGGGTGTAGTTCTTAATCTCAGCCATTATTTCATCCCGTAATGTTCTTCGCGGATCACGCGCGGCACGTTTTCCCGCGGCTCGATCGTCACGGGCTGGTAAATCACGCGCTTTTGTTCCGGATCGTAACGCATCTCGACATAGCCGGAGACGGGGAAATCCTTGCGGAACGGATGGCCGATGAAACCGTAGTCGGTCAGCAGGCGGCGCAAGTCGTTGTGGCCTTCGAAGAGGATGCCCAGCAGGTCGAACGCTTCGCGCTCGTACCAGTTGACGGCACGCCAGATGTTCACCACGGACGGCAGCAGCGGCATATCGTCATCGGGCGCGAACACGCGCACGCGCACGCGCCAGTTGTGCTTGACCGACAGCAAGTGCGAGACGGCCGCGAAACGCAGGCCATCCCAGCTACCGTCGCCATAGGTCGAGTAGTCGACGCCGCACAGGTCGAGCAGCTGCTCGAAATGCAGGCTCGGATCGTCGCGCAAGGTCTGCATCACGGCCAGGTAGTCCTCGGCCTTGACGACCAGGGTGACTTCGCCCAGTGCAACCGTGGTGCTAACGCGATCGCCCAGGGCAGTGCCGAGGGCGTTTTGCAATACTTCTAAATGTGTTGTCATAATCTGAAGCGGCCCGGTTAGCGTGCGATCGTGCTGGTACGCTTGATCTTGTTCTGCAACTGCATGATGCCGTACAGCAAGGCTTCAGCGGTCGGAGGACAGCCAGGCACATACACGTCGACGGGCACGATGCGGTCGCAACCGCGCACCACGGAATAGGAGTAATGGTAGTACCCGCCGCCATTGGCGCAGGAACCCATCGAGATGACCCAGCGTGGCTCTGCCATCTGGTCGTAGACCTTGCGCAGGGCCGGCGCCATCTTGTTGCACAGGGTGCCGGCAACGATCATGACGTCGGACTGACGCGGCGACGGACGAAACACGACGCCGAAACGGTCCATATCGTAGCGGGCTGCGCCCACATGCATCATTTCGACCGCACAGCAGGCCAGACCGAACGTCATCGGGAACATAGACCCGGTGCGCGCCCAGTTGATCAGCTTGTCGGCCGAGGTGGTGATGAAACCTTCGCTTAATACGCCTTCAATAGCCATGGCTTATTCCCAGTCAAGGGCACCTTTCTTCCAAATGTACCAAAATCCGACCACGAATTCAGCGATGAACACCATCATCGTGACGAAACCGGCCCAGCCCAGGTCGCGCATTGCAACGCCCCATGGGAAAAAGAATGCCGTTTCCAGATCGAACAAAATAAACAGGATTGCGACCAGATAGTAGCGCACATCGAATTTCATGCGCGCGTCTTCGAATGCTTCAAAGCCACATTCGTACGGGGAGAGTTTTGCTGCGTCAGGCTTGTGAGGGCCTAACAGGCGCCCCAGGAGCTGGGGAGCGATACCGACACCAAGGCCGATAATAATGAACAGCAGGACGGGGAAGTAATTTTCGAGGTTCACGATTGATGAGCTTATATTGAACGATCGGTTAAATGAGGACGCTGCGATCATTTGCAGCGTATCTAACGCACGACCCCAATCAAAGCTAAGACCAGGATCGAACGACACATCCTCGTAAAAAAAGCCAGCAACTTTGTACGAGCCATGGCTCGTGCGCCGTTGCTGGCTTCTGATTTCTGGTGCCGACGACGAGACTCGAACTCGTACAGCTTGCGCCACTACCCCCTCAAGATAGCGTGTCTACCAATTTCACCACGTCGGCGGTAAGGCCCGTATTCTACTCTGCTTTGCCGCTAAAGTTAATGCACAAATGCATCAAAACACAGATAAAAACGATAAATTTTTACATCTTCCAGCGCGCCACGATTTTTTCCTGCCGCGCTGCCAAAACATTGAGCAATAATCTGCTCGTAATGAGAATTACTCTCGATGAGGTATCGAGATACTACTCAGTGACACTGAATTACTTGGGAATCGCGCCTGCCGGGGTGCTGGCAACAGGGGCCGCCGCCGGAGCGCTGGCCGCCGGAGCCGCCGCAGGTACCGTCGTCGGGATCGCGCCCGCGCCGGTGACCGGCACTGGCTTGACGACTTTATCCATCACGCCGCCGCCCACCGTGGTGGCGCGCTGATTGGCCATCAGCGACAGGGCCAGGGTGGCGCCGAAGAAGATCGCGGCGGCAACGCCGGTCGATTTCGACATGAAGTTCGACGAACCCGTCGCACCGAACAGGCTGCCCGAGGCGCCAGAACCAAACGCGGCCCCCATGTCGGCGCCCTTGCCGTGCTGCAGCAACACCAGCGCGATAATCGACAAAGCCGAAATAACCTGTACTACCACTACCAGATTGAACATCATGTTCATTGCAATTCCATTCTTAGTTTAAATTAATTCAATCAGCGGCGTGAATAATCGCCAGGAAATCCGCCGCCTTCAATGCCGCCCCACCGATCAGACCGCCATCGATATCCGGCATCGCCATCAATTCTTTTGCGTTCTCCGGCTTCATGCTGCCACCGTACAGGATCTGCACGCCGGCGGCCGCTACCGCATTCTTTGTCGCCAACTGGCCGCGCAAGACCTGATGCACGTCCTGCGCCATTTGCGGCGTGGCTGTCTTGCCCGTGCCGATGGCCCAGACCGGCTCATAGGCCAGCACCAGTTTCGCCACGTCGTCGGCGGAAATCGCCGCCAGCACGGCACCGAGCTGCTGCGCCACGACCGCGTCGGTCTGGCCCGCGTCGCGCTGCGCCAGCGTCTCGCCGATGCAGACGATAGGCGTGATGCCCGCCGCCAGTGCGGCAACCGTCTTGGCCGCTACCTGCGCATCGCTCTCGCCGTGGTAGGCGCGGCGCTCGGAATGCCCGATCACCACATAGCCGCAGCCGAAATCCTGCAGCATGGCAACCGAGATTTCTCCCGTGTAGGCACCACTGGCGTGCGCGGAAACATCTTGCGCACCCCAGCCGAGAGCCGTGCCTGCCAATTGCGTCTGGCACTGCGCCAGATATGGCGCGGGCACACAGACGGCGCTGGCGGCGCCAGAGGCAGCCAGGCCAGCCACTATTTCAGACAATAACACCGCATTCGAGGTGCGACTGCCGTTCATTTTCCAATTTCCGACGACGAGTTTGCGACGCATAGTAGCCTAAATTCTAATAACCCGTCATTCTAACCCCGGCACCGATGCCGGTCAAACAGGCAGCGCCCCGTTTCAGGCAACTTGCAACATGATCTTGCCCACGTGCGTGCTCGCTTCCATCAAGGCATGCGCCTCGCTGGCCTTCTCCAACGGGAAAGTCTGATAGATGACGGGCTTGATCTTGCCCGCCTCGATCAGCGGCCAGACGGTCGTGCGCAGGTGGTTCGCAATAGCCGCCTTGAAGGCGACCGGGCGCGGACGCAGGGTGGAACCGCTGACGCTCAGACGGCGGCGCAGCACCTGCCCCAGATCCAGGGTGGCTTTGGTGCCGCCCTGCACGGCGATCAGGCCGATGCGGCCGTCGTCGGCCAGGCAATCGATTTCGCGCGGCAGGTAGTCGCCGCCCACCATGTCGAGGATGACGTCGACACCCTTGCCATCGGTCAATTCCTTGACGACGGCGACGAAATCTTCCGTGCGGTAGTTGATGCCCCGTTCGGCGCCCAGCGCCTCGCAGGCGCGCGCCTTCTCGTCGCTGCCGGCCGTGGCGAACACGCGGTGACCGAGCGCGGCCGCCAATTGAATGGCCGCCACGCCGATGCCGGACGTGCCGCCCTGCACCAGCAACGTTTCACCATCGGCCAGCGCGCAGCGGTCGAACACATTGCTCCACACGGTAAAGAAGTTTTCCGGCAGCGACGCGCCCTCCAGCGCCGTCAAGCCCTTGGGCAAGGGCAGGCACTGGCCGCTTGGGGCGGCGCAGTATTCGGCATAACCGCCGCCCTGCACCAGCGCGCAGACCAGGTCGCCCTTCTTGAATGTCGTGTTGGTGAAATCGCCATCGACGACTTCGCCCGCCACTTCCAGGCCCGGCAAGTCGGACGCGCCGGCGGGCGGCGCATACTTGCCCAGGCGCTGCAGCACGTCAGGGCGGTTGATGCCGGCCGCGTGCACCTTGATCAGCAGTTCACCCGCCTTATATTGCGGCATGGGACGTTCGGCGATCTGTAAAACGTCGGCGGGACCTGGCTGGCTGATGGCAACTGCACGCATGGCGGGACTCTTTCAAGGGAAAACGGCGATTGTACGCCAAGCCGCTCACCCCTGCAGACCGCCCCTTCTTCTTAGCCGGCGCCCGTCTTCGACTGGCGCGGCAGCGGCGTGCCCGGCTTCCATTTGGCCGACAGGGCTTGCCCTTCCTCGACCTGCTCATGCGTCATCTTGCGCACCACGGCGGCACGCTGATCGGCCGCATTCGCGTTGCCATTCGCTGCCGCCAGGTTCCACAGCATGTAGGCGATGACGTTATCCTGCGGCACGCCACCCATGTGGTAGCGGTACATCAGGCCCAGCACCTGCTGCGCCTCCGCATGGTTCTGCTCGGCCGCCTTGCGGAACCAGCCCACAGCCTGCTTGTGGTCCTGCAGCACGGCGTTGCCCGTGTAATACATGGCACCCACCACGTACTGGGCATCGGCCTTGCCCTGCTCGGCCGCCTTGCGGTGCCAGAACATGGCTTGCTTGTAATCCTGCGGCAAGCCCCGTCCCATGTAATACATCAAGCCCAGCAAATGCTGGGCATCGGCGTTGCCGGTCTTGGCAAGGGGCAATATTTCCTTGTAAGCCAGCGCGTAATTCTTGTTGTTGTAGGCGCTGGCGCCTTCGGCGAAGCCAGCCCGCGCGGGTAGCTGTATCGTCAACAGCATGAGTAATGTAATGATCAGTTTTTTCATCGGAATGGGATGTGGTCTGACTGCTTATTCTTGTCCTGCAGAAGGCCTGCGGCAGGATGCTTTTACTTCCAGCTAACTTTGCCCAGCCCCTCGACGCTGACATCGCGGTTGGCCGGCTTGCCGTACACCACCACCGAACCGAGTCCGCTCAGGTTCAGCTTGGCATTCGTATGGGCATTCACCGTGGCATTGCCGAGGCCGCTCAATTCCAGGTTCACGGCGTCCGCCTCGAATTGCTGCGCATTCAGGCTGCCCAGGCCGCCCAGGCTGGCTTTCAGGATGCGACCGCGTCCGCCCAGCACCACCGAGCCGGCGCCCTGCAGATCGAGTTCCGCCTTGTCGTTATTGCCGATCCAGAGCTGCATGCTGCCCACGCCGCCCAGGCTGGCATTGAGCTTGCGGTAATCGCCCACCAGCTTGATGCTGCCCGCCCCTTCCAGCGACAGGGTCAGTTCCTCGCCCTTGAACCCCGTGATGTCGGTGCTGCCAAAGCCTTCCGAACTGACTTCGCGCAAGTTCGGCAGCACCAGGTCGGCGCGGATCGACGAAGGGCCGAGCTTGAAGCCGCGCACTTCCGTTTCGATGTGCAGGGTGTCGCCGCTTTGCGCCGTGCTGACATCGGCGATGTAGCGCTTGTCGGCCGTGATGCTCAGCGACGGCACATTGCCCTGGCGAATGCGCACTTCCATCACGCCGTCGAGCTTGACGCGCACCACGCGGGCGTCGACGTTGCGCATCTCCAGCAAGCGGGTCTCGGCGGCCGCGCCGCGCACCAGGCCCAAAGTCGCCAGGAACAGCAGCGCCAGTTGCAGTGTCTTTTTCATGTAGTGCATCCTCGGTATCTTGTTTTTATATGTCGCGGCGCCCTCGTGGGACTCGCGCGCATTGCCACTGGCCGCCACTGTAGCAGCAGCAAAAATTGCTGACAATCAATTATGCAAAACGGGCTTTTTCCAAGGCGCTCAGGCGCTTGGCCTTGACGACCACCACTTGCATGGCAGCCTTGTTTGCTGGCGCAGCCACGGTGGCCGTGGAGCTGGCCACTTGCAGGGCCGGAGCGGCCGGGGCGATGGCGTAGCAGCTGGCGCCGAGCAGGATGGCGGCGGCAACGGCAATGACTTCCATGTTTTTAGCGACGTTCATTTGAATCTCCTCGGGTGTCTGGCAGTGGGCTTGCGGTATGGTGTCACTATAGCCATACCGCCCCCGGCCAACACGCCGATTGCGACGAACTGCGCTTTTGGCAGGCTGGCCTGACAAAAACGCGGATAAACGCGCAGATCGCTACGCTTGCAACTTAAAACTCTTCCCACTCATCGGCGCCGGACTTGGCTGCCTTGACGGGCTTGGCCGCCGACAGCGCGCGGGCCGGCGCACGTGGTGCCGATGCGGCCGGCTTCGCCTTGAGGCGCGTCACGGGCGCGGGCGCAGCAGCAGGGTCCGCATCACCGAGGCGGAACATGCCGACGGCCTGCGCCAGGTCCACGGCCTGTTCCTGCAGGCTTTCCGCGGCGGCGGCCGCCTGCTCGACAAGGGCGGCGTTCTGTTGCGTCATGGTATCCATGTGCGTGACGGCCGTATTGATTTCGCCGATGCCGGCGCTCTGTTCGCGGCTGGCCACCGTGATCTCGCTCATGATGGTCGTCAATTGCTGCACCGAGGCCACCACCTGATCCATGGTCTGGCCCGCTTCATCGACGAGGCGCCCGCCCGCATCGACCTTCTCCACCGAATCGCCGATCAATTCCTTGATTTCCTTCGCCGCGCCAGCGGACCGTTGCGCCAGGTTGCGCACTTCGGACGCCACCACGGCAAAGCCCCTGCCCTGCTCGCCCGCGCGCGCCGCCTCGACGGCCGCGTTCAAGGCCAGGATATTCGTCTGGAAAGCGATGCCGTCAATCACGCCGATGATGTCGACGATCTTGCGCGAACTTTCCTGGATGCCAGCCATCGTGCCCACCACTTGCTGCACCACGCGGCCACCCTTGGCCGCCACTTCCGAGGCAGACATGGCCAGCTCGTTGGCCGCATGCGCGTTTTCCGCATTCTGCTTCACCGTCGAGGTCAGCTCATCCATCGAACTGGCCGTCTGTTCCAGCGCCCCTGCCTGCGCTTCCGTGCGCGAGGACAGGTCGGCGTTGCCGGCGGCAATATCGGCCGACTCGCTGCGCACCAGGGTGCTGATGCTGCGTATCTGCACCAGCACGGTGGCGATTTTTTCCACGAACAAGTTAAAGGCCTTGGCGATCTGCGCCAGTTCGTCCGTACCTTGCGCGTCGAGGCGGCTGGTCAGGTCGCCGTCGCCCGTGGCGATCGCTTCCATCGCATCGCGCACCAGGCCCAGGCGGCGCAGGGCGCGCGCCACCAGCGCACTCAGTACCGTGGCGGCCAGGGCCAGCACCAGCAAGGCCGTCAGGGCCGAGGCGCGCAGCATGGAGGTCAATGCCTGCGTCGCTTCCGCCCGGTCGAGCACGGTCGCCAGCAGCCAGTCGCTGCCTGGAACCTTACTTACATGCAGGATGCCGTTACGTTCGCCGAGGCGAATGGCGGCGCCGTCGCCGCTCTTTTCAATATCGGCCAGCGCCTGCGCACTCAGGCCCGGGTCCAGCTCAGCCAGCGGTTTCAGGGTCAGCTTGCCATCCGGGTGGGCGATGATCTTGCCGCCGCCATCGACGAGAAAGCCGTAGCTGGACGGCGTCGGCTTGATCGAGGCGACGTTTTGCACCACGGCATCCATCATCACATCGGCCGCCATCACGCCCGTCACGCTGCCCTTGCCACCCAGCGGCTCGGCAAACGTCACCACCAGCTTGCCCGTGCTGGCGCCGATATACGGCGCCGTAATGATGGGGCCGCCCACTTCGGACGCCAGCTTGTACCAGGGCCGCGCCGTGGGATCGTAGTCGGCGGCGCGCTTGCGCTCTTGCGAAAAGACGGCGTGCTTGTCGGCAAAGCCGATATACGCCATATCGAACGTGCCCGCCTGCTCGGCCGCCTTCAGGGCCGGCAGCGGATCGGCCGCCGTGGCGCCCTGCTTGAGCGAAGCGACGACAGCCTGCTTGGAACGCAGCCATTCGGCGATGGCCGCCGCATGGCTGTGCGACAACTGCAGCATCTGCGTGTCGAGCGCGGCCAGGGTGCTGGAGCGCGTGGTGAAGAAATTGGCGATGGCCACGGCCAGCATGGCCAGCACGACGATGGAAACGGCGATGGCGATCAGCCGCGCCTTAAGGGAGGACAACATAGTGCATCCAATAAAAAAAGAGAAAATCGGGAGGGATGCGCCATGGTCGATGAATAAGATTTTGTCGTCAAGCAATACCGACTCTCAATTACCCAGAAACAACAATTGATACCATACATTAATCAAATGATTGCCAATCAGATATCACCCCGCAGCTTGCGCAAGGCCGGCGATTCGCCGCCCGTCGCCTCGATGCGGAAGCGGGCAAATGCCTGCTCCAGTTCGGGGTACTGGCGCAAGCCGCCTTCCGTAAAATAACGCCCGCCGGGGATATCGCCCCATGGCAGGGGTGTGCTCAAGGCGCCGCTGCCAGCCAGGGCCAGCAGCGGCTCGACCGCGCTACGCAAGTCGGCCACCTCCCCGTCTATGGGCGCCAGGCGTGCCAGCAACTGCTCCAGTTCGGCGGCAAGGGCTCGCAAGCGCTGTTGGTCCATCATCTCTCCTCAGTTCCTGATCGTGCCGATCAGCACGGGCGCCGACCACAAGTTGCGATTTGGCAATAAATACTGTTGCGCCCCGCCCTTGCGCCGCACCAGGCCGCCCAGCTCTTGCGTGGGCGCCACCTGGCTGACGAAGACGTTCACCGTGCCCTTGGGCATGATCTGGTACACATCATACAGCGGCGCCTCGCTCTTCAAGGGCAAGCCGAAACAGTCGGCCAGGCTGGCGCACTGACCCGCCGCCAGCTGCAATTGCGCGCTGGTGGTGAAATAGGGCGAATATGGCGACACATTCTGGCCATGCGGCACGATTTTTACCAATGCGGCCGACATGGCTTGCAGGTCCGGCAAGGTGCTGCCGGAAGCGAGCTGCTCGACCGCCCGCGCATAAATCGTCTCGGCCGGAGCGGCCGGGTCGGCGGCGCGCAGTTCGCGCAGGAACTGCTGCCCTGGCCCGCTATCGAGATAGGAGTCGATAGCTTCACGCGGCAAGCCCGCCGTCTTGAAGGTGCTGAGGTCATTGATTTCGCGCGCATGCACGGCGCGCAAGGCGTCGAGGTCTTGCGCCGGCATGGCCGTGGACGCGGCGGCGATAGGGATGGGCAGCGGCACCGGCGTGGGCGCGTTGTCCAGCTGTGCCCAGGCGCCGGGCGAAACGACAAGCAGAAAGGCGGCGGCCAGCCCGCAGAATGTGCGCATGCTGCATCTCCTTGGAAGACTCGTTCAGGGGAAGATCCCCTCCCGAATCTACAAGGCGCAAAACTGGCCACTGCGAGCTGGATCAAGGCCGATGCGCAAAGCGGCATCTACCTTGATGCAGCACAAACGCGGCGCAAAAAAACCGCCAGGGCTTGCGCGCTGGCGGTTGTTGAGCATGCGGCCGAGGCCGCAGTCAGTCTGACTTAAGCGGCTGGCGCTTCGTTGCCTTCAGCAGCCTTCATCGACAGCTTCAGACGGCCGCGGTCGTCCGTTTCCAGAACCTTGACGCGGACCAGCTGGCCTTCTTTCAGGTAGTCGGCCACGGCGTTGACGCGCTCGTTGGCGATCTGCGAAATGTGCAGCAAGCCGTCTTTGCCTGGCATGACTTGCACGATGGCGCCGAAGTCCAGCAGTTTCAGCACGGTGCCTTCGTAGGTCTTGCCCACTTCGACGGAGGCGGTCAGTTCTTCGATGCGGCGCTTGGCTTCCTGGCCGGCAGCAGCGTCGACGGAAGCGATGGTGACCACGCCTTCGTCGCTGATGTCGATCTGGGTGCCCGTCTCTTCGGTCAGCGCGCGAATCACGGCGCCGCCCTTGCCAATCACGTCACGGATTTTTTCCGGGTTGATCTTGATGGTGATCAGACGCGGTGCGAAATCGGACAGTTCGGTTTTGACGTGCGGCATAGCTTTTTGCATTTCGCCCAGGATGTGCTCGCGGCCTTCCTTGGCTTGCGCCAGTGCCACTTGCATGATTTCCTTGGTGATGCCCATGATCTTGATGTCCATCTGCAGCGCCGTGATACCGTTGCGGGTACCGGCTACCTTGAAGTCCATGTCGCCCAGGTGATCTTCGTCGCCCAGGATGTCGGACAGCACGGCAAACTTGCCGCCTTCCTTGATCAGGCCCATGGCGATACCGGCCACGTGTTCTTTCATCGGCACGCCGGCGTCCATCAGTGCCAGGCAGCCGCCGCACACCGAAGCCATCGACGAGGAACCGTTCGATTCCGTGATTTCCGATACCAGGCGCACCGAGTAGCTGAACTCTTCGGCTGCTGGCAGGGCGGCGATCAGCGCGCGCTTGGCCAGACGGCCGTGGCCGATTTCGCGGCGTTTCGGCGTACCGACACGGCCCGTTTCGCCGGTGGCGAACGGAGGCATGTTGTAATGCAGCATGAACGAATCGGTGAACTCGCCCATCAGCGCATCGATCTTCTGGCTGTCGCGGGCGGTGCCCAAAGTTGCCACGACCAGCGCCTGCGTTTCGCCGCGCGTGAACAGGGCCGAACCGTGGGTACGTGGCAGCACGCTGGTGCGGATCGAGATCGGACGCACGGTGCGCGTGTCGCGGCCGTCGATGCGTGGCTCGCCGTCCAGGATTTGCGTACGCACAATCTTGGCTTCGATGTCGAACAGGATGTTGTTCACTTCGGCGCTGTCGATCGACGCGCCACCGTTGGCGGCGGCTTCAGCCGACAGATCGGCGATCACTTCCGACGTCGCCGCTTTCAGCTTGGCCGTGCGCTCTTGCTTGTCCTTGGTTTGATACGCGTCATTGATCTTGGCGTTGGCGAAATGCGCGACGCGGGCGATCAGTGCTTCGTTTTTTGGCGCAGGCGCCCATTCCACTTCCGGCTTGCCGCCGTCACGCACCAGGTCGTGAATCGCGTCGATGACGACTTTCATCTGGTCGTGGCCAAAGACCACGGCGCCCAGCATGATTTCTTCGGACAGCTGTTTCGCTTCCGATTCGACCATCAGCACGGCCGTTTCGGTACCGGCGACCACCAGGTCCATTTCCGACGTTTTCAGCTGCTGAACGGTCGGGTTCAGGATGTACTGGCCGTTGGCGTAACCGACGCGCGCGGCGCCGATCGGACCGCTGAAAGGCACGCCCGAGACGCACAGGGCAGCGGAGGCGCCGATCATGGCGGCGATGTCCGGATCGATTTCAGGGTTGACCGACAACACGTGAATGATGACTTGCACTTCATTCAGGTAGCCTTCCGGGAACAGCGGACGGATAGGACGGTCGATCAGACGCGATGTCAGTGTTTCTTTTTCGGAAGGACGGCCTTCGCGCTTGAAAAAACCGCCCGGAATTTTACCGGCAGCATAGGTTTTTTCAACATAATCTACCGTCAAAGGGAAGAAATCCTGGCCTGGTTTGGCATCTTTGCGTGCCACCACCGTTGCCAGAACGACGGTATCTTCGATCGACACCAGCACTGCGCCGGATGCCTGACGTGCGATTTCGCCGGTTTCCAGGGTCACTTGGTGTTGACCGTACTGGAAGGTTTTCGTAACTTTGTTAAACATGGGGTATCCCTTTTCTAATTGCCGACAGATTTTCAGGGGCTGTCGTTCACCTCACCACAGGCGGTGGAAAAACCGTTGCCGCCTTTACTACTTTACTTTTAAAACATGATATCGGTAGGAGCATACTGCACTTACCGACATAAATCCGGAATTCAAATGACAAAATGCCCGCGTCAGCGAACTGGCGCAGGCATTTCTGTATAAACCTTGTACGGCAAAAATTACTTGCGCAGACCAAGTTTAGCGATCAGGTCGCGATAACGGGTAGCGTCTTTCGACTTCAGGTAGGACAACAGGCTCTTACGACGGTTGACCATCATGATCAGGCCGCGGCGGGAGTGGTGATCTTTCGAGTGTGCTTTGAAGTGGCCGTTCAGTTCGTTGATGCGAGCTGTCAGCAGTGCAACTTGCACTTCAGGGGAGCCGGTGTCGTTTTGACCACGTGCGTTGTCCGCGATGATAGCGGCTTTGTTGATGTTTTCTACTGTCATGATAAACCTTTCACATGCGGTGCACAGAGTCTGAACCCTATCCACCGTGAACTACGATTATTAAAATACTGGCCTATGCTTCCAACCAGACGCGCAAGTATATCGGAAAAAAGCCCGCCTGTATCCTGCCGTGCGCTCTTTTCTCGGCGCATGATAGGATTTTCCCGCATTTCAGGAGGACAAACATGAAAAAACTGCTCAAATTAGCAACGCCGCTGCTGTTTGCCGTGCTGGCCGGCTGCGCCAGCTGGAACGTCCCGCCGCCGCAGCCGGGCGAACCGCGCGCCGCCGTGGAAGCGCGCCTGGGCCGGCCGACGAATATCTACCAGCTGCCCACGGGGCCGGAACTGGAATACGCCACGGGGCCGTACGGCCAGTACACGTATATGGCCCGCTTCGGCCCCGACGACAAGTTGATTTCCTACGAGCAGGTGCTCGACACGCCGGGCTTTGCCCGCATCAAGGTGGGCGTGTCGACCCAGCAAGACGTGCTGCACACCCTGGGCCGCCCAACGGAAACATCGTATCTGGCGCTGCCGAAACTGCACGTCTGGTCTTACCGCTACAAGGAATCGGGCGTGTGGGATTCCATGATGCACGTGCACTTCGACCATGACGGCATCGTGCGCATGATGATGAATGGGCCCGATCCGGCCAAGGAAGAGCGCCGCTTTTTCTGGTGATATATGGCTAAGGTTGCGGGTCGATCCGTTCATCCTTGGAATGCAGTTTGTTGAGCGCCGACAAATACGCCTTGGCCGAGGCGACGATGATGTCGGGGTCGGCACCCACGCCGTTGACGATGCGCCCGTCGCGCGACAATCGCATCGTCACTTCGCCCTGCGACTGCGTGCCCGTGCTGATGGCATTGACGGAGAACAAGACCAGCTCCGCACCGCTGGCGGCCGCGCTTTCGATGGCGTTGACGGTGGCGTCGACGGGGCCGTCGCCCTGCCCTTCGCAGCTGCGCTGCACGCCGCCGACAAGAAACTCCACGCGCGCATGCGGCACGGCGCCCGTCGTCGACTGCTGTGTCAGGGAAATGAAACGGTAGTGCTCACTCTCCTGCGCCTGCTGTTCCTCGCTGACGAGGGCCATGATGTCTTCGTCGAAAATCTCGGATTTGCGGTCGGCAAGTTCCTTGAAGCGCAGGAAGGCCGCGTTGACTTCCGCCTCCGATTCGAGCGCGATGCCCAGCTCGTGCAACCGCTGCTTGAAGGCGTTGCGGCCCGACAGTTTACCCAGGACGATCTTGTTGGCCGTCCAGCCCACGTCTTCGGCGCGCATGATTTCATACGTCTCGCGCGCCTTTAAGATGCCGTCCTGGTGGATGCCGGAGGCGTGCGCAAAGGCGTTCGCCCCCACGACGGCCTTGTTCGGCTGCACGGCGAAGCCCGTGATCTGCGACACCATTTTCGAGGCCGCCACGATTTGCGTCGTATCGATGCCCACCGTCAAGTTGTAATAGGCGGCGCGCGTGCGCAGCGCCATCACCACCTCTTCCAGCGCCGTGTTGCCGGCCCGCTCGCCGAGGCCATTGACGGTGCACTCGATCTGCCGCGCGCCACCGATCATGACGCCGGCCAGCGAATTGGCCACAGCCAGGCCCAGGTCGTTATGACAATGGACAGACCAGATGGCTTTATCGGCATTCGGTATGCGTTCGCGCAAACGCTTGATCGTATTGCCGAAGATCTCGGGCACGGCGTAACCCACCGTGTCGGGGAAATTGATGGTGGTGGCGCCCTCGGCGATCACGGCTTCGAGCACGCGGCACAAAAAATCTTCGTCGGAGCGGCTGCCGTCTTCGGGGCTGAATTCGATATCGTCCGTGAACTGGCGCGCGTAGCGCACGGCGTTCTGCGCCTGCGTCAGCACTTGCTCAGGCGTCATGCGCAGCTTCATCTGCATGTGCAGCGGTGAAGTGGCAATGAAGGTGTGGATGCGCTTGCGCTCGGCGGGCGCCAGCGCTTCGGCGGCGCGGGCGATGTCGCGGTCGTTGGCGCGCGACAGCGAACAGATGGTCGATTCGCGCACGGCGCCGGCAATCGCCCGTATCGACTCGAAGTCGCCCTGCGAGGCGGCCGCGAAGCCCGCTTCGATCACATCGACCTTCATGCGTTCGAGCTGCTTGGCGATGCGCAGCTTTTCCTCGCGCGTCATGGAAGCGCCCGGCGATTGCTCGCCGTCGCGCAAGGTGGTGTCAAAAATGATGAGTCGGTTGCTGGTGTTCATGGCTGCTCCTGGCTGGCTGAAGACTGGCGATGCTACCGACTCGGCGCATTAATGCTCGTGGTCGGTCTGGATGATGCTGACGGGCTTGCCCTTCGCCATGCGCCAGAAAAACACGGCGTAGCCGGACAGGCCATAGGCGACGAAAATCGGGAACAGCACTTTTGGCGGGTCGATGGAAATGAGCGCGAAGAACAATGCCAGCAGGAATACCACGATGAAGGGCACGGACTTGCGGAAATTCACATCCTTGAAACTGTAGAACGGCACATTCGTGACCATGGTCAGGCCGGCGAACAGGGCGATCGTCCACGAGACCCAGGCCAGCTGGTTGCCGGCAAATTCCAGGTCGTTCATCAGCAGGATGAAGCCGGCCACCATGGCGGCGGCAGCCGGGCTAGGCAAGCCCTGGAAGAAGCGCTTGTCGACCACGGCGATATTCGTGTTGAAGCGGGCCAGGCGCAAGGCGGCGCCGGCGCAGTACACGAAGGCGGCCAGCCAGCCCAGTTTACCCATGCCGCGCAGCGACCATTCATAGATCACCAGCGCCGGCGCGGCGCCGAACGACACCATGTCGGACAGGCTGTCGTACTGGGCGCCGAATTCGCTCTGCGTATTCGTCAGGCGGGCGATGCGGCCGTCGAGGCCGTCGAGGATCATGGCGATGAAGATGGCCCAGGCCGCGTGTTCGAATTTCTGGTTCATGGCCATGACGATGGCGTAGAAGCCGCAAAACAGGGCTGCCGTCGTGAAGGCGTTCGGCAACAGATAGATGCCGCGGCGGCGCAAGGTTTTCTTGCCCGTGCCATCGGCCACCGGCTGGCGCACGAATTTGCTGAAGCGGGACGCTTTGGATGCTGCGGGAGTGCCGTTCTTGCCTCTACGACGGGGGAAGTTTGCCATGTTGTTCCATATCTTGTGTACTGCGGGGGATTCGGTGCCAGATGGCAGGCGCATTCGTCTTGCGGCATGCGCCTGCCGATCTTGCCATTATAGATGAGCCGCCGCCAAAGAAAAGCGCGGCGGCGTCAAGCCGGCAATATTGACACCAATACTAGCCTTATTTGAACTTGATCTTCGCCACCAGGCCCATGTTGAGGGTCGTTTCGCCTGGTTCGAAGCTCGGTTCGGCCACCTGGTTGCCGCCATAACCCATGGAGTCGGCGCTCATGGCGCGTGCACCAGCCATATTGGCGCGCTGCGCATAGTTGCCCGAACCTTCGAAATCGATGGTGTCGATCACGGCGTCATTGACGTTGCGGCCCATGGCGCCGGCGATGGCGACCACGCGCTCATTGAGGTTCTTGTACGCGGCGGCGATGCGCTGGTCGTCGAGCTTGCGGATGGTGGCGGGCGCCAGGCCGAAATTCAAACGGTTCAGGGTCAGCACGCCTTGCGCTGCGGAAACGGTTTTCGGCAAGGCGGCCAGGTTGGTCGTCGTCACCTGCAGGTACTGGCCTACGCGCCAGCCGGTCGGTACGCGTGCCTTGGCGGCGACGCCCGGCGGCAGGGGCGCCGTTTCCGGGTACACGGCATACGTGTAATAACCCTGGGTTTTCAGCACGGCTTGCGGATCGGCTTTCTTGACGATGGCCGCGCCCTGGTTCATCTTCTGGTTCACGCGCGAGGCGGCGGCGGCCTTGTCCTTGTCCTGCTCTTCGATGGCCAGGGTGACGGTCACCTGGTCGTTCGCATGCACCACTTCGCCATTCGCGGGCACCACCACAAGGGTGCCGGTGGTGGGCAAGGCCTGGGCGTGTGCGCTCAGGGCAACGGTAGCGGCGGCAGCGGCCAGCAGCGATTTCATGACGGTCATGGTGTTCTCCTGGAAAATAATGGGGCAAAAACGACCATGGGGCCAACAGCCCCATGATTTTTAAAACAGTCTAACGCGAAAACATTTCCACGTTGACGAGCTTACTCGCACTTACTTGAACTTGACCTTGCCGACGACGCGCATGTCGAGCGTCGTTTCGCCCGGCTCGAAGCTCGGCTCGGCGACGACGCTGCTGTCTTCGGCCATCTTGGCGCTGCGCATCATCATCGGTGCGGCGGCAGGACGGCTTTCGGTGGCGTAGTTGCCCGAACCTTCGAAGTCCACCGTATCGAGCACGGCGTCGGACACATTGCGGCCCATGGCCTTGGCGATGGCGGCCACGCGCTCATTGAGGTTTTTATACGTGGCGGCGATGCGCTGATCGTCCAGCAAGCGGATGGTTTCCGGCTTCAGGCCGAAATTCAAGCCATTCAGGGTCAGCACGCCTTGCGCCGCCGATACGGTTTTTGGCAAGGTCGCCAGGTTCGCCGTCGTCACTTCCAGGTACTGGCCGACACGCCATGCCGTTGGCAGGCGCGGCTTGGCCACGGCACCAGCCGGCAACGGGCGCTCTTCCGGATACACGGGATAGGTGTAGTAGCCGTACGATTTCAGCGCCGCCGATGGGTCGGCCTGCTTGACGATGGCGATGCCCTTGTTCATCTTCTGGTTGACTCGCGACGCGGCGGCAGCCTTGTCCTTGTCCTGTTCTTCGACGGCCAAGGTAGCGATCACCTGGTCGTTGACATGCTTGACTTCGCCAAACGCGGGGACGACCACCAGGGTGCCGTTGGTTGGCAAGGTTTGCGCTTGTGCGCTCAGGGCAACGGTGGCTGCGGCGGCAACAAGGATGGATTTCATCACGGTCATGGGGGGTACTCCTAGGTAGTTAATATGGCTGACAGCCCGCGAAAGGGACGCTTTTGCCATCCCTTTCGCCTGAGAAACTTGTCAAACTGTGTAGATTCTAACGCCTCATTCGTTCCCGTGGCGCAAATTAACAAATCGTCACAAAATGTGCTTCCCAGTCACATCTGCTCACATTTCAATACACTGATATTCTAAATAACAGTGTTGTTAGTGACCTATGACCGCACCGCCGCTGCGCCGGCCCGGCTTGAAGCTGTGGCGGTGCGCGCGCCAGGCGATGGTCAACGCCACCAGCAGCAAGGCCAGCATGGCCCACGGAAACGACGCCACGCCATAGCCGTCGAGCAGCATGCCGCCCGCCAGGCCGCCACCCGCGATGGCCACGTTCCAGATGGTCGCCACCATCGCCTGCGCCACATCCATGCCATCGCCGGCCGCATCCGCCGACGCCGTCTGCAGCAAGGTGCCGGCGCCGCCGAAGGTGATGCCCCAGATGGCCATGCTGACATAGATGACGATAGGGGAGTCCATCGCCAGGCCCAGCGCCACCACCACCAGGGCAAAGGCGGCGATGCAGCCCAGCACGAGCGGGCGCAGCCAGCGATCGATCAGCTGGCTGACCAGCCAGATGCCGGCCAGCGATCCCACGCCATACACGAGCAGCACCAGGTCGACGCGGGGGCGCAAGCCGGACGGTGCCAGGAACGGCGCGATATATGTATACAGAATGTTATGCGCCAGCATCCAGGCGACGATCACCGCCAGAATCGGCCGCACACCGGGCGTCATGAACACCTGGCGGATCGACAGGCGCTCGCCATTCTTTTGCCCCGGATAATCGGGCACGACCAGCAACACCCACGCGACCAGCACCACTGCCATGCCGGACATGATGCCAAAGATGCTGCGCCAGCCCAGCACGCCGCCCATCAGGGTGCCCAGCGGCACGCCCAGCGACAGGGCCAGCGGCGTGCCGATCATGGCGATGGCCATCGCCCTGCCCTGCTGCTCGACGGACACCATGCGGCGCGCGTAGCCGGCCATCAAGCCCCAGGCCAGACCGGCGGCCATGCCCGTCACGAAACGCGAAACCAGGGCGACGAGGTAGTTGGGCGCCAGGGCCGTCGCCGTATTGAAGATCAAAAAGCCGATGATGGCCAGCAGCAGGACATTGCGCCGGCGCCAGCTGCTGGTGAGCGCCGTCAGGGGAATCGCCGTCAGGATGGAACCGATGGCGTACACGGTGACCAGCTGGCCCGTCATGACCTCGGAAATGCCGAGGTCCCGGGCAATCTGCGGCAGCAGGCCGGCTGGCAAGGTTTCCGACAGGAGGGCGAGAAATGCCGTCATGGCCAGGGCCAGCAAGGCCAGGATGGGAAGCCGTTCGGAAATGGAAGAGTCTGCAGTGCCCGGCATGGGCACTGTGGCGGTGATACGGTCGGTCATAGGGGTCCTTCAGATTGCGCAAGCGGCTAATCAGCTAGCGCCTGGCGTGCTACAAAAGCGGTGATGCGCGTTGCGGTCGGCAGATACCGAAACAGATGCAGTCCATGGGAAACTGCAAAGGAAGGGCGGGATTATATAGGAGGCGGGCGAAAAACGTGCGCGCAAGAAAAAAGCCAGGCTCCTGGTGGAGACCTGGCTTTACCCGGCAGACACTACGTCTGGCTCAGGCCGGATTGGCGGACCGCGACCGGGCTTGCCGCAGCAACCAGCCACCCAGGGCCGCGAAGCCCAGCAAGACGGCGACACCGGTCAAATAACTGTCAAACATGTCCACGCTTCCCGGCGGCATGAATTTCATCACATCATCACTGCCGAACATGCATGCCATGCACAGTAACAGGAACGCGGTAAAGCCCGTGGCGGCCAGCAGCACAATGCCGGTATCGCGCCGCCATTGAGCAAAACCGCTCAACGCCAGCCCAGCCAGCATCGCCACAATGCCGCAAACCGCGATGACTACCAGCATCGCCAGCTTGCCGTCGGGCTGCCGCTCGGCCAGGAACGCAAACAAGGTGATCAGATAGACAAACATCCCCGCAAGCGACTTGCAGACGATGCTGACGAACTTACGCATCATTCGCCGCCAGGCGCGGAGAAAAATAGGCGTTGGCCTGCGGGCGGAACAGGAAATAGGCAATCACGGCCAGCATCAGCACGCCAGGCACGAGCATGATTTTTACCGGTGACGTGAAAAGAGCCACGACCAGGCCAAACACGCTCCAGCCCAGATACAGCGTTCGCGCCCATTTATGGCCACGGCGCAGGGCAATGCCCGAGATGAGCGCAATGACCAGGCCCAGAAACATGACTGCATATTGCAACGGCACCGACATGGCGCTCTTGGCCATCAACTCCTTCGTTATCGGGTTATCCATGTTGAGGTAACTGGAGACCAGCGAGATGAGTGCCGTGACGATTAAAAACCAGCTGATGATATTGACAGAGGTGGGGCGATTGCTCACTTTTTGATTCCTATGGGAAATTAATTGAGTGACAATAATACAGATGGGAAACACTTAAATATACACAGATACTCACGCCCACCCCGGCGCGGCGCAACAGGCGGCATCACATGAACGAAAAAAAAGCCGGCTTGCGCCGGCTTTTCATTGCGAATGACTAATAAATGCTTAGTTCTTCGACTGGTCAACCATCTTGTTCTTGGCGATCCAAGGCATCATGGCGCGCAGTTTCGCGCCCACTTCTTCGATCTGGTGCTCGGACGTCAGGCGGCGGCGCGAGATCAGGGTCGGTGCGCCTGCCTTGTTTTCCAGGATGAAGCTCTTCGCGTATTCGCCCGTCTGAATATCTTTCAGGCATTGACGCATCGCATCCTTGGTGGCCGAGGTGACGACTTTAGGGCCGGTCACGTATTCGCCGTATTCGGCGTTGTTCGAGATCGAGTAGTTCATGTTGGCGATGCCGCCTTCATAGATCAGGTCGACGATCAGCTTCAGTTCGTGCAAGCACTCGAAATACGCCATTTCAGGCGCATAGCCCGCTTCCGTCAGGGTTTCGAAACCGGCCTTGATCAGCTCCACGGCGCCGCCGCACAGCACGGCTTGTTCGCCGAACAAATCCGTTTCGGTTTCTTCACGGAAGTTCGTTTCGATGATGCCGGCACGGCCGCCGCCGTTGGCCGAGGCGTACGACAGGGCGATATCGCGGGCGATGCCCGATTTATCCTGGTACACGGCGATCAGGTGGGGCACGCCGCCACCCTGGGTGTAGGTGGCGCGCACGGTGTGGCCCGGGGCTTTCGGCGCGACCATGATCACGTCCAGGTCGGCGCGTGGCACGACCTGGCCGTAATGCACGTTGAAGCCGTGGGCGAAGGCCAGTACGGCGCCTTGCTTGGCGAACGGGGCGATGTTTTCGTTGTAGACCTGGGCGATGTTTTCATCCGGCAGCAAGATCATGATGACGTCGGCCGCTTTCACGGCGTCGTTGACTTCCGCTACTTTCAGGCCGGCTTGCTCGACCTTGGTCCACGAAGCGCCGCCCTTGCGCAGGCCGACGGTGACGTTGACGCCCGAATCGTTCAGGTTTTGCGCGTGCGCGTGGCCTTGCGAACCGTAGCCGATGATGGCAACGTTTTTGCCTTTGATCAAGGAGAGGTCAGCGTCTTTGTCGTAAAAAACTTTCATGGTATTTCCTATAATTTGATGATGCGTTGTTGTTTTAAATGCGGCCCGCGGGCCGCGTAGTGCTGCGTCTGTGCTTTTATACTTTGAGGATGCGTTCGCCGCGGCCGATGCCGGAACCACCGGTGCGGACGGTTTCCAGGATGGAGGCGCGGTCGATCGAATCGATGAACGCGTCGAGCTTGACCTTGTTGCCGGTCAGTTCGATCGTGTACGTCTTTTCGGTGACATCGATGATGCGGCCACGGAAGATATCGGCGGTACGCTTCATTTCCTCGCGCTCCTTGCCCACGGCACGGACCTTGATCAGCATCAACTCGCGTTCGATATGCTGGCCTTCGGTCAGGTCGACCACCTTCACCACTTCAATCAGACGATTCAGGTGCTTGGTGATCTGCTCGATGATGTCGTCCGAGCCGCTGGTGACGATGGTCATGCGCGACAGGGTCGAGTCTTCCGTCGGCGCCACCGTCAAGGTTTCGATGTTGTAGCCGCGTGCCGAGAACAGGCCCACCACGCGCGACAGGGCGCCTGCTTCGTTTTCCAGCAAGACAGAAATAATATGGCGCATGATTAGAGATCCTCCGAACCGAGCATCATTTCGGAGAGGCCTTTGCCGGCTTTCACCATGGGCCACACGTTTTCGGACTGGTCGGTAATGAAGTTCATGAATACCAGCCTGTCTTTCATGGCAAACGCCTCTTTCAGGGCGCCGTCGACGTCGCCCGGTTTTTCAATTTTCATGCCCACGTGGCCGTACGCTTCAGCCAGCTTTTCGAAGTCGGGCAGCGAATCCATGTACGACTCGGAATAGCGCGAACCGTAATCGATTTCCTGCCACTGGCGCACCATGCCGAGGAAACGGTTGTTGAGCATGATGATCTTCGGCGTCAGGTGATACTGCTTGCACGTGGCGAGTTCCTGGATGCACATCTGGATCGAGCCTTCGCCCGTGATGCAGGCGACGGTGGCGTCCGGATTGGCCATCTGCACGCCCATGGCGTACGGCAAGCCGACGCCCATGGTGCCCAGGCCGCCGGAATTGATCCAGCGGCGCGGCTTGTCGAAGCCATAGTATTGCGCGGCCCACATCTGGTGCTGGCCCACGTCGGAGGTGATGAAAGCGTCGCCCTTGGTGAGCTGGAAGACTTTCTCGACCACCGATTGCGGCTTGATGACCAGGTCGGAGGTCGGGTATTTCAGGCATTCGCGGCCACGCCATTCGGCGATCTGCTTCCACCAGTTACTCAGCGCATTGACGTTCGGCTTGGCTTCGGCCGCGTCGAGTTGCGCGAGGAACTCGATCAGCACGTCCTTGACGTTGCCGACGATGGGGATATCGACCTTGACGCGCTTGGAAATCGACGATGGATCGATGTCCACGTGGATGATCTTGCGCGGATGCGAGGCGAAATGTTTCGGGTTGCCGATCACGCGGTCATCGAAACGGGCGCCGATGGCGATCAGCACGTCGCAATTCTGCATCGCCATGTTCGCTTCGTAGGTGCCGTGCATGCCGGGCATGCCGACATACTGCTCGCTCGAGGCGCGGTAGCCGCCCAGGCCCATCAAGGTGTTGGTGCACGGGAAACCCAGGCGGTCGACCAGCTTGTTCAGCTCGGGAGCCGCATTCGCCAGGATGACGCCGCCACCCGTGTAGATCATCGGGCGTTCGGCTTGCAGCAACAGCTGCACGGCCTTGCGGATCTGGCCCGAGTGGCCCTTGTCGACGGGACGGTAGGAACGCATCTCGACTTCCTTCGGATAGTCGAAATGGCATTTGTGCATGCTGATATCCTTGGGGATATCGACCAGCACGGGTCCCGGACGGCCGGTACGGGCGATGAAGAAGGCTTTCTTGATCGTCGCTGCCAGGTCCTTGACGTCCTTGACGAGGAAGTTGTGCTTGACCACGGGGCGCGTGATGCCGACCGTGTCGCATTCCTGGAACGCATCCTGGCCGATGGCGTGGCTCGGCACCTGACCGGAGATCACCACCATGGGAATCGAGTCCATGTACGCGGTCGACAGGCCTGTGACGGCATTCGTGACGCCCGGACCGGACGTGACGATGGCGACACCGACTTTGTTCGAGCTGCGCGAATAGGCATCGGCGGCGTGGATCGCGGCCTGCTCGTGGCGTACCAGGATATGCTGGAATTTGTTTTGCTGGAAGATGGCGTCGTAGATGTAGAGTACGGCTCCGCCCGGATATCCAAAGACGTGCTCGACGCCCTCTTCAGCCAGACAGCGCACGACAATTTCTGCGCCGGTAATTGGTCCTGCTGCTGCTTCGGTATTCATGAAACATTCCTTTCAAGGTCCATTGGAGATTGATCGGATGTTCTTTCCTGACGAAGTTCGCTGTGCGCGACAGTGCTCCTGCTTCCCTTTTCATGCGGTCACGCCATTTCTTTGGGCACCCATAGATACCTTACAAAACAACGCTTAACGCAACTCGTTTGGCCGGAGTTTCTGTGGCGCCTGTACGAACCGCTCGCGCTTGTGGCACGGGTTAGAACAAACTGCCTACAAATGAAAGCGCGTCTTGCCGCGGATGGCCTTGTGTGCCGGTCGCGACCTGACCATAGGGCTTTGGGGTGTTCAAAGCGTCCCATACGTTATCGCGTTGCACCATGATGGTCAAGGAAAATGTCGGCCTCGCTGCATTTTTGCTCGCACGACGTGCAAAAACCCTGCGGAAACGCACATTTTTTGCTAGCATGCACGGGGTTGCAAAAAGCATACCCGCCCCCATTTCGCCCACCGCACCCGCAGCCCGCTAAGATCCCCATACCGCATGGCAACAGACAAAGAATTATCCGACTTTCTAGAAAATGTCGAGCGGCGCGCTTTCAAGCAAGCCGCCTACGCGGTCCGCAAGGAAGAATCGGCACTCGACATCGTGCAGGATGCCATGATCAAGCTGGCCGAGAAGTACGGCGACAAGCCGGCCGCCGAACTGCCGATGCTGTTCCAGCGCATCTTGCAGAACACCATCCTTGATTATTTCCGCCGAGAAAAAGTTCGCAACACCTGGGTCAGCCTGTTTTCCGGCATGAAGCCCTCGGGCGACGAGCATGAAGATTTTGATATACTTGACACGTATGAATCGGAACAGGGCAGCAGCGCCGCCGAATCATCGGCCGACCAGGTCGAACGCGCGCAAATGCTTGCTTTGATTGATGCTGAGGTACAAAAACTGCCGTCACGTCAACGCGAAGCCTTCCTCATGCGTTATTGGCAGGACATGGATGTGGCTGAAACAGCGGAAGCGATGGGTTGCTCCGAAGGTAGCGTGAAAACACATTGCTCCAGAGCTACCCACACGCTCGCCGAATCGCTGAAAGCCAAGGGAATTAAATTATGAACACCGACGATCTCAATTTCGCTTACAAAGTGCGCCATGCACTGAACGAAAAACTCGACGACCTGCCCGCATCGGCCACCGATCGCCTGGCAGCGGCACGCAAGCTGGCCCTGTCGCGCAAGAAGGCGGACGCGCCCGCCACCGTCGCCGTGCGCAAGGACGTCTTCGCCGGCATCGCCAGCAGCCTGTTTGTCGAACCGCTGTCGTGGCTGGGCCGCATGAGCGTCATCATCCCGCTGCTGCTGCTGGTCGGCGGCCTGGTGGGCATCTATCAGTTTGAGCAAGAACAACATATTGCCGAACTGGCAGAAATCGACGCCGCCGTGCTGTCGGACGAATTGCCGCTGTCTGCGTACATGGACCATGGCTTCAACGCCTACCTGACGAAACGCGAGCAATAAATGGCACGCACGAGCGTACGCAAAGGCTGGCTGGCTGGCGGCATCGGCCTGGGCGCCTGCGCCCTGGCTGGCGCCGCCTGGGTAGGCGCGCAACAACATCCTGCGCCCGTGACCCCTCCCGTGGCGGCAGCGTCCGTGGTGGCGCCAGCGCCGGCCGTCAAGCCTGGCTCGCCCCGCACGGCCGGCAAAGGCGGCACGCCGCCCAAGGCCAGCGACAACCCGTCCTGGAACAAACTGTCGCACGCGCAGCAGGAAGCCCTGCAGCCGCTGGCGGGCGAATGGAACAAGCTGGAACCGCTGCGCAAGCAGAAATGGCTCGATATCGCCAGCCGCTTTGCCTCCATGTCGCCCGACGAACAAACCCGCGTGCATGAACGCATGCGCGAATGGATCAAGCTGACGCCGGAACAGCGCCGCCTGGTGCGCGAAAACTACACGCGCACGAAGAAGATTGATCCTGGTCAAAAAACCGCGCAATGGGAGCAATACCAACAATTGCCGGAAGATCAAAAGAAAAAGCTGGCGACGGAACTCGTGCCGAAAAAACCGCTGGGCAAAGTGCCGGCGATCAATTCGAATACCAGCAAGCCGCCCGTGATCGTGCCACCGGCCACGCCCGCAGCGCCTGCCGTCGCCGTGCCCGTCCTGCCGCCAGCCGCCACGCCTGCGGCGGCCGTGCCGCTCACGGATCCTGCCGCGCCCCCCGCCACCGCGCCCGTCACGCCACCTGCCACGCCTGCCCCACTGCCGAACTATGCCAAATAGCACACCTGCCGCCAGCATCACTTCCCATCCCACGATCAAGCGCCGCCTGATTTCCATGGTGTACGAGTCGCTGCTGGCCCTGGCCGTGCTCTTTTTACCCTTCCTGCTGTTTGAACTGGCCGTGCAAGGCGCGCATACGCCGCTGACGGAACACATGCGCCAGTGCCTGGCCTTCCTCGTCATGGGCGCATATTTCATCCATCAATGGAGCCGCGAAGGGCAAACGCTGGCCATGAAGACGTGGCGCTTGCAACTGGTGCTGCCAGGCCACGCCCACGTGCCGCTGCGCGTGGCTGCCTGCCGCTACATCCTGTCATGGATGTGGCTGCTGCCGGCCCTGTTGGTGTCGTATGCATTCGATTTGCAGCACTGGACTGCCCTGGGCGCCATCGGCGTGGGCATTGTGGCCTGGTCGGCCACGGCCCTGTTTACGGGCAATGGACAATTCCTGCACGACAAGCTCGTGGGCACGCAGATCGTGCAATTGCCGGCACCAGCCAAGAAGTCGAAGAAAGTCGCCGCCTGAGTTTTTATGCGGCTTGACCTGGGTCATTGAAGCGCCACGGGGGCTCTGCGATCATGGCATGCCATGAATAATACCGCCCCCCTCCCCCACACACGCTTCGCTCCCTACCGCGAGGAAGTCTGCAGCGAAGACGAAGTCAAGCACCTCGTCCACACCTTTTATGCGGCCGCGCGCGACGATGCCATGCTGGGCCCCATCTTTGCCGCCGAGGTCAAGGATTGGGATGCCCACCTGGCAACATTGGTCGATTTCTGGTCAGGTTTGCTGCGCGGCACCATGCGCTACCACGGCAAACCGCTGGCCCAGCACGCGCAAATGGAACACCTGACGCCGTGCATGTTCCGCCGCTGGCTGACCCTGTTCTTCGCCACGACCGAAAGCATGGGCAATGCGGCCCTGCAAGAGAAGGCCGACACCATCGCCTTGAATATTGCCGAACGGCTATGGAAAAGCTTTGCGGAAAGCCACGCCATCGTGGCGCCGCAGCTTTAGAAGCGCTCGTAACCCTGCAGATAGCGCCATTGCCCCACGGGCATGGCGCCCATCGGGATGCGGCCGATGCGCAAGCGCTTCATGGCGACGACATCCAGTCCCACCATCTTGCACATGTGCGCGATCTGGCCCGGCTGCACGTTTTTCAGGGCGAAGCGCAGGCGCGTCTCGTTCTGCCAGCTGACCTTGATCGGCGGCAAAGGCTTGCCATTGAAGGGCAAGCCGTGATTCAGCAGCGCCAGGCCGTTTTCCATGATGTCGCCCGATACTTCCACGATGAATTCCTGCTCCACCGTTTTCGCTTCGTCGACCAGCTTGCGGGCCACGCGGAAATCCTGCGTAAACACCAGCAAGCCGGAGGCCATGGTGTCGAGCGGATTGGTGATGGTCAGGCCGATCAGGTGGCGCTTGAGGAAGCGCGTAACGGCGCTGGGCAGCACGTTTTCCGGGGTGAACAGCTCTTCGGGACGCAAGCAGGCCAGGGCCGGCTTGCCTTCGCTGCCCACGCCGCCGTTGACGCCGGCCGGCTTGTGCAGCAGGATCGTCACGGGCGGCATTTCTTCCAAGGTTGCGTTCGGCAACAGCACGACCGCCTGATTGTCGGCCACGCGCGCACCCGATTCCTCCACCAGCACGCCATCGACCGTGACCCAACCGCCCTCGATATACAGCTCGGCCTCGCGGCGTGAGCAGGGTACGTCTTCAGACAGGCGCTTGGCCAGGCGGACGGTGGGCATTTCGTGTGGTGTGGTCATGGGGAGGCGCAAAAAGCAAGAGGAGGAGAAAGCCGGTATTGTAACCGACCCGCTCCTCCCCTTTTACGACTTGCGCTGCTGACTATCGGATTACGCTGCTGATTGTCGGATTACGCTGCGCTAATCCGACCTACCCGACCTACCCGACCATGTGCGGTTTTGCGGGTTGGCTTGGCGGCTTGCCGCGTAAGCCAACAATCAGGCCTGCGCCTTCGCCAATTCCTCGGCAAAGAAGCGGTGGCCCATCTCTTCCAGGCCCAGCGTCTGCAGCACTTCCTGCAGGCGCTCCGTCGGACGCTGGCGCGGCAGGTTTTTATAACTGGCGATGATCAGTTCATTCTTCATCGAATGCTCCCAACCCACCAGTTCCGTCACGCTGACCTGGTAGCCATGCGCTTCCAGCTGCAAACAGCGCAGCACGTTGGTGATCTGGCTGCCGAACTCGCGCGTGTGCAGCGGGTGGCGCCACAATTCCGTCAAGGCACTCTTGCCCAGGCTCTGACCCTTGTTCTTCTTCAAGACGGAAGCGACTTCGGCCTGGCAGCACGGCACCAGCACCATGAATTTCGCCTTCTTCTTCAGCGCGAAGTGGATCGCGTCATCGGTAGCCGTGTTGCACGCATGCAAGGCCGTGACGATGTCGATCTGCTGCGGCAGCAAGTTCGATTCCGTCGATTCGGCCACGGACAGGGGCAGGAAGGACATGCCGGGGAACTTGAATTTCTTCGCCAGCTCTTGCGAGCGCTGCACCAGCTCTTCGCGCGTCTCGATGCCGTAGATGTGCGAACCGTCGTTGCCATTCTTGAAGAACAGGTCGTACAGGATGAAACCCAGATAGGACTTGCCGGCGCCGTGGTCAACCAAGGACACGCCGGGATGGTCGAGCTGCACTTCGCGCAACAGCGGCTCGATGAACTGCGTCAGGTGGTACACCTGCTTGAGCTTGCGGCGGCTGTCCTGGTTCATCTTGCCGTCGCGCGTCAGGATGTGCAATTCCTGCAGCAAGGCGACCGACTGGCCATCCTTGATCTCGGGCATGTTGCTGGCGGCCGTGATGACGTCTTTCGGCACAACGGCTGCGGTGGCGGCGGCTGCCGCGCCCTTAGCGCGCTTCATCGATCCACGCCATCTGTATCGCTTCGAGCACTTTTTCGCCGCCGCGCGTGTGGTCATCGTCGAAGCCGTCCAGTTCCACCACCCAGTTATGCAGGTCGGTGAAACGCACGGTCAGCGGGTCGATGTCCGGATGCGCGTCGTACAGCGCCTCGGCGATCGCGTGAATATCGGACCATTTCATGTTAGTGGCTGCCTTCGCTGACCTGGTTGATCGTGTATTTCGGGATTTCGACGACGAGGTCGGCGTCGGCCACGATGGACTGGCACGACAGGCGCGACACGGCTTCCAGGCCCCAGGCCTTGTCCAGCATGTCCTCTTCCAGTTCCGTCGCTTCGTTCAGCGATTCGATGCCTTCGCGCACCAGCACGTGGCAGGTGGTGCAGGCGCACGATTTTTCGCAGGCGTGCTCGATGTCGATGTCGTTTTCCAGCAGGATGTCGCAGATGGACTTGCCGGCCGGGGCTTCGATGACGGCGCCGTCCGGGCAAAGCTTGGCGTGCGGCAGGATAACGATTTGTGGCATGGTTTCTTCTTTCAGTCTGTCATTCGGAGCGCGGCCGCAGTATCGGCGGCGCGCTGTTCAATTGGTTTTATACGACCTGGTCCAGGGACTTGCCCTTCAGAGCAGTGCGCACGCTGCGGTCCATGCGGCGCGAGGCAAAATCCTCGGTGCCCTCGGCCAGCGCTTCGATCGCCAGCTTCAATGCCTGGTGGTCGATGGCGCCGCTTTGCGATTGCGCAATGGCGTCGCGCACCTTGTTCATCAAGCCATCGACAGCCACGCGCTCGGCGTCGTCGAGCAAGCCGCCGTCTTCGTCCAGCGCCGACTGCGTGGCCAGCAGGATGCGTTCCGCTTCCACCTGCTCTTCGCGCAGCGCGCGCGCCACCATGTCGGTGTCGGCCGACGTGTACGACTCCTGCAGCATGCGCGCGATGTCGTCGTCGCCCAGGCCATACGCCGGCTTGACGCTGATCGACGCTTCCACGCCCGAGCGCAATTCGCGCGCCGAGACGGACAGCAAGCCATCCGCATCGACCTGATACGTGATGCGGATGCGCGCGGCGCCCGCCACCATCGGCGGAATGCCGCGCAATTCAAAACGCGCCAGCGAGCGGCAGTCGCTGACCAGTTCGCGCTCGCCCTGCAGCACGTGCACGGCCAGCGCCGTCTGGCCATCCTTGAAGGTCGTGAATTCCTGCGCGCGCGCGCACGGAATCGTCGAATTGCGGGGAATGATCTTTTCCACCAGGCCGCCCATGGTTTCGACACCGAGCGACAGCGGAATCACGTCCAGCAGCAGCCAGTCGTCGCCGGCGGCGCGGTTGCCAGCCAGCAAGTTCGCCTGGATGGCGGCGCCCAGCGCCACCACTTTGTCCGGGTCGATATTCGCGTGCGGCGTCGTGTGGAAGAATTCGCTGACGGCGCGCTGCACGTGCGGCATGCGCGTGGCGCCGCCCACCATCACCACGCCGTCGACGTCGTCCGCATCCACGTTCGCGTCGCGCAAGGCTTTTTTGATGGCGTTCATGGTCTTGCCCACCAGGTGCTGCGTCATGGCGGCAAATTCCGTCGCCGTGATGCGCAGGTGGATTTCTTCGCCCGAGTTCAGGGCCGCGTCGATCATCGTTTCCGACTTGGTCGACAGCGTTTCCTTGATCTCACGCGCTTTCACCAGCAGGATGGCCGTGTCTTCGTCGGACAGCGGCGCCAGCTTGGCGTGCTCGCTGATCCAGCAGAACAGGCGGCGGTCGAAATCGTCGCCGCCCAGGGCCGAGTCGCCGCCCGTGGACAGCACTTCAAAGACGCCCTTGCTCAGTTTCAGAATCGATATGTCGAAAGTGCCGCCGCCGAGGTCATACACGGCGTACACGCCTTCGGATGCGTTGTCGAGGCCATATGCGATGGCGGCGGCCGTCGGCTCGCTCAAGAGGCGCAAGACATTGATGCCGGCCAGTTGCGCCGCATCTTTCGTCGCCTGGCGCTGCGCGTCGTCAAAGTAGGCGGGCACGGTGATCACGGCGCCCACCAGGTCGTCGCCGAGCGAGTCTTCCGCACGCTGGCGCAGCGTGGCGAGGATTTGCGCCGACACTTCGACCGGGCTTTTCACGCCGGCCACGGTTTTCAGCTGCACCATGCCAGGCGTATCCTGGAAGTCGTAGGGCAGGTTTTCCGCGTAGGCGATGTCGGCCAGGCCGCGGCCCATGAAGCGCTTCACGGACACGATGGTGTTCTTCGGGTCGGTGGTTTGCGCGGACAGGGCCTTGTAGCCGATGTTCGCATGGCCGTTCGGCAGGTAGCGCACGACGGAGGGCAGCAGGGAGCGCCCGTCTTCGTCGTTGAGCACCTCGGGAATGCTGTTGCGCACGGTGGCGACCAGTGAATTGGTGGTGCCCAGATCGATGCCGACGGCCAGGCGGTGCTGGTGCGGCGCGGTCGACATGCCTGGTTCGGAAATTTGCAGAAGTGCCATTGTATTCGTGCCTCGATTAATTTTGTGCGTGGTGCTGCTGATGCCTGTCGCGCATTATAAGACGCGCGCCGGACTGGCGCTTGGTCAGTCAGGCTTCCATGGCCTCGTATGCAAAACGGACTTCTTCGCCGAATTTGTCGAGGAACATCAGGGCGCGCACGCTTTGCGCGGCATTCACATAGTCGCCCGCGTCGAGCTGGGCCGCCACCTGGGCCAGCAAGGCCTTGCGTTCACCGCGCAACTGGCGGTCCAGGGCGTCGAGCGCGTCGGCATCCTTGCCGGCGCGCGCATCGCCGAGTTCCTCGCGCCACTCCATCTGCTGCATCAGGAAGCTGACGGGCATGGCCGTGTTCGACTCCGTCTGCAAATCGACGCCATTGAGTTCGCACAGGTATTGCGCGCGCTTTTGCGGGCTTTTCAGGGTTTGATAGGCTTCATTGGCGCGCGTGGCCCATTGCATCGCCACGCGCTTTTCAGCGCTGCTGGCGTTGATGAAGCGGTCCGGGTGGACCTTGCCCTGCACGTCGCGGTAGGCAGAGTCGAGCGCGCTCATGTCGAGCCCGAACTGCGCCGGCAACTGGAATAATTCGAAGTGATTTTGCATAATGGTCGGTGGTCGCTGTACCGCAATCGATGGGTACAGCGCACCGACCGGGGTCTTGCCAGCTGTTTAAATCCTGAAGGACTCGCCGCAGCCGCAGGCGTCTTTTTCGTTCGGATTGTGGAACTTGAAGCCTTCGTTCAAGCCTTCGCGCGCGAAATCGAGTTCCGTGCCGTCGATGTAAGGCAGGCTTTTCGGGTCGACGAAGACTTTCACGCCGTGCGACTCAAAAACGCTGTCTTCGGCCGCCACTTCATCGACATATTCGAGCTTGTAAGCCAGGCCCGAGCAGCCCGTGGTGCGCACGCCAAAGCGCAAGCCCATGCCCTTGCCGCGCCGTTCGATATAACGGTTGATGTGTTTCGCCGCTTTTTCGGTCAGTGTGATCATGTATTTCTCCGCAACTGCCCCGGCCTTGCGGCTGGGGCGGGCTGCCAACGTTTAAGCTGCTACTGGATGGCGGGTCTGGTAATCCAGCACTGCCGCCTTGATGGCGTCTTCCGCCAGGATGGAGCAGTGGATCTTCACTGGCGGCAGGGCCAGTTCTTCGGCGATCTGCGTGTTCTTGATGGCCAGCGCCTGGTCCAGGGTTTTACCTTTAACCCATTCGGTCACCAGCGAGCTCGACGCGATGGCCGAACCGCAGCCGTAGGTCTTGAATTTCGCATCTTCGATCAGGCCATCGGCACCGACCTTGATCTGCAGTTTCATCACGTCGCCGCAGGCGGGCGCGCCCACCATGCCGGTGCCGATGGTGTCATCACCCTTGTCGAAAGCGCCCACGTTGCGCGGGTTTTCGTAGTGATCGAGTACTTTGTCCGAGTAAGCCATTTTGATGCTCCTTTAATATTTTTGCCGGCCCCGTGAGCGGAGCCTTCGTGATGGTTAGTGTGCCGCCCATTGGATCGAATTGATGTCGATCCCTTCCTTGAACATGTCCCACAGGGGCGACAGCTCACGCAATTTGTGTACTTTCGATTTCAGCAGGTTCACGGCGAAGTCGATGTCTTCCTCGGTCGAGAAGCGACCGATGGTGAAGCGGATCGAGCTGTGCGCCAGTTCGTCGCTGCGACCCAGGGCGCGCAGCACGTACGATGGCTCCAGGCTGGCCGAGGTGCATGCCGAACCGGACGACACGGCGATATCCTTGATCGCCATGATCAGCGACTCGCCTTCGACGTAGTTGAAGCTGACGTTCAGGTTGTGCGGCACGCGGTGCTCCATGTCGCCGTTGATGTAGACTTCTTCGATCTCTTGCAGGCCCTTGGCCAAACGGTCGCGCAAGGCCTTGATGCGGCCGATTTCGCTGTCCATTTCTTCCTTGGCGATGCGGAAGCTTTCGCCCATGCCGACGATCTGGTGCGTCGGCAGGGTGCCCGAGCGCAAGCCGCGCTCATGGCCGCCACCGTGCATTTGCGCTTCCAGGCGCACGCGCGGCTTGCGGCACACGTACAGCGCGCCCACGCCTTTCGGGCCGTAGGTTTTGTGCGCCGTGAAGGTCATCAGGTCGACCTTGGTCTTTTGCAGGTCGATGACGACCTTGCCCGTCGCTTGCGCGGCGTCGCAATGGAAGATGATGCCTTTCGAGCGGCAGAACACGCCGATGTCGTCGATCGGCTGGATCACGCCGATTTCGTTATTCACCAGCATCACCGACACGAGGATGGTATCCGGGCGCACGGCCGCGGCCAGCTGCTCGACGGTGATCAGGCCGTTGTCCTGCGGTTCCAGATACGTCGCTTCGAAGCCGATGCGTTCCAGTTCGCGCACCGTGTCGAGTACCGATTTGTGCTCGGTCTTGACGGTGATGATGTGCTTGCCCTTGGTCTTGTAGAACTGTGCCGCGCCCTTGATGGCCAGGTTGTTGCTTTCCGTCGCGCCGGACGTCCAGATGATTTCGCGCGGGTCGGCGTTCACCAGGGCCGCCACGTAGCCGCGTGCCTCTTCCACGGCTTTTTCCGCCGTCCAGCCATACATGTGGCTGCGCGATGCCGGATTGCCGAACTGCTCGCGCAGGTAAGGAATCATCTTGTCGGCGACGCGTGGATCGATCGGCGTGGTGGCCGAGTAATCCATGTAGATCGGAAAATGCGGTGCGGTTTCAAAGTGCACTTGGCCTACGTTTTTTTCAGGGGCGTTCATCAATAACTCCAATGCAATCAGCAACTTAGTATTTTGTATTTATCAACCGAGGGCGGCGTGGTTACGGTGCATCACCATCACGCTTTGCTCGGCAATCTTTTGTCTCTGCTGGTCGACCAGGTCCTGCAAGGACACAGAATCCAGATAATCGACCATTTTTTCGTTGAGTGTGGACCACAATTCATGCGTCATGCAGCGCGCACCCGTGGCCGCGTCGGCGCCGTGGCAATGCTCCTTGCCGCCGCACTGCGTGGCGTCCAGCGGCTCGTCGACGGCGATGATGATGTCGGCCACCGTCACCTTGTCGGCACGGCGCGCCAGGCTGTAGCCGCCGCCCGGACCACGGATCGATTCGACGATCTCATGCCGGCGCAGCTTGCCGAACAGCTGTTCCAGGTAGGACAGGGAAATCGACTGGCGCTGGCTGATGCCGGACAAGGTGACCGGCCCCTTGCCCTGGCGCAGGGCAAGATCGATCATTGCAGTCACGGCAAAACGACCTTTTGTAGTCAGACGCATACATCCTCGGCTCAACTGTTCAACAACTAGTTTAAAATATTGCGGCTTTTCAACTTCTCAAACCCCGAGTAGTTGAATGATTTAGTCAAGTATAACAAATTCGGCGGGGTTTGTCAGAGCGCCCCTCGATGACCACAGGGCTGGCAGGGGCATAGCCGGCCGCGCCAGGCGCGGCGGATTCAGGAAAACAACAGTCAGGAAATCGCAGGCGTTCTCAGCCCCGTAAGGCGGCACGTACTTTCATCAGTTCAAACCCCAGCAGGTTCAAGCCGTCCCAGGTGGCGGGGTCCAGGATGCGCGGATTGTCCGAGGCCAGGCCCACGCCCCAGATGCGGTCGACGGGACTGGCTTCGACGATGACGCGTTCGCCCGTGCCCAGCAGAAACTTGCGCAGCGCGGCCTTTTGCGAGAACTTGGCAAAGTTGCCATCGAAGACGATGCCGGCGCGCGCCGCCTCCCACACTTTGGCGTCAAAATTGGCCACTTCGCGCCCCAGCTTCTTCACTTCCGACGGCCGCCCGGCCGCCACGATGCGCGCCTGCACGGCCGTGTCGCCAAACAGGGCCGCCTTTTGCGCCATCATGTAGTGCTCGGCCGTCGCATACGTCACGCCGGCCAAGCTGAACGGCGATGGAAACCATTGGCTGAAGCAACTTTTGTCGGGCACCTGCGGCTGCGCCGGCGTGTGGCCCCAGAAATACAGATAGTCGGGCTCGCCGCCCGCCGCTATCCACGCCTTCAATTCTTCCACATTACTGATTTGCATATTCCCCGCATTTCCGCCAGACAGGCGCCAATTCAATCTCAAGCACGCAACAGTTGCATCGGGCCAAACAAGGCCTGCATGTCGCTGTTGCCGATAAAGGACAGATTATACGGATGTTCCGCCGTCACCTGCGGCAGCATTGCCGCTACCGGCAGGCGTTTGATGAGCTCGGCAATCTTGCCCCACAACACCAGTTGCGGCAAGGCCGCCCCGCCCTGCCGCGCCAGCGCTTCCAGCACCACCTGCAGGAAGGGCAGCCAGCCGCGCGCATCCTGCACGGGCGGCACGTGGGAACGGAACACCAGCGCCGCGTTGAGCAGCAAGAAACCCTGCTCCGTCATCTTGCGCTGCAAGTCGGGCAAGGTCTGGATCACGCCGCTGCCGGGCAGCTGCGCGGCGGCCGCCACGGGGGCCATGGCCGCGCCGGACGTGTCGCCACCCTGCAGCTGGCCATCGGCCACCAGCAGCATCTTCATGAAGTTGCGCAGGGACGTGGCGCGGTTGACGGGTTTCGACAGGCCCGTGGCCGACCATAAACTGCCGACGGCGCCATCCATGAAGCACACTCCCGTGGCGCTGTCGGCGCGCGGATACGGCCCCTCGCCCACCAGCACGTAACGCACCTGCGCCAGCGGCAGGGCAAAAGCGGCGAACAGCCTGCCCTGCGTGGGCAGGTAATCGTCGGCGGCCAGCGCCGGCAGGTAGGCGGGATCGGCCGCCATCACGGCCTGCAAGCCGCGCAGCAGGATGGGATGCCAGGAAGCATGCGCCAGGGACAGCGCATCGGTGATGCTGGCAGGAACGGTGGTTACGGTCATGGCGCGTGAAGTATTTGGACAAACGCAAATTGTAGCCTACCGGCAAGCTGGCATTGACCGCCCCAAATCAATCACGCATAAAAAAACCCCGTCTGTTGCCAGACGGGGCTTTCTGCTTTGCGCCTTATAAAATCTATTCGGCGTCAGGCTGCTGCGATGGATGGGCAGCGGCAAAGGCCGGCAAGCCGGCGCAATGCGCATGGATGCGCGCCACGCGCGGGTACGGCGCCAGGTCGATGGCGAAACGCTGCGCATTGAACACTTGCGGCACCAGGCAGCAATCGGCCATCGTCGGGCTGTCGCCATGGCAGAACAGACCAGCTCCGGCCGGGTCGCCCTGCGCCAACAGCGCTTCCACGGCCGCCAGTCCCTCGGCCATCCAGTGGCGGTACCACTCCTGCTTGGCTTCGTCCGACAGCCCCAGCGTGTTTTTCAGGTATTTCAGCACGCGCAGATTCGTCAGCGGATGGGCGTCGCAGGCGATCGCCAGCGCCAGCGCGCGCACCTTGGCGCGCCCCAGCGCGTCGGCCGGCAGCAGCGGCACGGCTGGCCGCGTCTCGTCCAGGTATTCGAGCATCGCCAGCGACTGCGTCAGGATGGCACCGTCGTCATCGAGCGCCGGCACCAGCGCCGAGGGATTGACGGTACGGTAGGCCGGCAGCAACTGCTGGCCGCCATCCTGCAGCAGATGCACGGGGATGCTGTCGTAGGCGATGCCCTTCAAATTGAGGGCAATGCGCACGCGGTAGGCGGCCGAACTGCGGAAATAGGTGTACAGCTTCATCGGGCGCCCTCCCCTCAGGCGCGGCCGGCGTACAGCGCGACCGTCTGCTCGATGCTGCCGAAGATGCTGGCGCCCGCCGCGTCGCGCATCTCGATGCGCACCGTGTCGCCGAACTTCAGGTACGCCGTCTTCGGCGCGCCGTGTTCGATGGTTTCATACATGCGCACCTCGGCCAGGCAGCAGTAACCCACGCCGCCGTTGCCGATGCTGGAGCCGAACAGGTTGCCCTGCTTGTTCGACACGGTGCCCGAACCGATGATGCTGCCGGCACCCAGTTCGCGCGTCTTCGCCGCATGGGCGACGAGTTGCGCAAAATTGAAGGTCATGTCTTCGCCCGCATTCGGTTTGCCGAACGGTTTGTCGTTCAGGTCCACCAGCAGCGGCAGGTGCAGCTTGCTGTCCGCCCAGTCGGCACCCAGTTCATCGGGCGTGACGGCGACGGGCGAAAACGCGCTGGCCGCCTTCGACTGGAAGAAACCGAAACCCTTGGCCAGTTCGCCCGGAATCAGGTTGCGCAGCGAGACATCGTTGACCAGCATCACCAGGCGAATCGCTTGCGCCGCATCGTCCACACTGGCGCCCATGGCGACGTCGCCCGTGACGACAGCCACTTCCGCTTCCAGGTCGATGCCCCACTCTTCCGACAGGGCGAAGATGGGGTCGCGCGGCCCGATGAAACTGTCGGAGCCGCCCTGGTACATCAGCGGGTCCGTGTAGAACGAGGCCGGCACTTCCGCATTGCGCGCCTTGCGCACCAGTTCCACATGGTTGATATAGGCGGAACCGTCGGCCCACTGGTAGGCGCGCGGCAGCGGCGAGTGGCATTGATTGGCGTCAAACGGCTGCGCGTCCGGCGCCTGGCCCGCGTTCAGGGCGGCGTATGCTTGTTCCAGCTTGGGCGCCACGGCGTCCCAGTTGTCGAGCGCCGCCTGCAGGGTGGGGGCGATGGCGGCCACGCGCTGGTACTGGCGCAGATCGCGGCTGACGAGGATCAGGGCGCCGTCGCGGCTGCCGTTTTTCAGGGTTGCGAGTTTCATGGTGTTCCTTGTTCGATGTATTTATCAGGGAGTGTCGATCCGGGGTGTTCAGGCTTCGGCCGGCGCGTGCATCCAGGCGGCGTGCTTCGGCGCGCGGCGTGTCTGCGACCATTCTTCCAGCATTTCCCATTTGACGGCGTCCAGTTTGGCCATCATCTCGGGCGTGCCTACGTTGGCCGCCAGTTCCAGGCGGTGACCGTTGGGGTCGAAGAAATAGATCGACTGGAAGATGGCGTGATTCACGGGGCCCAGCACCTCGATGCCGGCGGCCACCAGGCGCTCCTTGGCGGCCAGCAATTCCTCCATGCTGCCCACTTCCAGCGCCAGGTGCTGCACCCAGGCCGGGGTATTGCGGTCGCGGTCCATCGGCGGCTGCGTCGGCAGTTCAAAAAAGGCCAGCACATTGCCCTGGCCCGCGTCGAGGAAGACGTGCATGTACGGGTCCGGCGCCTTGGTCGACGGCACCAGGTCTTCGGCGATGGCGAGGACGAAATTCATGTTCAAATGCTTGACGTACCACTCGACGGTTTTCTTCGCGTCGATGCAGCGGTAGGCGACGTGGTGGATTTGCTTGATCTTCATGGTGTTTGTCTCCAATGGATGGCGCCCGGGGCGCGATGGCTGGCCTGTTTTTCAGCTTTTCACCATTAGAATCGAGTTACAGCTATCATACAAACAATTTTTAACCATTGATTTATCGGATTATCTTATGAGTCCCAGCCTGCGACAGATGCGCGCCTTCGTGGCGCTGGCCAAGACCGGCAGTTTCACCCTGGCCGCCGAATACCTGCACGTGACGCAGTCCGCCTTGAGCGGCTTGATCAAGGAACTCGAAAGCGTGCTGGGCGTGCGCGTGGTCGAACGCAGCACGCGCAAGACGCAGCTGTCGGAAATCGGCCGCGAACTGTATCCGCTGTTTGAAAAGATGATCGAGGACCTCGACGGCGCCATGGCCGGCATCGCCCAGCGCAAGGCCCTGAAGACGGGCCTGGTGCGCATCGCCGCGCCGCAGATGATGGCCTGCACCTTGCTGCCGGAAGTGATCGCCGCCTACCGCCAGGCGCACCCGGACGTGCAGCTGCGCCTGGTCGATTGCCCCGTGGAAAACGTGTCGGCGCGCGTCTTCAGCGGCGAAGTCGATTTCGGCATCGGCCCAGAGCGCGATCCGACGGCGGAAATCGGCGCGCAAGTGCTGTTCGAAATGCCCTTCGTGCTGGTCTTCCCCGAGCAGCACCCGCTGCAGCAGAAAGAACGCGTCACCTGGGCCGACGTGGGCGACTACCCATTCATTTCGCTGCAGGGCCAGTTCACGGAACGCCTGCTGCGCGACATGCATGGCGCGTTTCGCGAGCTGTCGCTCAATCCGTATAACGAAGTGACCTTCATGACGACGGCGCTGGCCATGGTCAGCGCCAACCTGGGCATCACGGTTTGCCTGCCGTACGCGGAACCGATGGTCAAACTATACAAATTGCACATGCGCGCCCTGCACGAGCCGGAACTGACGCGGCGCTTTTTCGTCTACACGAAAACGGGCCGTTCGCTGTCGCCGGCCGCCGAAAGCTTCATGGCCTTCCTGTTCCGCTTTGTCGAGACGCACGAGTGGAACGTGGGAGCGGGCGGCCCCGCCGCCCGCGACGCACTGCCGGCCGGCGGCCCCGCTGGCGCCGCTTTATAATAGGGTACCGCCCCTAGCCGCTAACGCCAACGCCATGACCCAGCCTGACCAGCACGCCCTGTCACCCATCGACGCCGCCACCATCGCCATCAACCAGCGCATGAACAAATTCGACGGCCATGAGCAGGTCTGGCTGTTCGGCTACGGCTCGCTGATCTACAAGGCGGACTTTCCTTATATCGAACGGCGCCCCGCCAGCATCGAAGGCTGGACGCGGCGCTTCTGGCAAGGCTCGCACGATCACCGGGGCACGCCGATGGCGCCGGGCCGGGTCGCCACCATCGTGCCGCAGGCGGGCGCCGTGTGCGACGGCATGGCGTATCTGATCACACCCGAAGTCTTCGCCCACCTCGACCACCGCGAAAAAAACGGCTATCTGCGCCTGGCCACCGACATCACTTTCGACGACGGCGGCAAGGTCGAAGGTCTGGTGTACATCGCCAACGAGGAAAACGCCGCCTTCCTCGGCGCCGCCCCGGAACTGGACATCGCGCGCCAGATCGCCCGATCAAACGGCCCCAGCGGCCCGAACAGCGAATACCTGCTGCACCTGGCCAGCGCCCTGCGCGAGCTGGGCAAGAGCGATCCGCATGTCTTTGCCATCGAGCAACATCTGGCGCAGTTCCAGACACAGACCCAAGACAGCGCCGCAGCGCACCTCTGCGGCAACAGCGCTGACGCCGGCTTAACTTAAAACAAATCCAGCTGCCCCGCATTGCCCCCTTTTACCTTGTTTCCCAACGGCGGCACCACCAGTGGCCGGCAGAACTGCGTGCAATCGAGCTGCTTGAAGCGACCGCCCTTGCCGTGCAGCCCCAGCCGGTACACCGCCTTTTCAAAGCGCTGGCGGATGAGATCGGCCCACACGCCCTCGCCCCGCATGCGCGCGCCAAACGCGCTGTCGTAATCCTTGCCGCCGCGCATTTCGCGCACGCGGTTCATCACGCGCTGGGCCCGCTCCGGGAAGTGCGCTTCCAGCCATTGCTGGAACAATGGACTCACTTCCCACGGCAGGCGCAGCACCACGTAATGGGCGTGGATCGCGCCCGCGTCGCGCACGGCTTCGAGCAGCTGTTCGATTTCCGGTTCCGTCACGAAAGGAATGATGGGCGCGATGCTCACGCCCACGGGGATGCCCGCCTCCGTCAGGGTACGGATGGTGCGCAGCCGCCGCGCCGGGGCCGCCGCGCGCGGCTCCAGCGTGCGCGCGATGGCCGGGTCGAGCGTGGTGACAGTGACGGCCACGGCCGCCAGGCGTTTGGCCGCCATGGGCGCCAGGATGTCGATGTCGCGCTCGATCAGCGACGATTTCGTGATCAGCGCCACAGGGTGGTCGCACTCGTGCAGCACCTCCAGCACGCGCCGCGTCAGCTGCCGTTCGCGTTCGCACGGCTGATACGCATCGGTATTGACGCCCAGGGCGATCGGTTCGGGCACATACGACGGCTTGGCCAGTTCGCGCCGCAACAGTTCGGGGGCGTTCACCTTGGCGTAGATGCGGCTTTCGAAATCCAGGCCCGGCGACAGGCCCAGATAACTGTGCGTGGGGCGGGCAAAGCAATATATGCAGCCGTGTTCGCAGCCCCGGTACGGGTTCAGCGACACATTGAACGGCAAATCGGGCGAAGCATTGCGCGTGAGGATGGTGCGCGCCTGCTCGTCGCTGACCTGCGTCTTCCAGCCCGACGCCGCCGCCTCCCCAGCCGCATCCAGGCCGCCCACGCTCCAGCCATCGTCGAAACCGGCACGCGCATGCGTCTCGTAGCGCCCTTGCAGGTTTGACACGGCACCGCGCCCCTTGTGGGCTTTCAGCGATTGCGGCGGCAACATGGCTTGCCCGGCGAAGCTGTCATCGTGCTCTGGAATGATTGCTTTCATGAACGGCCCCATCAACTGTATATACGTACAGTATACTATGCCGCTGTGCGGCCAAGATCAAGGGCTGGCGTGCTGTCGTTTCACGCTTTTTCGCCATGCGGCATGACATAACTCAACTGCTGGGCGACAAAGCCGTCAAATGCCGTGATCAGGGGAACGAAGCGGGACGCGTCCTGCTCCAACTGCATCAGGGCATAGCAGCTCGCTTCCAAGGTCGATAACTGGTCTGGCGCATGCGCCTTGCGGATCAAATAATGGGAAGCGGGCGTGTCGCGCAGGGGCAGGCGCGGCAGCTGTTGCAACTGGGGATTCAGGTACAGCATCTTGCGGCTCTTGCGCCAGGTGGCGTCCAGCACCACCAACCGCAATTGGCTCAACAATCGGGCCGAATCGAGCAAGATGGCGGGGTCGAGCGCGGGCGGCGGCGCGATGCCCAGCGAACGGTCGCCGGGCGTATCCGGGTACAGCAGCACGTTGTGCTTGTCGGCCAGCACTGCGGCGAGCGTGTCCGGGGCAAACTGCTCGCCCGTCAGCATGCGGCTGTTGGGCAGGCTCAGGTGCAGCAAGCGGGCACTGCCCTTGGCATTGTGGACTTCCAGCGGATGCTGCAGGATCAGCACTTCCACCGCGTGGGCAACGGGGGCGATCCAGCGACAGATGCAGCTGGATGTGGCGCGCAGGCAGGCTGGGCAGCGTGCGCGTTTGGCGGGTTCAGCCAGGGAGGACGATGCGGCGTCAGGGCTGGAGATAGCGCTGGAAATAGAGCTGGAGGTACGGCGGGTGGTCATGGCGGAGCGCGTGCGCGGCTGTCTTCAAGCCGCGATTGTAGCGCCCGCGCCATGCCACGGGGAATCTGCGCTTAAAACTCTTCCCATTCGTCGGTGCCGGACGCCACCGGCGCCTTCGGCGCGCGTGCGCGCACAGCTTCCGCTGGCGCCGCCTTGCCCGGCGCGGGTGCAGTCATGGCTGGTGCCGGCGCACGCCGCACGGCGGGCCGCATGGCAGCTTGCATGCCAGTTTTGACCGGCGCAGACGCTTTCACAGACGGGGCCGCACTGGTGGAAACATAGTGCTGTGTGGCATCGAGCTTGAACACGCCCACCACCTCGGCCAGCCTGGCCGCCTGTTCCTGCATGGATTCGGCCGCCGCAGCCGCTTCTTCCACCAGGGCCGCGTTTTGCTGCGTCACCTGGTCCATCTGGCCAATGGCCTGGTTGACTTGTTCGATGCCTGCGCGCTGCTCATCGCTGGCATCGGTGATCTGGTTCATGATCTGCGTCACGTGGCTGATGCTTTGCACGATTTCGTCCATGGTGCGGCCGGCCTTGTCCACCAGTTGCGAACCGGCCTCGACCTTTTGCACGGAATCGTCGATCAAGCCCTTGATTTCCTTGGCCGCCGCGCTGGAGCGCTGCGCCAGGTTGCGCACCTCGGAGGCCACCACGGCAAAACCGCGGCCCTGCTCGCCGGCCCGGGCCGCTTCCACGGCCGCATTCAGGGCCAGGATATTCGTCTGGAAGGCGATGGCGTCAATGACGCTGATGATGTCGACGATCTTGCGCGAGGAATCGTTGATCGAGCCCATGGTGCTGACCACTTCCGACACCACCACGCCGCCCTTGCTGGCGATCTGCGAGGCGTCGATGGCCAGTTGATTCGCGCTGCGCGCATTGTCGGCATTGCGTTTCACGGTCGAGGTCAGATCTTCCATCGAAGACGCCGTCTCTTCCAGCGAACTGGCCTGCTCTTCCGTGCGCGATGACAAGTCCAGGTTGCCGGCGGCAATTTCGCTCGAGGCCGTGCTGATCGATTCGGTGCCGACGCGCACCTGGCCGACGATACTGACCAGTTTATCGTTCATGTTTTTCAGCGCATGCATCAGCTGCCCCGTTTCATCGCGGCTGTCCACCACGATATGGCTGGTCAGGTCGCCGGCGGAAACGGCTTGCGCCACCTCGACGGCGCGCGTGATGGGACGCGTGATCGAGCGCGTGATCCAGTAGGCGCAGGCGATACCCAGCAAGATGGCGACCGCGCCCAGCGAGATTTGCAGCAAACGGCCGTTTTCATAGCGCGAGCGAATGTGCGTGGCCGCTTCATCGAGCAATCTGGCTTCCAGCACGGCCAGCTTGTTCAGCGACGCCAGGTAGATGTCGCGCTTGACGGCCATGTCGCCTTCATACAGGCGCTTGCCCAGTTCCAGGTCGCCCGCATTCTTGGCCTTGAACACATCCTTGCGCACGTCCGTATAGGCTTTGCGCGTGCTCAGCACTTCCTGGTACAGCGCCTGCTCGTCCGTGCTCAGTTCGCTCTTGCCGATAGCGTTCTGGATTTCCGTGGCGCGCGCCGACGAAACCGCCATTTCCTGTTCAAACTGCTTCTGGTGTTCAGGATCGCCCACTTTCCAGGCGGCCGCCGTACGCGCCGCATTCACCTCGATGACCTTGGTCCATTCACCGATCAGGCGCTCATTGCGCACCTTGACGTTGACCAGCGCATCGGTTTCCTTGCTGGCGCTTTGCATCTGCACGATGCCCACCACGGTCAGGCTCGTCAACAGGAGCAAGACGGCGGCAAAAGCACCACCGAGACGTACGCCGATTTTGAGGTTTTTCATTGCGTGATTCCTATCTGAAAAAAACAATGCACAGATGCCACGAAACCGACTTGCTGCTACGTACCAATATAGCAGGCATCTGCCGTGCGGCAATCACGAGCGGCGACGCAACGCTACCCAGGTCGCCAGAATGGCGGCGCGCCGCAGCGCACCACTTTGGAGCAGATTGTGAGTGAATCAGGATGGTATTGCAAGAAATAACATGCAGAAAAGCAACAATTTCAAGGCGCTATGCCGCCACGCACGGGCGGCAGGCAAGCATGGTCAATTTTGCTTCACATAGATCAATTTTGACGTGTCGAAACCCAGCCCTCGGGCTTTCTCGACCAGGCGCTGCTGCAAGGCAGGATCCATGGTCGGCGAGCGCGACAGCAACCACAAGTATGACTTGTCGGGGCCGCTGATCATGGAGTAGCTGTAATCTTGCTGGTCCAAATCAAACACGATGTAGGAACCATAGAAGGGCCCGAAAAACGACACTTTCAGGTAGCCCACGTCTTTCTTGTCGACGAAATACGCCTTGCCTTCCGCTTCCTTCCACTTCGCGTCCGCATCCTTGTAGCCGCGGTTGAGCACTTTCAGGCCGCCATCCTGGCGCAGGCTGTAGTCGGCCGTCACATGGCTCAGGCCCCGTTCGAACGAGTGGTCGAGGCGCGCGATCTCATACCACTTCCCCAGATAGCGGCTGGTGTCGAAGTTGCTGACAGGGACAATGTTATCGGGACGGCCCACGCAGCCGGCCAGCACGAGCACACACAGGAACAACAGTTTTTTCATGGTCTTCTCCATTGGTGGAATCAGGGTAGCAACGTCACGGTAGCAATGCGTGGTCAACGATGCGGCGGATCGCGCCACTGGCTTGCATGCGCACGATGGCGGCATTGAATTGCTCGATAAAGTCGTCGCGATAGGGGTAGGAGTCCGGCCGGCGCACCGTAAAGCCCAGGTGACCGTGCTGGCCGGCCAGCTGCGCCGTTTCCTCGATTGCCTGCATCGGCGCGCCCGGCGGACTCGCGCGCCGGATGCGCTGCAATTCCCACTGCGCCGACAGGCGGTCGCTGACATAGCAATCGATGCGCCCGCGCATCAGCTTGAGCAGATTCGCGCGCGTGCCCTTGGCCGGGTCGAGCACGATTCTTTCGGCATGCAAGGACGCCGTCAGTGCCGCATCCCCAAGCAGGAAACCCGCGTTCACGCCGATGTGCAGGCCGCCATAATCGGCGGGCCACTGCCGCAGCGCGCGCTTCGCCAGCACGTCCTGGCTGCACAACACCACCAACTGCTCCATCAGCAGCGGCACGGAATAGCGCACATACGGCCGCTCGCTGCGCCACGAATACGGCGGGTACAGGGCGAAAGCCTCGCCCGTCTGCAGCATCAGCAGCCCCCGTTTCCAGGGCACGGGGCGCAGTTGCACCGCATACTGCGGCATCGATTGCACGGCTTCGCGCACGATCTCCGTGTAGATGCCTTTCAGCTGGCCTTTCTCGACGTAGGAGTACGGCGGATAATCGTCGTCGCCATAGATCACCAGCGGCGTCGCCGTCCCGGCCTGCGCGCTGGCAGCGATGAACAGGCATAGCGCGGCAGGCAACATGGGCATTCTGAGCATGCCCAAAGATTAGCATGGAAGCGCGACAAACAATCAACCGTTCGCGCTGTTCGTGCCCAGCATCTCGTCGAGCTGCGCCAGGGTGCCCGAGTCCTTCACGACGGCGCGCAGCCACAGGTGCAGCGGCAGCTCGCCCCAGCTGGCGGCCTTGTCGGCCAGGTAGGCAACGGGGCTGTGCGGCTCCGTGCGGCGGAAAAAATCGGCTACCTGGCGCAGTTGGGCCAGCGCCTGCTGGCGCTGCACGATGACGCCCCCGCTGCTGCCGGCGCCCTGGCCGGCGGCGGGCGACGCGTCAGCGAAGTCCGCGCCGGGCGACAGCGGCGCGATGAAATGAATGACGTTTTCCAGCGCTTCGCGCGCGGCGCGAAAACTCGGGCCATCGGCGCCGAAACGCGCATCGACGCTGCGCTCAAACGCCAGCAGCGACTGCATGCAGTACTGTGCATCGGCCAGCAAGCCGTCGGAAAAGGCGCGCGTATTCCTTTGCCGCGCCGCCTCCATCTGCGCCAGGGTCGCACCGTCGTCGTGGCGCGTATCACCCCAGCCCTGATCCACTGCGCCCTGCGCCAGGCTGGCGGCCGCGCGCTGGCGCGCCGCATCGAAATCCTGCAGTGAAAACAGGCCATCGGCGCCCTCGGTCAGCGGGATCTGGCGCAGCAGTTGCGGCGTGCGCGAGAGCAGCCAGAAGACATTGCCGATGCGCTGTTCCTGGTCGCCCTCTTCCGCCGGCGGGTACAGGTCTTCCCAATAGCGCTCGCACAGGCCGGCCAACAGCGCGTAGCCATCGCCCAGGCCACGGAAGTGGCGCGTCTTCGCATGCGCCTCGGCCAGCCAGACGGCCACGCGCAAATCCTTGCTGCGCGCTGCGATCAGCTGTTCGCAGCGCGTCGCCACGAAAGGCCAGTCGGCTTCCTTCAACGCCGTCACCCATTCGCCCTGGTCCAGGCTCGGATCATCGTGCTGGCGCGCGCGCGCGATGGCGTCGAGCTCCTGGCTGAAGGTGATGTCTTCGCCACAGGGACTGACGGCGCTGACGGGATGCAGCAACTGCTCCAGGTTGAACATGGCGCTCTCCGGAAGGTGGATTATCGGATCGTGTACTTGAACTGCCCCTGCTTGCCGGCGCTGACGCGTATCGAGGCGATCGGCTCGCCTTCGGCCATGCGCGCCAGTACCGCTTCGGCAATCGCCGGCAGCAGGCTGCCATTGAGAATTTGATCGACATTGCGCGCGCCCGAATCGACCTCGGTGCAGCGCGCCAGAACGGCGTCGACCAGGCCCGCGTCATGGCTGAACTGCGCCTGATGGTTGCGCGCGATGCGCGCGCCGATATGCGCCAGTTTCAGGGCGATGATCTCGGCCAGCACCGCGTCGCTCAGGGGATAGAACGGCAGCACCTTCAGGCGCCCCAGCAAGGCCGGCTTGAAGTGCGCCACCAGTTGCGGGCGCACCAGTTCTTCCAGCGCGGCCGGCGTGGGCAAGTCTTGCGCCGCCCGGTTCAGGCAGGCGGCCATCATGGCGCCGGACCCCAGGTTCGAGGTGGCGATGATGATGGTGTTGCGAAAATCGACTTCGCGCCCTTCCGCATCATCGAGCACGCCCTTGTCGAAGACCTGGAAAAACAGTTCCAGCACATCAGGGTGCGCTTTTTCCGCCTCGTCGAGCAGCACCACGCTGTAAGGCTGGCGCCGCACGGCTTCCGTCAGCACGCCGCCCTCGCCATAGCCGACATAGCCGGGCGGCGAGCCTTTCAGGCCGGCCACGCTGTGCGCTTCCTGGTATTCGCTCATGTTGATGGTAATGAGCTTGCGCTCGCCGCCATACAGCAGGTCGGCCAGCGCCAGCGCCGTTTCCGTCTTGCCCGTGCCGGACGGCCCCGTGAACAGGAACACGGCTTGCGGCTTGTTCGGGTCGTCCAGGCTGGCGCGCGCCGTGCGCACGCGCTGCGCCACCGCCGCGATGACGTGGTCCTGTCCCAGCACCCGTTCGCGCAGCGCGCCGTCCAGGGTCAGCACCGTGCGGATCTCGTCCTTGAGCATTTTCCCCAGCGGGATGCCGGTCCAGCCGGCGACGACGCCGGCCACCACCTGGGCGTCGACTTCCAGCGGCGACAGCGGCGCCTCTCCCTGCAACGCCGCCAGTTCTTCCTTCAGCGCCAGCAGGCGCGCCGCGCCGATCTCGCCCGGCCGCTCGCCGCGCAGTTGCGCGCGCAAGTCGCCAATCTGCGCCACCAGCGTTTTTTCGCGCTCCCAGCGCTGCGCCAGGGCCGCGATTGCCGCCTGCCCTTCGTCATGCTCGCGCCGCAGCTGCGCCAGGCGTGCGGCAGCGGTTTTGTCGGGCGCTTCGCCATCAGCCGCTTCGCGCGTCAGGGCGGCGATTTCCGCGCCGATGCGTTCCTGCCGCCGGTTTGCGTTTTCCAGCTGCGCCGGCGTGGCGCGCTGGCCCAGCGCCACCTTGGCGCAGGCCGTATCGAGCACGCTGATGGCCTTGTCGGGCAGCTGGCGCCCGCTGATGTAGCGGTGCGACAGGCGCACCGCCTCGACGATGGCGGCGTCGCGCACGCGGATGCCGAAATGGCGCTCCATCAGCGGCGCCATGGCGCGCAGCATGGCGCAGGCGATGTCCTCGCTTGGCTCCTCCACCTTCACCACCTGGAAGCGCCGCGCCAGCGCCGCATCCTTTTCAAAGTATTTTTTGTACTCGCTCCAGGTGGTGGCGGCGATCGTGCGCAGGGCGCCGCGCGCCAGCGCCGGTTTCAGCAGATTGGCCGCGTCGTTCTGCCCCGCCTGGCCACCGGCGCCGATCATGGTGTGCGCCTCGTCGATGAAGAGGATGACGGGGTACGGACTTTTCGCCACCTCGTCGATAACGTTCTTCAAACGGCTTTCGAATTCGCCCTTCACGCTGGCGCCGGCCTGCAGCAAGCCCATGTCGAGCGCGTGGATGCGCGCCCCCTGCAGCACCTCGGGCACGTCGCCCGCCGCGATGCGCAAGGCCAGGCCTTCCACCACGGCCGTCTTGCCCACGCCCGCCTCGCCGGTGAGTATCGGATTGTTCTGGCGCCGGCGCAGCAGGATGTCGACGGCCTGGCGTATCTCACCCTCGCGACCGATCACTGGATCGAGCTTGCCGTCGCGCGCCAGCTGCGTCAGGTCGGTGGTGAACTGGTCCAGCGCCGGGGTCTTGCTGGCCAAAGTCGCAAGCGGATCGTCGGGTGTCTCGGAAAACTGCGGCACGGCCGCGCTTTCCTCTACCGAGCCGGCCGTCAGCTTGTCCGGATGGTGCTTCAATTGCTCCACGCTGAAGCGGGCGAACAGCTTCGAGCCGCGGTACGCGAGTTGCGACAGTTCCGGCTCCGTCAGCAGCGCCAATAACAGATGGCGACTGCGGATGGGTCCCGGCTGCGCCGTATCGAGCGAGGCGACCAGCCAGGCGTGCTCGAACAGCAGCGGCAAATGGGGCGAAAACACGGGCGTGCGCGCGCTGCCCGTGCGGAAGCCGCCGATCTCGCGGCGCAAGTCCGCCTCCAGCGCCGTCAGGCTGATTTCGCTGCGCCGCGCAATGGTGACGAAATCACTGCGCTCCTGTTCCAGCAGGGCCAGGAACAGGTGTTCGATATCGACTTCATACTGACCCAGTCCCACGCAGATGCCGGCGGCGCGAGTGGCGGCCGTGCGCGACGTGTCATTCAGTTTGGCGATCAGGGTTTTCAAATGATTGCTCATGCGGCGGCTCCCTTGCGGTTGATCGAATAGCGCAGCGACGACGGCTGCAGCACGGCGTCGAAATTGACCGTCTCGCCCCCGGCCTGCACGGCCAGGGTGCCGCTGATGACGAAGCCGACGCGGTTGATGCTGCCCGCTTCCCGCTCCAGGCGGGCGCGCACATTGCGCAGGCGCGGTTCGTGGCGTTCGATGGCCGCCTTCAGCGCGGCGCAGATGCGGGCGCGGTCGTCGCTGCTGGACAAACACATGCCGGCGAAATCGATCAAGCCATAGTTGACGATGGACGCCGCGCATTCCGGATAGGCATCCAGCGCGCCGGGCGGCAAGGCCACGCGCGTGTTGAGCAGCTCTTCCAGGTCGCGCGCCACCGCATCCTTCAATTGTTCCAGCGACAGGCGCGCCGCCACGCCGCCCGCCGCACCGCCGTCGCCCATCAGGCGGTCGAACAGGCCAGGTACATAACTGTCCATGCGCTCTCCTGCGAAGTCGGCGCGGCGCGCAGGCGGAGATGGCCGCCGCGCGCCGCGCGCGATGGATCAAGCCACGCGGTTCGCGGCCAGGTCCCAGCCGCCCGAGGTATTGCCGCCCGCGCCGCCCGTCACTTTTTGCTGCGTGTATTTCCACTTCACTTTCGAGAACTTGAAGCCGACGTGTTCACCGAGGATGTCGCCCTCTTCCACGTTCGGCGTGACGGCGCCGATCAGCACATTCTCGATTTCGATTTCAAAGTACTTGACGCGCTCGCCCTGGCCGTCGGCGCGCATGAATTCGAAGCGCGCCTTGGGAATGGTCTTGCCGGCCGAGCAGGTCTGCAGCAGCACCGGCGAGGCCAGGTCGGCCAGCTTGGAGATGACGATGTCCTTGTGCTCGCAGCGTTCGGCCGTGTGGCCGCCGCCCGTCGAGGCGGTGGCGGACTTCGGCTGCTCGACGCTCCAGCTGACCGATTTGCACTCGATCCAGTCCTTGTGCTTGTCATCGGTGGACTCGCCCTTGATGCCGTCTATCTGCAGATATACATCGATTGCCATGGTGTGCTCCTCTGGTTGAAAGATGGGTGGATCATGAATTGGTCGACTTCGGCAACTCCGCGACCAGTCGGAGCGAAACGGACAGCTCATCGAGCTGGAAATGGGGACGCAGGAACGACACGGCGCGGTACACGCCGGGCCGGCCCGGCACTTCATGCACCTGCACGGACGCCTCGCGCAGCGGGAACTGCGCCTTCTGTTCCTGGCTGGCGTTATCGTCGAGCAGCACGTACTGCATCAGCCAGCGGTTCAAAAAATCTTCCACGTTGGAGGCGGCGGCAAAGCTGCCGATCTTGTCGCGCATCATGGCCTTCATGTAGTGGGCGATGCGCGAGACGGCAAAGATGTACTGCAGCTGCGACGACAGCACCGCGTTGGCATTGGCCGCGTCGCTGTTGTACTTGCGGCTCTTCTGCGCCGACTGCGCGCCGAAGAACGCCGCATACGCCGTGTTCTTGCAGTGCACCAGCGAGATGAAGCCCAGGTCCGACAATTCCTTTTCGCGCCGGTCGGTGATTGCCACTTCGGCCGGGCATTTCAGGGCCACGTCGCCCTCGTCCGTCTTGAAGGTGTGGGTGGGCAGGTCGTCCACCAGGCCGCCGCCCTCGACGCCGCGGATGGCGGCGCACCAGCCGTAATCGGCAAACGCGCGCGTCAGCTTGCTGCCGAACGCATACGCCGCGTTACACCACAGGTATTTGTGATGGTCGCTGCCGTCGACTTCCTCGACAAAGTTAAAACCTTCGACGGTGGTGCCGTCGACGGGATTGAATGGCAACCGGCCCAGGAAGCGGGGCAAGGTCAGGCCCACGTAGCGCGCATCCTCGGATTCGCGGAAGGCTTTCCATTTCGCGTACTCGATGGTGTCGAATACCTTGGCCAGGTCGCGCGGCTTGCCCAGGTCGCCGTAGCTTTCCAGGCCAAACAGTTCCGGCGCGGCCGAAGCGATGAAGGGCGCGTGCGCGGCGGCGGCGATGTGCGACATCTGCTCGACAAAATACATGTCTTCCGGCTGGCGCGAGATGGCGAAGTCGCCCAGCAGCGCGGCGAACGGCGCGCCGCCGAAGGTGCCGAATTCCTCTTCATACACCTTCTTGAACATGCTGCTCTGGTCGAATTCCAGCGCGGCCTGGAAATCCTTCACCAGCTCGCGCTTGGTGGCGTTGAACATGCGGATCTGCAGGCGCGTGCCCGTATCGGAATTGCCGACCAGGTAGCGCAGCCCCGTCCAGCTTTGTTCGAGCTGCTGGAACGGTGCCGCGTGCATGATTTCGCTGAGCTGGGCGGAGATCAAACGGTCGATTTCCGCCACGCGCGCGTCCAGCGTGGCCGACAGGCTGCTGGACATCAGTACCGTGCCGTCGAGCACCTGCGCCACCAGTTCCGAGATCAGGTCGCGCGCGCGCGCATGTTCGGCGCCGGACTTGGCGACGCGGCTCTGCTCGACGATCTGGTCCAGCAAATCGGTCGCGGCCGGCGCATCGGCGGTGGATACTGCTAGGGCTTCTGCCTGGGCGTTCATCTCAATCCTCCTGCGCTGGGAACTGCGGTTTCAAACTGGCCAGGCTGTCCGTGTTGTTCAGCACTTCCGTCAGCAAGTCTTCCAGCTTGTCGTTGCCGGCCAGCTTGTTGCGCAAGTCCGCCAGCTTGGTGCGCGCCTCGAGCAGCTTGCGCAAGGGATCGACCTGGCGCACCACCGATTCCGGGCGGAAGTCATCCATCGAGCGGAAGTGCAGGTCGACGGCGAACGTGCCACCCGCTTCGCTGATGCGGTTCGGCACGGCGAAACGCGCCACCGGCTCCACGCCGGCCAGCACTTCGTCGAAGTTGTCGCTGTCGATGGCGACGAACTTGCGGTCCTTCAGGCGTTTTTTCTCGCTGTCCGGATTGCCGCCAAAGTCACCCAGCACGCCGACCACGAAGGGCAGCTCCTTGTTTTCAATCGCGTCGCCAATCTCGACGTCATAGGTCATTTGCACGCGCGGCGCGCGTATCTGCTTCAGGCGTTTCTGCACGCTGTCGGACTTGGGCATGTCGCTTCCTTTGCAAAGGGATGGTGGGGATGCTGGCTTACTTCAAGCCGCTGAACGGGTCGGCCGCGCTGCCTGACGATGCCGCGCCCTTCGCCGCCGGCGTGCCGGAACCGGCGGCGCGCTTGCCGGCCGCCGGTGGGCGTCTGGCCGGCGGCACCAGCACGTCTTCGCCGATGCTGGCACGCAGCAGCTTGGCCAGCTCCTGCGCTTCCGAGCGCAGCGAGCCATTCAGATTGTTTTGCCGCGATAGGTCGGCCAGCGCCTTGCCAGACAGACGCAAACCGCTGACGGCAACGATGCTGTTGGCGACCTTGTCGTCCGGATCGCGTTCCAGCGCTTCGAGCGCATGGCCGATGGCGTCGCCGTATTGGCCGCGGTCGAACTTCATCTGCGCCATTTGCAGCCACGGCGCCTTGTCGGCCGGGTAGCTGCTGCCGCCCCCCTTGAGCAGGGTCATGGCGCGTTCGTACTGGCCGGCGCGCGCGGCCGCATCGGCGTCGCTCATCACTTGCGCCAGGGTCGGCGCGGCAGGTTTTGCGGGCGCCGGCTGGTCTGGCGTGGCGCAGGCGGCCAGCAGCAAGGCGCTGGCGAGGCAGGCAATACGGGGCAACATGGTGGCTGGCTTCATCGGGCATTCCTTCACGTGGAGGACGCTACCGCTGGGAAAGATGGGCGGCGCCTTGGTGGAGGCCATTATTGATCGCCAATTTTTTTGCCAGATTGAGATTAATCAGCAAAGAAGAAGTTCCACGCCACAGCGGTGGACAGCGTCATGAATCCTGATCTGGCGCAGTAATTGTCTTGATCGCAGGCGGACTTTGCGCCAACGCAAGCAGGCCGCTGGCACATGCGTTTAAATGACTGCAAGACTTTTGTTTCCACCCACCATTTTTGCAAAGATCGTCCATGCCATCTGACGCCCCGCTCCGCCGCCTGGCGCGCGCCACCCCGCTACTGCTGCCGGTGTTGCTGCTGGCCTTGCTGCAAGCCGGCTGCGCGGGCGGCGCCATCGGCACCCTGGCCAACGCGGCGCTGCAAATGGCCGGCGTGGCCAAACCGCCGCCCGAACTGCCGGACGCACAAAAACCGCCGCGCAACGTCAGCATCCGCCTGCACGCGGCGCAGCGCCTCAACACCGATGCCGAAGGCCGGCCGCTGGCGCTGGTGGCGCGCATCTACAAACTGCGCCAGAGCGCCGCATTCGAGCAGGCCCCATACGACAGCTTCCTCGACGCGCAGCGCGAAAAGGCGGCACTGGGCGCCGACCTGATGGAAGTGAAGGAAGTGCTGCTGGTGCCGGGCCAGCGCTATGAAGTGCAGGAAAAAGTCAGCAAGGAAGCGTATTTCATCGGCGTGGTGGCCCTGTTCCGCGCGCCAGCGGCGCAGCGCTGGCGCGCCACCTTTGCCGCCGCCGACGCGGAACGCAGCGGCATCACCGTCGGCCTGCACGCCTGCGCGCTGAGCGTCAGCGGCATGGCCGCGCTGTCGGCCCCGCGCTGCCAATAGGCACACGGGCACGCCACACATACAAGGAGAAACGAGATGGGCATGGCAGCGAAAGTCTTGTGGGGAGAGGGCCTATTCCTGCGGCCGCAGCATTTCCAGCGCCAGGATCAGTATCACGAAGCGCGCCTGCATCACACGGCCAGCGCGCTGCATCCCTACCTGTGGGGCGTGGCGCACATGGAATGGGATCTGGCGGCGCTGCGGACGGGCACCCTGCGCCTGCACGCCCTGTCGGCGATCTTCCGCGACGGCGAAGTGTTCGAGGCGCTGGGCGACGGCGCACCCGGCAGCGATGCCCTGCCCCCGCCGGTGGACCTGGAAGCGCTGCCGCCGGCGGTGCAGGAAGTGACGTACTACGCGGCGCTGCCCATCCTCAACCGCGAAGGCATGAATTACACGGCGCAGGAATCAAAGGCAGGTACGTCGGCGGCCACGCGCTTTGCGCACGCCATGCGCGCCACGCCCGACCTGTTTACGGAGTCCGCCGTCGCCGACGTGGCCTACCTGAAGAAGACCGTGCGCCTGATTCCCGACAGCGAGGCGCGCGGCTCCTACGACTGCCTGCCGCTGATCGCCCTGCGGCGCACGGTGTCGGGCGGCTTCGAGCCCGTGCCATCGTTCATGGCGCCCAGCCTGGCGATCGCCGGCGCGCCGCGCCTGCAAGGCGTGCTGGAACACCTGCTCGACGCGCTGCAGGCGAAAGTGAGCGCGCTGCACGGCCACCACCGCGAGCCGAGCCGCAACGTGATCGAATTCCGCTCGGGCGACGTGTCCTCGTTCTGGCTGCTGCACACGGTCAGCACGGCCGCCGCCGCGCTGATGCACTATGTGCGCCATCCGGCCCTGCATCCTGAGCGCCTGTACGAGGCGCTGCTGGGCCTCGCGGGCGGCTTGCTCAGCTACTCCAAGCACTACACCCTGGCCAGCCTGCCCGCCTACGACCATGCGCAGCCGGGCGCCTGCTTCGACGCCATCGATGCGATCATCCGCGAACTGCTTGACACCGTCATCTCGTCGAAGTATTTTTCCATCGCCCTGCTGGAGGACAAGCCCTCGTATTACCTGGGCAAGCTCGATTCGGGCAAGATCGACCAGCACACCACCTTGTACCTGGCGATACGCGCCGCCATGCCCGCCATCGAACTGGTGGATGTGGTGCCGCTGCGGGTAAAAGTGGGCGCGCCCGACGACGTGGAAAAATGCGTGCTCACGGCCATGCCCGGCCTCAAATTGTCGCATGCGCCGCAAGTGCCGGCGGCCATTCCCGTGCGCCCCGACACCTATTATTTTGCGATTGAAAACCGCGGCGCCCTGTATGAACAGATGCTCAAGGCGCAGTCGATTTCCGTCTACGTGCCGGCCGGCATACGCGACCTGCAGCTGGAACTGATCGCGGTGACGGCATGAGCCAGCTCATTGAACGGCGCGCGGCGCCCTCCCTGCTGGGACCACGCGGTGCCGCCCCTGCAGGCAACAGCCGGCAGGCCGGCAGCGCCCTGCTGGACCTGATGCACGAAGGCTTTTACATGCTGTTCATGCTGAAGCACGGTTCGGCGCCCGGCGACGAGCAAAGCTTCATGGACCGCATCACGGCCTTTCTCGGCGACTTCGAACGCGAAGCGAAAAAGATCCGCGCCGATGGCGACGATATCGAGGCGGCCAAGTATGCGTTTTGCGCGGCCGTCGATGAAATCATCCTGGCCTCGCCGTTCACCCTGCGCAAGCAGTGGGAGCGGCGCCCGCTGCAGCTGCTGATCTTTGGCGACCAGCTGGCGGGCGAACATTTTTTCGACCGCCTCGACGCCTTGCGCGGCAAGGGCGCCATGCGCGTGCAGGCGCTGCAAGTGTTCCACATGTGTTTGTTGCTGGGATTCCAGGGCAAGTATGCGATCGACGGCGGCGAAAAACTCAGCTACCTGACGGCGCGCCTGGGCGACGAAATCGCCCACATCAAGGGCAAGAGCCGTGGCTTCGCGCCGCGCGCGGAGCGCCCCGACCAGGTGGTCAACAAACGCGGCAGCGACGTGCCGCTGTGGGCGCTGTCGAGCTTTTTCGCCCTGCTGGCCATCTGCGCCTACCTGGGCCTGAAAACGCATCTGACGCGCGGCACGCAAACGACCCTGGCCGCGTATGCGGACCTGGTCAAGCTGGCGCCACGGCCCGCGCACCTGACCATTACCTTACCCTGATCATTGCGCATGTCCCATTACGCGTGCTTCATTGAGCAATGCGGAACTCGATGCGCCGATTCCGCGCCCGGCCATCGGCCGTGGCGTTGCTGGCCACGGGCCGGTCCGGACCCTGGCCCGACACCAGCACGGTATCGGCCACGACGCCCTTGCTGGCCAGGTAGGCGCGCACGGCTTCGGCGCGCGCCAGGCTCAGGGCCACATTGCTGGCGCGCAGGCCCGTATCGTCCGTGTGGCCGATCACCTCCACCTTGCGGCCCCGCAGCCTGAGCATGGCGGCCGCCATCTCGTCGAGGATGGCCAGGCCGGCCGGCGTGATGGACGCCTTGCCGCTGTCGAATTCGATGATGCGCTTGTCCAGCGCCGCATCGAGCAAGCCCTGCTCTGCCTCGGGCGCCTTGACGCGCAAGCCGTTGTTGACGGTGTAGGTGGGATTGAGGCTGGTGGCGATGTCGCTGGCGATCTGCTGGCGCTGCGCCTCGTTCGCCACTTCGCCGCGCACGCTGACGTTGTTGCCGGCGATGCTGATCTGCCCCCGCGAAATGAGCTTCAGGTTCGGCGCGATCAGTTTTTGCACGTAACCGTTCCAGTTGGCCGGCACGGCCACGTTGCCGATGGCAATCTGGTCGACCACGCGCTCGGCGCCATACAGTTCGCGCAGGCGGGCCAGCACGGCCGCCTTGCCCGCCTCGTCGGCCAGGGTGCCCGTGACGAGGATCTGCCCCGGCATCGGCGTCTGGGGCGCTTGTGCCTGGGCGTGGCAGGAAGTGGCGGCGCCCAGCAGCAGGAAGAAAACGGTCGGCTTCATCGCAATCCTTCAGGCAAAGGTATCGGCAAACATGGCGCAGGCCGAGCGCAGCGACAGCTGCTCCTGCTGCAGGCAGGCGGACAACCGGCGCAGCGCCGCAGCGTCTCCCAGCTGCTCGTCAACCCAGTCGAGCTGGTCGAACACGATCAGCCGTTCGCTGCCGGCCTGCGGATCGATCAGCGCGCGCAAGCCGTGCGGGTCGGCGCCGCAAAAACCGATCACCAGCACGGGCGCCTCGTCGAGGTGGGAAAAGAACAGCGCCAGTTCGAAATCGGCCTGGCGCAGGAAAGGCGCGATCAGGTGCAGCCAGAAGCTGGCCACCAGCTCGCGCAGCCGCACGTCCTGCGGCAGCGGCAGCACCAGGCTTTTCTCCAGGCGCGGCAAGCCGCTCTGGCGCACCGGTTGCAGCAGCAGGCCCAGACCCAGCAGCAGTTCGCGCACCGTCACGGGGAATGCGGGCGAAGCGAGCATCGTTTGCAAGCCGTGCACGGTCTGCGTCTGCAGGAAGGCGGCCAGCCGCGCCGCGTGGCACGGTGCGGCCGGCTCGACTTCGACCACGTTGCCGGCCAGCGCCAGCAGCGCCGGCCCCGGTTCGGCGCTCGTCACAATGCCTTGCGAGAGCTGCTCCACGCGCTGCCACAGGGGCGCCAGCGCCAGCGGGCTGCAGGCGACAAAGGCTTCGGCGTCATCGACTTCCAGCGCGCCCATGGCCATGAAGGGAAAGCGCCGCAGCGACTGGTCATTGCTCGCTTCCAGGCGTCCGGCGATGGCGCGCCGGCTGCGCGTGCCGACAAAGGCAAAGCGCAGCGGCGGCAAGGCGTCGTAATTGAGCTTCCAGCGCGGTTCCACCGTCAGCGCGTTCATGACTTGCGCCAGCCAGTCGTCGAGCAGCTGCACCAGCGCGTGATTGTCGCAAGCCTTGATGAAGTCGCCGCGCGCGGGGATCTTGCCGAAGTAGCCGAGGCGCACCTGCTGTTGCGCGCGCATCATGGCGACACTCCCGCCGCAGCGACAGCAACGGCGGCAATGGCCGGCACGGGTGTGGGCGCGCCGACGATGGTCTCGGGCAGCTGCATGCCGCGAAAGCCCTGCTCCTGCACCGCAGTGGCGGCACCGGCGCCCGTCGTTTCAGCGCTGCTGGTGATTTTCAGGTCGACCGCCACGGCCACCTCGCCGCGCGCCCAGCGCAGTTCGAACACGCCGCCGTCCTTGCGCTTCTTGGCCGCCGCATCGATCATGCGCTTCAGGCCGAATTGCCCCGGCTCGTTGAACAGTTCCACCGTGCGCCCGTCGAAGGTGACGGCCGTGATGCGCGCCCCTTGCATGCCAGACGCGCCCTGTGGACCCGGATGCACCATGTTCGTCCACTGCGCCGGCGTATTGCGGTAGCGCAGCTGCTGGCCGTCGATCTCCACCGTGTATTCCAGCGTGCCCGGCGCGGGCGATGGCTGGATCTGGAACACGGTTTGCGCCGCCGTCGACGTGGCCGCCACGCCGCCCGCGCCCAGCGGCGCGATCCAGCCGGGGAAGCGCGCCACCACCTGCGGCGACAGGCTGATGCCCATGTCGGCCCAGGTGCGCGGCGCCAGCACGTCGCCGCGCCGCACCACCAGGGGGCCCATGGACGTCGTGACGAATTTCGCCACCAGGCCTTCCGGGCCGAAGAACTGGCCGATCTCCAGGTTGCTCGCCTCGATGCGCGCCGTGGGCGCGAACGGATACTTGTTGGCCAACGATTTCTGGAACGGTTCGTATACCTGCGCCGCCCAGGTCTTGTTGATATCGAGTTCGGCCGGCGCGACGATGACGGCAAAGGTCTGCATCAGCGGGCGCACGAGGATGGGGCGTATCGCCTGCTTTTGCGCGTCGCTCATCCCCGTGAGCATCTGCTCGTCGACCAGCTTCAGGGCGTCGGCCAGCTCGGAACCGCTGCCTTCCAGGGTCTGCTGCATGAACTGGCGCGCGCCCGGCCCCGCGTCGCCCTGGTTCTTCAGCAAATTCAAACGGCTGCGCAGTTTCGACAGCGCTTCCAGGTAGGCGCGCATCAGCGAGGCATTGTTGTCCCTGGCCGCCACCAGCTTGCCCACGCCGGCAAATTCGCGTCCCACGGGGCCCATCGGTTTATCCAGGCGGGCCGGGTCGATCTGCGCATTGAGGCCCGGATTGGCCGTCAGCTGCGATGGCGCGCGGCGCAGCACGGTTTCCTTGAACCACGCGATGATGCCCCGCTCGGCCTTGCGCAATTGCGCATTCTGCAGCGCCGGGTTGTCCCACGAGGTTTCCTCGTAAATGGTGGTGAGCAGTTTGGCGATCGGCGACGACTGCGGGTCGCCCAGGCGGTTCATCGCTTGCACGGCGCCGTCAAAGCCTTTCAGGTCGGCCACGGCCACGCCCTGCACGAATTTCTGCCACTCGCGCGCGTAGTCGGCCTTGTACATGGCCACCAGGTTTTTCTCGATCTGCTCCGGACTGCCTTCCAGGGTCAGGTCGTCGGTGGAGGCGCTTTTCAGCACCCAGTCGGCGCTTTGCAGCTCGCGGTTGGCGGCGTCGCGAAACGCGCCCTCGACGAACTTTTCCCACGCCTGGCGCGTAAAGGCGCCGGAGACGGCGTAACTGCCCGCCAGCAGTGCCTGATCCTGTTCGCCGATGATGCGCGCCACCGTCATGCCGGGAAAACGCGTCGAGGCGCGCGCGCGAATGTCGGCATACACGCGCTCGCGCGCCGGCATGCCGCGCACCACGCGGCGCAGGTTTTCGCGCGCCTGGTCGACCAGCGCCAGCTTCTGCTCGATGCGCGGCCAGGACGGGTCGCCGATCTGCGCCAGGTAAAACGTCAGCAACCGTTCGGCGCTGCGTATCATCTGCTCGCGCGGCATGGCGCCCCGGTTGCCCTCCAGCCAGCCGCGCCAGAAACGCGTCAGCTGGTCGTTCAGGTGGCTGCTTTCCACATGCGTCTTGTCGGCCAGCATCAGATAGGTTTTCAGCGCGTTGTAGGCGTCTTCCACGTTTGTCGCACTGGCCGCCTGGTACTGCACGCCGCGCGGCGCGGCCGTGGGTGACGCGGCGGCAGGCGTCTGCGGCGTACGCGCCGTGGGCAGCAACTGGTCGGCGCTGGCGTTCATCTCGAACAGCAAGGCTTCCAGCGCGCCCGCCACGGGGGCCAGCATGACCTGGCGCGCGCCAGCAAAATATTCCTCGCGCAGCTTGCGCTCAAGTAAATCGCCCTGATACAGGCCCAGGCGCAAGGACCAGGGACGTTGCGTGCGGTACGCTTCCAGCTGCTCGATACGGTCCTGCAAGATCTCCAGCGCTTCCAGGCGCGACTGCAAGTCCAGCCGGCGCTCCTGCAGCTTCACCACTTTATTTAAATCGGCCTCGACATTGGCCACCAATTGCCGGTTGCCCAGATAAGACCAGCTCCAGCCGCCCAGGCAGGCGCCCAGCGACACGGTGGCGGCAAAGAACACGGCATATTTGAAGCGCAGCTTGGCACGGTTGGCATAGTTAGCCACCAGGTGCTTGTCGGCAAAAATCACCTTGCGGAACAGCTCCAGCAGGAAATAGCCATGCTGGCGCGCGCCCGATGGCACGGCGGCCGGGGCCGGTGCGAAGGCCAGGTCGAAGCGGCGCGCCACCTGCTGCGAGGAGGCACTCACGGGCTCGCCCTCCTGCAGCGCGCTGGTGAAATAAAAGCCGCGGAACACGGGCTGGAACTGGAACGGATTTTCCTCGAACAGGGTGGCGATGAAGGCGCGCAGGGCCGGCTTGATGGCGGCAAATTCCAGCGGGAAAGTAAATACGCCGGGCGCCATCGTCTTGCGTTGCCGGTGCGCCATGTTGGCCAGGCTCAGCTCCGTCAAGCCATCGTGCAATTCATCGAAGCTCTGGTCGAAAAACGCCAGCAAGTCCGCCGTGGGCAGCTTGCGCTGGTAGGGCATGGTGGCGCCCCAGACGCGCTCGCGTTCGCTGCGTTCGGCATCCGCAAAAAACTCCGTGAAGCCGGCGATCAGGTCCGCCTTGGTAAACACGATGTACAGGGGCGCGAACACTTCCAGGCGTTCGATGACGTCCTGCACGCGCTTGCGCAGGCTGCGCGCCAGTTGCATGCCCACGTCGGGGTTGCCTCCCAGTTCGGCGATGCTGACGGCGATGAGGATGCCGTTGATGGGTGCCTTGCGCCGGTATTTTTTCAGCAGGTCGAGAAAGCCGAACCACTCGCCGCGGTGCTCGTCGACGACGGAGTAGCGCCCTGCCGTGTCGAGCACGATGCCATCCGTGGTGAAAAACCAGTCGCAGTTGCGCGTGCCGCCCACGCCTTGCACGACCTTGCCGTCAGCGAAAGGGAATTGCAGGCCAGAATGCAGGATGGCGCTGCTCTTGCCGGCGGCCGGGTTGCCGATGATCATGTACCACGGCAATTCGTACAGGGCGGCGGCGCCCGATTTGAGGCCCAGCTTGGACGTCTTGATGGTCTCGATGGCGGCCAGCATGCCCGTGCGCACCGCGTCGAGTTCACCCTGCTGGGTGCTGTTGGCCGTCGCGGCCGAGGCCGCTTGCGCGGCGGCGATCTCGGCCTCGTTGAGGATGGCTTGCCCCAGCGCCTGGGCATTGCGCCGCGCGCGGCGCCGGCGCCACAGCCACAGGCCCAGCCAGGTGAGAAAAGCCAGCAACAACAAGGCCAGCGCCCAGATCAGCGCCACTTCCAGCACCTCGGCCCCCAGGTACAGGAACACGGCCAGCGCCACGAAGCCGAGGATGGTCAGATTGCGGCTGTCGGTGAGGAAATACCAGATTCGTCGCAGCATGATGAGCCCAGGGTGAGGTCGCAAAGCAAGGCGGATTCGACCCATGCTGACAGCAATGCGGCGCGCCTTTGTTGACATATGACAAGTACCAGGCGCCAGCGCACGGCAGGCGCTGGCGTGCCATTGACGCTGCGCAAGCAAGCTTGCAGCGGTGAAAATGATGGCGCGGCGCGGCGCTAGAATGGCTGGCGCGGCTTACTTGCCCAGCACGCGCGGTTGCGGCAATTCCGTGTGGCCAAAATCCATCATGGTCCAGCGCCCGCCCCAGCGCAGGCCCACCGATTCGGCCGTCACGCCATATAAACGGTAGCCGCGCATGGCCCAGGCATTTTTTTCAGAAATGATGAGCTTTCCTTCATGCATGAATGCGCAATCGGCCGCCAGGCCATACTGGTGATAGCTTTGAAACGCCCTGGCGTTGGTCACGTTCGGGCCGGCCGCCGCCAGCTGGTCCTGGCGCGCGGGGCTGCGGTAGCCTTCCAGCAAGACCATGTCGTAGCCATGCACGTCCTTCATGATCTTGAAGACCAGCAGCAAACGCTGCGCGTAGTCATGGTCGAGCAATTGCCAGTTGCGGCTGGCGCCGCCCAGCAGCGGGCGCAGCTGCGTTACTTCCGCCGTGGAAAACAGCAGCGGCGGCAAGGTCGGTGGCGGCACCAGCTGCTCGCCTTTCAGCAAGTCGCTGACCTGGTCGTTGATGATGTGTTGCCGGTCGGCATAGCCACGCAGGGCGATGCGCTCGCTGGACAACCACGCCAGCAGCGGTGGCACGATGACCAGCACGCTGCCTGCCAGGCTCAGCCAGCGATGCCGCAACAGCAGCTGCCAGGCGCGCGCCATGCCCGAGCCCGTGTGCCGCCGCATGCGCTGCCACTGCGCGCCGCTGCCGCCCTTCAGGTGCTGCGCGCGCCGCTGCACGCGCCAACCCAGGTTGACGAGCGTGTGCAGCATGATGGCGCGACCGCCGGGAAACAGCAGCAGCCAGCAGGCAAAACAGGCAAGCAGAAAATACATCAGGACCAGGGCGACGAACATGGGGCGCTCCGTGACAGGGGTAGTCTGGGCCGGACAGCAATTTCCCGGCGGTATCGCTAGATCGTAGGCGTCCGCGGCCCGCATGAGCGCGGTTTACATCAAGGTCAGTCGAGTTTGATCCACTGCGGAGGTGATATTTTGTCTCTATTGAAAACCGGGGATGGCCAGGCGCACGGTCCTGACCTGCTGAGCAAGGCCGGCGCGGCAGGCGCGCACAGCGACGGCAAGGGCATCCTGTCGCAGCTCGAACACGGCGTCGCCGCGCCTGCGGCCAGGCCCGCCCCGCGTTGGCGCCCCGGCTGGCGGCACTGGGCCGCTGGCGCGCTGTGCCTGGCGCTGCTGATCACGGCCGTGCTCGCTTATGACACGAGCATCATGCCGCTGCCGCCGG
>NZ_LT607484.1:154347-165625 GCF_900095235.1 Janthinobacterium sp. UMAB-60
GTGGCCCCGCACGCGGCGCAGGCGGCCACCATCGTCAATACGGCGGCCCCGCCCTTGCCTGCGGTCGCTGCCACAACGGCAAGCGCGAGCGCCAGTGCGCCACGCAAGACGGCACCGCCCGCGCGGCCGCAGGGGCAAAGGCCGGCCGCAGCGCCCGGCGACAGCGACGTCGCCTTGCTGACGGCGATGGTGGCCCATGCGCACCGGCAGGAAGGCACGGCAAAGCCCGTGCGCGACGTGGTGCTGCGCCAGCGGGAGCAAGAACAGGAACAGGAAACGGCGGAACTGTTGCAACGCTGCAAGCAGCTGGGCCTGATCGAAGGCATGCTGTGCCGCTCGCGCATCTGCTCGGGCCGCTGGGACAGCGATCCCGCCTGCCATTGAGGTCGACGCGGCCGCTGGGACGTCAGGTCCGCCTGTCGCGGCTGGTCAATACCCGGTGATCGGGGTGGTCTAGCATGTGTTTCTCGGGTGAGCGGCCGCGTCCATGCGGCCTTGCAAAAAGCCTTCCATCAGCGCCAGCAATGCCTGTGGCTGCTCCTGGTGCGGTGCATGCCCGCATTGTTCGACCATGGCAGGCACGGCGTTGAGGGCCTGCGCCACGATCGTGTCGACCTGGGCCGCGCTGCCGTACTGGTCCTCGCTGCCCTGCAGCACCAGCGCCGGACATTCGACGGAAGGCAGCAGGTATTCGATGTTCCAGAACTGGAAACCGTAGCTGAGCCAGGTATCCGACCAGGCCTTGAAGATGGATTCCGTCTTGTCGCCATGGTATTTCGCCAACGCGCGCAGCTTGCCGGCGCCAAACGCCGCGTCCGCCACGCGGATGCCATCGAGCGTGACGCCCTCGACAAACACGTGCGCCGCTTCGGTGATGATGCCGCGCAAGCGCGGCGGCTGCTGCGCCGCATAAATGAGGGCGATGCTGCCGCCATCGGAGTGGCCGATGAGAAAATGGTCCTGTCCCGGCAGCAGTGCGGCGAGCACTTGCGGCAGCTCGCACAGCGCGTAGTCGTGCAAATAATGGAGCTGGCGGCGCGCCGCCAGCGGCGACGATTGCCCATAGCCGTGGCGGTCATACAGCAAGCCGCGGCAGCCCGTCGCCTGGCATAGTTGCGCGGGAAAATCTTTCCACATCGCACAGCAGCCGAGCCCCTCGTGCAGGAATACCAGACAGGGCTTGGCGGGGTCGCCGTCGATCAGCTCGTAATAGATATCAGTTTCGGCACTCAGGTTCAGTATCGGCATGGGCTAGGCTCGCAACGGGTTGCGCATCGACAGGTCGGCTGCGCCTATTGTGCCATTGTCCTGCGCGACATGCGTGGCGCCCCCATAAAAATAGCCAACGGGAAAAGATCTTGCCCCTTGCCTGCAAGGTGTTTGCGCCAGCACAAGTTAGCGCCGTTTTTCCGGTGGCGCGGCGCGCTTTTTGCCCGCGCGTTTGCCTAGAATGGCTTACTCCAACAGCATGGAGCAGGCGGCTACCTTATCAGCCAGGACGTGACACTGGCCGTCACGGCAACAGATAGGGCGTCTTGCCACGCGACGTCAGGCGCGGCGTCCAAACTATCGATCAGGAGTACATCATGGAAATGAAAGTAGAACATCGCACCGGCAGCAACCTGGCACTGGAAGAAACAGATGCGCCGATGGAGCAGGAAGGCAAGAGTGCAAAAGGCGCGGCGGCACAGGATCTGAATTTGAGCTCCGCCGCCTTCACCACCTATTACACGTGGACCGCCAATGGCGTGCATCCTTCGGTCAACTTCGCCAATGCCAACGTGAAGGCCAATTCGCGCGTATTTCTCAATATCAGCGAATATGCCGCGACTCCCCAGGATCGTTTCATTGGCGCCGCCCGCATGGCCGTGTACAACATCGCGCCATATAACGGCGGTTTCCTGGCCTGGGTGGAAATCTCCTGGGGCAGCCCGCTCAAAGTGCGTTTCGACGTGTTTGTTGATCCCTGATCCGGGAAACACTGAGCATGCCCCTGCCACCAGCAGACCGGCATCGCGCACGTCGTTAAGGCACTGAAAGCTTGGATGGCGTGAACGGGAAACCGCGCGCGCAAAACAAAAGGGCCACGTGTTGCCACGTGGCCCTTTGCTACTGCTTGTTCTGGCTCCCCGACCTGGACTCGAACCAGGGACCTGCGGATTAACAGTCCGTCGCTCTACCAACTGAGCTATCAGGGAAAGGAGGCCGAATTATATACGTCAAAATTTCGCATGTCCAGTTTCAATCTGCATGGCCAGCAAAATACGCCGCCAAGGAACAAGCATTGCCAGGTGGCTGGGTGCGTCTGCGCGGCGCCACGCAAGATAGTAGAATAGCCAGGCCTTGCCGACACGCAAGGCACTAACGGCATGCCGGCAGCGGGGCGTCGACCACCCCGCTGCCGGCATGCGCTTGCAAGGCTCATCCTTGCCCCTGGCTGACTGCTCTCACCCGACATGACAGAATCAAGCGCATCCCTGGTGAACAAGCCCGGCAGCGGCGACAGCTCGGCGGAAATTGCCGAGCATATCGCGGCCGCCATCGTGGCGCGCCAATTGCCGCCCGGTACGCGGCTGCGCGAAGAGGCGCTGTGCCGGCTGTATGGCGTCAGCCGCACCAAGATCCGCGCCGCCCTGCTGATCCTGTCCAAAGACAAACTGATCCGCATGGTGCCTGACAAGGGCGCCTTCGTCAGCCAGCCCACCGAAGCGGAAGCGCGCGACATCTTCGCCGCGCGGCGCATCATCGAAGCGGCCCTGGCGCGCGAATTCGTCGCGCGGGCCAAACCCGCCGACTACCGCATGCTGGAGCGGCACCTGAAAGCGGAGCGCCTGGCGCTGGCACAAGCGACGCCGCTGCGCTCGCAACTGCTGGGCGACTTCCACGTCTTGCTGGCCGACATCGCCGGCAACGCCGTGCTGCGCGATATCGTGCGCGAACTGGTGGGCCGCAGTTCGCTGATCACCATGCTGTACCAGTCCGGCCATGCCGCCGCCTGCTCGTACGACGAACACGGCCGTTTTCTGGAAGCGGCGCGCAGCGGCGACGCGGACCTGGCAGCGCGCTTGATGGTCGAGCACCTGACGCATGTGGAAGCGGCCTTGCGCTTCGACGGCAGCGCCGGCGACACCAGGAAAGACCTGGTGGCGGCGCTGCTGATGTAAGCCGCAGCAAAAGAAAAGGCCGCCCTGCTGGTGCACGGGCGGCCTTGTCACATGCTTGCCGGCAAACTCGCTATTCGCCCAGGTAGATAAACTTGAACAGGAAGATGGCGGCGATGATGTAGGCCACCACCGATACTTGCTTGCCCTTGCCCGTCAACAGTTTCAATACCGCGTAGGTGATGAAGCCGAACGCCACGCCGCTGGCCACCGAATAGGTAAACGGCATCATCAGCGCCGTGATGGCGGCCGGAATGCTTTCCGTACTGTCATCCCAGTCGATATACGTCAGTTCGCGCAGCATCAGGCACGCCACGTACAGCAGCGCTGGCGCCGTCGCGTACGGCGGCACCGTGTGTGCCAGCGGGGCGAAGAACAGGCTGCCAAGGAACAGCAGCGCGACGGCCACGGCCGTCAAGCCCGTGCGGCCACCCGCTTGCACGCCGGCCGCGCTTTCCACGAAAGCCGTGGTGCTGGACGTGCCCAGGCAGGCGCCGGCGGCAATCGCCGTGCTGTCGGCCAGCAAGGCCTTGTTCATGCGTTCCATCTTGCCGTCTTTTAATAAACCGGCACGGTTGGCAACGCCCATCAGGGTACCCGTCGCATCGAACAATTCCACCAGGAAAAACACCAGCACCACGTTGACAATGCCGATCGACAACGCGCCCATGATGTCGAGCTTGAACAGGGTCGGCTCGATGGCGGGCGGCGCCGAGACGATGCCGTTGAACTGGTTGCCGCCAAAGAAGAAGCTGGCGATGGTGATGGTGAGGATGCCGATCAGGATGGCGCCCGGCACTTTCAGGCGGTCCAGCGCAACGATGATGAAGAAACCGAGAATGGCCAGGATGGGCGCCGCCTGGTGCAAGTCGCCCAGCGCGATGATGGTGGCGGGGTTCGATACCACGATGCCGGCGCTTTTCAGCGAAATGATGGCCAGGAACAGGCCGATACCCACCGTGATCGCCGTGCGCAGCGCGGGCGGGATGCTGTTGATGATCATCTCGCGCACCTTGAACAGGCTGACCAGAATGAACAGGCAGCCGGAAATGAAGACGGCGCCCAGCGCCACTTCCCAGCTCATGCCCATGCCCTTGACCACCGTGTACGAGAAATATGCATTCAAGCCCATGCCCGGCGCCAGCGCGATCGGATAGTTCGCGTACAAACCCATGATCAGGGTGCCGATGGCGGCCGCCAGGCAGGTGGCAACGAAGACGGCGTCTTTCGGCATGCCCGCATCGCCCAGGATGGACGGGTTGACGAAGATGATGTAGGCCATCGTCAGGAATGTGGTCAGGCCGGCCAGCAGCTCCGTGCGCACATTGGTTCCGTTGTCCTTCAGTTTGAAATAGCGTTCCAGGAACTGCATGATTAACCCCTTGTTTTGGTAAAACCGCGCGCCTGGTCTTGGACTATGCGCATCTTTTTTTCTTGCAACAACTACTTACTTGCTTACTTGATTACTTGCCTGGCGCGCTGGCCGGCTTGAAGGCCCACCAGCGGCTGCCCGCGAAATTCCAAATCAGGCCGATACCCGTCGCCAGCACCTGCGCCAGCCAGTAATACCAGCCCAGCTGGTGTACCAGCAGCCACATCAGGCCCGTATTGATGCACCAGCCGATGCCCAGCAAGGTGAAATACTTGGACGCCGCCTCGCCGTGGCCCTTGTCGCTTTTAAACGTGAAAAAGTAATTGAGGAGGTAGTTGACGACGGAACCCAGGATGTAGCCGATGCCGGAAGCGGCGGCGGCGCTGATGCCGGCCCATTCCACGCCGCCCCACAGCACGCTGTATTGCACGGCCGTGCCGGAAGCGCCGACAGCGGCGAAACGTAAAAATTGGTGATGCAGGGAATGAGACATTGTCAATTTTCAAATGAGCGAAAGCAGGATCGGGCCAGAATAAAAAATGGCTACGATTGCTCGTAACCATTTTTCAGCCTGCATTTTACTGCAAGTTGCGCCCAACGTTCATATTCGCCGCCGATACGCCACGGCTCCGACGCCTATTTCTTGACTTGACGGCGCCGGCGCAGCCACACAAACAGCGCGATCAGCAGCAAGATGCCCACGATGCCACCCGGCAGCATGAACGGTTGCACGCGTGCCAGCAGCGGTTTTTCGCCGCCGCTGCGCGCCTGCGCCACATACGCGGGCGTGACGGACACATCCGGGTTGCCATACTGTTTCAGCACGTAGTTGGCGATCGAAGCGATCTGCTCGTCCGTCAACGGCTGCACATACGAACGCTGGTCGAAACGGGGCATGAACGCTTCGTGTTCTTCCCCTTCGATCTTGCGCTCGACGCCAAACAGGATGGCCGAAACCAGGTTGGCCGGCGTGGCGCCGCCCGTCGCCGTGTTGTTGAACAGGGCCGGATAGCTCTGGCCCATGCTGCCGGCGCCGCTGGCCGAATGGCAGCTGGCGCAATAGCCGGAAAACAGCACGGCACCGCTGTTGAGCGAGTGGTGCTCGGTGGAACTGGCCATGCCGCGCAGCAGCGGTTCTTCGCTGGCCGCGCTGCCATGGCTGAACGCAGCCTTGGTCTGCCCCGGCGCGCGCACGGCGGGCACCGTGCGCAAGTACGCGACGATGGCGGCCACGTCATCGTCGCGCAAGAATTGCAGGCTGTTCTGGATGGCTTCGGCCATGCCGCCCGCCGCCTGCCCCTTGCCTTCCACGTGACCTGTTTTGAGGTAAGCAGCGATTTCCGCATCTGTCCAGGCGCCGATGCCGCTGACCTTGTCAGAGGTGATATTCGGCGCATGCCAGGAACCAAGCGACGCGCCCGCCAGGGTCTGGCTGCCGATTTCCGCCATCAGCGCGTTGCGCGGCGTATGGCAAGCGCTGCAGTGCGCCAGGCCTTCGGCCAGATAGGCGCCGCGGTTGATCTGCGCGCTCTTCGCCGGATCGGGCACAAAGCGTTTATTGTCGAGGAACAAGGTGTTCCAGCCCAGCATGGACAGGCGCACGTTGAACGGGAATGGCAGGGCCGTCTGGCGCGCCGGTTCATCGACGGGCTGAACGGCCTGCATGAAGTAGTAATACAGGTCGCCCACGTCCGCATCCGTCAGCATCGCATAGCTGGTGTAGGGCATGGCCGGGTACAGATGACTGCCATCGGCACGCACGCCCGCACGCAAGGCGCGCGCAAAGTCGCTTTCCGTGTAATGGCCGATACCGCCTTTTTTCGATGGCGTGATATTCGTCGCATAAATCGTGCCCAGCGGCGAATCGATGGCATAGCCACCCGCATACGGCTTGCCGCCCGCTGCCGTATGGCAAGCCATGCAGTCGGCCGCGATGGCCAGATAGCGGCCCCGCTCCAGCCGTGCATCGGGCTTGGCGGCTGCACTTGCGGCCGGCGCGGCCGGACGGTCCGGCGTCAGGGTGACGGGCGGCGCCGGTGGCACAGGTGGTAAAGCACGCGCGGCCAGCGGCAAGCCGGCCGCCAGGGTCAGGCCCAGCAAGAAACGGCGCATCATGCTGCCTCCCTTGCCAGGGTGCGGGCGATATCGTCGGCCGCGCGCAAGCCGAGCGCGGCCATGCTGAGGGTCGTGTTGACGACGCTGGCCGACGGCATGGCGCCGCCGCCCGGCAGCCACAAATTGGCATGGTCGTGGGCGCGGCAATTGCCGTCGACCACGGAATCAAGACGGTTCGAACCCATGATGACGCCGCCCATGATGTGGTTATTCGCGTTCAGGCTGTCGGTGATATGGAATTCCACGGCGCCGAACAGCTTGCCGATGTGTTCCAGCTGCGCATGCGCGGCCTTCGCGCCATTGCGCACGTAGTCGCCCACGTCGTAATAAATGTCGGGACAGGCCAGGCCCAGCGGGTCCTTGCGCGTCTTGCTCAAGGTCAAGCGGTTGTGCGCTTCAGGCAAGGGTTCCAGGCTGATCGACAGGTCCACGCCAAACGCGGCGCGGCGGCGGATTTCATCGTCGAGGTCCTTGCCCACCAGGCCCAGCTTCAACGATTGCTGGGTGGCAGGTCCGACCCTGGTGATGTTGTTCAGGATCATCTTGTTGGCCGAATACTGCGCGCGGAAGGCGCCGTCGCGCGGCCCTACCAGGCAGCTGCTTTGCGCCGGGCCACGGCCCGTCCAGATCGGTTCATTGGCGAGGAAGGTACAGTGGAAGCCCGAGTGATCCATCATGTTGCGGCCGACCTGGTCCGAACTGTTGGCGATGCCGTTCGGATTGTTCTGGTTGGCCGCCAGCAGCAGCAAACGCGGCGTTTCGATGCCGTTGCAGGCAATGACGAAGGCCTTGCCCGTCGCCATGTGCGACTGTTTCTTGGCGTCATACCAATGCACGGCCGTCACGCGGTTGTTCTGGTCCGTGTCGATGCGGTAGACGACAGCCTCGGCCAGCACGCCCGCGCCTTTCAGCTCGGCCCGCTCCACGTGGTGGATGCCGTTGTACATGGCGCCGATGGGGCAGATCGGCTGGCAATTGTTATTGCCGCAGCAAGTGGGACGGCCCTGCCATGGGCGCGTCGAGCGCCCTTGCGGAATCGGCACGGAGCGGTAGCCGTGCGGGTTGACCACTTCGGCGAAGCGCTTGTCGCCATAGCCCCAGGGCACCATGTCCATCGGATACGGTTTGCTGCGCTCGGTGGGCGACTGCTGCGCCGGATCGTTGGGGCCGGCCACGCCCATTTCCTGCTCGGCGCGGCAATAGTACGGCTCCAGTTCCTCATAGGAAATGGCCCAGTCGCGCCCTACCCCGTAATCGCTTTTCATGCGCATGTCGGTCGGCAAGTGGCGCCAGCACGACGCGGCCCAGTGCCAGGTGGTGCCGCCTACCGTGCGCAGATAGCCTTGCTGGAAACTGCTGCCGCTGGGGCCGGACAATTCCACATAATTATTTTTTGGGAAATACAGGGGCGCGGGCGCATTGTCCGCCTGCGGATACAAGCCCTGGAAGTCGGAACCGACGCGGTTCTCGAACGGCATGTTGCGCCAGTTTTCCACGGCTTGCCCCCGCTCGATGCGCAGGCCCGCTTCCAGCATGATCACGGAGTGGCCTTGGGCGGCCAGCTGATCGGCCATCATGGCGCCCACGACACCGGTCCCGACGATGACGACATCGGCGACGACGTCGCCATTACTCTTGAATTGCGGTGATTTCATTTTGCTTGCTTGCCTTTCGGTTCGGGAGTGCCGGTGGTGGCCGGGGCCGGTACGGGTTTTGGCGCCACGGGCGCGGAGACGCGCACGGCCGGCGGCGCCTTCAGCCACCACAGGGGGCCATAGTTGCAATAGGTGGGCACGACCTGGCCATCGGCCACCGTGCGGTACATCAACGCTTCCGCATACGCGACGACGATGGACTTCGTGCCCTGCGCCGCGTTGCCGGCGACGGTGCCCGTGTACCAGGCGGCGACGATGGCCAGCGCCAGCTCGCGCAAGCCGGCGTCCGCGGCGGTGGCGGCCGCCAGCAGCGCCTTGGCTTCCTGGCCCGTGACGAGCAGCGCGCCCAGCCGTGGCAAATGATCGGCAAAGCCGGGCACGTTGCTGCGCATGGCTTGCTCGATGCGCGCCGCCGTCGCGGCGGACAAATCGCGGTGGCCCGTGATGGTTTGCGACAAGGTGTAGAACAGCATGGTGGCGGGCGCCAGGCCGGGCGCCGCAGCACTGGCCGGCGACGGCATGGCGGCGGACAGGGGATTGCTCCAGAAACCGGCCTGCGCCAGCAAGGCGGCCAGACCGATCAGGGCGTGGCGGCGGCTGATGCGGGGAAGGGATGAAACGGATGCTGCAGATGGTTCGCTGCCTGGATGGTTCATGAGACTCCCGCAAGACTTGTTGTTTTGTTGACTTGGATGATTGCATTACATTGCATTTACGCATATGGAACCGGTTCCACCATTATCCTACAGAAATAAATTGTTTGCCAATGGAGTATGGCTACCGCAACAGTAGTGGGCAATTGACGAGGCACGACCTTCGCCGCCGCGCTGTACGGCGTACGGTGCCACGCGCGATGATCTGCGGCAGATGCCGGCCGAGCCTGCCCTTATCGAAGTATTGATCGCCATGCAGCGGCGCATGCAGTTGCATGGCTACCGGCAGCGCCGGCCGAAGCGCAGCAGTTGCAGAACCGCCTTGGCGTCAACGGCAATAACACGGCCGCGCGCAAGCTGTATTTGCGGCTGGGATTTCAGGTACAGGCGAAAGAGAAGGTGCAGGAGCAGCTGGTGTGGAGTGCGGCGCCATGCCGCTGACCTTCGACGTGGCCCGCATGCAGCACGGCGTACATGCGAAATATGGCACGGCCTTCCACGGCGATCCGCCGGTGAGCAGGACGGCCGCCAACCTGGCCAGGGTACGTCTGTTTCACTCGCAGGCAATGCCGGCAGCGGCCTTGCGAATCAGCGACGCCACCGCATGGGCTTGCGAAATGTAAATGGCATGGCTACCGACAACTTCGACCACCTTCGAGCCCGCTCGTTGGGCCATCTCGCGCTGCATCGCCGGTGCAATCATCTTGTCACCGGTCGCGACCAGGTACCAGCTGGGCTTGCTCCTCCAGGCCGGCGCGCTGACCACTCCGGTCAAGGCATCCATTCCCCAGGGCACTTGCGATGCCGCCATGAAGTCGGCCTTTCCCTTGGGTACATCGGCCGCGAAGGCGGCCGCAAACTTTTTCTGGTCGAGCAACAGAAAACCATCGTGCGGCGGCAAGATCGGCGGCAGCGGCGCGCCAGGCGGGGCATGCTTCAGCAAGGAATCGACAGACTCGCCCTGGTCCGGCACGAACGCCGCGATATAAACCAATGCCTTGACCCTGGGGTCGTTCCCCGCTTGCGTAACCACGGCGCCGCCGTACGAATGACCGACCAGGACCACGGGGCCCGGCACTGCGGCGATGACCCGCCGGGTCGCGGCCACGTCGTCCGCCAGCGATAGCGTCGGGTTTTGCACAATGGCAACATGACAGCCATCGTCACGCAGCACCCGGTAGACCCCTTCCCAGCCCGATCCATCGACAAAACCGCCATGCACGAGCACGATCGTTGCCGGCCCCACGCCTGTGACTTCATCCATGTCAGCCTCTCCCCGAAGTTGAAAGCGATGACAGACCCGCCAACGCCTTGTCCCCTTTAGTCTATCGCCGGATGCCTGGCCCTCCGTGCGGCGGATCAAGGGCAGGCGACACGGGCGCCTCATGCGGGCCCCGAAACGCAAAAAGCCCAACCGTTCAAGGCTGGGCTTTCTGCTGCTACATGTTCTGGCTCCCCGACCTGGACTCGAACCAGGGACCTGCGGATTAACAGTCCGTCGCTCTACCAACTGAGCTATCAGGGAAAAGAGGCCGTATTATATAGGCCAAACCTGGCGCTGTCCAGATTTCCATAGGGGGAATCTTATCTTGCCCCAAACCACGCGCTGGTGCCGCAATAACAAAAAAGGCCACGTTTTTCAACGTGGCCTTTCGAATTCTGGCTCCCCGACCTGGACTCGAACCAGGGACCTGCGGATTAACAGTCCGTCGCTCTACCAACTGAGCTATCAGGGAAAAGAGGCCGCATTTTATAGGGTAAATTTTACGATGTCCAGATTTCCCTCTGAAAAATGTGTATTTTCCCGACGTCACCCTGCCCGGCTGCGGTCAGCCGGGATGCTCTTGCGGGTAGTAATCAAAGACCAGCACGCGACCCAGCCATGGCTTGAGCTGCTCGACAAAGGCCAGGTGGGCCGGATGGGTCAGATACACGTCGCGCGCAGCGGCATCGTCGAAGGTCAGGGTAAAGCAATCGGTAAAGCCATCATCGAGGCCTTCCGGGCTGACGTTCGGCCCCCATTCAAATTGCCGCACGCCAGGAATGCGGTGTTTGAGTTGGGAAAACTCATAGACGAGCTCGGCGTGCTTGACGGACGTGACGCCATCGAGAAAGTCGCACAGGACGATGTGGCGCAAGGCGGAGGTACAAGTCATGGGAAGGGGCTCCTGAAGTGATGCATTCAGGATAGCGCAAAACGCGATCACGCACCGGCCAGCCCTGCTGACGGCGCCGGAAAACAAAAAAGGCCATGTTTTTCAACATGGCCTTCCGAATTCTGGCTCCCCGACCTGGACTCGAACCAGGGACCTGCGGATTAAC
>NZ_LT607484.1:165726-181739 GCF_900095235.1 Janthinobacterium sp. UMAB-60
GTCGGTTGTTTCGTATTTGCAAGACTCATACTGCATCTCGACAAACACGGCCATCGCCGACTTTCCACTGCCATCAGCGCCACACTTGCATGCAGCGCCGAAGAAGCAAGATCTTAAAGCACTTTGGCGATCGCGTCAATGACGATGTCGATATTGCGCGAATTCAACGCTGCCACGCAGATACGGCCCGTGTCGACGGCGTAGATCGATTGCTCGCGCAGGGTCGCCACCTGCTCCTTGGTGAGACCCGAGTACGAGAACATGCCGATTTGCTGGCGCACGAATTCAAAGTCGTGGCCCGGCGCCTTGACCTTCAGTTTTTCCACGAAGGCATTGCGCATTTCACGGATGCGCACGCGCATGCCGGCCAGTTCCTCTTCCCACAGCTGGCGCAGTTCCGGCGTGGCCAGGACGGTGGCGACCACCTTGCCGCCGTGTACTGGCGGGTTCGAGTAGTTGGTGCGCACGACGCGTTTCAATTGCGACAGCAAACGGGCCGCCTCATCGGCGCTGGCGGCGACGACGCTCAGGGCGCCCACGCGCTCACCGTACAGCGAGAACGATTTCGAGAACGAGTTCGACACCAGCAGCGGGCCGCCCGCGTCGGCAAAGCGGCGCACCACGGCGCCGTCTTCGGCGATGCCGTTGGCGAAACCTTGATAGGCCATGTCCAGGAACGGCACCAGGCCGCGCGACGTGACCACGCTGATGATCTGATCCCACTGGGCCACGCTCAGGTCGGCGCCGGTCGGGTTGTGGCAGCAGGCGTGCAGCACGACGATGGAGCCGGCTGGCATGGCGTTCAGGCTGGCCAGCATGCCGTCGAAGTTCACGCCATGGGTGGCTGCATCGTAGTACGTGTAGTTATTCACGACGAAACCGGCGCTTTCGAACAGCGCGCGGTGGTTTTCCCAACTCGGGTCGCTGATGTAGACTTGCGCACCCGGCGCGAAGCGCTGCAGGAAGTCGGCACCGATCTTCAGTGCGCCCGTGCCGCCGATGGCTTGCACGGTCACGGCACGGCGCTCTTGAATAACGGCGCTATCGGCGCCAAATACGAGTTCTTGCACCGCCTTGTCGTAGGCAGCCAGGCCTTCGATCGGCAGATAGGTACGTGGCGAGGCCTGCTCGATCAGGATGGCTTCCGCCTTGCGTACGCAAGCTAACAGAGGCACTTTACCGTTGTCGTCATAATAGACGCCAACGCCCAGATTGATTTTGGCGGGATTCTGGTCCGCGTTAAATGCTTCGGTGATGCCCAGGATCGGGTCGCGTGGGGCCATCTCGATGGCGCTAAACAGACTGGCAGAAACAGTTGGGTTCGTCATGATAAGATTGGATTCGATTGGAAGCAGGTTCACAGCGGAGTTGTAGACAGCGCCCCGAATACAACGCCAGGGCCGCCAGCAGAGCACTATTCTAACAAAGGTCTGATTCACATGCCCGAATTATCTACCGCCAGCGAGGCGGAAAGCGCAATTATCTCTTTCCCGGACTCCCCTTTTAAACTGCACCAGCCCTTCTCTCCGGCCGGCGATCAGCCGGCGGCGATCGCCCAGTTATCCGAAGGCATTGCCGATGGCCTGGCCTTCCAGACCCTGCTGGGCGTGACCGGTTCCGGCAAGACCTACACCATGGCCAACGTCATCGCGCGCATGGGCCGGCCCGCCATCGTCTTCGCGCCGAACAAGACGCTGGCGGCGCAGCTGTACAGCGAGTTCCGCGACTTTTTCCCGCAAAATGCGGTCGAATACTTCGTCAGTTACTACGATTACTACCAGCCCGAAGCCTACGTGCCGCAGCGCGACCTGTTCATCGAAAAGGACTCGTCGATCAACGAGCATATTGAACAGATGCGCCTGTCGTGCACCAAGTCGCTGATGGAGCGGCGCGACGTCATCATCGTCGCCACCGTCTCGGCCATCTACGGTATCGGTAACCCCAACGAATACCACCAGATGATTCTGACGTTGCGCGTAAAAGACAGGGTCAGCCAGCGCGACGTCATCGCGCGCCTGATCCAGATGCAGTACACGCGCAACGAGGTCGACTTCGGCCGCGGCACCTTCCGCGTGCGCGGCGATACCATCGACATCTTCCCCGCCGAGCATGCGGAACTGGCCGTGCGCCTGGAAATGTTCGACGACGAGATCGAGTCGATCCAGCTGTTCGACCCGCTGACGGGCCGCGTGCGGCAAAAAATCCCCCGCTTCACCGTGTACCCGGGTTCGCACTATGTGACGCCGCGCTCCACCGTGCTGCGCGCCGTGGAAACCATCAAGGACGAGCTGCGCGAGCGCCTCGAGTTCTTCCGCAAGGAGAATAAGCTGATCGAGGAACAGCGACTGGAACAGCGCACGCGCTTCGACCTGGAAATGATGGCCGAAATCGGTTTTACCAAGGGCATCGAGAACTACTCGCGTCACCTGTCCGGCGCGCTGCCGGGCGAACCGCCGCCGACGCTGGTCGACTATCTGCCGGCCGACGCGCTGATGTTCCTCGACGAGTCGCACGTGCTGACGGGCCAGCTGAGCGCCATGTACAACGGCGACCGCTCGCGCAAAACGAACCTGGTCGACTACGGCTTCCGCCTGCCGTCGGCGCTGGACAACCGGCCCTTGAAATTCGAGGAATTCGAACAGAAGATGCGCCAGACGGTGTTCGTCTCGGCCACCCCGGGCGACTACGAAAAAAACCATTCCGACCAGGTGGTCGAACAGGTGGTCCGCCCCACAGGCCTGGTCGACCCGCAGATCATCGTGCGCCCCGCCAGCACGCAGGTGGACGACCTGATGTCGGAAATCGTCGAGCGCATCAAGAAGGACGAGCGCGTGCTGGTGACCACGCTCACCAAGCGCATGTCGGAGCAATTGACGGAATACCTGGGCGACCACGGCATCAAGGTACGCTACCTGCACAGCGATATCGAGACGGTGGAGCGCGTGGAAATCCTGCGCGACCTGCGCCTGGGCACCTTCGACGTGCTGGTGGGGATCAACCTGCTGCGCGAGGGCCTGGACTTGCCGGAAGTGTCCTTGGTCGCCATCCTCGACGCGGACAAGGAAGGCTTCTTGCGCTCCGAGCGCAGCCTGATCCAGACCATCGGCCGCGCCGCGCGTAACCTGAACGGCACGGCGATTTTGTACGGCGACCGCATCACGGATTCCATGCGCCGTGCCATCGACGAGACGGAACGCCGCCGCGCCAAGCAGATCGCCTTCAATACGGCCAACAACATCATCCCGATCGGCGTGAAAAAATCGATCCGCGAAATGATCGACGGTGTCTACAGCCCGCAGGAAGCGCGCGAAACATTGCAAGTGGCGCAAGAAGCGGCGAAGTTCGAAGCCATGAGCGAAAAGCAGGTCAGCAAGGAAATCAAGCGTCTGGAAAAACTCATGCTCGACCACGCAAAAAACCTGGAGTTCGAAAAGGCGGCGCAAGTGCGCGACCAGCTGCACATCCTCAAGCAGCAGCTGTTCGGCGCGCCGGGTACGGACAATGTGGCGTCGATGCTGGGCAAATGAATACCACGCCATGCGTAGGTCGGATCAGGCCCTGCGGGCCGTAATCCGACAACATTGTTGGCGCTGGTGGTGGTGTCGGATTACGCGGCCTTGCCGCTAATCCGACCTACTTGAAAGCCGCTCGGCACGAAGTCCTGAACTGTGGCTTGACCGTACCAGCGAGTACAGGATTGCTGCCCATGGGTTTGCCCTACTCCGGCAGCGAGTAATCGATGTCATAGAAATGCTGGCCGTTTTCAATGCGGATGGCCAGCGTGCCGCTGATGCCCGCCAGTTGCCCCGTGCCGGAATGCGGCACGATGACGATGCTCAGCTGCTGCCTGCCGTCGGCCATGGTGCCCGCATGCTGGGCGACGAAGCTGCCTTGCCTGCCTTGCAGGATGCCCGTGATGGCTTCCATGGCGACATAGCCGGCCGCGCCTTGGGTGTCCGTCACGGCATTGAGCATTTCGCCCTTGGCCGTGGCGACCAGGTCGCCCGCATACACCTTCTCAAGCAGCACCCTTCCCAAGGTCGTGCGCCCCGCGCGCTGCGACGCCGTGGCCGGCGTCATGCTGATGCTAAAACTTCCCGTAGCGTGCGCGTGCATGCGATGATCTCCCTCTGCAGACGAGGCGGCGCCGGCTGGCGCCACCGATAGACAACATGCGGCCAGCATCAGGCCCGACAAACTGTGTGATTTCATGATTCCCATTCCGATCAATGCGAGAGGGCCAGCTTAAGGCCGCGCAGGAGACAAATATTGGATAAAACCGACAGCACGATGAATCTGCTCGCCGGCCAGGCGCCAAAAGGCATCGTCGACCCGCAGGCGGCGGCACGCCGCATACGCCTGGCAACCTATCCACCGGCTGCCGCGCTGGCGCCGTTTGTCGACTACTTCTGGGTGGTCGAATGGGACCGGCGGGGCCGCGCACCGGAGACGCAGCGCGTGCTGCCCTACCCGAATGCCCACCTGGTATTCGACCTTGGGCGCAGCGCCATCCATGGCGTGGTGCGCGGCGCCTTTGACAGGCCGTTGACCGGTGCCGGCAAAGTATTGGGCGTGCGTTTCGCGCCAGGCGGCCTGCGCCCGTTCATCACGCAGCCACTGTCGACCTTCACCGACACGACCATCGCCGCTGATGCGCTGCTGGGCATGCCGGCAGCACAGGCCGAGGCGCGGATATTAGGCGAGTCCGACGATCTGGCCATGGTGGCGCAGGCACAGGCACTGCTGCTGGCAAGACTGCCGCAGGTCGATGACGCCGCCCTGCTGGCCGCCAGGCTGACCGCGGCGGCGGCGGCCCACAACGGTCCGGCGAGCGTGGCGCAGCTGTGCGAAACCATGGCCATTGGCGAACGCCGGCTGCAGCGCCTGTTCGCCAACTACGTGGGCGTGCCGCCGAAATGGGTGATCCAACGCTACCGCCTGCAAGAGGCGATCTGGCGCCTGGCACAGCCCGATGCGCCCGACCTGGCCAGCCTGGCGCATGCACTGGGCTTTTTTGACCAGGCCCATTTCAGCCGCAGTTTTACGGAACTGGTAGGCAGCACGCCGCTCGACTATCGCCGCTCGCAGCTGGCGACAGTCGCCTATGGCCAGACTGGCCGTCGCATGTGAAACAGGCTGTCCGGTCCGATCTCGAAATAATCGGCCGGACCACCGCCGCGTAATATCGGCGCGGCGGCGGCCGTGTCGTACACGCCATCGGTCAACAGGTGGCGCGCGATGTGCACGCCCACCACTTCCCCCAGCACCAGCCAGCTGCCGACACCCTCCCCATTCAATCCTTGCAGCTCGATGATCTGCGTGCGCCGGCATTCGAAGGACACGGGACTTTCGGCCACGCGGGGCACCTTGACGATGCGCGAGGCGGCCGGCGTCAGGCCGGCCAGCGCAAATTCGTCGACCTCGGGCGGCGCCGGCGCGCAGCTGGCATTCATCGCCGCGGCCAGCGGACGCGTCGCCAGGTTCCACACGAATTCGCCCGTCTGCTCGATATTGCGCAAGGTATCCTTGCGGCCGATGCTGGAAAAACCGATCAGCGGCGGCGTGTAATTGAACGCATTGAAAAAACTGTACGGTGCCAGATTGAGCACGCCTGCGCTGCTGCGCGTGGCGATCCAGCCGATCGGACGAGGCCCCACGATGGCATTGAAGGGATCGTGCGGCAGGCCATGGCCCTGCGCAGGTTCATAAAAGTGAATAGGGTCAAGCACGCGCGTTCCTGAAGTCAAAGGAAATCAACGGCGCCCGGGATGGAGCGCCTGAAACGACAGCTTACTGGAATTGCCGCCACCGCGTTGCCGGCCCGCCGGCGCCGGGTGCGCTCGCACACAAACTACCAAGGCCACAATTGTATGGCGCGCCGCAGCACGCCTCGCTTATGATGGGGCAACTCAACCTTGCTCATTGCGCTACCGCCCATGCCTACCCTCACGCTGCACCAGAAAGTGTTCTTGCTCCTCTTGAGCATCGTCACCATCGGCTTCGGCACGATACTGGCGCCATATGCGGGCGCCATCTTCTGGGGTGTCGTCCTGGCGATCCTGTTCGCGCCCGTGTACCGCTGGCTGCTGCGGAAAACCAGGGGCCGCGCCGGCCTGGCGTCGCTGCTGACCTTGCTGCTCATCGTCGTCATCGTGATCCTGCCGCTGTCGCTCATTTCCGTGTCGCTGGTAAACCAGGCGGCCAGCGTCGTGGAGATGGTACGTTCGGGTGAAATCACGGTCGCCATGTTCTTCAATAAAATCATGGCCGTGCTGCCGCAATGGCTGATCAATTTGCTCGAGCGCTTCAACCTGACCAGCCTGGCCAGCCTGCAGGACAAACTGGCCGAGGGCGCCACGCAGGTGAGCCAGGTGGTGGCGGTGAAAGCCATCAATGTGGGCCTGTACACCTTCGAATTCCTCACCAGCCTGTGCATCATGCTGTACCTGCTGTTTTTCCTCATGCGCGATGGCTCCACGCTGTCGGCCCGCATCAAGAACGCCGTGCCGCTGAGCCGCAAGTACAAGCAGCGCCTGTTCACCAATTTCACCACGGTGATCCGCGCCACGGTGAAAGGCAACATTCTCGTGGCGATCGCCCAGGGCGCCCTCGGCGGCCTGGCGTTCTGGTTCCTCGACGTGCCGGCCCCGCTGCTGTGGGCCGTGCTGATGGCCTTCCTGTCGCTGCTGCCGGCCGTCGGCGCCGCCCTCGTCTGGGCCCCCGTGGCCGTCTACTTCCTGGCCACAGGCGCCATCTGGCAAGGCGCAGGCCTGGCCGCCTTCGGCGTCTTCGTCATCGGCCTGGTCGACAACGTGCTGCGCCCCATCCTGGTGGGCAAGGACACCAAGATGCCCGACTACGTGGTGCTGCTGTCGACCGTTGGCGGCATGGCCCTGTTTGGCCTGAACGGCTTCGTCATCGGCCCCGTGGTGGCGGCCCTGTTCATCGCTTCGTGGGATCTGTTCGTCTCGGCCAGCGAATTCCAGGCCGAGGACTGAGGCGTGGCGACCTGACATGACGGCGTGACAAGATCCTCGCGCAGGCGCATTTTTCAGTACCCAAAGGAGCACAATCCGCGTTCTGCCCGAAACCTGTTTACAGCGCTGTTGCAAATTTGCATACTAATGCCACCTTCATCACCGTAAGCGTGACACTGATGCGCATCGACCTTGCACCACCGGAGCATGATTTTTCTGTCGGCCAGCGTGCCCATGGCCGGTACATCGCCGCGATTATCCTGCTGCACCTGGCGCTGTTCTGGGCGGCCACGCGGCCAGTCCACACCAGAATCGAGCACGATGACCGGGTCTGGCTGCAGCTGATGCCGACACTGCCGCCAACAAGAGGGTTCATTCCACCCGCCGAGCCCGATCCGGCGCCGGCACGTCCGCCAGCCGTTCCATCGAGCGTGGCAAGCGTGTCGCCACCGAAGGAGGCGACGGCACCGCTGCAGGACCCGCCGCAAGACGATGCCCTGCCGGCAGAACCGGTGCCTGCCGCACCCAAGACCGCCCCCCTCCCTCTGGCGCAACAGGCGCTGCAGGCAGTCGGCGCCATCGACCGCCAGTTGCGCAGCGAGCATCCGCAGGAGTTCGTGGCGCCGCCCGAGACGGCGCACACGCGCCTGGCGAAAGGCTTTGCGGAAGCGCATGCGGCGGTCAAGCCGAAGTGGTTCGAAGCGGCGCGTATCGAACTGTGGAGCGCACCAAACGATCCCAAGCGCATCTACCGCGTCATCACGGCGACCGGTGAATACTGCATCTATTTGCCGGACAAAGGCAACATGACGCTGAACCTCAGCGCGCGATCCGGCTACGCCGGTTTTGGCGAAGGGACCGCGGCGCCTTGTCCCATCCGGTTTTAATCGCGGTCGATAGCGGGCACGACGCCGTTTCAGCCAAACACGGGCCGGAAAAAACTGCGCTCATAGCTGACGATGCAGCGCGTTTCTTCGGCGTAGAGGAAGGCCGCCTGGCACTCGGCGTCCTGCATGGAGTCGCTGCGGTACTGCTCGTACAGGGCCAGGCTGGGGAATGAAAACATGGCCAGCGCGACGTTGCTGGCGCCTTCCGACGGCAAAAAGTAGCCGTGGTGCTGGCCGCCGAAGCGTTCGACCAGCGGTATCCACAGCTTGCCGTAGGCCTCGAATTCCGTCAGTTTGTACGGGTCGATGATGTAGCGCAAATAACAGGTGATCATGCGGTTTCCTTGTGAACGTTCAACTCCATCAGCATGCCAGATTCCCAGGAGCCGATGGCGGACAATGGCGAGCCAGGCAAAAAATCGAGCGCGCAGGGATAAATAAAATCTTCCTGCGCCAGGACGTTTAACCCCGGCCAACCGTAAAACAGCAGCTTGCCCTTGCCGATGCGTCCCAGCGCGCTGCCGTCGGGCAGCCAGCGCAAGCCGTTGCCCGTGCCGCCGCCCGCCTCCACGGGCACCTTGGCCAGACAACTGCCGTCGGCCAGCGCGTACATGGACAGATACTGCGCGCCGCCGGCGTGGTGCAGCACGGCCAGAGATTCCCCATCTGGCGACGGCGCACACGCCATCATGCCCGGCAGCGACAGCACCACCGTCCCGCCTCCCGCCTGCAAGGGCCAGTCCCACACACTGCAGTAGTCGGGCGGCTGCAGCAGCCCCTCGTCCACCGATTTGACGCCGTGCTGGAGCAGCAAACGCCGCCCGCCATCGATGGCGCAGACACCGCGCAGCATCTCGCCAGGGTGCTCCTGCGTGAAGAGCACCTCGCCCGTCTGCGCGTCGCGCATCCGCAAACGACCATCCCAGCCGCCGTCGGCCAGATACCGGCCGCACGGCGACCATGCGGGGCCGCAGCCTTCGCCATCCTTTTTATTCTGGAAGTTCAGCAGCAACTGGCCCGCCTGCGCATCCACCACGGCCAGCTGGCCCGTCGTGCTCTTGATGGCCAGCCGGCCGCCATCGGGCGAGAAGGCCATGCCCGACATGTGCGCGATGAATTTGCCACGCCACAGCTTCTGCCTTGCCGCCACGTCCCACAGGACCAGGTCGCGGCCCAGCACGGCCAGGCGCGTGCCATCGGGTGAAAAGCGCACGCCGTAGCTGCAGCCCAGCTTCAGGGGCTTGCGCGCTGCCGTCATGGGCGCGCCAGGCGGTACACGACGCTGTCGAGGTCGTAATGGCGTTCCATGCCCACGTATTGCATGCCCAGGCGCGTCATGACCTTGATCGAGGCGGCATTGTCCGGGTGCGCCACGGCCACCACTTCGGGCGCGCCGACGACGTCGAAGGCATGCGCGACGATGGCGGCCGCCGCCTCGCTGGCATAGCCCTGGCCCCAGCTGGTCCGCGCCAGGCGCCAGCCAATTTCAAGGGGATTGGCCCTGTCGCCGGAGAGGTGCTGCAGGCACGCCATGCCCACCAGCGCGCCGTCGTCGAGGCGGATCATCGCCCACCACGAATAGCCCCACTCGGCCCAGCGGCCCATGGTGCGCGTGATGGCCGCGCGCGTCACCTCTTCCGACTCGGGCTGGCCCGCGTTCAGATAGGTCATCACCTCGGGATCGGTGTTGAGCGTGCGCATGCGCTCGTAGTGGTCTTCCGTGATCGGCTCCAGGCGCAGGCGCGCCGTTGTCAGTATGGTCATGGCATTTCCTTGGACGAAAAAAAAGACGATACACGATCGTCTTTTTTTTGCAAGCGCGCACGCAGTTACTTGCCTGCTTCGCCCTTCTTGATCCACGCCGCCAGCTGGTGCGGGCGCAGGCCGTCGTAGTCTTCGAACGGCTGATGGATCCACGGATTGTGCGGCAGTTCGTCGAGGAAGTAGTCAGGACGCACGACGGAGCAGCCCTTGAGCCAGATCACGGCCGATTTGACTTCGGTCACGTCAGGGAAGTTTTCCTTCAGGTGACGCGTGACCTTGTCCAGCGTGACGCCGGAATCGGCCAGATCGTCGACCAGCAGGATGCGGCCGGCCAGCGGGCCCTTGGTCATGGTCATGTACTTGGCGATATCGAGGTCGCCGCGCACGGTGCCCGCGTCTTCGCGGTAAGAGCTGGTCGACAGGATGGCCAATGGCAAATCAAAGATGCGCGAGAACACGTCGCCGGGACGCACGCCGCCGCGCGCCAGGCACAGTACCTGGTCAAATTTCCAGCCCGATTCGTAGACCTTGAGCGCCAGGCGCTCGATCAGGCGGTGGTATTCTTCCCAGTTGACCCAGAGATGTTGATCGTTCGATTGTGGGGTAGTCATGATAGTGAAATCTTATTATTAGCGTGATTAAAAAAATCCGCCTTGCGGCGGATTGTGTCCAGCAGCTTACTCGAATGGGTGGCGCAGCACGATCGTTTCTTCACGATCAGGACCGGTCGAAACCATGTCCACCGGTACGCCGACCAGTTCTTCGATGCGCTTGATGTAAGCGCGCGCCGTCGCCGGCAAGGCCGCCAGCGATTTCGCGCCGACCGTGCTTTCCGTCCAGCCTGGCATTTCTTCGTACACCGGCACGCAACGTGCGGCTTCTTCAGCGCCCGATGGGAAGATGTCCGTGGCCACGCCGTCAATGGTGTAGCCGGTGCACAGTTTCAGCGTTTCGATACCGTCCAGTACGTCCAGCTTGGTCAGGCACATGCCCGTCACGCCGTTGATCTGCACGGAGCGGCGCAGCAAGGCGGCGTCGAACCAGCCGCAGCGGCGGGCACGGCCCGTCACGGTGCCGAATTCATGGCCGACTTGCGCCAGGTGGTGGCCGACGCCCGCATCCGTTGGCAGTTCCGAAGGGAACGGGCCGGAACCGACGCGCGTCGTGTAAGCCTTGGTGATGCCCATGATGTAGTGCAGCATGCCAGGACCGACGCCCGAACCGGCGGCGGCATTGCCGGCCACGCAGTTCGACGAGGTGACGAACGGGTAGGTGCCGTGGTCGACGTCGAGCAGGGAACCCTGCGCGCCTTCGAACAGCAGGTTCGCGCCGGCCTTGTGCGCCTTGTACAACGCGCTCGACACGTCGGTGACCATCGGACGCAGACGCGGCACATAGGCCAGCGCGTCGTCGAGGGTCTTCTGATAGTCGACTTTCGGCGCCTTCAGGTAGTTTTCCAGCACGAAGTTGTGGTAATCGAGGTTTTCGGCCAGCTTTTCGGCAAAGCGCTTCTCGTTCAGCAAGTCGGCTATACGGATCGCGCGGCGCGCCACTTTGTCTTCGTAGGCCGGACCGATGCCCTTGCCGGTGGTACCGATCTTCGCATCGCCACGCTTGACTTCGCGCGCCAGGTCGATCGCGGTGTGGTAAGGCAGGATCACGGGCGCCGCGTCCGACACCTTCAGGCGCGAGGCGACTTCGACACCGACCGCTTCGAGCTTGTCGATTTCGCGCAGCACGTCCGGCACGGAAACGACCACGCCGTTACCGATGTAGCAGGCGACGCCTGGACGCATGATGCCCGACGGGATCAGCTGCAGCGCGGTTTTGACGCCGCCGATGACCAGCGTGTGGCCTGCATTGTGGCCGCCCTGGAAGCGCACCACACCCTGGGCGTGATCGGTCAACCAATCGACGATCTTGCCTTTACCCTCATCGCCCCATTGGGTGCCGATGACAACGACGTTCTTTGCCATAATTTTCTTTGACATCACTCAACCTAAGTTTTTAAGAATCCAGCTACTACCATTATCGGCAAGTACCAGCACGCGATCGCACTCGAACTCGTCTTGTTCATTACTGTGACCCGGCATACTCTGGATCACGACCTCGCCCGCCTTGCGCAACTCGGCGATTTTTTCCTTCAATTCTGGCGCGCTGCCCCACGGCGCGCGGATCGAATGCTTCCGTTCCGCGGTCGGCAACAGGCGCGCCAGTTCGCGCAAATCGAGCGAGAAGCCGGTCGCGGGACGTGCCCGGCCGAACGCTTCGCCGACGTGGTCATAACGGCCGCCGCGCGCAACCGCGTTCGGCAAGCCAGGTACATACAGCGCAAACATCGCGCCACTTTCATATTGGTAGCCGCGCAGGTCGGCCAGGTCGATCGCCACTTCGGCGCGACCCAGCGCAGATCCTGCCAGCGCGGCCAGTTCGGCCAGCGCCTTGAGCACGCCCGGCAGCGGCGGCAGCACTGCGCGCGCACGCGCCAGCACGTCGATATCGCCGTACAGGTTCGGCAAGGCCAGCAGCGCATCGCGCGTGACGGGATCGTAGGCGGCGGTCAGCGCACGCAGGCCCGGCGCATCTTTCGCGCGCAGCAAGGTGTACAGCGCTGCCTCGTCGCGCACGGCAGCGGCGTCTTGCGCAATGATAGCGCGCAACAGGCCGACGTGCGACAAATCCAGGCGGACAGAGTCGAAACCGGCCAGTGCCAGCGAAGCGAGCGCCAGTTCCTGGATCTCGGCATCCGCTTCCAGGCCGGCGTGGCCATAGATTTCGGCGCCGATCTGCAGCGGTTCGCGGGTGGCGTGCAGACCCGACGGACGGGTATGCAGCACGCTGCCGGCGTAGCACAGGCGGGTCACGGTGGCACGGTTCAGCAGGTGCGCGTCGATGCGCGCCACTTGCGTCGTCATGTCGGCGCGCAGGCCGAGCATGCGGCCCGACAGCTGGTCGACCAGTTTAAAGGTGCGCAGGTCGGTATCCTTGCCAGCGCCGGTCATCAGCGATTCCAGATACTCGAGCAGCGGCGGCATCACCAGTTCATATCCGTACAGACGGAAATTATCCAGCATGAGGCGGCGCAGCTCTTCGATCTTGCGCGCTTCCGACGGCAGAACATCGGCAATATTTTCGGGCAAAAGCCAATTCGGCATGAGGGAGCGAGATACGGAAGAAAGTTGAAAAAATGCATCATGCGAGGCAGCGGCGAGCGCGCCAGGCAATAGGCCGAACCTGATATTTTACGCGAAAACACGGGCCTTTAGGGACAAGTTCTCCGAATAGCTGCCACACAGCCCTAAAAACACCGCATTTTACGCCTTCCCGCAACAGCCTGGGCGCACCAAAAAAAACGGGGCCGGCATTGACGCCGGCCCCGCTGCTGCTGCCACCCGTCCTTGCGGCCGGGTGCAGTCTCGATGCTGCCTTACTTCTTGGATGGAGCGGCCGTGCCGTTACCCTTGAAGTACTTGAAGAATTCCGAACTCGGATCGACCACCATCACGTCGCCCTTGTCCTTGAACGTGGCGCGGTAAGCTTCCAGGCTACGGTAAAACTTGTAGAACTCCGGATTCCGGCCAAACGCTTCCGCATACACCTGCGACGCCTTGGCATCGCCTTCGCCGCGGATCTTCTCGGCTTCGCGGTAGGCTTCGGCCAGGATCACCGTGCGCTGCTTGTCGGCGTCGGCGCGGATCTTCTCGGAGTCGGCCGAACCGGTCGAACGCAGCTCATTGGCCACACGCACGCGCTCGGACTTCATGCGCTCGTACACGGAGTTATTGATCTGCTCGACGTAATCGACGCGTTTCAGACGCACGTCGACGATGCCCACGCCGATGGCCTCGGCCTCGGCCGCCACCTTGGCCTTGATCGCCTGCATCACCTTGCCGCGCTCGCCCGAGATCACTTCGCGCACCGTGCGCTTGGTGATTTCATCGTTCAGCGCGGCCTTGACGATTTGCGACATGCGGTTGCGGGCGCGGCTTTCATCGCCGCCGAAGCTGCGGAAATAGGTCTTCGGATTGACGATACGCCACTTCACATACGCGTCGACGAGAATGTTCTTCTTCTCGGCCGTGATGAAGCGTTCCGGCTCCGGCGTGTCGAGCGTCAGGATGCGCTTGTCCAGGTAGATGACGTTCTGGAACGGCGGCGGCAGCTTGAAGTACAAGCCTGGCTTGCTGATCTCGTCCTTGACTTCACCAAGGGCGAAGACGATGGCGTATTTACGCTGATCGACAACGAACACGGTCGAGGACAAGAGCATGATCGCGATAAAGCCCGCGATCAGGGCGGCAACGATACGGTTCATTAGCGGCTCTCCCGTTCACGCGAAGAGCGGCTGTCGCGACGCTGGTTAACTTCTACTGTCTGCATGGCTTCCTGTGGCATTACGGTATTGGCTGCGGGTGCGGCCGCTGCGGCGCGCGCTGTTGCGGCCGAGGCGTCCGACGCCGCCTGCTGGGCGATCAGCTTGTCGAGCGGCAGATACAGCAGATTGCTGCCCGTCTTGGCGTCAACCATGACCTTGCTGGCACTGCTGAACACTTGCTGCATCGTTTCCAGGTACATGCGGTCGCGCGTGACGACCGGCGCCTTCTGGTATTCAACCAGCACCTGCTTGAAGCGCGAGGCATTACCTTCGGAGTTCTCGGTCACCATGGCCCGGTAGGCCTCGGCTTCCTGCATCAGGCGGAATGCTGCGCCGCGTGCTTTTGGAATGACGTCATTGGCGTACGCCTGGCCTTCATTCTTCTGGCGCTCACGGTCCTGGCCTGCCTTGACGGCATCGTCGAAGGCGGCTTGCACCTGCTCCGGCGGCTGCACGGCCTGCATCGTCACATTGTTAATCAACACGCCAGCCTTGTAATCATCAAGAATCTGCTGCATCAATTTCTGCGTGTCAAAGGCCACTTTTTCACGACCTTCATACAGCACGAAGTCCATCTTGCTGCGGCCGACCACTTCGCGGATCGCCGTTTCGGCGACCTGGCGCAGGGTGTCTTCCTGGTCGCGCAAGCTGAACAGCCATTCCACCGGGTCTTTCAGCGTGTACTGCACAGCGAACTGGATGTCGATGATGTTTTCATCGTCCGTCAGCATCAGCGACTCGCTGGCCTGCTTGTTGCGCAGCGACGTGCGATACCCGACTTCCACCGTGCGCACCTGCGACACGTTGACGGTTTCGTCGGTCTGGAACGGATACGGCCAGCGCCAGTTGAGACCGGCCGGCGCCGTGCGCGTGACTTGGCCAAACGTCAGCACCACGCCGCTCTGGCCCTCTTGCACGATGAAGGCGCCGCTGGCGAGCCAGATGAAGACGGCGATCACGCCGACCACGCCGGCGGTGATGCCGGCGCCTTTCATGTCGGGACGCGGGCCGCTGCCGCCACCGCTGTTATTGCCGCCGTTGTCGGGACGGTTCTTCTGTCCGAAAAAGGCGTTCAGGCGCTGATTGAAATCGCGCCACAACTGATCGAGGTCCGGCGGACCTTCGCCGGGCTTTTTGCCTTCTTGGGCTTTCTTGCCGTCGTCCTTGCGATTGCCCCAGCGGGGATCGTTCAGGGACAACTTCAAGCCTGTTTTTTTGAGTAGGGAGACAAGCATAACTATCGTGTTCCGACTTGGGAGTGGGTGGAAATCCTATCGTCCTCGCCAGGCTCTTCGTCCTGGTCCGGGGCGGCGCCATCGTGCTGGTCGTACTGACCGTCCAACTGATCTTCCTGCGGTGCTGCGTCGTTCTGATACAGGTGCGCCGAACGAGGCGCCTTCCTGGCCATCTCGACAATCGCATCGCGCAGCAGGTCGAGCCCGCTGCCCTTCTGCGCACTGACGAAGACGCGACTGATCGTAGCATATTCGTCGCGCTCCACCGAAGGCTCCAGCCCGGCCGCGTCGATCTTGTTCCACACGAGGATTTGCGGAATGTGATCGGCGCCGATCTCTTTCAAGACCAGGTTGACCTGCTCGATCTGCTCCATGCGTACCGGCGACGCGGCGTCGACGACATGCAGCAGCAAATCGGCATGGATGGTTTCTTCGAGCGTGGCACGGAACGCGGCCACCAGCTGATGCGGCAATTCGCGCACGAAGCCGACCGTGTCGGAGATCACCACGTTACCCACTTCCTGGCCCAGGTAAACCCGGCGCGAGGTGGTGTCGAGCGTGGCGAACAACTGGTCGGCAACATACACGCCGGCCTTGGTCACGGCATTGAACAGGGTCGACTTGCCGGCATTGGTATAGCCGACCAGGGACACCGAGAATGTGTGATTGCGGCCGCGCGCGCGGCGCTGCGTTTCGCGTTGCTTGTGCAGCTTTTCCAGGCGCGCGCGCAAGGCCTTGACACGGTCGCCGATCAGCCGGCGGTCGGTCTCGAGCT
>NZ_LT607484.1:181777-249705 GCF_900095235.1 Janthinobacterium sp. UMAB-60
CGCCCTTTTGCCGCTCAAGGTGGGTCCAGCCGCGGATCAGGCGCGTGGCCAGATGCTGCAACTGGGCCAGCTCGACTTGCAGCTTGCCCTCGTGGCTCTTGGCGCGCTGCGCGAAGATGTCGAGGATCAGGCTGGTACGGTCGAGCACCCGCACATTCAGGCGCTTTTCCAGATTGCGCTGCTGGGCAGGTGAGAGGGCATGGTTGAAGATGACGATTTCCAGGCCATCGTTGACGACGATGTCGCCAATTTCATCGGCCTTGCCGCTGCCGACGAAATACGCGGAATCGGGACTGGAACGCTTGGCCGTGATGGTGGAAATCGGGTCCGCGCCAGCCGAACGCGACAACAGCATGAGTTCTTCCATGCTGGCGGCGAAGTCGCTGTGACCGAAGTCAACCCCGACTAGTACGGCGCGCATGATGGCATCAGACAAGTTGCGGCGGACGCCGACGCCGATGCAAACGCATCAGCGCCGCTGGCGCGGACGGGGGCGATGGAGGGTGAAAGGCGCTGGGCCGTCAAGCTCAACGCTTTACTCCGCTTCAGATTCAATATTGAGATTGACGGCACGGGCCGGCACCACTGTCGAGATGGCATGCTTGTACACCATCTGTGTCACCGTATTGCGCAGCAATACGACATATTGATCGAACGATTCGATATGGCCCTGCAATTTAATGCCATTGACCAGGTAGATCGAGACAGGAACATGCTCTTTGCGTAATGCATTGAGGAATGGGTCTTGTAACAGTTGCCCTTTGTTGCTCATAACAGCTCCGTTTGTTTATGTTGTTGTGTAAGAATTGGAGGCGACTCGCTTGATTTCAAGTGCTCTCACACCTTTCAAAGAAAGAAAGATGCGTCATAGCTACTGTAACCTGTTTTCGCGATCGCTGTCGCGCATGGCGCATTAACACTTTATTATTTCCGTGCAAAAGCCATCGAATTGGCTGTCGGCGCCGCATTATCTCTGCGGCGCCTTAATATGCACTTAATCCAGCTGTTAACGCATTACTTGCCTGGCGTGCGCGCAAACGGGTTTTTACCCGTGCGCAGTTCGATGCGCAGCGGCGTGCCGACGAGGGCAAACGTATCGCGGAAGTGTTTTTCCAGATAGCGCTTGTACGGGTCGCCAACGGCGTCGAGCGCATTGCCGTGAATAACGATCACAGGCGGGTTCATGCCGCCCTGGTGGGCATAGCGCAGCTTCGGACGAATCGACCCCTTGCGGCGCGGCTCCTGCTTCTCCACGGCCTCGATCAGGGCGCGCGTCAGCTTCGGCGTCGACAGGTCGCACATGGCGGCCGCATACGCGGCGTTGAGCGACTTCATCAATGGAGCGATGTTGGTGCCCTTCAGCGCCGAAATGAAATGCATCTGCGCGAACGACAGGAAATCGAGCTTGCGGTCGATATCGATCTTGATCTCGTCGCGTTCGTGCGATTGCAAGCCATCCCATTTGTTCACGGCCACCACCAGCGCGCGGCCCGATTCCAGAATGAAGCCGGCGATATGCGCGTCTTGCTCGGAAATATCCTGCTGCGCGTCGAGCATCAGCACCACCACGTTGGCTTCGGAAATCGACTGCAGGGTTTTCACCACCGAGAATTTCTCGATCGCTTCAAACACCTTGCCGCGGCGACGGATACCGGCCGTATCGATCAAGGTGTATTGCTGGCCATCGCGCTCGAACGGAATCTCGATCGAGTCGCGCGTCGTGCCCGGCATGTCGAAGGCGATCACGCGCTCTTCGCCCAGCAGCGTGTTGATCAAGGTCGACTTGCCCACGTTCGGACGGCCGACGAGGGCGATCTTGATGCCGCGGTCGGTCTTTTCCAGCTCTTCAGGCTCATCCGGACGCTGCGCGAACGCCAGGTCCAGCATCACTTCGACAAGGTCGTTGACGCCGTCGCCGTGCGCCGACGAGATCGCATACGGATCGCCCATGCCCAATTCATAGAATTCGGACACGACGGCCGTATAGCGCATGCCTTCGCTTTTGTTGACCACCAACAAGACCGGGCGACCGCTCTTGCGCAGGAAGTCGACGATGGTCTTGTCATGCGGGGTCAGGCCTTGACGGCCGTCCACGATGAACACCACCACGTCGGCCTCGGCCACGGCCTGCTTGGTCTGCAGTGCCATCTGGTGCATGATGCCTTCCTTGGCGACGGGTTCGAAACCACCCGTATCGATGACCAGGAAGGGACGTTCGCCGACACGGCCTTCGCCATAGTGACGATCGCGCGTCAACCCAGGCAAATCCGCCACCAGCGCATCGCGCGAGCGGGTCAGACGATTGAATAAAGTCGATTTCCCAACATTGGGTCGACCTACTAGTGCAATTACCGGCTTCATTGTATTACTCGACCGCGAGAGCGGTCACTGTCCCTGATTGGGTTTGAAAAATCAAATTCGAACCGGCAACAACAGGAGCCGAAACAATCGGGCTACCGTCGGTGCTGACACGACCTATTAATGCGCCATCTTCCCGTGACAGGAAGTGGATATAACCTTGATAGTCGCCGACGGCGACACTGCGGCCGAAAGAGGCCGGCGTCGACAGGCGGCGGCGCGCCAGCGCCTCATTCTTCCAGGCACTCTGGCCGCCTTCGCGGCTGAACGCCACCACCGCGCCCTGGGAGTCGGCGGCAAACACGAAACGCTGGTCGACGGCCACGCCCACATCGGACGAGAACGGCTTGGTCCAGCGCGGCACGCCCGTGGCTGCATCGAAGCAGCCCGCCTTGCCCTGGTACGTGACGGCGCACACTTCGCCTTCAAACACCACCGGCGTGCCGGCGATGTCGGAGACGCGCTCCAGTTCGGTAGCGCCGCGCGGTTCGCTGACGACGATCTCCCAGCGTACCACACCGGTGGCCGCCGTCAGTGCCAGCAGCTTGCCGCCCGGCTGGGCTACATAGACATTCGCGCCGCCCAGCACCATGCCCGGCGCATTGCGCAGGGTCAGTGCCGGCGTGGCGCGCTGCACCGTCCACTTGCGCTCGCCCGTCCTGGCGTCAAAGCCGACGATGCGGTTGTCCACGCTGCGCACCACGACCACGCCCTGCCCCACGACGGGCGCCGTCAATACTTCGCTGGACGCCTGTGCCTTCCACAGCTGCTTGCCATCGGCGTCAAACGCCAGCACGGCGCCCTTGGCGGCGCCCACGGCCACCACGCTGCCATCGCTGCCGGCGCTTGACGTGATGTCGCTGCCGGCCTTGACGCGCCAGGTTTCACGGCCGCTGGCCGCATCCAGGCGCGCCAGCGCGCCATCGGCGCTGACCACGTACAGGCTGCTGCCGGCCAGCGCCGGCGTCAACGCGTACACGCCGGCCTTGCCAATCGAATACTTCCAGGCGTCGCGCACGGCGATGCTCGATTTTAACTCGACCAGCTTGGCCGGTTCGACTTTCGGGTCTTTCGAGGCGAACGGGTTCCACGACGAGCAACCGGCCATCAGGGCCAACAGACTTGCAGCTACCAGCTTTTCAGTGACACGCATAAGTGTTATCCAACCTTTTTCTTGTACTTGTAAGGGCAAGGCAGGCGGCGCACAACGCCGCGCGGCCACACCGTCAGTGTTCCTGTCAGGCGGCGGCCTTGTCAGCCTTGGCCTTGTCTTCCGGCACCGTACCGCCAATCGCTTCCAGTTTGACCTGAATCAGTTGACGGCCTGGATTGTTCTTGTCCGTCGCGGCTATCGCGGCCAGGTAAGCCGTGCGGGCATCGGCCAGCTTGTTTTGCGCCACCAGGATGTCGCCCTTGCGGTCGGCCACGGCGCCGGCAAATTGCGCCACGGTGGCCGTCGCCAGCACCTTCAACGCTTCATCGTAGGCTTTTTCGTCCAGCAGGACACCGGCCAGGCGCAGCTTGGCGATGGCCTTGTACTCTTCCGTGCCATGCTCGGCTACCCATTGCAGCTGGGTCTTCGCCGTTTTCAGGTCGTTCGCGTCGAACGCCACCTTGGCCGCGGCCAGGGCGCTCATCTGCGCATACGCCGTGCCGCCGAAACGCGACTGCATGTCGCCGGCCGCGCGCATCACCTTGGCCGTGTCCTTGGCGGCGATGGCGTTTTGCAGTTCGTCGTACAGCTGGCCGGCTTGCGCGGCCTGCGTGCGCTGGTAGTACTGCCAGCCAGCCCAGCCGCTGTAGCCTGCCAGCGCCACGATCAGGACCCAGGAGGTCAGATTGCCATTGCGCTGCCACCAGGCCTTCAGGGTTGCCAGTTGTTCTTGTTCTTCGTGATCGTATGCCATGGGTCGTCAGTTTTAATGAGTAGTTGATCGAGGGTAGTACGGTCTTGCTTCAAATCAATGGTGGTGATGCACGTGGCCGCCAGGACCGTGGTCGTGGCCGCAATCGTGGTCGCCAATGATCTGGTCCACCACGTAATCGACGACATCGTCGAACGGCACCGTGCTCTGCTGCGCGCCCGCATCGGCTTCGCGCATGGCTTTCACCGTCGCGACATTGTTGGCGATTTCATCGTCGCCCATGATCACGGCAAACGCCGCGCCGCTGGCATCGGCCTTTTTCATTTGCGTCTTGAAGCTGCCGCCGCCGTTGCTCGCTGCGCAATGTAGCACAACGTCGAGCCCCGCATCGCGAATCCGCTCGGCCAGCACGAACGCTTGCAAGCCTGCCTGCTCGCCCTGGTGCACCAGATACACGTCGCACTGGGCCGGTGCTTCCGGCTCGGCCGCATCCTTCATCAGCAGCACCAGGCGTTCGACGCCCATGCCGAAACCGACGGCGGGCGTCGATTTGCCGCCGAACATTTCCACCATGCCATCATAGCGGCCACCGGCGCACACCGTGCCTTGCGCGCCCAGCTTGTCGCTGACCCACTCGAACACCGTGCGGTTGTAGTAATCGAGGCCGCGCACCAGGCGTGGATTGATGGTGAACGGAATATTGTTGTGGTTCAAGATCTTCTGCACGCCGTGGAAGTGGGTCAGCGATTCCTCGCCCAGGTAGTCCAGCAGCTTCGGTGCGCCATTGACCAGGTCCTGCATGGCAGGGTTCTTGGTGTCGAGGATGCGCAGCGGATTGCTGTGCAGGCGGCGCTTGGCTTCTTCGTCGAGCAGCTCGCTGTGGCTTTCCAGGTAGGCGATCAGGTCGGCGCGGTGGCGCAGGCGCTCGTCCGCGTCGCCGATCGAGTTCAGTTCCAGGCGGATGCCTTCCAGGCCCAGGTCATCCCACAGGCGGCGCGACAGCATGATGATCTCGGCGTCGATATCCGGGCCCGTGAAACCGATGGCTTCCACGCCGAACTGATGAAACTGGCGGTAGCGGCCTTTCTGCGGGCGCTCGTGGCGGAACATCTGGCCCTTGTACCACAGGCGTTTCGGGCCTTCGTAGACGAGGTTGTGTTCGACCACGGCGCGCACCACGCCGGCCGTGCCTTCAGGACGCAGGGTCAGGTTATCGCCGTTCATCGAATCGATAAACGAGTACATTTCCTTTTCCACGATATCGGTCACGGCGCCGATGGCGCGCGCGAACAATTTCGTTTCTTCCACAATCGGCGTGCGAATTTGCTGGAAGCCGTAGCTTTGCAGCACGGATTGCGCCGTATTTTCAAACAATTCCCACAGCGGGGCATCGGCCGGCAGGATATCGTTCATGCCTTTGACTGCGGTGATCTTGTCGAGCTTTTTATTTTCGGACATAGTGTTCTCTTTAACTTGATTGTCGGATTACGCGCGTAGCGCTAATCCGACCTACGCTGCTGCGCCATAATGGCTTTTAACATAATTGAGGACGATGTCCTGGAATTCCTCGACGATGCGTTCGCCGCGCAGGGTGACGACTTTTTCGCCGTCGACAAAGACGGGCGCGGCCGGTGACTCGCCCGTGCCGGGCAGGCTGATGCCGATGTTCGCATGTTTCGATTCGCCTGGACCGTTGACGATGCAGCCCATGACGGCCACGTTCATCGCTTCCACGCCCGGATACGCTATCTTCCATTCCGGCATCTGCTCGCGCAGGTAGGTCTGGATGTTGTCGGCCAGCTCCTGGAAGGTGGTCGACGTCGTGCGACCGCAACCGGGGCAGGCGATGACCATCGGCGCGAACTTGCGCAAGCCCATGGTTTGCAGGATTTCCTGGCCGACGATGACTTCGCGCGTGCGGTCGCCGCCCGGTTCGGGCGTGAGCGAAATGCGGATGGTGTCGCCGATGCCTTCCTGCAGCAGCACGGCCAGCGCCGCCGTCGAAGCGACGATGCCCTTGCTGCCCATGCCCGCTTCCGTCAGGCCCAGGTGCAGCGGATAGTCGCAGCGCTGGGCCAGCTCGCGGTACACGGCGATCAGGTCCTGCACGCCAGAGACTTTACAGGACAGGATGATCTTGTCGCGGCCCAGGCCCAGCTCTTCGGCGCGCACGGCGTTTTCAATCGCCGACGTCACCAGCGCTTCATACATGACGGCTTGCGCCGGCCAAGGGTCGGCGCGGCCCGCGTTTTCATCCATGATGCGCGCCAGCAAGGCCTGGTCGAGGCTGCCCCAGTTCACGCCGATGCGCACCGGCTTGTCGTACTTGCAAGCCGCTTCGATCATTTGCGCGAATTGCGTGTCGCGCTTGGCGCCCTTGCCCACGTTGCCCGGATTGATGCGGTACTTCGACAGCGCGCGCGCGCAATCGGGGTAATCGTTGAGCAGGGTATGGCCGTTATAGTGAAAATCGCCCACCAGCGGCACGTCGATGTCCATCTTGTCGAGCTGCTCGCGGATATACGGCACGGCCGCAGCCGCTTCCGGACGGTCCACCGTCAGGCGCACCAGTTCCGAACCGGCACGCGCCAGTTCCTTGATCTGGATCGCCGTGCCGATGGCGTCGGCCGTATCCGTGTTCGTCATCGACTGCACCACCACGGGGGCGTCGCCGCCCACCCAGATCTGACGCTGGCCGTGCGCGATCAGTACCTTGCGGCTGTCGCGGCGGCCGGAAGGACCGGAGCCGATCGCTGTTTTCGAGGTAGCCATAAATATTATCTTCTGAGTTTGCTTGAACGATGACTGCAATTATTTGATGCTGACACGGGAAATCGTGCCACCGGCAACGGTGGGCAGATCCAGCTTGGCACCGCGCAAGGTTGCCTGCACGGCACCCGGCTTGCCCACCACCAGGGTGGCCGGTCCCGCGATATCGAACGTTTCCGTGCTGCCCGCCTTGACCATGCGCGAAATCAGCGGCGAGCTGCCAGGGCGGCGGATTTCCACCCAGGAATCCTGCTCCACCTTCAACACCAGCGTATTCGCGCCCACGGTAGCGGCAGCGGCGGCAACGGGCGGCGTGACGGCGGCCATCGCCGCCGGAGCAGCTGCTGGCGGCACGGCGGCGGCAGGCGCCGAAGCGACGTTGGAGACAGGCGCGCCCGTCTGCGTATCGTTGCCTGGCGGTGGCGGCACGGAAATCAGCGGCACGGACGGCGTCTGCACGGGCGTCAAGTCCTGGCCCGGCTTGATCAGGGTCGTTTCCACGGGGCCCACGTCCGCATGCACGGTTTCTTTCTCGGCGTGCGAGGACAACAGGCTGGCCGGTACATAGCCGAGCTTGTAGGCGCCAAAGGCGGCCGCCACGACGACGGCCACGGCGCCGGCGATCCAGAGGGGAGTCTGGTTCGACGAACGCTGCGTCATCGACGGGAAGCGCGACTCGGAAAACGTGGCGGAAATTTCACGCCGCACGGGCGCGGCCGGGTCTTGCGCCGGCGCCGGATGGACTTCGATCATGGCCACCAGCGGCGCCGCGTCGAGACGCACCACCTTGGCGTAGGCGCGCACGAAACCGCGCACCACGGCCAGGTTCGGCAAGGCCGCCATGTCGCCCTCTTCCAGCGCGATCACCTGGCGTGGCGCCAGCTTGAGCTGGTCGGCCACCTGTTCCACCGGCCAGCCCAGCGCTTCGCGCTGCGCCTTCAACTGTGCACCTGCCAACGCAAGATTGCCCTGGGGCTGCTGCTGAGGCGTTTCTGCCCACTCTGAATTCATTGGTATCCCTGTCTCACTCATCAAACGCCCCATTTTGATAAGCAGCATATTCGGGGGAGCCGGAATGGTGGTGGCGCAAAAGCGCCCCCAGGCCAGCTTCCGCACCCGCATCCCCGAGCTTATGCTGCACCTTGATCCCGAGCCACAGCACATCGGCCGCCTGGCTCTCCATTGTCGCTACTTTACCGAGCCGCTCAAGGTAATGAGCCGCTTGCCGGTAGTCCTGCTGTTCGTAATACACGCGCACCAGGCCGGCATACGTGATTGCCGCGCCAGGTGCGATGCGCTCCGCCTTGAGCCAGTAGCTGGCGGCGCGCGGGTAATCTTGCATGACCAGGCTGCACGCCGCCGCATTATGCAGCGCCAGTGCAGGCGTGCCATAGGCGGCATCTTGCAATGCGGCATCAAAATACGCCAACGACTGCGCCGCGCGCCCGGTCTGGCACAGAAACTGGCCATAATTATTGCTCAACTCGGGATTGTGGGGCGCGAGGCGCAATGCGTAAAGAAAATCTTTTTCAGCAGCCCCAGGTTGGCGCAGGGCGGCAAAAATCAGGGCGCGCATGCCGCGCACCTGGGCGTTGTCCGGTACCAGCTGCACCGCCTGCTCTGCCTCGGCCAACGCCACCACGAACTGGTCTTGCATATAATAGGCGCTGGCCAGCTGCAAGCGCAAGGCGGCGCGCTGCTCGACCGATGCGGCTTGCTCCTTGTCCGCGGTGGCAGCACAGCCGGCCAGCAGCACGCCCAGGCTGACAACAGCCGCGGCAAGTGCGCCAGGATAAGCCATGCTTCCCCGCATCAGGAGCGGATCTCCACGATCTTGCCGAAATTGGCGCCAAATTTCTGTTGATACTCGGTCATCTTTTCCATGCGTTCCTGCACCCGTGTGCGGTCCTTGACTTCGCCGGCCAGCTGGCCGCAGGCCGCATCGATATCGTCGCCGCGCGTCTTGCGCACGGTGGTGATGATGCCGCCATCCATCAGTACCTGGGCAAACGCCTTGATGCGCGGGTTTTTCGAGCGGAACAGGCCCGACTCGGGGAAAGGATTAAACGGAATCAGGTTGAACTTGCAGTTCACGCCGAACTCGCGGTCTTGCACCAGCGCCAGCAGTTCGTGCGCGTGCTCGTCGCTGTCGTTGACGCCATCGAGCATGCAGTATTCAAACGTGATGAAATCGCGCGGGGCGAATTCCAGGTAGCGCTTGCAGGCCGCCATCAATTCCTTCAGCGGGTATTTCTTGTTCAGTGGAATCAGCCCATCGCGCAAGGCGTCGTTCGAGGCGTGCAGCGAGACGGCCAGGGCCACCGGCACTTCCTGCGACAGCTTGTCCATCATCGGCACCACGCCCGAGGTCGACAGGGTCACGCGGCGGCGCGACAGGCCGTAGGCGTTGTCGTCGAGCATCAATTTCAGGGCCGTGACGGTCGGCTCAAAGTTCAGCAGGGGTTCGCCCATGCCCATCATCACCACGTTGGTGATCTGGCGCTCGCCTTTCGGGCCCGGCTCGATGCCCTTGGTACGGCGCAATTCGAATTCCGCCATCCACAGCTGGCCGATGATTTCGCCAACGCTGAGGTTGCGGTTGAAGCCCTGCTTGCCCGTCGAGCAGAAACGGCAGTTCACGGCGCAGCCGGCCTGGGTCGAGATGCACAGGGTGCCGCGGTTTTCTTCCGGAATGAACACGGTTTCCACGGCATTGCCATTGCCCACGTCAACGAGCCACTTGCGCGTGCCATCGGTCGACGTGTGGTCGCTGATGACGGCCGGGGCGCGCACTTCGGCGCGCGTGGCCAGCTTGTCGCGCAGCGACTTGGCCAGGTCCGTCATGGCGTCGAAGTCGGAAGCGCCGAACTGGTGTATCCAACGCTGCAATTGTTTCGCACGAAACGGTTTCTCTCCCAACTCGGCGCAGTAGGCGATGAGTTGCGCGGGATCGAGGTCCAGCAAGTTGGTGAGGGTCGTCGTATTCATGATCTTGTCTATTCTAAAAATCCGTCCCCGCGCGCATCAGGAGCAAAGCACCACAGCGCAGCGGGAACAGGGGGTGATAAGTTATTTCACAGATAACGCCAGGAAATAACGTTATCTAAGGCAATTAAGCCTTCAGTTCTGGGAAGAAGTAAGCGATTTCCACTTTAGCAGCTTCGACAGCGTCGGAACCGTGTACGGCGTTGGCGTCGATCGAATCGGCGAAATCGGCGCGGATCGTGCCTTTTTCTGCTTTCTTCGGATCGGTCGCGCCCATCAGGTCACGGTGGGCCAGAACGGCGTTTTCGCCTTCCAGGGCCTGGATCATGACTGGACCGGAAACCATGAAGTCGACCAGATCCTTGAAGAAGCCGCGCTCTTTGTGCGCTGCGTAGAAGCCTTCAGCTTGTTCGCGCGACAGTTGGGTCATGCGTGCCGCAACGATTTTCAGGCCAGCGTTTTCAAAACGGGTGTAGATTTGACCGATTACGTTTTTTGCAACTGCGTCTGGTTTGATGATCGACAGGGTGCGTTCGATTGCCATGTGTGAAAACTCCAATAAAAAGTAAGGTTTAAACGGTAAATTGATAACTCAATCAACCTTTGATTTTACCATACTCCACCCCATATCACCCAGACAGGCAGGGGGCATCCTTCCCTGCCGCTTGAGTTTAATGAAATCTTAAGCTGCTTTTTTGGCAAATTCCGCCCCTCATGCTATCCTTGGGTAAAGTAGTAATTTGAATTGACAACACGGAGGCACTATGAATCAGAACATGCAACGCACCTTTGACCTGTCGGGGGGCATGCAGCAAGTCCGCCATCAGGTCTTGCGCAACACTTACTGGCTGCTGGCACTGTCCATGATACCGACCGTGCTGGGCGCCTTCATCGGCGTGCAAATGCATTTGCCGATGCTGACCGGCGGCATGGGCTTCATCATCTTCATGGCCGTCGCATTCGGCTTCATGTACGCGATCGAGAAAACCAAGAACTCGGGCCTGGGCGTTGCCGTCCTGCTGGGCTTCACCTTCTTCATGGGCCTGATGCTCACGCCTATCCTGACGCGCACGCTCGGCTACTCGAACGGCGGCATGCTGATCATGACGGCGTTCGGCGGCACGGCCACCATCCTGGCCGTGATGGCGACCATCGCCACGGTGTCGAAGCGCGACTTCTCGGCCATGGGCAAATGGCTGTTCGCCGGCGTGATCGTGCTGATCCTGGCATCGGTGGCGAACATCTTCCTGGGCCTGTCGGCACTGTCGATCGTGATCTCCATGGTCGCCATCGCCATCTTCTCGGCCTACATCCTGTATGACGTGCAGCAAATCATCAACGGCGGCGAGACCAACTACATCTCGGCCACCCTGCGCATCTACCTGGACGTGTATAACATCTTCACCAGCCTGCTTTCCCTGCTGGGCTTCGCCGGCGGCAGCCGCGACTAAGCGCGGCGATTGAAACAGCAAAAAGCCGACCCACGGGTCGGCTTTTTTTACGTCTGTCGAACCTACTTGATCTTCTCCGCCACCGCCAGCAGGCAGGCGCGGGCGCGATCCAGGGTCGGGTTGTCGCGCTGGGCCGCGTAGACGGCGTAGGCGGAGTGCGAGAATTCGGGCGCGTCGCGCACGCGGTGCAGCAAGCCGGCATCGAGATAGGGTTGCGCGCTGCCGATGCGAAAGTAACTGGCGCCACCCACTTCCAGCAGGTAGACGAGGGCCAGCGGCCCCAGCGAAATCGAGACGGGCGGGCTGCTCAGCTCGGGATACGTCGCCTGGTGGTTGGCCGCGAAGCTGGGTCCCCAGTCCACATACACATACGTATCGGCATGCATCTGCCCGTCCGCGCGCGTGGTCACCATCACCAGCTTTTCCTCGGCCAGCAATTCGCTGGCCAGGCCCGGACGCTGCGGCGGGTTGTACAGCACGGCCAGGTCGAGCGAACCGTCGTGCACGGCGTCAAGCAGGCGCGCGGGACTGTCGACTTCCGCGCGCAAGGCGATCTCGGGGCAATCGCGGCTCATGCGTATCAGCCAGTCGCCGAGCAGCGGCTGCCACAGGCTCAGCTCGCAGCCGATGCTGACGGCGTCGTCGCGCCCCGGCGGCAAGGCCACCTGGTGGCGCGCCCGCTCCCACACCTGCACCATGGTGGCCGCGTGGCGCATGAAGCGCTCGCCGGCCGACGTCAGGCGGGCGCCCGCCTTGTTACGCACAAACAACTGGCGCCCCAGTTGCTGCTCCAGCGTGCGGATGCGGGCGCTGACGGCCGTTTGCGTCACGTGCATGCGCTCGGCCGCCATGATGAAGCTGCCGCAGGAAGCCACTTCGAGGAAGGTACGCGCTTGATTGATATCCATCAATCCATCATATCAGCTGATGCGCGCATAGCCACCCAATACACCCTGCTTCGACAAGACCCATTGCCACAGCTGCAAGTCGCGCGCGCGGAAGGCACCGGCGCAGGACAGCAAATAGTATGACCACATGCGGTGGAAGCGCTCGCCCAGCTGGGCGGAAAACTGCGGCCACGCCTGCTCAAAATTGGCGTGCCAGGCCATCAGGGTCTTGTCGTAGTCGGCGCCGAAGTTGTGCAGGTCTTCGGCGACAAACAGATCATCGATGGCGTCACCGATTTGCCCGATCGACGGCAAGTCGCCATTCGGGAAGATGTATTTGTCGATCCACGGGTCGCACGCGGATTGACGCTTGTTCTTGCCGATCGTGTGCAGCAGGAACAGGCCGTCGTCTTCCAGGCAGCGGTGCGCCACCTCCATGAAGGTGCGGTGATTTTTATGCCCCACATGCTCGAACATGCCGATGCTGACGATGCGGTCGAATTTTTCATCGGTGTCGCGGTAATCCTGCAGGCGGAAGTCCAACTTGTCTCCGCCCGGCATGCCGCGCGCATACGCGACCTGCTCTTGCGAGATGGTCACGCCCACGCACTGCACCTGGTATTTTTCCGCCGCATAACGCATGAAACTGCCCCAGCCGCAGCCGATGTCGAGCACGCGCATGCCCGGCTCCAGCCTGAGCTTGCGGCAGATCAGATCGAGCTTGGCTTCCTGCGCCTCGGCCAGGTTGGCCGCATCCTTCCAGTAGCCGCACGTATAGGTCATGCGCGGATCGAGCATGGCCGTATAGAAGGCGTTGCCCAGGTCGTAGTGTTCCTTGCCCACCATCCACGCGCGGCGTTCCGTCTGCAAGTTGAACAGGCGCGCAGTCAGCGCATGGAAGAGCAGGCGCATGGGGCGCACGTCGTCGGCCACCCTGGCGCGCAACAGATGGCAAAAGAATTCGTCGAGCTGGCTCGCATCCCAGTCGCCATCCATGTACGCTTCGCCCAGGCCCAGGTTGCCGCTGGCGAAAGCCCGTTCCGGCACGCCCGGTTTGCGCAGTTGCATGTCCCAGGCGGCGCGGCCATTCAGGTGGATGTCGGCCCTGGCCAGCAATTCGGCCGCTTCGCGGGTCAGCCGCGTGTCGAGCTGGAGTTCAGTACTACCTGCTGGTGCTTGCTGTAACTGTGTCATTTGCTGCGTGTTCATGCCCTGCCGCCTCCAGATGGTTGTCGGTGCTGGCGCGCCATCACGCCCCCTCAGAGGCCCGGCGACACACCAGCCATAAAATTATCCGCCCGCCATGGCCATCTGGATAATGAAACATCATGGTCATTCATATCAAAATAATTGCTGCAAAATGATTTAAATAAATTATTTTATGGAAATATCTTATACAAGATACCTGCCGTACAATGAAAAAAGCCGCCCGTAAGGCGGCTGTTCGCGGCAAGTAAGCCCTACCATCAAAAGTCGTGATTCGACGGATACTTGCTGTAAAAATCGTTATCCCATTTGAAGTTGGTAAACGCCACCGTCATCGATACGTCGAGCGCTTCGACGAAATGCCAGCAGCCAACGGGCAAAAACAGGATTTCGCCCGGTGCCAGCACGCATTCGCGCACCTGCACGTCGGCCATCAGCGGATAGCGCCGCAGGTCGATGTCGCGCCCGTCGACGGGGGTAAAACAGTGGCGCTGGTTGTACACGCGCGCCACCTCGCAGGCGGCCATGATGCGCAGCCGCTTGCGCCCTTTGACTTGCGCCATGAAGTTGTTCGTCAGGTCGTGGTGGAACGGCGTCACCGTGCCGGCCGGACCAAACCATAAAAACCCCGTCGGGCCGCCACTCTGCTCCAGGTATTCGGGCAGCTGACCGATATCGTCCCACAGCTCGCGCAAGGCTTGCCGGTTTTGCGAATCGTTGTTCGCCGTCATATAGAAATCGTTGGTCGCGCCGCTGCCCTCGACCAGGCTGGCGTACTCGCCGAACGCCATCTTGCGCTTGTGCGCCACGCTGTTCATTTCGTACTGGGCGTCCGCTTCGCGGCCGAACTGCACTTCCACTTCGCGCTGCGCAAAATGGTCGCGGAAGTAGGCCGGGCTCCATTTTCGGATCGCCGGCCACTCATCCAGCATGCCCGTGATGATGACGGGCTGGTTGGTGGAATAGTACTCGTCGAGAAATTCCTGCGCCGTCAATTTGTCGCGACGCGGTATCTCGGGCGAACGCAACTGGTTCAGCTTGCGCTGGATATCGATCACCCAGTCGCGCTTGGCCAGCCGGTTCGACAGGCGCACGGCGCCGGCCAGGTAGGGGCTGTGCAACGCAAGTTCGATTTCGCGGCGCGCCAGGCCTTCCGCGATGCCAGCCTGTTGCAGCACCGGCATCAACGCCGACGGATGGCTGCCCAGCATGAGGTTTTCCGCGATCCAGCTGCGCCACTCGCGGCCCAGCTCCGGGTCTTGCTTCTGCTCCAGCTGTTTTGCTCCCACTGTCGATACGGCCGCCATTACCTGTCTCCTTTTTATATGCATCAGCGGCCGGACAGCATGCACTGTCCGGCCGCGCCCTACCCTAACGACGCATTACCGTACTTTCCATACCTCGGTCGCCAGCACGCCATTCGCATCGCCATCGAGTTCCCACGAGAACGCGCCGCGCAAGCCCTGGTCTTTCACATATTTCACCTTGGTGCCGATGACGGTCGGGTCGTCATAGCTCCACCACTGGCCGCCCGCCCCCGTGTACAGGTACAGCTGCCTGGTCACGGGATGGTAGTAGCGCGTGCCGCTCTTGGCGACGAGGATTTTATAGTCCTCGATGCCCGACTCGTAGGTGCCCGGCGCCGTGCCCGTGGCAGCCTGGTACAGGCCATCGCCGTTCGGCCCCGGCGCCACGCCCGTCCAGCCGCGGCCATAGAACGGTATGCCCAGCAGCAGCTTGTCGCGCGGCACGCCGGCGGCAATCATGTACTGCACCGCCTTGTCGCCCACGTATTCGCGCGCCATGCCCGTCGATGGATCAGCAGGGTCGGCATACAGCTGGGCGTTGAAGTTGGTGCTGTTTTCCCAGCCGCCGTGGAAGTCGTACGTCATCAGGTTGATCCAGTCCATGTACTGCGAGTACAGGGCCGGTTCCGTGTTGTCGATCTTGTCCTTGCCGGCACCGACAGCGGCCGTCAACAGGTAGCGCTTGCCGTTGGCGGTGCCGAGCGCATCGAGCTGGCTGCGGAATTCCGCCATCAGCAAGGTGAAGTTGCGCTTGTCATTGGGGCTGACCGTGTTGTACGGCTGGCCGCCGCCGACCGGGTATTCCCAGTCGATGTCGATGCCGTCAAAGATGTTGGCCGCCGCACCCGCGCCACCGCGACCGCCCTGCACCGGCAAGTTGCCTTTGATGTAGATATCGATGCAGGAACGCACCATCTGCTTGCGCAGCGCATCGGTGGCCGAACCGACGGAGAAGTTCTTCGACCAGCTCCAGCCGCCCAGCGAGATGAACAGTTTCAGGTTCGGGTGCGCCGCCTTCAGCTTTCTCAACTGCAAAAAGTTGCCCGACAACGGTGCGTCCCAAGGAATCGCCTGGCCATCGACGGTGCGCTTCGGCGTGCGGATGTAGTCGGCCTCGGCATCGCCGCCCGTGCCCGCGTCCGGCGAATTCGGATTCGTCGCGCCCGGCTCCGTCTTGGTGATCATGGCGCATTCGTAGCCGCCGTTTTTCGGATAGATATTGCCGAAAGCGTAGTTGATGAAGGTCAACTTGTCGGCCACGCCGCTGGAGTGCACATTCGCCACTTCATAGTCGCGGCCATACACGCCCCACTGCGCGAAGTACGACCCCACTTCGCGGCCAGTCGGCGTTGGCGTTGGCGTCGGGGTAGGAGTCGGCGTTGGAGTAGGTGTCGGCGTTGGCGTTGGCGTCGGGGTAGGAGTCGGCGTTGGAGTAGGTGTCGGCGTCGGCGTCGGTGTCGGGGTTGGAGTAGGCGTCGGGGTAGGCGTCGGCGTGATGCTGCAGATTTCCTGGCTGGTCCACGGCTTGCCCGTGCCGGCGGCGCCGCTGCTGGTCGACGGGTTGTCGCCCTGCGTCCAGTAGTTGGCACGGTAATTCGTGCCCGCATAGCTGACGGTGGCGCCCGCGCTGTAGGCCGTGCCGGCTGCCCAAGCCAATGCGCAGGTGCCGCCGGTTGGCGTTGGCGTCGGGGTAGGCGTTGGGTTCGGCGTTGGCGCCGGAGTCGGCGTCGGCGTCGGCGTCGGGGTTGGCGTTGGCGTCGGGGTGGGAGTCGGTGTCGGCGTGGTGCCGCCATCGCAGGTGCCGCCCGCGCTCCACAGACTCGGCGTGGAAACGGGATTCCAGCCGGAGCCCACATGATCGGTCTGCGTCACCAGGGCCGTGTAATTGGCGCCCAGGTAAGTGACCACCGTGCCCGCGTTGTACGTGCCGCCCTCTTGCCACGGCACGCAGGCGACCACCGTGCTGGCCGCCAGCAATTGCGAGCCGCCGGGCGCGCTGGCGTCGCCACCGCCGCCGCATGCCGCCAGCACGCCACCGCTGGCCAGACATACCATCATGTTCCTGATTGTTTTTTTGAGTATTAAATTTTCCACGTTGTCTCCTGTTCAGGTTTGCGGAAATACAACTCTGCTTCAATGAAAAGCTACCCTGTGATTTTGTTTTTTGCAGTTGCAAGAACAGCATGCTGCTGAAAAAATAGGCGGTCAAGTGGTTTTGAAGTGGCCTCGAAGTGGGCAATACCACTTCGCGCAGAAAGCGCAGCGGCACAGCCAGACGGCGTGTTGTCCTACTGGACAATGAAAAAACGGCAGAGGGAAGATGCAAAAAGACGCTGGATCGGGAAAAGACAGACCAGTTGTACAATACGCTGTGAGTGGTATTAGCGCGGAATCCAGGCCAGCGCATGGATAGCCTCGGCGCGCCTGAAAAACGTTCAGAGCAAGGCGCCTTGCCGAAGACAGTACGAATAGTACGGCTAGGCAAGGCAACGCAGCTATGGACGTTTTCTCAGGTGTGCCCTCAGAGCAAATCAAATACCGCCATCGACTCTACGTGGGACGTATGCGGGAACATGTTCACCACGCCCGCCTTGCTCAATACATAACCTGCTTCCAGTGCCAGGATGCCGGCGTCGCGCGCCAGGGTCGACGGGCTGCACGACACATACACGATACGTTTCGGCAGCAGGTCGGGGCGCACTTGCGACAGGCCGACCAGCGCCTGGCACAGGGCCATGGCGCCATCGCGCGGCGGGTCGACGAGGATGCGATCAAAACGGCCCAAGGCGATCAGGTCGTCGGTGGTGACTTCGAACAGGTTGCGCGTCGAGAACGAGGTTTTTTCCGCCAGGCCATTGGCCAGTGCGTTTTCCAGCGCCCGCTCCGTCAGCGTGGTGCTGCCTTCGATGCCCACCACTGCGCTGCATTGCGTGGCCAGCGGCAAGGTGAAATTGCCCAGGCCGCAGAACAGGTCGGCCACGCGGTCGGTCGGCTGCACTTCCAGCAAACGCAGGGCTTTCGACACCAGCACGCGGTTGATGTGGTGGTTCACCTGCGTGAAATCGACGGGCTTGAACGGCATCTTGACGCCGAATTCCGGCAGCAGGTAATGCAATTGCTTGTCCAGCGGATAGAACGGCACGGCCGTTTCCGGCCCTTTCACCTGCAGCCACCATTGCACGCCGTACTCGTCGGCAAAGGCTTTCAATTTCGTTTCATCGTCCGCCGTCAACGGCGCCATGATGCGCAAGACCATGGCGGTGACGTCTTCACCGACGGCCAGCTCGATCTGCGGCATCTGCTCGAAGATCGACAGCGAAGCAATCAAGCCGCGCAGCGGCAGCAGCATGGCGGAGATATGCGGTGGCAGGATTTCGCAGCTATCCATGTCGGCGACAAACGCCGATTTCTTTTCATGGAAGCCCACCAGCACGGCGTCTTTCTTCTTGACGTGGCGCACGGACAGGCGCGCGCGGTAGCGGTAGCCCCACGTCGGGCCATACATGGGGCGCATGATGCTTTGCGGACGCACCTTGCCGATATGCCACAAGTTATCTTCCAGCACGCGCTGCTTGATCGCCACCTGCGCCGACGGCTCCAGGTGCTGCATCGAGCAGCCGCCGCAGTTATCGAAATGCTTGCACTTGGGCGTCACGCGCATGGACGATTCACGGTGCAGCGCCGTCATGCGGGCCATTTCCCAGTTTTTCTTTTTCTTGAACGTCACAAAGCTGACGCGCTCGCCCGGCAATGCGCCTTCGACAAACACGACCTTGCCCGGCGAGCCGTCTTCGTTTTCAATATGGCCAACGCCACGGGCGTCCATGTCGAGCGATTTGATTTCGATGATATTTTCTTGCATAGCGATCAATAGGTAAGAGTGGGCCAGGACGCAGGGCCGCGCTGGAACTTGAAAGAATCGGGGAAAGGTCAGGCGCCGCGAGCGGGGCGTATGATAGCAGATGCAGGCCGACAAAAGCCGGACCGGCCGCCAGCTTAGAGCAGAGAGTCGCGCACCACGCCGCGCGCCGCCATGGCACGTTTGAGTTTAATCAGGGCTTCCTGCTGGATCTGGCGCACGCGCTCGCGCGTCACGCCCATTTCCTCGGCCAGGGTTTCCAGCGTGGCCGGATCGTCGTTGTCCAGGCCGAAACGGCGCATGATGACGACGCGCTGCTTGTCGGGCAGCTTGGTCAGCCAGTCGCGCACCAGCACCGTCATTTCATGGTGTTCCGCGCGCGCGTCGGGGCTGTCTTCGCTGGCGCCGGGCAACATGTCCATCAGCGACGACTGCGGATCGTTGTCGAGCGGCGCGTCGAGCGAGGTGGCGTGCTCGGACAGGGCCAGAATATCCTGTACCTCTTCCACGGGACGGCCCACCAGGTGGGCGATGTCTTCCGCGGTGGCATCCTTGCCGTCGTGATGCTGGGCTTCCAGGTGATACTTTCCGCGCAAAATCTGGTTCAGTTCGCGCACCATGTGCACGGGCAGGCGCACCGTGCGCGCCTGGTTCATGATGGCGCGCTCGATGCTCTGGCGTATCCACCAGGTGGCGTAGGTGGAAAAACGGAAGCCCCGTTCGGGTTCGAACTTGTCGATGGCGCGCATCAGGCCGATGTTGCCCTCCTCGATCATGTCGAGCAAGACCACGCCGCGGTTGATGTAATGCTTGGCGATCGACACAACCAGGCGCAGGTTGTGCTCGATCATGGTTTGCCGGGCCTCGAAATTGCCCTGCTTGGCCAGCGTGGCGTAATGCACCTCTTGCGCCGCCGTCAGCAGGGGCCGCGTGCCGATCTGGTTCAGATAGTGCTGTGTGGTATCGGTCGACAGCTCGGCCGCCAGCACTTTTTTGAGTTCATCGACACTTTCGACCAGCACGCTGACACTGGCCGCCTCGCCGCCCTCGCCCGCGTCGACGGCATCAATACCGTCGAGTTCGCCGGCATCGTCTGTCACGACTTCGTCTGTCCCGTCTTCCGGCAGGTCCGGCTCATCGTCCAACTGATCGTGCGGCGCGTGTGTCATTGCTTTACCTAACGGTTAGGCAGGAATTTCGAAGGGTCGACAGGCTTGCCCTGCTGGCGGATTTCAAAGTGCAGCTTCACGCGGTCGGCATCGGAATCGCCCATTTCAGCGATGGCCTGGCCTTTGTTGACGTTCTGCCCTTCCTTCACCAGGATGCTGCGGTTATGCGCATATGCCGACAATAAACTATTACTGTGCTTTACGATGACAAGATTACCATAACCACGGATTCCGCTCCCGGCATACATGACTTTTCCCGCGCCAGCCGCCACCACCTGCTGGCCCGCCTTGCCCGCGATATCGACGCCCTTGTTCTTGCCTTCGTCGAAAGTGCCGATGACCTTGCCTTCGGACGGCCACATCCAGCTGATCTTCTCGTCGCCAGGCGCCGATGCCGCAGGGGCTGCCGCGGCGGCGGCCGGTGCGGCGGCGACAGTTGCGGCCGGCGCAGGCGCCGGCTTGGCGTCGGCACTGCCGCCCTCGGCGCGCAACTCGGCCAGGGCGGCGTCGGAATACGCGCGCTTCTCGCCGCGCGGGCCGGTTTTCTTCGGCACGACGGGTGCGGCCGGCTTGGTTTCCGTCACCGGCGGCATGACGATGGCCGATGTTTGCGCGCCGCCCGTGTCGCCATTCGGCGGCAACACGCGCAATACCTGGTCGACCTTGATGTCGTTCGGGTTGCTCAAGTCATTCCAGGCCACCAGGTCGCGGTAATTCTGGCCGTGTTCCAGGGCGATGCGCAACAGGGTATCGCCGCGCTTGACCGTGTAGTAGGCCGGGTCGCGGTCGCGCGGATCGCTGGCGGCGGCGCTGCTGCCCGATGTATGACGCTCCACGACGGGTGCCTGGACGCCCGTGGTGCCGCAACCGCTCAACAGCGCGGCCAAGGTGAGGCTACATAGAAGTATGTTACTTTTCTTAATCATTCGCATGTAATTGTATGTCCTGCTTGCTAGCTGATCCGGGGATCATATGGTGCCCGGGCGCAAAGGCACGAAATGGCAGTCTTCCAGGGTCTGGCTGGTCCATTCCATTTTCCCCACCCGGGTAATGAGTTGTAAGTGTTGCAATTTAGCCCCCACCGGCGCAACCAGACGCCCGCCGGGCGCCAGCTGTTCCAGCAAGGCTTGCGGGACTTCCAGGCCGGCTGCGGCAAGGATGATCCCGTCGAAGGGCGCCGCCTGCGGCAGGCCAAGCATACCATCTCCGTACTGCAAGCGCAGATTTGACACGCGCAGCGGGCGCAGATTGGCCTTCGCCAGCTCGTGCAGGGGCCGGATGCGCTCGATCGAATACACCTCTTTCGCCACCAGCGACAGCACCGTTGCCTGATAACCGCAGCCCGTGCCGATCTCCAGCACGCGCTGCAAGTTGCCGCCCTGGCGCATCACTTCGATCATGCGCGCCACGATATACGGCTGCGAAATGGTCTGATGGTGGCCGATGGGCAAGGAGGCGTCGATATACGCCTGCGACGCCAGCGCCTCGTCCATGAACAGATGGCGCGGCACGGCTTGCATGGCGTCGAGCACCACCTGGTCCTTGACGCCCTGTTTCGCGATGCGCGCTACCATGGCCCGGCGTACGGCCTCCGACACCAGCGGATTTTGCCGTGGCGGCGACAGCACCGCCGGCTGCGCCCGCTCATTGGCGATGGCCTGGGCACGCGACGGCGCGATGGGCAGCGTGGCGCCATGGTACGGCGCGCCTCCCCTGGCCGCATTTTGCGCCGCATTCTGCGTCGCCGTCTGCGGCGTGGCAATGCGCGACTGCGCCAGCGACTGCCCCCCGCCCTGCCTGGCGGGCTTGCCGGCCAGCGAATCGAGGGTAAGGGGGAAGGTACGCGGCTTGTCAGTCATAGTGAGCGGTCATGCCAGGCCTTTTGCCAGTGCATCGAGTTGGGTGGTATGGGTCAGGTCGATCTGCAGCGGCGTGATCGAGACTTGTCCATGTTCAACGGCGTAAAAGTCCGTGCCAGGACCGCCTTCCTTGGCGGCGCCGGCGGGGCCGATCCAGAAGATTTCACGGCCACGGGGGTCGAGGGCGCGGATCACGGGCTCGGCCGAATGGCGCTTGCCCAGGCGCGTGGCGACCACGCCTTGCAATTGTTCATATGGAATGGCGGGGATGTTCACATTCAGCAAATACGGTTTCTGCAGGGCATCGAACTGGCGCTCGACGATTTCCCGCGCCACGCGGGCGGCCGCGTCCAGGTTGGCCCAGCCGAATTGCGACTGGGAAAAGGCGATGGCGGGAATGCCGAACAGATAGCCTTCCGTGGCGGCCGCCACGGTGCCCGAATACAGGGTGTCGTCGCCCATGTTGGGACCGTTGTTGATGCCGGACACCACCAGGTCGGGGCGCTCGATGAGCATGCCCGTCAGCGCCACGTGCACGCAGTCGGTGGGCGTGCCGTTGACAAAATAAAAGCCGTTGGCCGCCTTGTGCACGGACAGGGGCCGGTCCAGGGACAGCGAATTGGACGCGCCCGAACGATTGCTGTCGGGCGCCACCACAACGATTTCCGCAATGGGCGCGAGCGCGTCGGCCAGGGCCGCCAGGCCTGGCGCCAGGTAACCGTCGTCGTTACTGATAAGAATTCTCATAACGAGATTTTACCTGAAGCAATGCCAACACTGCGCGTGCCACGCGCCGAATGGCAGCATTATTTATGCCGCCGCGCTGACATGGCGCAAGGCGTCAGCGCTGCTCGATGCGCGCTTCCGATAACGCCCCTTCCAGCGCCTGCACTTCATCCTCCTGCAAGGCCAGCAAGGCATTCAGGTCGCCTTGCAATTTATACATTCTTTTCATCTGCGCCATGCCGCGCCTGCGCAGCTTGCCCGGCACGCCCGGACGCAGCAGACCGGACTTCAAATGTTCGGCCAGTTCGCCCGCCTGCGCATACTGTTCGCGCTCGATCATGCCTTGCAACATCGAGATCATGCTGGCCAGGGTGTCCGGCTCGGCCACGTCCTGCCCGCTGGCGCGGCCGGCCAGGATGGTTTCCTGCAAATGCCGGGCGCCGTCCAGCACGCTGTCCGCATGTCCCGTGACGGGCGCATTCAGCAAGCGGTCGCTGCCACTGAGCACGGCGTCTTCCAGCAGGCGCGCCGCCTCGCTGTCACCCTGCTGCTGCAGGGTGCCGGCCAATTGCTTCTTGCTGTGCAAGGTATCAAGGTGGTCTTCGCCCAGCAGGCGCGCATGCACTTCCAGCACCTGCTCCTGCACGCTGCGCGCCGCATCGAGCTCGCCACGCCGCAGCAGCGCCTCGGCCAGCTTGCGCTGGCTCATCAGGGTTTCAGGATGGTCGAGCCCGTGCGTGCGCTCACGCGCCGCCACCTGGTCTTCGTGCAGCTGGCGCGCGCCGGCCCAGTCGCCCTGCCCGGCCACGATATCGGCCAGCAAGTCGCGCGTGGCCAGCGTGGCCGCATGGTCGCTGCCCAGGCGCCGCTCCTGCACCTGCAGCACGGCAGCGAGCAGGCGCCGCGCGCCTTCCAGGTCGCCTGCGCGCCCCAGGGCCTGCGCCAGGGCCAGCTTGCTGCGCAAGGTATCGCCATGCTCGGCGCCAAACAGGCGCTCGCGCGCCGCCACCACCGTGCCCAGCACTTGCTGCGCCTGCGCCAGCCGCCCCATGCGCAGCAAGGTGGCGGCGCGGCCATCCATCGCTTCCAGCGTCAGCGGATGCTCGCTGCCCAGCTGGCGCGCGTAGCTTGCCAGCACGGCATCGCGCAGCAGCAGCGCCGCCGCCATTTCCCCCTGCAGCAACAGCGTTTGCGCCAGGCAAGCCCGGGCGGCCAGGGTGTCGGGATGCTCGCTGCCCAGCACGCGCTCGCGCACATCGAGCACGTCTTCTTCCAGGAAGCGCGCTTCATCGAGCTTGCCCAGCTGGCGCAGCAGGCGCGCCATGCCGCTCTTGCACGCCAGGCTGTCGGGATGCTCCTCGCCCAGCAGGCGTACGCGGATCTCGACGCTCTGGCGAAAGGCATCGAGCGCCTGCGCGCTGCGCCCGTCCTTGCGGTACAGCTCGCCCAGGCGGGCCAGGTCGCGCGCCAGCGGCAGGGCCACGGCGCGGCCCGGTTCGAGCAGCAAGGCCTGGCGCGCTTCGCCGATGGCGCCCAGCAAGGCGATTTCACGGCTCGATTGCCAGGGAAAGTAGCCGCCCGTCATCCAGTGCAAAAAGGCTTCGAAGGTGCGCGTGAGGGAAAAGCGGTCGCCGCCCTGGTCGATGCGCACGGCCAGCTGTTCGCCATAGGCAAAGGTTTTCGTCTGCTGCAGCTGGACTTCGTCGAAATAGCTGTCGAGGGCAATCTGCGGCAAGCCGTAGGAGGTGCGCAGCAGGCGCTCGAACATGGGCTGGAAGCCGGCGATGCCCTTGTGCGCGTCGCCGCGCCGCCACTCTGCCCGCTGCGCACCATCGCCCATTTCTATGCGCGAAGGCAAGGGGTAGACGAGCAGCGGACGCTGTTCATCCTCATGACTGCGGCGGTATTCGATGGCACGGGTGACGAGCGCGTCGACGCCTTCCAGGCTTTGCCGGTTCGGCGTGAAGACCACCACCAGCTTTTTCGGCAGCAAGGTGGTGCAGATACCGGCGCTGTCCGTGCGGCCCGTGCGCGAATCGACCAGCACGTAGCGGAAATGCTGGGCCAGGGTATCGGCGAAGCAGCGGAACAGGGCCGGGCAAGTGTCGAACAGCTGATCCCAGCGCATCTGCGCCAGGCGTTCGCTGTAGCTGGCATCGAAACGCCCCGCGCGCATCAGGTACAGCGGGCTGCCCTGGTCGACGCGCACCACGTATTGCTGCCAGTCGATGGCGTCGAGCACGCGTTGCGCCAGCGCCGCATCGTCGCGGCCTGCGCCCTGCCCGCCGCCATTTTCAAGGCTGATGCGCTCGAGCTGCTGGCGGCACGCCTCGAAGAACTCGAGCACGCCCGGCCGTTCCTCGTGCTGCTCGAAATAATGGTGCAGGCCCGGCGCTTCCATGTCCCAGTCCAGCATCAGCACGGGCACGCTGGCGTTTTCACGGCGCGCCAGCAGGACGGCGATGTTCGACAGGGCCATGGTGCGGCCGGTACCTCCCTTGTAAGAATAGAAGGTGACGACTTCGCCAGGGGCGCTCAAAGGCGGCAGGGAGAGGCGTTGGCATTCCATGACAGGACCTTTTACGTGATTAACGCGGAAAGTGGGGAGGCGGAATGGCGCGCCATTCCGGTGGAATATCGGGCAACACGAAACGGCTGCAATCGTGGCCGGGCGGTGTTGACCGCTTGAGCAAGTGGTAATGCTTGGCGATGCGCTGCACGATGCGGTCGATGTCGGGCAAGTATTGCGGATTCGACTTCAGGTCGCCGCTGGCCAGCGTATAGCCGGAGAAATCGACGTACAGTCCCGACTCCGTGATTTGCGGTGGCAAGCCGTCCGGATGGCGCGTCATGATGATGGGGATGATCAGGTGGCTGGGCAGCTCATACCAGGCGCGCCGCTCCTGTTCGATTAGTTGCATGGCAGCAAATTCACGCCGCGTATAGCCGTGCGCTTCATATTTGGGCGTGTACAGCACGATCATGCAGACGCTCTGGCACATGGCGCGCGCCACGCGCAGGTCGATATCGTCGCCGCCGCCCAGTTGCTCGCTGTCGATGAACAGCACTTCTTCACGGTCGAGGTGCGGTTCCAGATAGCAAGCCAGCGCCTCGATGAGATCATTCTTGAACTTGTTCATGAACGCATATTGGCCGTGTGCATAGCTCAAGAAACAGCCGTAGCGGATCTCCATGGCATCCCCCTGTTCCCCGTGCGGCGCTGCCATCGCCGCGCCTTCATCCTGCAAGGCATGAGCTCACTGTAGACCGCCCGGCAACAAGCCTGTTTGCGCTGGCGCAAAGATGTGTCCGGCGTCCTGGACATGGCAAAAAAAGCCAGAAACTGGCACGATCACGCCCATTTCTGGCATGACTGGCGCGCAGGCAAACACGGCGCGAAAACGCCAGAGGCTTGATAACAAAGGGAAATATGCCGGCGCGCAACTGGCGCCGGCAACGAAGACTTAAGCGCCCTTGGCGGGCAGGTTGCGGAAGAATTCCACCACTTCGTTTGTGTCGCGCGTGCGCTTGAACGGTGGCAGGCTTTGCCAGATGCGCTTGCCGTACGGCTTGGAAATGAGGCGCGGATCGCAGATCATCAGCACGCCGCGGTCGCCCTCGTCACGGATCAGGCGGCCCGCGCCCTGCTTCAGGTTGATGATGGCTTCCGGCAGCGAATGGTGCATGAAGCCGTTCTTGCCCTGTTTTTCCATCACTTCGATGCGCGCCGCCAGCACCGGGTCGTCGGGCGGCGCGAACGGCAGCTTGTCGATGATCACCAGAGAGAGCGCATCGCCGCGCACGTCGACGCCTTCCCAGAAGCTTTGGCTGCCGATCAGCACGCCATTCCCGGCGGCGCGGAACTGGTCCAGCAATTCCGTGCGGCCCTTGTCGCCCTGCACGAACAGGGGGAAGTTCAGGCCGCGCTGCTTGAATTCGTCGGTCAGGCGCTCGGCCGCGCGTTTGACGGCGCGCAAGGTGGTACACAGGAAAAAGGTGCGCCCGCCCGCCGCCTCGATGATGGGCAAGGCGCAGTCGATGACGGCGTCCGTGTAGCCCAGCGAGTTCGGTTGCGGCAGGTTTTGCGGCACGAACAGCAAGCCCTGCTGGCCATAGTCAAAGGGGCTCGGCCACGTATGCGACGGTTCGCCCGTCAAGCCCATCTGTTCCGAAAAATGCTTGAAATCGTTTTTCACGGCCAGGGTGGCGGACGTGAAAATCCAGCTGCGCGGCGTGCCTTCGCGCTGGTTGTTGAAGATCGGCGCGATCGACAACGGTGTTTTATGCAACTGCAAGGAGCTGGAAAACGCCTCCACCCAGAACACGGCTTCTTCGCCGGCCGCCACTTTCGCCTTCGGATCGAACTTCCAGCCGCTCAGCTGCTGCGCCAGTTCGACGCCGCGCACGCGGCACTGTTCCAGCGTTTCCGCCCGTTCCGCCTGGGTTTCCAGCACGGCCACCATGCCGTCGAGCTCATCTTTGAGCGTGTCGAGCGCCGGAAAGAAGTCGCTCGACGGGGCGATTTGCGGCAGGGACAGGCGCACGATATCCTGCGAGAACGTCAGGCGCAGGTCGCGCGCCGCCTTTTCCACCACCGTCACCGTCTTGGCCCAGTCGATGCCGCGCGCGTGCGCCAGGCCCTCGGCCAGCACGTCGCGGCACAGTTCCAGGATTTGCGACGTGGACACCGTGTTACCGAAGAACAAAGTGGCCGTGTCGGGCAGCTGGTGCGCCTCATCGAAGATGATGGTATTGGCCGAAGGCAGCAATTCCGCCACGCCCGTGTCCTTCAGGGCCACGTCGGCAAAGAACAGGTGGTGGTTGACCACCACCACGTCGGCCTGCTGGGCTTCCTTGCGGGCCTTCATCACAAAACAATCCTGGTAATACTGGCACTCGGCGCCCATGCAGGTGTCGCGCGTGGACGTCACCAGGTTCCAGATCATGGCGTTTTCCGGCACCTTGGCCAGTTCCGCCTTGTCGCCGGAGCTGGTCATCTTGATGAAGCGCGAGATTTCGCGCAAATGCCCCACGTCGTCGCGCGAGGTCATGCGCCCGTTCTGCAGGGTGCGTTCCAGGTGATAGTGGCAGACGTAGTTCGAGCGGCCCTTCAGCAGGGCCACCGAGACGGGCGCCTGCAGCGCGGCGCGCACGGTGGGGATATCGCGCAGGAATAATTGATCCTGCAAGTTCTTCGTGCCGGTGGATACGATGGTCTTGCCGCCCCACATCAGGGCCGGCACCAGGTAGGCAAAGGTTTTACCCGTGCCCGTGCCTGCCTCGGCGATCAGCGTGGTCTGGCTGTCGATGGCGTGGGCGATGGCCTTGGCCATTTCCGTTTGCGAACGGCGCGGCTTGTAGCTGCCCACGGCGGGACCGAGCGGGCCGCCGGCGCCGAACAGGCGCTCGATGTCGGCATCGTGCTTGCCAGGCGCCGCCTGCGGTTCGGCTGGCAGACTGGCAGGCTGGCCTTCTGGGTTTACGGGCAATAAATTGTGATCGGTCAAAATATACTTAGGTGAAGGCTGGACTGGACGCTACTGGCGCCCCTCAGGCGGGAACGTCGGGCACCAACTGCATTTTCAGCAAGGTGATGTGATCCTTCAATTGCAATTTGCGCTTTTTCAGGCGGCGCAGCTGCAGCTCGTCATGGTGACCATCGAGTATCAGCAACTCGATGACGGCATCGAGGTCACGGTGCTCCACGTTGAGTTCAATCAGGCGCCGCTGTATATGCTGTGCATCGCTCATGTGTTGCGTTCCAGGCAGTGTTGGTAACAGGCGCGCGCAAGGTACGCAGGCAGCCATTGATGCCGGCATCACCGGCAAGTGCATAGTTTAACCCGCCGCGCGCGTTAGGGCACGCCATTTCCGGCATGCCCCACGCGCGCAGCTCTTTCTTATTTGGCAGGCGGTACAGGCGTGCTGGCAGCATCCGCGGCCGCCTTGGCAGCCTTGGCCTGCGCTTCGGCCTGGCGCTCGGCCAGGCGTTGCGCCACTCTTTTCTGGCGCGCCACGGCGTCAGCCTGCTTGCGCGCATAGTCTGCCTCGCGGGCCGCGCGGCGCGGCGCGTCGGCGGCATCGGCGGCGGCCTGTTTCGCCACCTTCGCCGCTTGCGCAGCCTCGCGCTCGGCAACGCTCTTGCCTTCCGGCTTGGGCGGCGCCGGCTCGGGCGCGACGACCTTCACAGGCTTGGGCATGGCCGCAGCCCGCTGCTCGGCGTCCAGGCGCGCATCTTCCTGCGTCCTGGCCAAGTCGATGTCGCGCAGGCGCACGGATTCGGCCCGCTTGAAGTAATTCGCTTCCGCGTCGACGGCGCGCAGGCGCACGAGGATCAGGCGGCGCTTTTCCTTGGCCTTGTCGAGGCAGTTATTCACGAAAAACCTGTCGTAGCACTCCAGTTCCCGCGCGGCAAACTCATTTTCCGCCGCCTCGCGCTCGCTGGCTGACTGCTTCAGCTTGGCGTCCGCTTCCTCCACCGACAAGGTGGCGGGCACCTGCGGTGCGCCAACCTCATCCAATGCCGCGGCCCCCTGGTGCGCGCAGGCGGACAATGCCAGGGCCAGGCCCAGCGCGGCGCCCAGCTTGTATAGTGTATTTGCCATCATCTTCATTATCCCTGCCTCAAACGATCGCGTCGGCCGCGCCGCGCTGTTCTTTTTCCATGTATTCGCGCGATTGCATCTCGATGATACGCGAAACGGTACGGTGAAACTCGTTGGCCAGCATGCCGTTCGTGTACAGCTGCTCGGGCGCCACTTCGGCCGACATGATCAGCTTGACCTTTTGATCATAAAACACGTCGATCAGCCAGGTGAAGCGGCGCGCTTCGGACGACTGCGCCGCCGACATGGCCGGTATGCCGGACAATATCACCGTATGGAAGCGGCTGGCGATTTCCAGGTAATCATTTTGCGAGCGGGGTCCGCCGCACAGGGTGGCGAAATCGAACCAGATGATGCCGCCGGCGCGGCGCAGGCAATGGATTTCGCGGCTCTCGATGCGGATGCGCGCGTCTTCGTCGGCCGTCTCGGCGATGCGCGTGTAGGCGTCGCGCAAGGCCCGGTCCGTGTCCGCGCCCAGCGGCGTGTAGTAACTTTCCACCTGTTCCAGCGCGCGGCCGCGGTAATCGACGCCCGCGTCGACGTTCATCACGTCGAGCTTGTCCTTCAGCAGCGCGATGGTCGGCAGCATGCGGTCGCGGTGCAGGCCGTCCGGATACAGCAGGTCCGGGTCGTAATTCGAGGTCATGATGAACGACACGCCATTAGCGAACAGGGCCGAGAGCAGGTTGTACAGGATCATCGCGTCGGCGATGTCGGAGACGTGGAATTCATCGAAACAGATCAGCCGGTATTTCTTGGCGATGCGCTTGGCCACTTCATCGAGCGGGTCGGCCACGCCTTTCAATTCATCGAGCTGCTGGTGCACGCCGCGCATGAATTCGTGGAAGTGCAATCGCGTCTTGCGCACCAGGGGCACGACCGAGTAAAAACTGTCCATCAGGAACGATTTGCCGCGCCCTACCCCGCCCCACATGTACACGCCTTTCGGCACGGCGGGACGGTTCAGCAGGCGCTTGAAGGTGCTCGAACGCTGGCCCTTGTAGGCCACCCACTCGTCATAGCACAGCTGCAGGCGGTCGACCGCGCGCCGCTGGGCGGCATCGGCCTTGAAATCACGCTTCTGCAACGCGTGCTGGTAAAACTCTTCTACGTTCATGGGATTCGCTTTAACGCACAAGGGCGCCGGCGGAAAAAATCCGCGAGCGCCCCTGTAGGACTAACTACAATTAAAAGTTCAACGTGCGCTTGTCAACCGCCAGTGCCGCTTCCTTGGTCGCTTCCGACAAGGATGGATGCGCGTGGCAGATGCGCGCGATGTCTTCCGCCGAAGCCTTGAATTCCATCGCCACGACGGCTTCGGAAATCAGTTCGGAGGCCATCGGACCGACGATGTGCACGCCGAGGATTTCATCGGTGGTCGCATCGGCCAGGAATTTCACCATGCCCGAAGTGTCGCCCAGCGCGCGCGCACGGCCGTTGGCCATGAACGGGAAGGTGCCGGCCTTGTAGGCGATGCCTTCCGCCTTCAGGGTTTGCTCGGTCTTGCCGACCCACGCGATTTCCGGCGAGGTGTAGATCACCCACGGAATCGTGTTGAAGTTGGTGTGACCGTGCTGGCCAGCGATACGCTCGGCCACGGCAACGCCTTCTTCTTCCGCCTTGTGCGCCAGCATCGGGCCACGCACGACGTCGCCCACTGCCCAGACGTTCGGCAGGTTGGTCTTGCAGTCGCCGTCGACGGCGATGAAGCCGCGCTCGTCCAGCTGCAGGCCGACCTTGTCGGCACCCAGGCCATTCGTGTTCGGCGTACGGCCGATCGAGATGATCAGTTTGTCGAACACGGCTTTTTGCGCTTCGCCCTTGGCGTCCACGAATTCCACGGTGACGTCTTTCTTGCCTGGCGTGATCGCGCCGATCTTGCAACCGAGGTTGATCTTCAAGCCTTGCTTGATGAACAGCTTCGACGCTTCCTTGGCGATCTGCTCGTCGACGGCGCCCAGGAAGACCGGCAGGCCTTCGAGCACGGTGACGTCGGAACCCAGGCGGCGCCAGACGCTGCCCATTTCCAGACCGATCACGCCGGCACCGATGACGCCCAGCTTGGCTGGTACGGCGTCGATGGTCAGTGCGCCCGTGTTCGACAGGATCAGTTTCTCGTCAAATGGTGCGCCCGGCAATTCGCGCGCGTTCGAGCCCGTGGCGATGACCACGTGCTTGGCCGTCAGGGTTTCGTTGGCGGCGCCCGTCACGCTGATCTCATACGTGCCAGCGGCGGCAGCGAAAGCGGCGCGGCCGTGGAAGAAGGCGATCTTGTTCTTCTTGAACAGGTACAGGATGCCGTCGTTGTTTTGCTTGACGACCGTGTCCTTGCGCTTGAGCATCTGGCCCAGGTTCAGCTTCAGGCCGGCGACGTCGATGCCGTGCTCGGCGAAGCTGTGGCCCGCGTGTTCGAAATGCTCGGACGATTGCAGCAGCGCTTTCGACGGGATGCAGCCGACGTTGGTGCAGGTACCGCCAGGCGCGGCGCCGCCCTTGGCGTTCGACCACTCGTCGACGCAGGCGACGGAAAAGCCCAGCTGCGCTGCGCGGATGGCGGCGATGTAGCCGCCAGGGCCCGCACCGATGACAACTACGTCAAATTGTTTAGTACTCATGTTTTGTTATTCCAATCTCTTCGTCTGGTACGAAAATCCACAATAGAAGGTAAATCACCACGCCGAAGCCGAAGGTCAATGTAAACAGGACGAAGACGAGACGCCAGATCCACGCTTCCATGCCGGAAGCGCGGCCCAGGCCACCGCAGACGCCACCGAGCCAGCGGTCGTTGCGCGAACGGCGCAGGCGGTTGAATTCCTGCACCAGGTCGTTCGACGCGTTCGACGGGCCGGAGGCGGAGGGACTGTCCGATTTATCCAGGTTGATATTGCTCAGGAGCTTGGCTTTCGCTTGCGCGAATTCCGCGTCGCTCAGGGCGCCCGCCAGGTGCAACTCGTGCAGACGCTTGATTTCTTCAGAGACGTTCATGGGAATCCTCTTTCATTGAGATCAGCCAGCTGCGTCTTCTGGCAAGGGGTATCAGCTACATTGCCCCGGCGGCGACGCCGGGGGACTACAGTGCTTACAGGTCCAGCAACAGGCGTGCGGGATCTTCCAGCGCTTCTTTCATCGCCACCAGGCCCAGGACGGCTTCGCGGCCGTCGATGATGCGGTGGTCGTAGGACATGGCCAGGTAGTTCATCGGACGCACCACGATCTGGCCGTTTTCGACAACGGCGCGGTCCTTGGTCGCATGCACGCCCAGGATGGCCGATTGTGGCGGGTTGATGATCGGGGTCGACAGCATGGAGCCGAAGGTGCCGCCGTTCGAGATCGAGAACGTGCCGCCCGTCAGGTCGTCCAGGGTCAGCTTGCCTTCCTTGGCTTTCGCGCCGAATTCACCGATTTTTTTCTCGATGTCGGCGATCGACAGCTGGTCCGCATTGCGGATGATAGGCACGACCAGGCCGCGTGGCGAACCGACAGCGATGCCGATGTCGAAGTAGCCGTGGTAGACGATGTCGTTGCCGTCAACGGAGGCATTGATGATCGGGTATTTTTTCAGGGCGGCGACGGCGGCCTTGACGAAGAAGGACATGAAGCCCAGCTTGACGCCGTGCTCTTTCTCGAACTTGTCCTTGTACTTGTTGCGCAGGTCGATGACCGGCTGCATGTTCACTTCATTGAACGTGGTCAGGATGGCGTTCGTCGATTGCGATTGCAGCAGGCGTTCGGCGATACGTGCGCGCAAGCGGCTCATCGGCACGCGCTCTTCAGGGCGGTCGCCCAGGCTGGCGGCCGATGGCGTGGCAACTTGCTGCAGCGCCGGCTTGGCGGCGGCTGGCGCCAATGGCGCGACAGCTGGCTTGGCGGAAGCGGCCAGGGCGTCGCCCTTGGTCACGCGGCCGTCTTTGCCGGAACCGGCGACGTCGCCAGCGGACAGGCCTTTTTCGGACAGGATCTTGGCAGCGGCAGGCATGGCGACATCGCCTTTGGTCGCTGCAGCTGGTGCGGATGCGGTCGCGGCGTCCTGGGCGGCGGCAGCCAGGGCTGGCGCAGGCACGGCGGACACTTCCATCGGGCTGACCTTGGCCGAGCCATCGGTATCGATGATGGCGATGACTTCGCCGGCGACGACAATAGCGCCGTCAGCCTTGATGATCTGCACGATCACGCCAGCGGCGGGCGCCGGCAGTTCCAGCACCACTTTATCGGTTTCGATATCGATCATGTTTTCGTCGCGCGCGACTGGCTCGCCGACTTTCTTGTGCCATGCCAGCAGGGTCGCTTCTGCAACCGATTCCGACAACTGGGGAACTTTGACTTCGATTTGTGCCATGTAAAACTCCGTTTATTTTGTTATTGCGGCGCCGCCCCTGCGTAGCAAGCGCGGCGCTCCGTCACGATGTATGCGAACAGGCGCCATGCATAGACATGGCGCCCGTTACCCTGCCACTTACTTGGTCAGGATAAAACCCTTCAGCTTCGAGAATGCCGTTTCCAGCAGATCTTTTTGCTGGGCGTAGTGCTTGTCATAGTAACCGACAGCAGGCGACGCCGAAGCAGGACGGCCGGCGTAAGCCAGACGCTGACCCGATTCCAGGCCTTCGAAGATGTTGTGCTGGATCTGGAACCAGGCGCCCTGGTTTTGCGGCTCGTCCTGGGCCCATACCACTTCGACCAGGTTCGGGAACTTCTTCAGTTCAGCAGCGAACGACTTGTGCGGGAACGGATACAGCTGTTCCAGGCGCACGATGGCCGTGTCGGTCTGGCCGCGTGTCTTGCGTGCGTTGACCAGGTCGTAGTAGACCTTGCCCGAGCAGGCGACGACGCGCTTGACTTTCTTGGCATCGATTTTGTCGTCGACTTCGCCGATCACGGTCTGGAAACCACCCTTGGCCAGGTCGGTCAGCGGCGAACCGGCATCCTTGTTGCGCAACAGCGACTTCGGCGTCAGGATGACCAGCGGCTTGCGGAACTGGCGCACCATCTGGCGGCGCAGCAAATGGAAGATCTGCGAAGCCGTCGTCGGCTGCACCACTTGCATGTTGTTGTCTGCGCACAGCTGCAGGAAACGCTCGGGACGCGCGGACGAGTGCTCAGGACCCTGGCCTTCGTAACCGTGCGGCAGCATCATGACCAGGCCCGAAGCGCGGCCCCACTTCACTTCGCCGGAGCTGATGAATTGGTCGATCACCACTTGCGCGCCGTTGGCGAAGTCGCCGAACTGGGCTTCCCAGATCGTCAGCGTGTTCGGTTCAGCGGTCGAGTAGCCGTATTCGAAGGCCAGTACGGCTTCTTCGGACAGCACCGAGTCGATGACGGTGAACGGCGCCTGGTTGTCCGACACGTTTTGCAGCGGAATGTAGGTGCCGGCATCCCAGCGCTCGCGGTTCTGGTCATGCAAGACGGCGTGGCGGTGCACGAAGGTGCCGCGGCCCGCATCCTGGCCCGTCAGGCGGATGGCGTAGCCGGACGATACCAGCGAAGCGTAGGCCAGGTGTTCGCCCATGCCCCAGTCCAGGTTCATTTCGCCGCGGCCCATGGTGGCGCGGTCGCCCAGGACTTTTTCCACCAGCGAGTGGACCTTGAAGTCTTCCGGCACGGTGGTGATGCGGGTGGCCAGGCGTTTCAGCTCCGTCATCGGCACGGCGGTGTCGGCCGAATCGGTCCATTTCTTGTTCAGGAACGGCAGCCAGTCGACGGCGTACTTGTTCTTGAAGTTCGAGATGACCGGATCGACGGTATGCTTGCCGGCGTCCATGGCGTCGCGGAAAGCGGCCACCATCTTGTCGCCGCCATCGGCAGGGATCACGCCCTGCGCCACCAGCTTGTCCGCGTACAGCTTGCGGGTGCCTGGATGCTGGCCGATCTTCTTGTACATCAGTGGCTGCGTCAGTGCCGGCGTATCCTGCTCATTGTGGCCCAGCTTGCGGTAGCAGATGATGTCGAGGACGATGTCCTTCTTGAATTCCATGCGGTAGTCGAGCGCGATTTGCGTCGCCAGCACCACGGCTTCAGGATCATCGGCGTTGATGTGCAGGACCGGTGCTTCGATCATCTTGACGACGTCCGAGCAGTACAGGGTCGAGCGTGCATCGCGCGGATCCGAAGTGGTGAAACCGATCTGGTTGTTGATCACGATATGCACCGTGCCGCCCGTATGGTAGCCACGGGTTTGCGCCAGATTCAGCGTTTCCATGACCACGCCCTGGCCGGCGAAAGCGGCATCGCCGTGCACCAGGATAGGCAGCACTTGCGCACCCTGCGCGTCGCCGCGGCGATCCATGCGGGCCTTGACGGAACCTTCGACCACAGGGTTGACGATTTCCAGGTGCGACGGGTTGAACGCCAGCGACAGGTGGACCGGGCCGCCCGCGGTGGAGATGTCCGACGAGAAGCCTTGATGGTACTTCACGTCGCCGGCAGGCAGGTCGTCGCCATGCTTGCCTTCGAATTCTTCGAACAGTTCCTGCGGCGCCTTGCCCAGGGTGTTCACCAGTACGTTCAGGCGGCCGCGGTGGGCCATGCCGATGACGATTTCCTGCACGCCTTTTTCGCCGGCGCGCTGGATGGTTTCATCCATCGAGGCGATGAAGGTTTCGCCGCCTTCCAGGGAGAAGCGCTTCTGGCCCACATAGCGGGTGTGCAGATAGCGTTCCAGGCCTTCAGCCGCGGTCAGGCGGTCGAGGATGTGGATTTTTTTCTCTGGAGTGAAATTCGGGGTGGAGCGGATCGATTCCAGTTTCTCTTGCAGCCAGCGCTTTTCGGCCGGGTCGGAGATGTACATGAATTCGGCGCCGATCGAACGCGTGTAGGTATCGCGCAGATAGTTGAGCAGATCGCGCAGGGTGGCGGTCTCGGGGCCAAAATAGGTATTGCTGATGTTGAACACGGTGTCCATGTCCGCATCGGTGAATCCGTAGAAGCTCGGCTCGAGCTCAGGGATCATCGGACGTTCCTGGCGTTGCAGCGGATCCAGGTTGGCCCAGTGCGAACCGAGGTAGCGGTAAGCGGCGATCAACTGGGTGGCGGCGACGCGCTTGCGGCCCATTTCAGCATCGAAGGAAGCGGTCACGGTGCGGATCGGACCAGCTTTTGCGCGCTCGGCGAACGAGGCGACCACGGAGGCATGCGCCACGTCAGGCTTGTTGCTGCCATCGACGGCAGGCACGTGCTGCATCGCGTCGAAGTAGGAGCGCCAGTTATCGGGTACCGAGCCTGGGTTGTTCAGATACGCCTCGTACAGGTCTTCCACGTACGGAGCATTCCCACCGAACAGGTAGGAGTTGGTCGTTAATTGCTGCATATATTGCTCACCTTTCTTCGCGTTTCGCGAGGAATTAGCGGGTTAATCTAACCTTCCGCGACACGGCCTGACCGGTTAGCGGATTGCACATCAAGTTGTGGGGAAGGGCTTTTTTATTGCACCAGCATTCTGCATACCGTCATTTAGAATAGCACGCGGTATTGTAACGCAACAACGACAAGTTGAATTTTATTTGGCAAGCAAATGTAAGCTGCGTGCTGATTTTACCGGGCTTGCCAGCCTGTTACTGTTGCGCTTACGGCACTTTCACGCCCGCGCTGGCGTGCCGCTTGCGCCCGACTGGTCTGCCCGGCAACGGCGCCGCCGCGATGGCCGCCAGCCAATCGGCATCGCCGGCAAACCAGTCCACCAGGAAGTCGAGCATGGTGCGCAGCAGCGGCGACATGTGCTGGCGCGAGGTGTAGATACCATAGATGCCCATGTCCTGCGGCACGTAAGCGGGCAGCAGCTCCACCAGTTGCCCGCTGGCGATCAGCGGCGCGGCCGAATAGCGCGGCTGCATGGCGATGCCCGCCCCCGCCACCGTCGCCACCAGCAGCACCAGCGACTCATTCGCCGACAGGCGGCCGCTGACGGGGACAGTGAGCGCTTCCCCGTCGTGCGTGAACTGCCACAGGCTCTTGCCGAAATACGTATAGGTCAGGCAGTTATGCAGGGCCAGGTCTTGCGCCCGGCGCGGCGTGCCGTGCGCCGCCAGATACGATGGTGCGGCGCACACCACCGAGGCGCAACTGGCCAGCTGGCGCGCGATCAGGTTCGGTTCGAGCGCGTTCGTGATGCGGATCGCCAGGTCGATGCGCTGCTCCACCAGATTGACGGCGCGGTTTTCCATCTGCAGGTCGACGGCGGCGCGCGGGTAGCGCCGCAGGTAAGCGGTCACTGCGCCAGCGAGCGCCGTCTGCGCCAGCGATTGCGAGCAGGTAATGCGCAGCAAGCCGTGCGGCGTGTCGATCTCCCCGGGCGAGGCGACGGCCATGGCGCCGGCCACTTCCAGCATCTGCCGGCAGCGCGCCAGGGTCGCTTCGCCCGCATCCGTCAGGCTCAGCCGGCGCGTGGTGCGATGCAGCAGGCGCGCCCCCGCCCACTGCTCCATCTCGGCCAGGTAGCGCGTCACCATGGCGCGCGACATGTCGAGCGCCTCGCTGGCGGCCACCATGCTGCCACGCTCGGCGATGGCGACGAATACTTGTGCGGCGGTGATGCGGTCCATGCGGGTACTCCCTTGATTCATCCGATCCATGCAACTAAGTGTTGCAATCTACCCTATTTGTCGCATTTGGTCGAAAGGATAATATGCAGCAAGAGTATCGAATATCGAAAGAATCCTATGCTGGCACGCGCCGCCCGCCCCTCCGGCACCCTTGACGCCTTCCGCCTGGACGTGCTGGGCCGCGCGCCGTCCACCTCGCTGCTGCTGAGCGGCATGGCCGATGCCATCCTCGTCAACGCCCAGTTCCTGCGCGACGATGCGGCGCAGTTAGCGCACACCATCGCCGCCAGCGGCAAGCGCCTGACCACCATCTATATCAGTGTGGCCGCACCGCAAGCCTATTTCGGCCTGGGCGTATTGCAGCAAGCCTTTCCGCAAGCCCACATCCTGGCCAGCGGCGCCACGGTCGAGGCGATCCGGCGCCAGGCCGGCGCCAGGGTCGCCCACTGGGGCGGCATCCTCAAGCACAATGCGCCGCGCTGCATCGTCATGCCCCAGCCCTATGACGGCACCAGCCTGCAACTCGAGGGGCGGCACGTCGAACTGCATCACCTGGAAGCGGCATTCAACTGACACAACCCGCCCTACAAGGCGGCCAGGAAGCGCTCATACTCTTGCGCGCTGCGCGCCAGTCGCTCGGCATAGCCCACCTCCTTCGGACCGTCTTCCGCACCATAAAAGGCAAAGAAGCGGCGGCTGTCGGCGCCGATATACGCCAGGGTGACATCGAACGGCGCCAGCAACTGCGCCAGGGTGACGTTCCACTTGCCTTGCGGCGTGAAGTCCGCCTGCCGGATGCCGGCCGTGACGGCCAGCGCCACCTTGCGGTCCTGGAAGGCATCGCCGCCCGTGCCGTAGGCCCATCCATACGCCAGCACCTCATCGAGCCACTGCTTCATCATGGGCGGACAGTTAAACCAGTACACGGGGAACTGCAAGACCACATTGGCGTGCGCCTCCACCAGCGCCTGCTCGCGCGCCACATCGATTTTTCCGTCCGGATAAGCCTGGTACACATCATGAATGGTGTAACGGTCAGGATACTGCGCCAATTCCTGCAGCCAGCGCTTGTTGGCCACCGACGTGGCGATGGAGGGATGGAAGACGATTACGAGGGTTTTCATCATGCTGCTTTCCTGAAGTGAAATGGATGCACCGGCCCGCATGCACAGGAAAGCAGGCAAGCCGGTACCCTGCCCCGTGGCGCGCAGCACGTGACCGCGCACCCCCAGAGGCAGAAACAGCATAGTCATGGCGAGTACTTTCCACAAGTACGCACATTGACTGCTCATACAGTAAGAAAAGTAAGCTATAAGACCGCAAAAAGTCACTTGAGCAAGCGTATCCGGATCAGACTGGCTGGTGCCGTTCGCCCCACTCGCACAGGGTGTGCAGCACGGGGATCAGCGAGGTGCCCTTGCTTGACAGCGAGTATTCAACCTTGGGCGGCACTTGCGGATACTCCTTGCGGACGATCAGCGCATCGGCCTCCAGCTCCTTCAGCACGACGCTGAGTGTCTTGAAGGCGATGCCGCCGAGATGGCGCTTGAGTTCGTTGTGCCGCAGCACCGTGTTTTCCGCGAGCGCATACAGGATCAGCATCTTGTATTTGCCGCCAATCAGCGACAAGGTATAGCCAAATGGCGTATCGCCCAGGGCCACGCCGCCGGGGGCGCAGGTTTCTTCATTCATCGCATTGTGCTTCCTGTTGATCCAGGGGCTGAGCATAACAGCCCGGCATAAAAAAACGGGCCGAAGCCCGTTTTTGTTTGCTCGATACTGCTCTGGATTAACGCTTGTCCAGTGGCAGTACTTCGCGCGTGGTCGAACCGACGAACAGCTGGCGCGGACGGCCGATTTTTTGCTCTGGGTCGGCGATCATTTCGTTCCACTGGGCGATCCAGCCGATCGTACGGGCCATAGCGAAGATACCGGTGAACAGCGACACAGGGATGCCCAGCGCCGATTGCACGATGCCCGAGTAGAAGTCGACGTTCGGGTACAGTTTGCGCGACACGAAGTACTCGTCGTTCAGCGCAATCTTTTCCAGCTCCATCGCCAGCTTGAACAGCGGGTCGTCTTGCAGACCCAGTTCTTGCAGCACTTCGTAGCAGGTTTCACGCATCAGCTTGGCGCGTGGATCGAAGTTCTTGTACACGCGGTGGCCAAAGCCCATCAGCTTGACGCCGGAGTTCTTGTCCTTGACTTGCTCGATGAAGGCAGGGATGTTCTCGACGGTGCCGATTTCTTTCAGCATGTTGAGTGCCGCTTCGTTGGCGCCGCCGTGGGCAGGGCCCCACAGGCAGGCGATACCGGCAGCGATACAGGCGAACGGATTGGCGCCCGACGAACCGGCCAGACGGACGGTCGAGGTCGATGCGTTTTGCTCGTGGTCCGCGTGCAGGATCAGGATGCGGTCCAGGGCGCGCACCAGCACGTCGTTGACCTTGTACTCTTCGCACGGATTGGCGAACATCATGTGCATGAAGTTGGCGCTGTACGACAGGTCGTTGCGTGGGTACACGAACGGCTGGCCGACCGAGTACTTGTAGGTCATGGCGACCAGGGTTGGCATCTTGGCGATCAGGCGGATGGCCGACACTTCGCGGTGACGCGGGTCGTTGATGTCCAGCGAATCATGGTAGAACGATGCCAGCGCGCCGACGGTGCCCACCAGGACCGACATCGGATGCGCGTCGCGGCGGAAGCCACGGAAGAAGAATTGCATCTGTTCGTGCACCATCGTGTGCTTGGTGACGGTGTCGACGAACTTGGCTTTCTGCGCCGCGTTCGGCAGTTCGCCGTTCAGCAGCAGGTAGCACGATTCCATGAAGTCGGCGTTGACGGCCAACTGTTCGATCGGGTAACCACGGTACAGCAGTTCGCCCTTGTCGCCGTCGATGTAGGTGATCGACGAGTTGCAGGCGGCCGTCGACATAAAGCCTGGGTCGTAGGTGAACTTGCCGCTACCGGCGTACAGTTTGCGGATGTCGATGACGTCCGGGCCAACCGTGCCTTTGTAGATTGGAAATTCAAGCGATGGGCTGCCATCGGAGAACGACAGGGTAGCTTTTGTGTCAGAGATATTCATGGGCTCTTCCTTCTCGGGAGTGAGTCGAAATTAAAATCAAAAATTCTGGCTGCAATTCGCACCGCAATTCGGCAGTGCTACAGCGCGCCACTCGCACCGTTTGCAATATATCGCCCAGGCGTCTAGGCAATGCGCAGTCGTTGCAGCAGTGCGCGCACATGCGGCAGATCGACTTCGCCTTCCGGCTCTTTACGGGCCAGTACCAGATCCATTAATGCATTGTCCGATAAATCCAGCAAACGCGTCAGCGCGTCAACTTCTTCATCGGTCAATTCGGTTTCATACGCATCGAGAAAACGGGTCAGGATAATGTCGTTTTCCAGCAAGCCACGGCGTGAACGCCAGCGCAGGCGGGCGCGGTTGGCCGGGTCGGCCTGATGCGAGGACAAAATTGATTCTGTCATTTGGTTTACCACTTTACGTACTGCTTTGCAGGCGCCGCCTGCAGACAAGAGAGGATACCCTCTTCCCGCAAACGGCGCCCGGCGGACGCGATCAGACGAATCAGATCGCGCGGCGGACCATCAATTCCTTGATCTTGCCGATCGCCTTGTTCGGGTTCAAGCCTTTCGGGCAGACGTCGACACAGTTCATGATCGAATGGCAGCGGAACAGGCGGTACGGGTCTTCCAGGTTGTCCAGACGCGCGCCGGTGGCTTCGTCGCGCGAATCGGCGATGAAGCGGTAGGCTTGCAGCAGGCCGGCCGGGCCGACGAATTTGTCCGGATTCCACCAGAACGACGGGCACGACGTGGAGCAGCATGCGCACAGGATGCACTCGTACAGGCCATCGAGTTCTTCGCGCTGTTCCGGCGACTGCAGGCGCTCTTTTTCAGGCGGGATCGAATCGTTGATCAGGAAAGGCTTGATCGAATCGTACTGCTTGAAAAATTGCGTCATGTCGACGATCAGGTCGCGGATGACTGGCAAACCTGGCAACGGACGCAGCACGATAGGCTCCGACAGTTCGTTCAGGTTGGTGGTGCAGGCCAGGCCGTTCTTGCCGTTGATGTTCATCGCGTCCGAACCGCACACGCCTTCGCGGCACGAGCGGCGCAGGGCCAGCGAGTCATCGACGTCCGCCTTGATGCGCTGCAATGCATCGAGCAGCATCTTGTCGGTGTCTTTCAGTTCGACCGTCAGGTCTTGCATGTACGGCTTGGCATCCTGGTCAGGATCGTAGCGGTAGATTTTGAATTTAAGAGTGCGTGCCATGGTATAGCCTTAGAAAGTACGTGGTTTCGGTTTGAAGGTATCAACCGTCAGCGGCTTGGTCACGACTGGCTTGTATGCCAGTCGGTTGCCTTCCGAATACCACAGAGTGTGCTTCATCCAGTTGTCGTCGTCACGTTGCGGATAGTCGTCCTGGGCGTGCGCGCCGCGCGATTCCTTGCGGGCGGCTGCCGAAACGATGGTCGCTTTCGCCGTTTCGATCAGGTTGTCCAGTTCCAGCGCTTCCACGCGGGCCGTGTTGAAGACCATCGATTTATCCTTGAAGGAGACGTGCTTGCGGCGCTCGTCGAGCTTCATGATTTCTTCGACGCCCTTGTTCAGCATCTCGTCGGTACGGAACACGCCGCAGTACTTCTGCATCGTTGCGCGAATGTCGTTCGCCACGCCCTGCACGGTTTCCGTGCCGGTCGAGTTTTCCAGGCGCGCCAGGCGGCCCATGGCAAATTCGGCAGCATCGGCTGGCAAAGGCTTGTTTTCCTTGGCTTTCAGGCCGCTGTTGACGATGTGGTTGCCGGCCGCGCGGCCGAAGACCACCAGGTCGAGCAGCGAGTTCGTGCCCAGGCGGTTGGCGCCGTGCACCGACACGCAGGCGCATTCGCCGATCGCGTACAGGCCATTGACGACTTGCGCCGAATTATCCGGACCGGTCGGGGTGACGACCTGGCCGTGGATGTTCGTCGGAATGCCGCCCATCTGGTAGTGAATCGTCGGCACGACAGGAATCGGTTCCTTGGTGGCGTCGACGTTGGCGAACTTGTGGCCGATTTCCAGGATCGACGGCAGGCGCTTGGCGATGGTGTCGGCGCCGATATGGCGCAGGTCCAGCATCACGTGGTCCTTGTTCGGACCGCAGCCGCGGCCTTCCTTGATTTCCTGGTCCATCGAACGCGAGACGAAGTCGCGCGGCGCCAGATCCTTCAGGGTCGGCGCATAGCGCTCCATGAAGCGTTCGCCTTCGCTATTGATCAGGATGCCGCCTTCGCCGCGCACGCCTTCGGTGATCAAGACGCCCGCGCCGGCCACGCCGGTCGGGTGGAACTGCCAGAATTCCATGTCCTGCAGCGGCAGACCGGCGCGTGCCGCCATGCCCATGCCGTCGCCGGTGTTGATGAAGGCGTTCGTCGACGCGGCGAAGATGCGGCCTGCGCCGCCTGTTGCCATGACCGTCGTCTTTGCTTCCAGGATCATGCATTCGCCGGTTTCCATTTCCAGCGCCACGACACCGATCACGTCGCCTTCGGCATCACGGATCAGGTCGATGGCCATCCATTCGACGAAGAAGTGCGTACGGGCGCGCACGTTGCGCTGGTACAGCGTGTGCAACAGGGCGTGACCGGTACGGTCGGCTGCCGCGCAAGCGCGCTGCACCGGCTTTTCGCCGAAGTGGGCCGTGTGGCCGCCGAAGGGACGCTGATAGATGGTGCCGTCAGGGTTGCGGTCGAATGGCATGCCGAAGTGTTCCAGCTCGTACACGACCTTCGGTGCTTCACGGCACATGAATTCGATGGCATCCTGGTCGCCCAGATAGTCGCCACCCTTGACGGTGTCGAACATGTGCCAGAACCAGTTGTCTTCGGCCATGTTGCCGAGCGACGCGCCGATACCGCCCTGCGCCGCCACGGTGTGCGAGCGGGTCGGGAAAACTTTCGACAAAACAGCGACGTTCAGACCGGCTTCAGCCAGTTGCAACGACGCGCGCATGCCGGAACCGCCGGCGCCAACGATGACCGCGTCAAAGCGGCGGGTAGGGATTGCAGATTTATATGCTGCCACGATTACACACTCCAGAGTATCTGTACCGTCCAGCCGGCACAAGCGATCAACCACAGCATGGTGGCAATTTGCAGGGTCAGACGGAGGCCAGCGCTTTTCACGTAGTCCATCCAGATGTCGCGTACGCCGACCCATGCGTGGTAGAACAGGGCGACGAAAGTCACCAAGCTGAACAATTTAAACCACTGCTGTGCGAACAGACCAGCCCAGCCTTCATAGCTGAAGTTGCTGCCAGTCAAGAAAGAAATCAGCAGGATGGCCACATAAGCCACCATGACGATGGCGGTGACGCGTTGCGCCAGCCAGTCGCGCAAGCCGTAATGGGCACCGACGACGAGGCGTTTCGGTCCGATGTTATTGTCTGCCATTAAAATACTCCAAACAGTTTCAAAGCGACCAATACCGTCAACACCACGCTCACGACCAGTACGGACGTCGCGGTCTTGCGGGCCGAATCTTTTTCGATGGCAACGTGCACATCCATGAACAGGTGGCGGATGCCGGCGCAGAAGTGGTGCAGGAAGGCCCAGACCAGAGCCAGGGTGATCAGCTTGACGAACCAGTGCGAGGCGATGCCCTGGAAGTAAGCGTAGGACATTTCGGAACGCAAGCTCTGTTCCAGCATGTACAGGATGCAGGGCAGCAGGGCGAACATGATGAAACCGCTGATGCGATGCAGGATCGAGACGATGGCGCCGACGGCCATGCGGTAGTTCGACAATTCGGTAACATGAATGTTACGGAATTCCGGCCGTTCTTTTTTTGGTACTTCTCTTACGGCTTCAGACATAACAAAAACCTCCCCTTGATAACTAAATATTGAAGCGAAGCCGCGATTTTCGCCGATTTTCGCAACCCACACCAATATCTATTGTTGCATATAACCAAAATGGTTTTTTACTACAAAATATCGCGCTACTTTCCGTAGTTCACGTAATTTAATTACAGAATCGCCGGCAAAGCACGGCCCGCCGGAGCGGGCCATGCTTTAGCTGCGCTTTCTGCTGTCTCCGCTGCCCGCCTTGCGACAGGCATCTTGCAAGCGATGCACTTCAGCCTTGCTGCTTGTCCGGGCACCCGCAGGCGCCCCGCCGCTTCAGCTGAGTTCATTCTGATAATGATGGCGACTGGTCAGATACAAGCCCCGGCGCAGTTCGACCGGCTTGTCGCCGTAGGTAAACGACACGCGCTCGGAACTGAGCAAGGGCGTGCCGAGGTCAATATTTAACAATTGCGCGGCGCCCGCATCGGCGCACACGGCGCGGATCTGTTCGGACGCACGGATCATGCGCGTGCCAAATTCCGTCTCAAACAGGCCGTACATGGGGCCCTTGTATTCCACCAGGCGCTCGGCCGTCAGGCCCTTGAAGATCAGGCCGGGCAGCCACAGCTCCTCGACGATGGTCGGCACGCCGTCGAAATACTGCACGCGCTTGATGAAGATGACGGCGTCGCCGGACTTCAGGTCCATCAGGCGCGCCACGTCGGCCGGCGCGCGCACGCGCTTGACTTCGATAAATTTACTTTCGGGATAATGCGGCACGCCTTCGTCCGGCACCAGGCGCAGGAAGCGGAAATGCGCGCGCGCCTCATGGTGGGTGGAAACGAAGGTGCCCTTGCCCTGGCGGCGCATGACGAGGTTCTCGGCCGCCAGTTCGTCGATGGCCTTGCGCACCGTGCCCTGACTGACCTTGAAGCGCCCTGCCAGCTCGACTTCGCTGGGAATGAGCTCGCCCGGCTTCCACTCGCCCGATTGCAGGCTCTGCGTGATGAGCGCCTTGATCTGCTGGTACAGGGGACTGAAGGTGGGCGAAGCGCTGGCGACGGGCGTGGCCGCCGTAGTGGTATTGGCGCTGGCCACCACGGTGACAGGCGTGCTGGCCGCTGCGGCGGCGGGCGTGGCCGGGCTGCCCGCGGTCGGACTGACCGCCCCGCTTGCAGCAGTGGCATTATTGGTCAGATTGGACGAGGCGGAATTCATAGTCCGACATTTCAACACAAATCACTGCCCACGTCCAGTAAAACACTCGTAGTTATCTGTCTTATATAAGACATAAGATATGATTGACAGATACAGATCGGAGGCCTAAACTGCCTTCGATAAAACTTGTGAGCCAGCGTTTTATGTTGTCGGCCAGCCACTCTGGCCTCGTGCAGCACGAGCGTGACGGCGGCGTACACCAGCAATTCGGTGGCGCGTGCCGGTTTTGGTATCATTATAGTTTTTCCGGATAAGCGTAAGCCCAGCTTCAAGCCCGTTTTCTTTCCCATTTTTGGAGATTCATCATGGCTAAAACCCCAATGCGTGTTGCAGTGACCGGCGCCGCCGGCCAGATCGGCTACGCCCTGTTGTTCCGCATCGCCAATGGCGACATGCTCGGCAAAGACCAGCCTGTCATCTTGCAACTGCTTGAAATCCCGGACGAAAAAGCCCAGAAGGCGCTCAAGGGCGTGATGATGGAAATCGACGACTGCGCCTTCCCGCTGCTGACGGAAATGACCGCCCACTCCGATCCGCTGACCGCCTTCAAGGATGTCGACGTGGCCGTACTGGTTGGCGCGCGTCCACGCGGCCCAGGCATGGAACGCAAGGACCTGCTGGAAGCGAACGCCCAGATCTTCACGGTACAAGGCAAGGCGCTCGACGCCGTCGCTTCGCGCAATGTCAAAGTCCTGGTGGTCGGCAACCCTGCCAACACCAACGCTTACATCGCCATGAAATCGGCACCATCGCTGCCGGCGAAAAACTTCACCGCCATGCTGCGCCTGGACCACAACCGCGCGCTGTCGCAAGTCGCTGCCAAGACCGGCACCGCCGTCAAGGATATCGAGAAGCTGACCGTCTGGGGCAACCACTCGCCAACCATGTACGCCGACTACCGTTTCGCCACCGTCAACGGCAAGGCCGTCAAGGACCTGATCAACGACCAGGAATGGAACGCCAACGTGTTCCTGCCGACCGTCGGCAAGCGCGGCGCGGCCATCATCGAAGCGCGCGGCCTGTCGTCGGCAGCGTCGGCGGCGAACGCCGCCATCGACCACATCCATGACTGGATGCTGGGCACGGCTGGCAAGTGGACCACCATGGGCGTACCTTCCGATGGCTCGTATGGCATCCCTGAAGGCACCGTGTTCGGCTTCCCGGTCACCACCGACAACGGTGAGTACACCATCGTTCAAGGTCTGGAAATCGATGCATTCTCGCAAGAGCGCATCAACCTGACCCTGAAAGAACTGACCGAAGAGCGCGAAGGCGTGAAACACCTGCTGGCATAAATCCAGTATTGGCGGCGCGGCCTGAGCGCCGCCCGCCAAGAAGGCCGCCCCGCGAGATTCGCGGCGCGGCTGTTTTATCAAGTAGTTTTTACCTGCAGAAATGCCTTAAGCATGCACCCTTCCGAGGTTTTATTCCAAGGCAAACGCCAGCCGCTGTTGCTCGCCGCTTGCGACCACTACGCCGGCTCTGAAAAGCTGATGCGTAAATCGATTGCTTTGCAACAAGAGCTTGGGCCCCTGTTCGACATCACGTTCGACTGCGAAGACGGCGCCAGCGCCGGCAATGAAGAGTCCCACGCCCACATGATCGCCGGCCTGCTGGCCAGCGACGAGAACCAATTCAACCGCATCGGCGTGCGCGTGCACGACGTCGACAGCCCGTTTTTCGCGCGCGACGTGGAAATCATCTGCAGCGCCGCATCGCGCCTGGCCTACATCGCCGTGCCCAAGGTGGGCGGCGTGCAGGATGCCATGCTGGCCATCGACCTGATCAACCTGCACGCGCGCCGCGCCGGCCGCGACAACCTGCCCGTGCACATCCTGATCGAAACGCATGGCGCGCTGCGCGACGCCTACGCGATCGCCGCCCTGCCCCAGGTCGAATGCCTGTCCTTCGGCATCATGGATTTCGTTTCGGCCCATTACGGCGCCATTCCCGCCGCCGCCATGCGCACGCCGGGCCAGTTTACGCACCCGCTGGTGGTGCGCGCCAAGCTCGAAGTGGCGGCCGCCTGCCACGCGCACGGCAAGGTGCCGTCGCATAACGTGACGACGGACGTGCGCGATTCGGCCGTGGTGGCCAACGACGCCCAGCGCGCGACAGCCGAGTTCGGCTATACGCGCATGTGGAGCATCCACCCGGACCAGATCAAGCCCATCATCAAGGCCTTCACGCCGCGCCTGTCCGAAGTCAACGAGGCCAGCAACATCCTCAATGAAGCGCTGCGCGCCAACTGGGGACCGATTGCGCAAAATGGCCGCTTGCACGACCGCGCCAGCTACCGATATTATTGGACCGTTTTGCAACGCGCCAAACTGGCGGGCCTCGGCCTGCCCGAGGCGGCCGCTGCATTGCTCAACACCCCCTCTTCCAGCTCCACTGAAAACTGACAGGAATTACACGATGTCCCTCTCCAAATTAGCCATTGCCTGCAGCGTCGCGCTGGGCGCCATGACCCTCACGCTGACGCCAGCCAGCTTCGCCGCCACGGCAGAGGCAAATCCCAAGGCAGTCAAGGCCAAGGCCAAGCCAAAGGCCAAGACCACCAAGGCCAAGGCGGCCGTCAAGGAAGACCATCCGCTCGCCATGTCGGTCGCCGACAAGGAAGAAGCCGATGAACCGAACACCGCAGGCTCGGCCTCCACGGATTTCAATTGTGAACTTGGTAATAAAATTACCATCTACACCAATGCGACTGACGACAAACACATCGCCCTGCGCTGGAAGAAGCGCCTGCACCGCCTGAGCCGCGTTGGCACCACCACCGGCGCCAACCGCTTCGAAAACCGCTTGTACGGCCTGGTCTGGATCGGCATCCCGGCCAAAGGCATGCTGCTCGATTCCAAGCAGGGCCGCCAGTTGGCCAATGAATGCAAGGATGCGGAGCAAGCCAAGCCGGCGGCAGTGCTGGAAGCGGCGCCATCGCTGGGCGTCTTGCCAGTCACCGGCGGCTGATGTGCGTAGCAAGGGCCTCTTCGGGGGCTCAGTCATGTTTTGTAATTTGAATCATCAATAAATAGACGATACCCAACAAGGAGAGGTCATGTCCCGCAACACTCTGAACACGCTCAAGGACTTTAATATTTCGGATAGCAAGAAGGGCAAGCTGTATTCCCTGCCGGCACTGGAAAAAAGCCTGGGCATCAATGTCTCCCGCCTGCCAGTGTCGATTCGTATCGTGCTCGAATCGGTATTGCGCAACTGCGACGGCAAAAAAGTCACCGAAGAACACGTCAAGCAATTGGCGAGCTGGGGCCCGACCGCCGAGCGCACCGACGAGATCCCGTTCGTAGTGGCGCGCGTCGTGCTGCAAGACTTTACCGGCGTACCGCTGCTGGCCGACCTGGCGGCGATGCGCAACGTGGCCGCCAAGATGGGTATCGACGCCAAGAAGATCGAACCGCTGGTGCCGGTCGACCTGGTGGTCGACCACTCGGTGACCATCGATCACTACCGCGAAAAGAAAGCGCTGGACCTGAACATGAAACTGGAATTCTCGCGTAACAACGAGCGTTACCAGTTCATGAAATGGGGCATGCAGGCATTCGACACCTTCGGCGTCGTGCCACCAGGCTTCGGCATCGTCCACCAGGTCAACCTGGAATATCTGGCACGCGGCGTGCACCACGCAGGCAAGAAAGCCGGCGACGTGTACTACCCTGACACCCTGGTCGGCACCGACTCGCACACCACCATGATCAACGGCATCGGCGTGGTCGGCTGGGGCGTGGGCGGCATCGAGGCGGAAGCCGGCATGCTGGGCCAGCCAGTCTACTTCCTGACGCCTGACGTGATCGGCGTGAACCTGACCGGCGCGCTGCGCGAAGGCTGTACCGCCACCGATCTGGTGCTGACCATCACCGAATTGCTGCGCAAAGAGAAAGTCGTCGGCAAGTTCGTCGAATTCTTCGGCGAAGGCACCGAATCGCTGACCCTGACGGACCGCGCGACGATCGCCAACATGGCACCGGAATACGGCGCGACCATGGGCTTCTTCCCGGTCGACGACGCGACCATCGATTATTTCAAGGGCACCGGCCGCAGCAAGGCTGAAATCGCCGCGTTCGAAAGCTACTTCAAGGCGCAAAACCTGTACGGCATTCCAAAAGCGGGCGACATCGACTACACCCGCGTGGTGGAACTGAACCTGGCCACGGTCGCACCGTCGCTGGCCGGCCCGAAACGCCCGCAAGACCGTATCGAAATCGGCAACGTCAAGGCGAACTTCGCCGAACTGTTCGCCAAGCCAACGAGCGAAAATGGTTTCAACAAGAATCCGGCCGACCTGAACGCCGTGTACGAAACCACCAATAACGTCAAAGTGTCGAACGGCGACGTGCTGATCGCCGCGATCACTTCGTGCACCAACACCTCGAACCCGAGCGTGATGCTGGCTGCCGGCCTGCTGGCCAAGAAAGCCGTCGAAGCCGGCCTGAAAGTCGCACCGCACATCAAGACTTCGCTGGCCCCTGGCTCGCGCGTCGTCACCGAGTACCTGACGGCCGCCGGCCTGCTGCCGTACCTGGAAAAACTGGGCTTCGGCGTGACCGCCTACGGCTGCACCACCTGTATCGGCAATGCGGGCGACCTGACGCCTGAGCTGAACGCCGCCATTGCCACGCACGACATCGTCGCGTCGGCCGTGCTGTCGGGTAACCGCAACTTCGAAGCGCGTATTCACCCGAACATCCGCTCGAACTTCCTGGCCTCGCCACCGCTGGTCGTCGCCTACGCCATCGCCGGCAACATGACGCGCGACCTGATGACGGAACCTGTCGGCAAGGGCAAGGGCGGCAAGGACGTCTACCTGGGCGACATCTGGCCGACCTCGGCTGAAGTGTCGGCCATGATGAAGTTCGCCATGAACGCCAAGGTGTTCAAGGACAACTACGCGGACGTCAAGGGCGCGCCAGGCAAGCTGTGGGAAAAAGTCACCACCGTCTCCGGTCAAGTCTACAACTGGCCGAAATCGACCTACATCGCTGAACCGCCGTTCTTCGACAACTTCTCGATGACGCCAGCGGCAGTGGCCACCGGCATCGAAGGCGCGCGCGCGCTGGGCGTGTTCGGCGATTCCATCACCACCGACCACATCTCGCCAGCCGGCTCGATCCAGGAAAACGGTCCTGCAGGCAAATGGCTGAAGGAAAACGGCGTCCTGAAAGCGGACTTCAACTCCTACGGCTCGCGTCGCGGTAACCATGAAATCATGATGCGCGGCACGTTTGCCAACGTGCGCATCAAGAACCGCATGATCCCTGCGAAAGCGGACGGTTCGGCGGTCGAAGGCGGCATCACGATCCACCAGCCTTCCGGCGAAGAAATGTCGATCTACGACGCAGCGATGAAATATGTTGCTGAAGGCACGCCAACCATGGTCTTCGGCGGCGAAGAGTACGGTACGGGCTCGTCGCGCGACTGGGCGGCCAAAGGTACGCAACTGCTGGGCGTGAAAGCCGTGATCACCCGTTCGTTCGAGCGCATCCACCGCTCGAACCTGGTGGGCATGGGCGTGCTGCCGCTGCAATTCATCGGCGACGACAGCGTGCAAACCCTGGGCATCACCGGCAATGAAACCTTCGACCTGAAAGGCCTCGAAGGCGAAATCAAGCCACAACAACTGGCTACCCTGGTGATCCACCGCGCCGACGGCACCAGCGTCGACGTGAAAGTGCTGCTGCGCATCGATACGCCGATCGAAGTCGATTACTACAAGCATGGCGGTATCCTGCCATTCGTATTGCGTCAACTGCTGGCCGAGTAATCAGCCCAGCTGTGAGGCAAGATAAAGCGCCGGTTCCGACCGGCGTTTTTTTTCGTCCTGCCGCCCCGTTTTTACTTGAATTTTCGACTATTGGCATGATCTAAGAACAGCTTACGTATTGCGTGCGGCCGAATCCTCTACAATACGGTTATAAGGGTTTATCATTGTTTGACTGATCCATTTTTTTCACTTTCCGAGACTCTTATCCCGCTATGCGTCGTCCTTCCAAAGATTCATCCCATAAACTGACTGCCGACAGCCAGCGCCTGGTCACCTTTGCCCAGGCGATCGTACAGGCAGCCAGCCGTCTCGAAGAGCGGTCCTGGGAACACAGCCTGGATACGCAGCTCCAGAAATTACTCAAAACCGGCCACCAGGACACCATCGACAACACCCTGGGCAGCCTGTTCAAGGAAGACTTGAACGCCTACGACGTGCTGATGGACTGCGTTGAAGCCGTCAGCGAATCGACCGTCATCACGCACGAAGACGTGCGCTACGACGCCCTGCTGGTCGCCGTGCCCATCCTCGCGTGGACGCGCTTTTCCATCGCTTCCGGCCCGATGGCCGGCGATGCGCACGGCGTATTGTCGGCGCATTTCGCCGCCCACCTGCTGGCCGACGGCACGAAGATGGCCATGGCGCCGACCCTGTACTCGATCGACCAGCTGCCGCGCAGCCACGTCGAGACCTATGTCAAGACGCAGAAGCTGGCACTGGCCGCGCTGAAAGGCACGGCCGTCAAGCCCTCCAGCAAAGAGGCGGAAACGGCGCCCTTCCTGGCCGACACGCGCTACCTGCTGGTGGCCGTGGTGGCCCCAAGCGGCGCACCGCTGTTCCGCTGGCAGACGCCGGCCAGCCAGCTCGACTTCATCGCCGAGCGCAGCGCCGCCCTGGAACAATGGCGCACGCAGGCGACGCCGACCATCGCCCGCCTGCTGCCCGGCTGCGGCCTGGAACTGCTGCTGCCGGAAGCGTACTATGTGGCCTGCCGCGAAGCGGACAAGCTGATACGCCCCGTCTCCGTGCGCGCCGCCGTGCACTACCTGACGCACACGCTGGCCGTCGAGCCGTCGGAACTGCGTGCCGTCATCGCCGGCTTCGGCGAAGAAGCGGCCGATAGCCAGGTGGACGAGTATCGCATCGCCTTCACCCTGCGCCAGGCGCCGGACGTCATCTACGGCATCGTCTGGCCCCTGTACGGCCAGGAAGACGAGGATGGCACGCCGATCGAAGGCCTGATCCAGGTCGGCATCGCCGCGCTGGACAAGCAAAAGACGCCCGTCGATGAAATCATCGAGCACCTGAACGCCGCTGGCGTGACGCAGATCAAGCGCCACGCGGAACGTTTTGTCGGTGAATACTGCGACGATTGCGGCGCGCCTTTGTTTGCCGACCCTGTCGGTGAGCTGGCGCATGCGGAAATGCCCGAGGATACGCCGCAGGGTACAGAGCATTTCCACTGATGCTGTAACGGTGTTGTCGGATTACGCCGTACCGGCTAATCCGACCTACGATGCCGGTACGGGCTGTAGGTCGTATTAGCGCGCAGCGCGTAATCCGACAACACCACCAGCGCATGCAAAAAAGGCGGAACCGAGGTTCCGCCTTTTTCATTGCAACGTCATTTACAACACCATCACCACTGTGAAAACGGGTGGCGGATCAGGTTCGCGTTGTAGTAGCGCGCATCGCCCGACACTTCCGCGCCGATCCAGTCGGGTTTCTCGAAGGGCTGGTCTTCCGACGCCAGTTCGATCTCGGCCACGATCAAACCCGCATTCGCACCCAGGAACTCGTCGACTTCCCACACCATGCCCGCGTGCTCGATGCGGTGGCGGTATTTTTCGATCAGCGGCTGTTCGCACAGGCCGTCGAGCAATTCAACGGCGTCGGCCAGCGGAATCGGATACTCCCACTCGCCGCGCGTCGCGCCCACGTTCGCGCCCTTGATGGTCAGCATCGCCTGGTCGCCCTCGATGCGCACGCGCACCACGCGCTCGCGCGCGGACGACAGGTAGCCCTGGCGCAGCAGCACCGCCTGGCCCAGGCCGCGCCAGGCCTCGCCGGCCAGCAAAAATTTACGCTCGATCTCGACACCCATGATCAACGCCGTTCAATCCAGCGACAGCAGGATAGGCTGCAGCATGGCTGCGCCCAGGGCCGCGCTGCGCGCGCCGTTCCAGCCCACGCTTGGATCCGGCAAGTCGGCGTTTTCCTTGAACGGCATTTCCAGCGTCAGCGCCAGGCAGCCGAAGTGGTGGCCGATATATTTCGACGCCAGGGTCAGCATGTCCGACTTGTACTTGCTGGCCGCGTAGCCGAACTTGTCCTGGAAGTCGGGGCTGGCCTGCTTGTAGCGCTCGATGAAGGCTTTCTGGTGCGCCGCCTGGGCCGGCGTGAAGTTTTCCAGCATTTCGTTGCCGGCCACAAAGTTGTACGGCAACGCTTCATCGCCGTGGATGTCGAAGAACATGTCGACGCCCGTTTCGTGGATCTTGTTTTTCACGCACAGCACTTCCGGGCTGGACGCCAGCGAAGGCGTCATCCATTCGCGGTTCAGGTTGGCGCCGGCCGCATTCGTGCGCAGGTTGCCGCGGATGGAGCCGTCCGGGTTCATGTTCGGCACGATGTGGAACACGGCGCGCTGCAGCAGCTTGCGCGCGATCGGATTGGCGTCGTCGAGCAGCGAGTCGATCAGGCCTTCGACGAACCATTCGGCCATCGATTCGCCCGGATGCTGGCGCGCGATGACCCAGATTTTCTTTTCCGCCTGCGGGTTGCCGATGGTGACCATATTCATGTCGCGGCCGTCGACCGTGCTGCCCAGGTCGGACACGCGCGCCAGCGGATGCTCGGCCACTTCGCCCAGCAGGCGCAGATGGCGTTCCCACGAATACGGTTCGAAATACGCGTAGTACACGCTGTCGAGTTCCGGCGTATGCGAAATCGTCATCACCTGGCCGTCGAATGCGGTCGGCACGCGGAACCAGTTTTCGCTGTCGTAGCTGGCCACGGCCTGGTAGTCTTCATAGCCGGCCGGATACGTGGCCTGGCCCGCGTTCAGGATGCGCAGCGTGCATGCCTGGTCCCGCGCGCCCTGCAGGCGGAAGTGGAACCACTGATGGATGTCGGCGTGGCTATCCTTGCGCAAGTTCAGGTCGATGGCACCTGCGCTGGTGGCGCTTACCACCTCGATGGCGCCCGAGTCGAAGTTCTGGCTGATTTTAATGGTCATGTAATGATCCCGTCCAAATGTAAGAGTTCCGGCGTCGCCTCGTGGGCTACCGCCGTCGCGCTAAAAACGCAGTGTAAGCTATCCCGCTATTTTCCGCCCTTTGGCCCCGTTAGCAAAGCCTGGGCGGGCGATTTATGCACCAATCCGGGGCATCGATGGCAAAGCGCCGGGCAAAAGGGCGAAAAAACGGTGCTCTGTCGCATCGACCGGACAAAAAACCGAATTGTAACAATGCCAGACACATTGGCAGCCCATCGCCACCCTATAATTCTTGCTTTCATTGAGTCGCCAGGAAAGAGTCGTGGACAAGAAGTTGACCAATATTCAGGAAAGAAAGTTACGCGAGGCCCAGTCGCGGCGCGAGCACATCATCGATGTCGTGAAAGATCTCATCAAGAAGGGCGGCGCGCGCGCCGTCTCCATCCGCAAGGTGGCCGAGGCGGCCGGTTTTTCCACCACCGTCGTGTACGCCCTGTTCCGCGACAAGGCCACCCTGATCGCCCAGGCCATGGACAAGGACTTGCTGGAACTGGTGCGCGCCATGCGTGCCGCCTGCGCCAGCAGCATTGACCCATGGGAACGCATCAGCCTCGTCGGCCGCGCCTACATCGAGTACGGCTTCCAGCATCCCGACGAATATTCGCTGATCTTCATGGAATTGCGTCCGCATGCGGAAATCGACGCCGTCGAAGTGGAACACGGCAATATCGAGCAGGATCCGTATGCGTATGCGCTGCACCTGTTCGGCGAACTGGCGCAGGCGGGCCAGGTGCGCCAGGACGAGCCGGCGCTGCACACGATGACGCAAATCTTCTGGCAATCGCTGCATGGCCTCGTGTCGCTGCGCATCGTCATGGATGCGGGCGACCCATGGACGCCGCACCCGGAAATGAATGCGCATATCGACGACTTGCTGGCCGTCGTCACGACAGGCATCCGCCTGCGCTTTGCGCCGGATGCCTGACAACAAGAGTCGAAACTGACGTAAAAAAGGGCAGGCGCGGTACTGCACCGCCCTGCCCTGTCTTGCTGTTAGCGCAGCTTGCTACGCTTCAAGCATGCTCTGCGTTTCCTGATAGCGCGTATGCCACGACAGCGCTTGCTCCAGGAGGTGCGGCGTGTGACCGCCGCGCTGGCATGCCGCGTCAAAATACGCGCGCAATTGCTCGCGGTAGTCGGGATGCGTGCAGCGCTCGATGATCAGCGGCGCCCGTTCGCGCGGCGCCAGGCCGCGCAAGTCCGCATAACCCCACTCCGTCACCAGCACGTCGACGTCATGCTCCGTATGGTCCACATGCGAGACCATCGGAACGACACTGGAAATGCGTCCGCCCTTGGCCGCCGATTTCGACACGAACATCGATACCTGCCCGTTGCGCGCGAAGTCGCCCGAGCCGCCGATGCCGTTCATCATGTGCGTGCCGCACACGTGCGTGGAATTGACGTTGCCGTAGATATCGAATTCCAGCGCCGTGTTCAGCGCGATGATGCCCAGGCGGCGCACGATTTCCGGGTGATTGCTGATCTCTTGCGGGCGCAGCACGATTTTTGACCGGTAATGGTCGATATTGTCCATCAGCTTTTGATGCACGGCGGCCGACAGGGTGATCGACGAGGCCGAGGCGAATGCCAGCTGGCCCGAATCGAGCAGCTCGATGGCGCTGTCCTGCAGCACTTCCGAATACATGGTCATGTTCTGGAAGGGCGAACCGATCAGGCCATGCAGCACGGCGTTGGCGATGGTGCCGATGCCCGCCTGCAGCGGCAGCAATTCCGGGCCCATGCGCCCGGCCGCCACTTCGCCTTCGAGGAAGGCGATCACGTGGCCGGCGATCGCCTGCGTTTCCGCGTCGGGCGGCAAGGCGTTCGACGGACTGTCGGGGCTGTCCGTGATGACGATGGCGGCGATGCGGGCCGGATCGATGGCAATGGCCGTGCTGCCCAGGCGCTGGTCGACGCGCGTGAGGGGTATCGGTTCGCGCCCTGGCAAGGCTTGCGGAATGTAAATGTCATGCAAGCCTTCCAGCGCCAGCGGCGTGGACAGGTTGATTTCGATGATGACTTGCTTCGCCTGCTGGGCGAAGGCGGCGGAGTTGCCCACCGACATGGTCGGGATGATGGCGCCGGCCGCCGTGATGGCCGTCGCTTCGATGACAGCGATGTCGACGGCGGCCAGGTTGCCCGAACGCAGCTGCTCGGCTGTTTCCGACAGATGCTGGTCGATGAACATGACTTCGCCCTTGTTGATCTTGCCGCGCAAGACCGGGTCGACCTGGAACGGCATGCGGCGCGCCAGCACGCCGGCCTCGGCCATCAGGCCGTCGCTGCCATTGCCCAGCGAGGCGCCCGTGATCAGCGTCAGGCTCAACGGGTCTTGCAGGGCGCGCTCGGCCAGCGCGCGCGGCAGGGCCTTGGCGTCGCCGGCACGGGTAAACCCGCTCATGCCGACACGCATACCGTTGTGGAACAATTTGGCTGCCTCATCGGCGCTCATGATTTTGCTGAGCAAGCCTGGGTGGCGGATACGGTCCTCGTACATCGTGATGCTCCTGATATTCTTAATATTCTCAAACTGGATGGCTGTCATACACCAACCCCATAAGTGGATTCAGTATAAAATCCCGCTTACATGCATGGCATGAATTAATTTCGCCAAACCCAGTCGATATTTTCATGCTTCGCCGAGGCGAGCCCCATCTTGGATATCCGTTCCCTGCGCTATTTTGTCGAAACCGTGCGCCTGTCGAGCTTTACGCAGGCGGCGGAATCGCTGCACCTGACCCAGTCGACCATCAGCAAGATGGTGCGCCAGCTGGAAGAGGAAGTGGGCGCGCAGCTGCTGGTGCGCGACGGGCGCAAGCTGACGCTCACCGACACGGGCCGCATCGTCTACCAGCACGGCCAGGAAATGCTGGCGAACATGCGCCAGCTGACCCTGGAAGTGCGCGACACCCAGGCCTTGCAGCGCGGCAGCCTGACGGTCGGCATCCCGCCCATGATCAATGTGCTGTTTACGCCCGTCTTAAAAGCCTTCCGCGCGCGCCATCCGCACATCAGCCTGACCCTGCAGGAAGACACGGGCCAGCAGATCGAGCGCAAGGTCGCGGCCGGCGAACTGGAAATCGGCATGACGGTGCTGCCGGCCGACCCGGAACTCGACCTCGTGGCCGTGGAAGTGGCCAGCTACCCGATCTGGGCCCTGGCCGAACCGGGCACGTTCCAGAAAAACCGCACGACACTGCCCTTCAAGGCCTTGGCCGACTTGCCGCTGGTGTTACTCAAGGATGATTTCGCCCTCACGCGCAGCCTGCGCCAGCATTTCGCGCAGGCGGGCTTCACGCCGACCATCGCGGCGCAGAGCGGCCAGTGGGACTGGCTGGTGGCGATGGCCTCGGCCGGCCTGGGCGTGGCCCTGCTGCCCGAGCCGTTCATCCACCGCCTGGCCGGCGAACCTCTGGAGGCGGTGCGCCTCGTCGAACCGGAAGTGGCGTGGCAGGTGGCGCACGTCTGGAGCGGGCGCTATCTGTCGCACGCGGCGCGCGCCTGGCTCGAAGTGTGCCAGGACATGCTGGGCACGCAGTTCGCGCACTAACGCAAAAAAGGGGTGGCCGAGGCCACCCTTTATATTGATAACGCTACCTTGCTTACTTGGCGTCGTCGTTGTACATGCTGGCGTACTTCCAGCCGAAGTACAAAATGAACGTGTAGCACAGGGCCGGCACGAGGAAGGACAGCTGCAGGTTGATGTGGTCGGCCAGGAAGCCCTGGATGAACGGCACGATGGCGCCGCCGACGATGGCCATGCACAGGATGCCCGAACCTTGTCCCGTTTGCGCACCCAGCTTGTTCAAGGCCATGCTGAAGATGGTCGGGAACATGATGGAATTGAACAGGCCGACGGCGATCAATGCCCACATGGCCGTGTGACCGCTGGAGAACACGGCGACGAGGATCAGCGCGATGACGATGGCGGCATTGAAGGCCAGGGTCTTGCCCGGGCTGACATAGCGCATCACGGCAAAGCCGACGAAGCGGCCCAGCATGGCGCCACCCCAGTAATAGCTGACGAAATAGGCGGCGTCGGCGTGGCTGAGGCCCGCGATATGGCTCTCGCCCAGGAAGTTGATCAGGAAGCTGCCGATGCTGACTTCACCGCCCACATACAGGAAGATGGCCAGCGCGCCCAGCACCAGGTGGCGGTGCGACCAGATCGAGACCTTGTGGCCATCCTGCGCCAGGGCGGCCGCATCGTCGGCATGCGAAATCTTCGGCAATTTTGCCAGCGCGAACAGCACGGCCAGGATCACCAGGGTGGCGGCCAGCACCAGGTACGGGCCTTGCACGGAAGCGGCTTCCTTGGCGCGGTAGGCCAGTTGCTCGGCGGCAGGCAGCAGGTCGAACTGCTGCACCGTCAGCACGGTGCCGGACAAAATCAGCATGCCGCCCAAGGCTGGCGCCACGGTGGTGCCCAGCGCGTTGAACGCCTGCGTCAGGGTCAAACGGCTCGACGCCGTCTGCGGGTCGCCCAGCTCCGTCACGTACGGGTTGGCCGCCACCTGCAGCACGGTGATGCCGGCCGCCAGGATGAAGAAGGACAGCAGGAACAGCGCATAGCTGCCGGTGGACGCCGGGTAGAACATGGCGCAGCCGGCGGCGGCGATCAGCAAGCCGGCGACGACGCCGCGCTGGTAGCCGATCTTCTTGATCAGCATGCCGGCCGGCAATGAGACGATGGCGTAGGCGCCAAAGAAGCAGAACTGCACCAGCATCGCCTGGACATAGGTCAGGGTGTAGATCGAGCGCAGATGGGGAATCAGCACATCATTTAGCGAGGTCAGCAGTCCCCACATGAAAAACAGCACCGTGACAATGATCAGGGCGCCTGTATTGTTTTGCGTGCCGGCCTGCGCGCGCGGTGCGCCCAGTCCCTGCTTTACGTGTTCCATACTTTCTCCATTGTTCTATCCAAGATTGTCGTGCCCTGCCCTGGCCCATCGCTTGCGGGGGCACCGCCAGGCAGCGGCAGCGTTCGTGTTTGAAAGCAACATCTTCGCAAGGCCGAGCGCGTAGTAAAACTACCTTGCTGCGGCCGCATTATGCCCGAAAGGCCCCGGATTGCGCAGGTTTCCCATCAATTATTCGATAATTGAATAGCTGACATTCGAAATCAAAAGTAGCCTTATAACTTGAAATCGCTATACTTATATTGCAGTGCAGCACAACGCGGCACGCCACACTAGGAGTCTGCCATGTCTACCGCATTTACTTACCACACCACGCAAAACAGCAATATCGTCGCCACCCTGGTCCATGCCGCCAAACGCGTCGGCGCCTGGCTGAACCAAAGCAGCGACCGCCGCGAACGCGCTTACGAAGAAGCCTACCTGGCCGAATCGACCGACCGTTACGACCTGGAATACCGCATGCGCGAACTGGCCCGCGCCAACCCGCAGCCAAGCTGGATGAGCGGTCTGAGCCGTTAAGAGTGCCGCCGTACCCGGCCACTCATCGCAGCCCATCACAGGCTGTTGCAACATCGATAGCGCCATCCTGCTCGCCTTGCGCTTGAGCACAGGATGGGCTATACAGGCGGAATGAAAACGCCCATCACCATCCTCGCCATCGCCGGTAGCCTGCGCGCCGCCTCCCTGAACACCGCGCTGCTGCGCGCCATCGCCCGGCTTGCCCCAGCGGAATATGCAATCCGCATCTATCCGGGCCTGGGAGAATTACCCCTGTTCAATCCCGACCTCGACGCCGACAGCCTGCCGGCCGTGACGAGCCTGCGCGACGCCATCCTGGCGGCCGACGTGCTGCTGCTGGCCAGCCCTGAATACGCGCATGGCGTGAGCGGCCCCATGAAGAATGCGCTGGACTGGATGGTGGGAAATGAATCATTCATCGACAAACCGCTGGTGCTGCTGAACGCCTCGCCGCGCGCCACGCATGCGCAGGCGGCCCTGCGCGAGACGGTGCGCACCATGTCGGCGCGCCTGATCGACGAGGCCTGCATCAGCCTGCCTTTGCTGGGCTCGGGTCTCGATGCCGACGGCATCGCTGCTTACCCGGCATTGCGCCGGGCCATCCTCGATATGCTGCAGTGCATCAGGTCATTTTCATGACCCTCTGCACGTTTTGCTATCAGTTCATCTAGTTTTACTACGTACTTCTACGGACCGCTCAGTGCGGGATCATGCCGGTGAAAACGTAGGCCTGCAGCATGGTGATGATGCCGATGATCACGGCAAACAACAGGCTGTGCTTCAAGGTGAAGCGGAACAGGTCCGATTCCTTGCCCACCAGGCCCGTTGCGGCGCAGGCGACGGCGATCGATTGGGGCGAGATCATCTTCGCCGTCACGCCGCCCGTCGTATTGGCCGCCACCAGCAAGGTGTCGGACACGCCGATCTGGTGCGCCGTGGTGTTTTGCAAGGAGCAGAACAAGGCATTCGACGACGTGTCGGAACCCGTCAGGAAAACACCCAGCCAGCCGAGGAACGGCGAGAAGAACGGGAAGGCGGCGCCGCTGCCGGCCAGCAGCAGGGCCAGGGTGGACGACATGCCCGAGTAATTGGCAACGAAGGCAAACGCCAGCACCAGGCCGATCGACAGCACGGGACGGCGCAATTCCACCACGGTTTCCACGAAGGCCTTCATGCCATCGCGCGGCTTCATGCGCAGCATCAGCATCGACAGCACGGCCGTCAGCAAGATCGCCGTGCCCACGGCCGACAGCAAATCGAGCTTGAACACGGCGTCATACGCCTTCGGCACGGTCACGATGGGCATGGTCTTGATCACCAGCTGGTCCAGGTACGGCACGTGGATCTTGATGACCAGGCTCGATAGCGCCCCGCCGGCGGCAAACAGGGCCTTGAAGCCGGGCAGGCTCCACACGGTGACGATGGCCGTCAACAGGCCGAACGGCGCCCAGGCGCGCATGGTCTGCGCCATCGTATAGGGCGAGGCGGCGCGGCTGCCGCTGCCGCGCACGTCCGCCTTGCCTGCGCCGCCGCCAAAACCGGACAGTGCGGCCGTGCCGCCGCCGACGGCATGGGCCACTTTCGCATTCTTCGGCTGCCACACTTTCAGGAACAGGGTCAGCGACACCAGGCTGACGAGGGCCGAGGTGATGTCCGGCAGTTCAGGACCGATATGGTTCGACGTGAAGTACTGGGTGACGGCAAAGCTCAAACCCGTCACCAGCGCGGCCGGCCATACTTCGCGCACGCCACGCAAACCATCCATCATGAACACCAGCCAGAACGGCACCAGCAGCGACAGCAGCGGCAACTGGCGGCCCGCCATGGCGCCGATCAGGAACGGGTCGATGCCCGTCACCTGGCCCGCCACGATGATGGGGATGCCCATGGCGCCAAAGGCCACGGGTGCCGTGTTGGCGATCAGGCACAGGCCCGCCGCGTACAGCGGGTTGAAGCCCAGGCCCACCAGCAGGGCCGAGGTGATGGCGACGGGCGCGCCGAAACCGGCCGCCCCTTCCAGGAAGGCGCCGAAGGCAAAGCCGATCAGCAGCACCTGCAGGCGCTGGTCGTCCGTGACCGACAGCACGGAGGCGCGGATGATGTCGATCTGCCCCGTCTTGACGACGATTTTATACAGGAAGACGGCCGTGACGATGATCCAGGCGATAGGCCACAAGCCGTAAGCAAAACCATAGCCGGCCGCCGCCAGCGCCTGCGGCACGGGCATGCCGTAGGCGAAAATCGCCACGGCCAGCGCCAGCGCCAGCGTGACGGCGGCCGCCACGTGGCCCTTGATGCGCAGCGCCGCCAGGGCGATGAAGAAGAAGATGATGGGAACGGCCGCCGCCAGTGACGACAGCCACAAGCTGCCGAGCGGGGTGTAAAGTTGGGTCCAGGTTTGCATGTCGGGTCTCCTCCGGTGGATGCGGGTTAAGTGAAAAAACGGCTTTTGATGTAATTGTGTGTAGCGTGTTTTTTTACGGTGCTGCGGTGCTGCCAGGCCGGGTTATTCTTCCTGCCCCCGCGCATTAAGCAGGTCGGCCAGGCTGCGCGGCGCCGGTTGCAAAGGCTTGCGGTGCTGCGTCCAGCCCAGTTGCGCGCGCGGCGTCAGCAGCCGCAGCCGCGTGGCGGCCCAGCGAAACAGGCGGTAGCTGGCAGGGCGCGCAAAGGCACCGCTCCAGAAACGCCAGATCAGGCTTTCGCCGCGACTGAACTTGGCGCCCTGGCCGCGCAGCGGATGCGCCACCTGCTCATCGGGATTGCGGTTGGCTTCCGTGCGCAGGCGCACCAGCAGTTGCGGAATCGGGATGCGCACGGGGCACACCTCGCCGCAGGCGCCGCACAGGCTCGACGCCGTGGCCAGGTCGGCCGTCGCATCGAGTCCCAGCAAGTGGGGCGAAATGATCTTGCCGATCGGCCCCGGATACGTGGTGCCGTAGGCGTGGCCGCCGATGCGCGTGTAGACGGGACAGTGGTTCATGCAGGCGCCGCAGCGTATGCATTGCAGGGTGGCGCGCAGCTGCTCGTCCGCGTAGGCCTGGCTGCGGCCGTTATCGAGCAAGACCAGGTGCACTTCGCGCGGCCCATCCTGTTCACCTTCGCGGCGCGGGCCGGAAATCAGGTTGAAATAGGTGGTGATGGCTTGCCCCGTCGCCGAGCGCGTCAAGAGACTCGCCAGTGGCACGATATGTTCGAGCTTGGCCACCACCTTTTCCATGCCCATGATGGCGATGTGCACTTCCGGCACGGACGTGGTCAGGCGGCCATTGCCCTCGTTTTCCACCAGCCACAGGGTGCCCGTGTCGGCCGCCGCGAAGTTCACGCCCGACAGGCCGATGTCGGCCTCGACGAAGGCCTGGCGCAGGGCGCGCCGCCCTGTCTGGATCAGACTGTCGACGTCTTCCGTGTAGGGCGCGTCGGGGATATGCTCGGCGAACAGGCCGGCGATGTCCGCGCGGGTCTTGTGTATCGCCGGCATGACGATGTGCGACGGCTTTTCGCCGGCCAGCTGCACGATGTACTCGCCCATATCCGACTCCAGGCACGTCATGCCGCGCGCTTCCAGGTAGTGATTGAGCTCGATCTCCTCGCTGGCCATCGACTTGCCCTTGATGAAGCGCGTCGCCTGGTTGCGCTGCGCGATGGCGTGGATGATGGCGTTGGCCTGCTCGCCATCCTCGGCCCAGTGCACCTGCACGCCGGCCGCCGTCAGCTTGTCTTCCAGCTGCACCAGCAGGTCGGGCAGGCGCGCCAGCGCGTGCTGGCGCACGGCTTCGCCGATGTCGCGCAGGCGTTCGAGTTCGTCGCCGTCGGGGAACTGGGCGCTGCGCTTGTCCTGCAAAAAATCCATGGCGCCGCGAAAACTTTGACGCAGCTTCGGATCGTCCAGCGCGGCGCGGGCACGCGCATGGAAGTCTGCCGGTTTGACGAATTGCAAGGGCTTGGCGTTCATGGCTGGCCTCCTTCATGGGCTGACAGATCATCGATGATCAGCACCCACAGCCAGCGCGGGCCGTGTGCGCCATAGGCCAGCGTTTGCTGGATATCGGAGGTTTTCGAGGGACCCGACACCAGCACCAGGTTCGCTGGCATGCCGTCCGCCCAGCGCTCGGCGCGCGCCGCCGCATGCAAGTCCGCATGCAGCGTGCTGGTATAGACAAGGCAAACGTGCAGCGGGGGCGCCAGCGATACCGTGCGCGGCGTGGCCGCGTCGGGCGCGATGACCAGGGTGCCCGTGGCGGCGATGCCGGAACGCGCGACGGTGAAACCCGCGTCGACGCTGTCGAACAACTCCCCCTTCCACTGCGCCAGCGGACGGTCAAAGGACAGCGTTTCCACGCCAGCGGGCAAGGCGGCGCGCAAGGCCTGCCCTTCCACGCTGGCGCTATCGAGCAGCAAACGGCGCACGCCGTGCGCACCGAGACGCTGCGCCAGCAGGGCGGGCCAGGCATCGCTACTCACGCAATCGACTTGCGCGTGCGAAGCGCGCAAAGCGGCCTGCATGGCGTCGAGCTGTTGGCGCGGCGACTGCGGCGCTGCGGCGCGGCGCGCCTGGTAATGGCTGTCGATGGCCGTATCGATGGCCTCCACCGCTTCGGGCGCCGAGGGTGCGGCGGCGCGCAGCCGTCCCAGCATGCGTTCGCGGGCGGTCAATGCGGTACTCATGCCGCACCTCCCGTGCGGCGCCACAAGAAGCTGGCCAGGTGCTCGACGGGCAGCGGCGCGCCCTGGTGCTGCGCGGCGTGGCCGATATTGAGCAGGCAGCCGCAGTCGGCCGAGACGAGCCGGTCGCAGCCCGTGGCGCAGGCCGAGGCGATCTTGTCGCTGACCATGGCGCCGGAAATGTCCGGGTGTTTCAATGAAAACGTGCCGCCAAAACCGCAGCATTCCGATTCGCGCTGGTGCTCGATGCGCGTCACGCCGGGCAAGGCGTCGACCAGCGCCACGCCGTGCAGCCGGGTGCCCATTTCGCGACGTGCGCCGCACGAGGTATGCAGCACCACGTTTTCATCGGCCTGTCCGGCGCCAGAAAGGCTGACCAGGTCGAGTTTCAGCACGCAGACGAGAAATTCGCTCAGTTCATACACGCGTTCGGCCAGTTCGACCGCCTTGGGGCCGGCCACGGGGTCATCCTGGAACAGCTGCGGCCAGTGGTGGCGCATCATGCCGGCGCAGGAGCCTGACGGCACGATCACGGGCCACGGTTGCGCAAACAGGTCGAGCTGGGCGCGCGCCACGGCACGCGCCTGCTCCGGGTTGCCGCTGCTGTAGGCGGGCTGGCCGCAGCAGCTCTGGCCGCGCGGGTAATGCACCAGCAAGCCTTCCCGCTCCAGCAGGCGCACCGCGTCGAGCCCGGCCTGCGGCACGAACAGGTCGACCAGGCAGGTGGCGAACAGGTACACCTGGAGCGGTGCGGGGGGATAGTGGCGCGGCTGGCGCGGGTCTGGCTGCATGAGTGTGTCTCCCCGGCGCTCTGTGTGTTGCTGCGGCGCCGCTGTGTGTTGTTAAGAATGACTGCTTCACGCATAATTCCAGCTTCTTCGAGCCACTTCAAATTGCTCGGACCACTTGAAAACAACAAACGAGACAACAGCGATGGCGACAGGCATGCAAACGCGGGGCAGGGTCGAAACGGTGATGCGCAGGCTGGAGACGGCCCTGCTGGACGGCAGCTTGCCGGCGGGCGCACAGCTGCCGGCCGAGCGCCTGCTGGCACTGCAATATGGGGTCTCGCGCAATACCGTGCGCGAAGCGGTGCAGCGGCTGGCGGCGCGGGGCCTGGTGCGCAGCCGGCGCGGCGCCGGCGTCTTTGTGACGGATCAATTGCGCACCGGCATGGCTTCGCCGTGGAGCCAGCTGGTGGCTGACCACCCCGCCCTGCGCGACGACATCCTGGAATTTCGCCGCGTGCTGGAAGGCGCCACGGCTTATTTTGCGGCGCAGCGGGCCAGCGCGGACGAGCGCACGCAGATCATGGCGCTGCTGGCCGAGCTGGAACAGGCACGCGCGGTCGACGACAAGCACGGCGAGGCGCAGGCCGATGCGCGGCTGCATGAAGTCATCGCGCAGGCATCGCACAACACCATGTTTTTACACTTGCACACCAGCATCATCGGCATGCTGCGCGAACATATCACCCTCAATGGCACGGGCTTGCGCCAGCAGGACGACGCCACCTCGCTGCAACTGCTGTCGCAGCACCGCACCCTGTGCGAGGCCATCTGCGCCAGCCAGCCCGAGGAAGCGCGCACGGCCATGCAAAGCCACATCGATTTCGTGCGCACGCGCGTGACCAGCGACGAATAGGGCGACTGGTAGGACCAGTCTACGGCCACAGCGGCGGCAAAAGCTGCTAACATCGCGCGCCGCCATTGACTTCATCCTGCCATGACCGTCCTCGCTCACACCCATCCGCTGGTACGCCAGCTGGAAAATGACTTGCTGCCCCTGTTCCGCGCCGCCCTGCCGCCACTCGCGGCCGCCGCGCCGCAGGTGCTCGCCTCCGTATTCGCCTTTTCCAGCGGTACGGCCAGCGCTTTCGAGGATTATCATTTCGGCATTTCCTGCCTGCTGGGGGAAGTGCCCGAGGATGCCCCGGAAGAAGTCGCCCTGCTGGTCAGCGTCACGGGACTCGACGCCGGCGCCCGGCTGAGCGCACAGGTCGTCTGGGGCCAGCCATCGGGCCGCGTGGAAGCGCAGGCCGAGTTACAGGCGGGCGACCTGCCTGCCCTGCATGCGGCCCTGCCCGGCCTGCTGACCAGCTTGCAACAGGCAGCCAGCCGCGGCGCACCCGCAATATGACAGGCGCATGAAAAGTGACAGGAAACAACAACTTACGATTTCCTCAGCGCAACTTTGTTGACTTCCACTAGCCCTAGCCCCTATCCTTTCAGTTACGTTTGGTGAGCATGTGTGCATGTTGCTGAGAGCATGCAGACGGCGTCGCCTTGCTTGCGCAAAGTCCCCCGCATTTATTTATCGCAACCATCAGGGCAACGTGCCTGGACGGCCGCTGCCAGCAAATACGGAGCCGACTGCCATGCCATCGAACCGCAACTTTCCGAGAAAAACCTTGCTGGGCTGTGTCTTCCTGCTCGCCGCCCTGCCCCTGCAGGCGCAGACCACGGACGGCACTGCCGCCACCGTCAGCGCCAATGCCAGCCTCACCTCGCAATACATTTCGCGCGGCTTTCGCCAGACCTGGGGCAAGCCGGCCCTGCAGGCGGGTGCCGACTACGCGCACCCGAGCGGCTGGTCGCTGGGGACGTGGGCGTCCACCGTCAGCGACCGTTATATCCAGGATGCAAGCTTCGAATGGGACCTGTACGGCGGTTACGGCGGCACGGTGGGCGAGCTGGGCTACAGCGTACTGGCGTATTACTACAAGTATCCGGGCGCCGTCTACCGCGCCACAGGCGTCAAGTACGACTATGGCGAACTGTCGCTGGGCCTGAGCTACAAGATGCTGTACGCCAAGTACAACCGTACCGTCACGCCGGACTTTTTCGGCATCACGCATGCGCGCGGCACGGGCTACCTGGACGTGGGCGCGAATGTCGACCTGGGCAATGCCTGGACCTTGAATCTGCACGCCGGCAATGGCCGGGTGGCGGGCACGGGCAATGCGATATGGAACTGGCGCGACGCCAAGGTCGGCGTCACCAGGGCCTTCGATGGCGGCTGGAGCCTGAGCGGCGCCGTGACGCGCGCCTGGGGCGCCACCGACGCCTACGATCATTACACGCTGGGCATCCCGAATGCGGCGGG
>NZ_LT607484.1:249761-332899 GCF_900095235.1 Janthinobacterium sp. UMAB-60
CCCGAGACACCGATACCTATCCCCATCAAGGAACAGCCTCATGCAACTATCACTGAACAGCAAAATCTGCGTCGCCGCCACCGCGCTCGCCGTCCTCAGCCTGGGCGTCACGGCGGCGGTGATCGGCTACAAGAGCAGCGCCAGCGCCGAGGCCGCCGCACTGGAACTGGCGCGCACGTCGGCGCGCGAAGTGGCGGGCGCGCTGCAGGCGCGCATCGCCAGCAACCTGGCCAGCGTCAGCAGCCTGGCCGGCGCCATGCGCGGCACGAAAAGCGCGAACCTGCCCCTGCAGCGCGAGCAGATCAATGAACTGACCAAGGCCACGCTGACCAGTTCGGAAGACTTGCTGGGCGCGGCCGTGACGTGGGAACCGAACGCGCTCGACGGCAAGGATGCGGAATTTGCCAACCAGAAACCGAACTACGACGCCAGCGGCCGCTTCATGCCCTACTGGACGCGGGGCGCCGGCGGCAAGCTGCAAGTCGAACCCATCGTCTTCGATCCGAAGCCGGGCGCCAACGACTGGTACGACGTGCCCAAGCGCACCGGCAAAACCTTCTTTACGGAACCGTACATCTACCCCGTCGACGGCAAGGATGTGCTGATGGCCTCGCTGGTGGCACCCATCATGATCGATGGCGGCTTCAAGGGTACGGCCAGCGCCGACTTCATGCTCACGCGCCTGGCGAAGATCCTGGCCGGCCTGAAAGTGATCGAGGGCGGCAAGCTGGCCCTGATCTCGAACGGCGGCCTGTACGCCAGCCATCCCGCACCTGAGCGGCTGGGCAAGAAGGCCGACGACGTGCCGGCTGCCGGCCTGGAAAAGGTGCGCCAGGGCCAGGCGTATGAATACGAAGACGACAAGGGCTACATCCACTTGCTGCAGCCGCTGCAGATCCACCCCGATATCGCGCCGTGGAGCGTGGAACTGAACTTCCCGAAAAGCGTGGCCACCGCCTCGGCGCGCGACCTGATGATCTACACCCTGATCGTCGCCCTGCTGTGCGCGGCCGCCACGGCCGGCATTCTGATCCTCGTCGTCAACCAGCTGACGCGACCGCTGCGCACCCTGGGCCGCACCATGACGGACCTGTCCAGCGGCGACGCCGACCTGCGCGTGAAGCTCGAAGTCAAGGGCACCGACGAGCTGGCCGTGATCGGCAAGGGGTTCAACGCCTTCGTGGAAAAGATCCACGCCGTGCTGCTGCAAGTGCAAGCGAGCGCCGACAATGTGGCCCGTGCCAGCGCGGAGATCGCGCAAGGCAATAACGACCTGTCGGCCCGCACGGAACAGCAAGCCAGTTCGCTGGAAGAGACGGCTGCCTCGGTGGAAGAGCTGACGGGCACGGTGAAGGAAAACGCCGACCATGCGCGCCAGGCGAATCAACTGGCCGCTTCCGCATCGAGCGTGGCGCAGAAGAGTGGCGAAGTGGTCGGCAAGGTGATAGCAACCATGACCTCGATCAATGACTCGTCGAACAAGATCGTCGACATCATCAGCGTCATCGATGGCATCGCCTTCCAGACGAATATCCTGGCCCTGAACGCGGCCGTGGAAGCGGCGCGCGCGGGTGAACAGGGACGCGGCTTCGCCGTCGTCGCCACGGAAGTGCGCAACCTGGCGCAACGCTCGGCGGCGGCGGCCAAGGAAATCAAGCTGCTGATCGACGATTCCGTGGGCAAGGTGGCCGCCGGCAGCAAGCTCGTCGATGAAGCGGGCGCCACCATGGAGCAGGTGGTCGACAGCGTACGCAAGGTGACCGCAATCATGGCCGACATCAGCGTTGCCACCACCGAGCAAAGCGACGGCATCGCCCAGGTCAACCAGGCGCTGGCGCAGATGGATGGCGTGACGCAGCAAAACGCGGCCCTGGTCGAGGAGGCGGCGGCGGCCGCCGAAAGCTTGCAAGACCAGGCCAGCCATCTGGCCCAGGTGGTCAGCGTGTTCAAGCTTGGCGAGCAGGTACGCCAGGCGGCGCCGGCTGCAAGCATGGCCACGCCGCGCGCCGTGACGGCAACAACACCGGCGCCCGTCAAGCGCCTGAGCGTCGCCAAGCCGCAGGCAACGCCGCGCGCGGCCGCCAAGGCACCGGCCGGCGATGACTGGGAAGAGTTTTAAGCGCAATGAGGCGACGCTAACCCGCAAAGATACCGCTCTTTGCGGGTGGCGCAGCAGCATGGTGAGTTTTCGTGAATTTCCATGTGGAAATATTTCGTATAATCTGGCGCGCGCATGGCGCGCCATTTAGCCGATTATTGGAAATACATGAAAAAAACCCTCGCAGTACTTACCTCTTCCACACTGCTGGCCGCTTGCGGCGGCGGCTCTTCCACTCCTTCCGAACAGGCCGCAGCGCCTTTGGCCGTGTATGCGGGCAGCTGGCAGACGCCCTGCCAGGACAAGGCGATCGAGACGATGACCATCACCAGCAAAGCCGACGGCAGCCTGGAAATCGCCGACAAGATCGAGCACTTCGAGACCGCAAACTGCTCCGGCACGCCATTTGCCACCCAAAGCCCCTCCGCCACATCCACCGTTAGCTATGGCAGCACGGCCGAGGTGCAAGTCCAGCTCAACCCTGCTGGCGCCACGAACACCACCAGCATCGACAAAATCACGCTCCGCAGTCCCGTCTATACGAACGTCTTCACCGGCAAGGACCTGATCTATTCCGTCGAACTGGGGAATCCGGCCTGGTGCGTCACTCACCCGGACAAGCCGCGCTCCTGCGCCATTGACGCGGGACAGGAACCCGCCAGCACGCAAACGGGTGGCTTGTACCTGCAAGGCGACAAGCTGTATCTGCTCTTGCCGGATGCGGCCGTCTACAAGACAAACTTTGTCTTGACCCGCAAGTAGGCAAACTGCGCCAGATACGGCCGGCGCGGCGCATCTGGCATCACTGTCGACCTGATGCAGTATCGTCCTCCTGGGAAAGATATTGATCTAAATCAAGTCGCTGATAGATTTGGGGAGAATTGCTCCCTATCAATACTCCTATAATCAGGCCGCGTTGACGGCAGGCACTGCTGCCGGATGAAAAAGGATGATGCATGAAAAAATTATTGGCAGTATTGGCCGGCTCGGCCGCGGCACTCTTGACCGGCTGTGGTGGCGGTGGCGGCGGTACGACACAGCAGCTTGCCGGCGATTCCGGCAGCGCCTCGCCGCTGGCAGCGTATATCGGCACCTGGCAGTCGGCCTGCGACGATCACGACCGTCAAACGCTGGTCATCGCGTTCAAGAGCGACGGCAGCGGTTCGCTGGAACTGACGCCGACCGGCGAGACTTACTTCAAGGCCGATTGCTCCGGCCCCGTGGTCGCGACAGACAGCATCAACGCGAAGATCACCGGCAAGCCGGACGGCACCGCCGACATGCTGATCAAGCTGGCGGAAAATGCCGCGGCAACGAGCTTGCGCGTCGACAAGATCACCTCGTCGGCCCCTGCCTACAGCTACCAGCGGACCGGCACCACCGTGAAATATGTGCTGCGAGCAAACCAGCAACAGTGGTGCGTTGACGTGGACAATGGCGAATCGTGCATGTGGGACGAAGGCATGCAAGCTGCACAAAGCATCCCCGGCGGCCTGTCCTTGCGCGGTAACGACCTGTATACGGTGATGCTGGACAAGGGTGCGTATGTACTGGACATGCACTACGTGAAAAAATAAGTGCTGGATCGGCTGTGGGGCCAGCCGGCCCTGCGGCTTGCCGCGGCCGCGCCATAGACTTGAGGCCGTTGGCGAGTGTATGTGCAGAATCGAACATACATTGCGAAAACAGAAAGCTATCCTGTTGAAAAACAGGAGCTTGCCATGTCGTCTAACGCCTTTCCCCTGCCGTCCAACACTGCGCTGGCCGCCCTGCTGCAGCCACAGGACAACACTTTCCACCCGATCGACGGCTTGCAGCGCCTGCGCCACGCGGGGTTGGACCAATTACCCCTGCCCGGCCACGGCGCCACCCTGCAGCGCTGGCAAATGCTGGCCGCCATCGCCGCCATCGACCTTTCCCTGCTCAAGCTGTACGAGGGCCATACCGATGCGCTGGCCATCCTGGCGGAAATCGACGGTCCCGGCGTGCCGGCCGGCAGCAGCTGGGGCGTATGGTGCGCGGAAATGCCGGGCGCGCGCGTGCAGTTGCAGCAGGCGGCCGATGGCCGCTATGTGCTCGAGGGCCGCAAGGCCTGGTGCTCCGGGGCGAAGGGACTCAGCCATGCCTTGATCAGCTGCTGGAATGAGGACGGCCAGGCTTGCCTGGCCTCCGTGGCGCTGTCGCAGCCGGGCGTGCACGTCACGGATGAAGGCTGGCAAGCCGTCGGCATGCTCGCCTGCGCCAGCGTCGACGTGACCTTTTCCGGCGCGCGGGCCTTTCCCGTGGGCGCTCCGGGCGCCTACCTGGAGCGCCCCGGCTTCTGGCATGGCGGCGCCGGCATCGCGGCAGCCTGGTATGGCGCGGCCTGCGCCGTCGCCGGCCACCTGCATGCGCGCGCGCAGCACGCCGCGCCCGATCCCGTGCGCCTGGCGCAACTGGGGCAGATCGACTGCGCCTTGCGCGCCGCCGGCGCCCTGCTGCGCGAAGGCGCCGCCGAGATCGACGCACAGCCGCAGCGCGACGCCATGGGCCTGGCGCTGCGGCTGCGCCTGACGGTGGAAGACGCCGCCACCCTGGTCCTGCACCTGGCCACGCGTGCGCTGGGCGCCGGCCCCCTGTGCCGCGATGCCCGCTTTGCACGCCTGGCGGCCGACCTGCCCGTCTTCCTGCGCCAGAGCCATGCCGAACGCGATCAGGCCGTGCTGGGCGGTATCGTCGCCGGCGCCGAAGACCATCCGTGGGCGCTTTGACATGCTGGCCCAATCCGATACGCAAGCGCGCCGCATCGAAGGCAGCGGCACGCCGGACCAGGTATGGCTATCCTGGCCGGGACTGAACGACCTGCCCTGCATCGGCGCGCACGCACTGGTGCCGCCAGGCACGCGCGCCGTCATCGTCGCGCCCCATCCCGACGATGAAATCCTCGCCTGCGGCGGTTTGCTGCAACTGCTGGCGGCGCAAGGCAGCGAATTGCTGTTGATCGCCGTCACCGATGGCGACGCCAGCCACCCGGACTCGCCCCTCTGGCCGCAGGAACGCCTGCGCCAGGTGCGTCCGCAAGAATCCGCGCAGGCGCTGGCCACGCTGGGACTGGCGTCGCCCGCATGGCTGCGCCTGCACCTGCCCGATGGCGGCGTAACCGGCATGACGCCGCAGCTGAGTGCCGCACTGACAGCGCAGCTGCGTCCCGGCGACAGGGTCTTCACCACCTGGCGCCTGGACGGCCATCCGGACCATGAAGCATGCGGCCGGGCCTGCGCCGCGGCCTGCGCGGCCAGCGGCGCCACCCTGGTGGAAATGCCCGTCTGGGGCTGGCACTGGGCCGCGCCGGGCGACATGCGCGTGCCGTGGCAGCGCGCGCGCCGCCTGCCATTGCCGGCGCCCGTCCTGCAGCGCAAGCGCGCGGCACTGCGCTGCTTCGCCAGCCAGATGCAGGATGACCCGTCGACGGGCCGCCCCGCCATCGTCGCCGGCGACGCCTTGCAGCGCCTGCTGCATGCGTGGGAGGTGTATTTTCTATGAGCGCTACTTCCACGCCGGACGACCAGCGCGGCCGCTATTTCGAACAACTGTATCGCCAGGATGCCGACCCGTGGCGGGTGCGCCAGCGCTGGTACGAGGAGCGCAAGCGCGCCCTGCTGCTGGCCAGCCTGCCGCAGCGGCGCTACCGCCACGCCTATGAACCGGGCTGCGGCAATGGCGAGCTGACGGCCGAACTGGCGCGACGCTGCGAACGCGTGCTGGCGGCCGACCTCTCGGCCGAAGCGCTGGGGCTGGCGCAGCAGCGCCTGCTCGACGCCGGATGCGGCGCCAACGTCAGCCTCGCGCAGCACCGGCTGCCGCGGGACTGGCCGCGCATCCTGCCCGGCGCCGAGAAGTTCGACCTGATCGTCCTGAGCGAGATCGCCTATTACCTGTCGGTGCAAGAGCTGGCGCGTGTGGTCGAACACAGCATCGCCAGCCTGGCGCCGGGCGGCAGCATCGTCCTGTGCCACTGGCGCGCGCCGTTCGCGCAGCGCATCGTCTCGACCGTGCGCGTACATGCGGCCTTCCAGGACGCGCCCGGCCTGCACCGCGTGCTGCGGCACGAAGAAAGCGACTTCCTGCTGGGGATCTGGTCGAACGATGCGCGCTCGGTGGCGCAGCGCGAGGGTTTCGCATGATCGGCGTGGTGGTGCCCGTGCATAACGAAGAAGCATGCCTGGGCGCCTGCCTGGACGCGTTGCGCCTTGCCGCCACCTGTCCCTTGCTGCATGGCGAGGCGGTGTGCATCGTCATCGTGCTCGATGCCTGCAGCGACCAGTCGCAGCGCATCGTGCTGGCGCATGCCATGCAGGCGGACCTGCGCTGGCGTCTCGACTGCATCGCCATCCATGCGCGGAACGTAGGCACCGCGCGCGCCGCCGGCGCGCGGCAGCTGCTGCAGCGCGGCGCCCGCTGGCTGGCCTTTACGGATGCGGATACGCGCGTCTCGCCCTCCTGGCTGAGTACCCAGCTGGGCCTGGACGCCGATGCCGTCTGCGGCACGGTGGCGGTGGACGACTGGTCGCCGCACGGCCCCAGTGCCGCTGCGCTGCGCCGGCACTTCGCCCAGACCTACACCGATGCCGACGGCCACCGCCACATCCATGGCGCCAACTTCGGCGTGCGCGCCAGCGCCTACCTGCGCGCCGGCGGCTTCGCGCCACTGGCCTGCAGCGAAGACGTGGCCATGGTGGCCGCGCTGCAAGAATGCGGCGCGCACATCGCCTGGAGCGCCGCGCCGCGCGTCACCACCAGCGCCCGCCGCCAGGCCAGGGCACGGGGCGGCTTTGGCGATACCTTGCTGCAGGTGGTGGCGGAGATGGAAGCGTCACCACACCTGACGCCGACTTAGCGCATCGCCTCCGGCAAACCCGGCGCAAATTCGGCGCCATGCTTGACCTGCGCGGTGGACGCCTTCAGGGTCGCACCGATCGGCTCGGCGCGGCCCGCCAGGCACTGCCCCAGGAAGTTTTCCGTCACCGCATTGAAAGCGATGTTGTTGACGGGCCGGGCAAAGCCATGGCCTTCATCGGGGAACAGCACATACGTGACGGGGATATTCTTGGCCGCCATGGCCGCCACGATCTGGTCCGACTCGGCCACGTTGACGCGCGGGTCGTTCGCCCCCTGGCCGATCAGCAAGGGCCGCTGGATGTTCTGCGCAAAGTTCAGCGGCGAGCGCTCCTTCAGCAGCGCGCGGCCGTCTTCCGTGGTCGGATCGCCCATGCGCTTGTAAAACTGCTGCTTGCCCGCTTCCCAGTACGGCGGAATCGTTTGCAGCAGGGTAAACAGGTTCGACGGGCCGACGATATCGACCCCGCAGGCAAACGTCGTCGGCGTGAACGCCATGCCGGCCAGGGTGGCGTAGCCACCGTAGGAGCCGCCCATGATGGCCACCTTGTCCGCCGTGGTCACGCCGCTCTTGACGGCCCATTGCACCGCGTCGAGCAAGTCATCATGCATCTTGCGGCCCCACTGCAGGTCACCGGCCGAGATGAATTGCTTGCCGAAGCCCGTCGAGCCGCGGTAGTTCACCGACAGCACGGCGTAGCCGCGGTTGGCCAGCCACTGGTGGTAGCCGTTGTAGCCGTAGGTATCGCGCGCCCATGGCCCGCCGTGCACCAGCAGCACCATCGGCACCGCCTGCGTGGCCTTGCCGCCAGCATTCGCCTTCGATGCATGCGGCAGGGTGAGGTAAGACACCAGGGTCAGGCCGTCGCGTGCCTTGATTTCCTGTGGGTACATGGGCACCAGCGGCGCGCCTTCCAGTTCCGGGCGCGTGACGTACAGCTGCGTCAGCTTCTTGGTCTTGCGCTCATACAGCCAGCTCGATGCCGGCGCCGTGACGGTATCGACGCCCACCAGCCACTTGTCGTCAGCTTCCGTGCGCGACGTCACGTTGAACTGGCCCTTCGCATGCTTCTTCAGGAAAGCCAGGTCGGCCTTCAGGTCGTCCGTCAGCGGCAGGTATTCCTGCTGCAGATAGTCGACGGAATAGGCTTGCACCTTGCCCGTGCGCGTGTCGTACAGGGCGTCAGAAATGTCGGCGCGCGGGTCTTGCGCCACCAGCGTGGTCTTGCCGCTGGCGACATCCTGCGCCAGCAGCGCCGAGGTATTGCGGCCGCGCGAATCGGTCCAGTACAAGGTCTTGCCATCGACCGTAAACGCCAGCGGCGCCGTCGTCTGCGAGTCTTCCAGGCCCACCTCGGTCAGCGGCGTGCTCTCGACCTTGCCGTCCGTCAGGCGGAAATACTGCATGCCGCCATCGGCGCGCGCCTTGCTGGCCATACGCAAATTGAGCAATTCATCGGCCAGGTAGCCGCCATAGCCATCGTTCTGCTGCACCAGGGTCAGCTTGCCGCTGGCCAGCTCCAGGCTGTACACGTCGTGCCAGCGCGCATCGCGGTTATTGATGCCCACCAGGATGCGGTCCTTGACCTTGCTGCTGATCTGGACGATCCGCACGCGCGTCTTCTCGAACGGCGTGTAATTGATCTGCTTGCCCGTTACCACGTTCACGCCATACAGCAGGAAGTTTTCATCGCCGCCCTTGTCCTGGATGAACAGCAGGGTTGTCGAGTCGGGCGACCAGAAGCTGCCGCGGATGGGCCGCACCTTCTCTTGCGTCAGCGGGCGCGCCTGCGCCGGGTCGCTGGCCGGCGCCACCCACACATTGAGCACGCCATCGCGCGGCGCGATCCACGACAGCCACTTGCCATCCGGGCTGATGCGCCCGCCGGACTTGCTGGGATTACCAAAGATCTTCGCCCGCTCGATCAGCGGCGTGTGATTGACAGGGGCTTGGGCGTGCGCCGGCAGCGCGGCGGCAAACAACAGGGCAGGCAGGGCATAGCGAATCATGGACACCTCATGGTTACTGGATGAAGGGAAACATCACACGTGCATGTGCCAGCAAATCATAGGCGAAAGCCGTGTTGCCAGGTTGATGACAGCGACAGGGGACGGAAATCGGGGGATAGAATGGCGAAAACGGGGGCTGGCAGGTCCGTCAAATCACTGACGCGAGCGCGGCCAGCGGCGCTCGTGCCGGTACGCAGGTCAAGTCCAAGCAGGCACGTGTAGCCGTTTTCCCTGCTGTAGACGCACAGAAGATGCCCTCGGCGCCGCTCGCGGTCCTCAGGATCGCCGCTGCAGGCATGCTCGCGCCGCACGTCAGGCCCGAGACCATTGAACAAATCCCGTGCACTCTGCCCTTTGAACCTGAATGACACATGGCGGTCGTTCGGTGTCGGCGGCGCACGGGGTCAGCGGCGACAAACGGACACGAACGAAGCAGTAAACCAAAGGGCGGGCCGCGTCAACGACAGTTGACGTCGGCGGTGTCCTGTTCGTACCCTATCCGGGCCGCGGAAAATCCGCCCTGGTACGCCCTTCCTGAAAAACACTGTGGTGGCACGGTGCGCGGAGAGTCCCCGCGCTGCGGGATGGTGATATCCCCCTCTGCCAAAAATGGTTGCCGCCTCCAGCATCTGGAGTTCTCATCAGCCTTGGGGCGATGGATTTGACGATGACGAAATACACCAATGAGAAGAAGGAGCACGCGCCCAGCCAGATGAGCGCGCCGCATAACAAGCCTGCGGCCGACGTGGCACCGCTAACCTCTACTTTTAGCACGCTGTGTAAATGAGGATTACCATGCAAGCTGCGAAGGAATCGTCAGCAGGGATAAAAACTCACACACAAGAAAAAGGCCACTCCGAAGAGTGGCCTAAATCCTTGAATCTAATGGTCGGGACGGGAAGATTCGAACTTCCGACCCCATGCACCCCATGCATGTACGCTACCAGGCTGCGCTACGCCCCGACGAGGTGGGAATTATAGCAGAGGCTTTTAGGTTTTTGCCATGCTTTGCGCTTGATTCATATCGAACTGCGCAAAGTTTTTTTCAATCCCCGGAAAAACGCTTATTCGCTCAGCAACAGCGCCGTCAGGATGATGCGGAAGCCCGCGATCAGAGGCTCGACTTTCACGTCCGGATTGTGAATGAAGCGCACGGGCAAGCCCTGGTACATGGCGACCAGGGCGTTCAGGCGGCCTTGCAGCATCTCTTCATCGGCCGGCAAGCCGCGCTTGATGCGCGCATCGCGGATGATGGAGAGAAACAGCTGGCGCGAGCGCCGGTCCGAGCATTGCAGCATTTCGGCGATCGCCGGATTGCGCGACGCTTCCGCAAAGATTTCCAGCGGCATCATCCACGTTGTCGGGTCCAGCGCTTCGAGCACATGCTCGCCCGCATTGTCGATCACGGCCTGCAGCGGGTCTTCGCGCTGCGCCAGGTCCTGCATCAGGTTCGATACCCGTTCCGTATTCTGCATGACGAATGCGGCGATGATCGCATCCTTGCTGTCAAAATAATTATAGATGTGACCCGCGCTCATGCCGGCCGCCTTGGAGATCTCGGCCATGCTGGCGCCGTGGAAGCCGCGGCGGCTGAAACAGCTTTCGGCCGCATCGAGCACCTGCTTGCGCCGCGTGTTGGCGCGCTCGGGATCCGGATGCTTCTTTTCAACTTGGTTCATGATTTTCCAGTAGCGCGCCGGCCCTGCCCCTGCGGACAAGGGCAAGGCCGGCGTCGGCGTCCCCGTGATTATTGGACACCGCCAGCCGCCGCGACGGCTGTCTGCTCAGGCTGCCAACCGCCGCCCAGCACCTTGTACAAGGTCACCAGGTTGGTCGACTTGGCCAGGCGCGCCGTGATCAGGCTTTGCTGCGCCGTGTACAGCGCGCGCTGGGCCACCAGGGCGTTCAGGTAGGACTCGGCGCCCTGCTTGTAGCGCGCATCGTGGATGGTGTAGCTCTTCGTCGACGCTTCGACCAGCGAGACCTGCGATTGCAGGCGCTCGTCGATGGTGCCGCGCTGGGCCAGCGCATCGGACACTTCACGGAAGGCGACCTGGATCGCCTTTTCGTATTGCGCCACGGAGATTTCACGCTGCACCTTGGCGATATCGAGGTTGGCGCGGTTCACGCCGCCATCGAAGATCGGCAAGCTGATCTGCGGCAGGAAACTCCACGTGCCGCTGCCGCCCTTGAACAGGCCCGACAGATTGTCGCTGACCGAACCGGCCGTGGCCGTCAGCGAAATGCGCGGGAAGAAGGCCGCGCGCGCCGCGCCGATGTTGGCGTTGGCGGCGCGCAGGGTGCGCTCGGCCGCCAGCACGTCGGGACGGCGTTGCAGCACGTCCGACGGCACGCCGGACGGGATGTCCGCCAGGGCCGTCACGGTGCCGAACTCGGCTGGCGGCAGCAGATCGGCCGGCACGGGGCCGCCCACCAGCAGGATCAGCGCGTTTTGATCCAGCGCCACCTGGCTCGTGAACACAGCCACGTCGGAACGGGCCGATTCGACACTGGTCTGGGCATCGTACTTGTCCAGGCCGGAAGTCGCACCGGCACTGAAGCGGCGCACGGCCAGGTCATATGACGACTGCTGGCTCTTCAGGGTATCTTGCGCCACGCGCAGGCGCTGCTGGTCGGCCACCAGGTTCAGATAGGTGCTGGCCACTTCGGCCACCAGGCTGATCTGCTGCGCACGGCGTGCTTCTTCCGTGCCCAGGTATTGTTCCAGCGCGCTGTCGGACAGGCTGCGCACGCGGCCGAAGAAGTCCAGCTCGTAGGCCGAGACGCCCAGGTTCGCCGTGTACTGGCGATTGATCGATGCTTCGCCCGTCGGGCTGGCGTTTTTCGAAATGCGCGTGGCCGACTGGCCACCCGACGCCGACAGGGTCGGGATCAGCGCGGCGCGTTCGATGCCATACGTGGCGCGCGCCTTCTCGATGTTCAGGATCGAGACGCGCAGATCGCGGTTGTTGGCCAGCGCCAGTTCCAGTACCTGGCGCAGGCGCGCATCGGCAAAGAACTCGCGCCAGGCGACGTCCGCCACCGGCTTGGCGTCGGCGGCGGCCGCGTCGGCCTTGTAGGAAGGACCGGTCGGCCACGCCGTGGGCGCCGGCGCTGCCGGACGCTCATACGTGGGAGCCAGGCTGCAACCGGCCAGCAAGGCCAGTGCCGCCATGGAGAGTAGTGATTTTTTCATATTAATGTGCATCCTTGGAAAGCGTGACGGCTGGCGCGCCAGGCGTCGCCGGCGTGGTTGGCGCGTCCGACTTCGAGAAGAAGCCACGCACCAGCACGAAGAACACCGGCACGAAGAAGATACCGAGGAACGTGGCCGTCAACATACCGCCCAGCACGCCGATACCGATGGCGTTCTGGCTGCCGGAACCGGCGCCGCTGGAAATGGCCAGTGGCAACACGCCGAGGCCGAAGGCAATCGAGGTCATCAGGATCGGACGCAGACGCAGACGCACCGCATGCAAGGTCGCGTCCAGCAGCGACATGCCCGATTCCTGCATTTCCTTGGCAAACTCGACGATCAGAATCGCGTTCTTTGCCGACAGGCCCACCACCGTGAGCAAGCCCACCTGGAAGTACACGTCGTTCGACAGGCCGAACATCCACGTCCCGAGCACGGCGCCGATCACGCCCAGCGGCACGACCAGCAGCACCGAGAACGGGATCGACCAGCTTTCATACAGCGCGGCCAGGCACAGGAAGACGATCAGCAAGGACAGCGCATACAGCTGCGGCGTCTGCGAACCGGATTCACGCTCTTCCAGCGAGACGCCGGTCCAGCTGAAGCCGATGCCAGGCGGCAACTTGGCCACCATCTCTTCCATCGCGTTCATGGCGGCGCCCGTGCTTTGGCCCGGTGCCGGCGTACCCAGGATCTCTACGGACGGCAAGCCGTTGTAGCGTTCCAGGCGTGGCGAAGCGTAAATCCATTTGCCGGTGGCAAAGGCCGAGAACGGCACCATCTGGCCAGCCGTGTTGCGCACGAACCACTTGTTCAAGTCTTCCGGCAGCATGCGCGATTCGGCATTGCCTTGCATGAACACTTTCTTCACGCGACCACGGTCGAGGAAGTCGTTGACATACGAACTACCCCAGCCGACGCTCAGCACGCGGTTGATTTCCGAGAGCTGCAAGCCCAGCGCGGTGGCTTTCTGCTGGTCGATGTCGATCTTGTACTGCGGCGTGTCTTCCTGGCCGTTCGGGCGCACGCCCACCATGGCCGGATTCTGCGACGCCATGCCCAGCAACTGGTTACGCGCCGCCATCAGGGCGTCATGCCCGACACCGCCGATATCCTGCAACTGCATGTCGAAACCGGTGGCGTTACCCAGTTCCAGCACGGCAGGCGGGGCGAACGTAAACACCATCGCGTCCTTGATCTGCAACAACTTGCCCATGGCGCGACCGGCCACGGCAGGCGCTTTTTGCGCCACGTCCTTGCGCAGCGACCAGTCTTTCAGGCGCACGAAGGCGATACCCGTGTTCTGACCGTTACCACCGAAGCTGAAACCGGCGACGGCAAACACGGAAGCGACGTTGTCTTTCTCGCTGTTCATGAAGTGGTCTTCGACCTGTTCGATCACTTTCAGGGTACGCTCTTGCGTCGCGCCCGTCGGCAATTGAATCTGCGTAAACAGGATGCCCTGATCTTCTTCCGGCAGGAAGGAGGTCGGCAGGCGCATGAAGACGAATACCAGACCGGCCAGCAAGATGACATACAACAGCATCGAACGGCCGCGGTGACGGATCATGCTGCCAACCAGGCCCTGGTACTTGTTGCTGCTGCTGTCGAAGCTGCGGTTGAACCAGCCGAAGAAACCCTTGTTCGTCGCGTGATGGCCTTTTTCGACCGGTTTGAGCAGGGTGGCGCACAAGGCCGGCGTAAAGACCAGCGCGACGATGACGGACAGCACCATCGACGAGACGATCGTGATCGAGAACTGGCGGTAAATCACGCCCGTCGAACCGCCAAAGAAGGCCATCGGCACGAACACGGCCGACAGCACCATGGCGATACCGACCAGCGCGCCCGTGATCTGCGTCATGGACTTGCGCGTCGCTTCCAGCGGCGACAAGCCCTCTTCGCTCATCACGCGCTCGACGTTTTCCACCACCACGATGGCATCATCGACCAGCAGACCGATGGCCAGCACCATGGCGAACATGGTAAGCGTATTGATCGAATAGCCGAACGCGTTCAGGATGCCGAAGGTACCGAGCAGCACGACCGGCACGGCCATGGTCGGGATCAGGGTGGCGCGGAAGTTTTGCAGGAACAGATACATCACCAGGAACACCAGGATGACCGCTTCGACCAGCGTCTTGACCACTTCTTCGATCGACAGTTTCACGAACGGGGTGGTATCGAACGCCACCTGGTAGCTCATGCCTTCAGGGAATTGCTTGCTCAGGTTGCCCAGCATGGCTTTCGCCGCATTGGCCGTATCGAGTGCATTCGCGCCCGTCGCCAGCTTGATTGCCACGCCGGTGGCCGCATGGCCGTTGTAGCGGGCCACGGTGTTGTAGTTCTCGCGGCCCAGTTCCATGCTGGCCACGTCCTTCAGGTACACCATGGCACCGTTGGTCGTGGTTTTCAGCAAGATGGCACCGAACTGCTCCACCGTTTGCAAGCGGCTTTGCGCCGACACGGTCGCGTTCAGCTGCTGGCCCTTGACGGACGGCGTGCCGCCCAGTTCACCGGCCGACACTTCCGCATTCTGCGCCTGCACGGCCGTGATCACGTCCGCCGGGGTCAGATTAAAACTTTGCAGCTTGGCCGGGTCGAGCCAGATACGCATGGCGTACTGCGAACCGAACAGGGTCACATCGCCCACACCGGCAACACGGCTGAGCGGATCGACGACGTTGGCGGCCACATAGTCGCTCAAGTCGGTCTGGTCCATCTTGCCGTTTTCGGAAATGAAGCCGAACACCATCAGGAAGTTCTTCGTGGCTTTCGACACGACCAGGCCTTGCTGCGTGACAGCCGTCGGCAGCAGTGGCGTGGCCAGCTGCAGCTTGTTCTGTACCTGCACCTGGGCGATGTCCGGGTTGGTGCCGCTGCTAAACGTCAGCGTGATGCTGATGCCGCCAGTGGCATCGCTCGACGAGGCCATGTAGCGCAAGCCGTCGATACCCTTCATCTTTTGTTCGATGACCTGGGTGACAGCATCTTCCACGGTCTTGGCGGAGGCGCCAGGGTAGGAGCCGCTGATCGAAATCGACGGCGGGGCGATGCTCGGGTACTGCGCGATCGGCAGGCTGAGGATCGAAATCACGCCGGCAAGCATGATGACGATCGCGACCACCCAGGCAAAAATCGGGCGGTCAATGAAAAAACGGGCCATTAATATTCTCCTGAATTAGTGGGCGCTGGCGGCCGATGCGGCGGCGGAAGCAGCAGCGGCAGGAGCAGCGTCGGCCTTGGCCGGCACGGCGACGGCTGGCGCGCCTGGCTTGACTTTTTGCAAGCCTTCCACGATCACGCGGTCGCCTGCGACCAGACCGGACGTCACCAGCCAGTTGGTGCCGACGGTGCCGCTGGTGGTCAGCACGCGCTGCTCGACCTTGTTTTCCTTGTTCAGGATCAAGGCGGTCGCCTGGCCCTTCTGGTTGCGCGTCACGCCCACTTGCGGCACGGTAATGGCTTTTTCATCGACGCCCGTTTCCAGCTGCGCACGCACGTACATGCCTGGCAGCAATTCGCCTTTCGGGTTCGGGAACAGTGCGCGCAGGATCACGTTGCCGGTGGTCGGATCGACCGTCACGCCGGCGAACTGCAGCTTGCCCGACTCGCCATACTTGCTGCCGTCCGGCAAGATCAAGTCAACCTTGGCCTGGCCTTCGCCCACTTTCTTGAGCGAACCGTCGGCCATCTGGCGTTTCAGGCGCAGCAGGTCGGTGCTCGACTGGGTCACGTCGACATACATCGGGTCGAGTTGCTGTACCGTGGTCAGCGCTTCAGCCTGGCCCGCCGTCACCAGCGCGCCGGCCGTCACGGACGAGCGGCTGGTGCGGCCGCTGATCGGCGCCGTCACGGTGCTGTAGCGCAGGTTGATGTTGGCCGATTCCAGCGCCGCGGTGGCGGACTCGACGTCTGCCTTGGCTTGCTCGAACGCGGCGACGGCGTCATCGTATTCCTGGCGACTCACGCCTTCGATGGCAACCAGTTCCTTGTAGCGCGACGCTTTCGGGCCGGCCGTCAGCAGGTTGGCCTTGGCTTTCGACAGCGCGGCCTTGGCCGAGTTGTATGCCGCCTGGTAGGTGGCCGAGTCGATCTGGTACAGGGCCGTGCCTGCTTTCACGTCGCTACCCTCGACAAACAGGCGCTTCTGGATCAAACCGCCGACTTGCGGACGCACATCGGCGACCTGGTAGGCATTCGTACGGCCGGGCAATTCGGCGCTCATCGGCAACGCGGCCGGATTAACAGTAAACACGACCACCTGTGGCGCTTGCTGCGCGTGAGGTGCTTCCTGTTTTTTACTGCAGCCGGCCATGATTACAGTGGCGCACAGAACGGCAATAGCGCCGCTCGTACGCGGCGACGTCAATGAAAAGGTTGGTTGCATCTTGGACTTTCTGAAAAAGAAGCTGGCTAGTGTCGTTAGAAATGACTAAATTTATTAACGCAGATCAAAGAATGAACGATCATTCTAAAATCGTCAAGCATCGTTACAATTGAAACAAAGCAACTATCAAGTGAATTAAATTATCAATGAGGCAATAAAATGAGGATAGCAACAGCGGCGGCACACCAGCAAAGTTGAGCAGGAACCTGGCGGACGGTGGCAAAAACGGCACGGCGGAAAAGGTGGATTGCGTGATTACTTTAGCAGGGTCAAGATTTCTTTGCTGAACTGGCCGACAAGGACGCAACACTGGCCCTCATGCCAGGCGTGGCAAATAATTATTTACCAATGGTATCGAAAAGACATGCGGAGGCAGACGCGCTACTATACTGTCCACGGCGTGGCGAAGCGGGGGCGCGATGATGACAGCACAGGCGCAAGGGCAGGTGCAAGGAACGGCGCAACACGGGGGCGCGAGCGGCCCGGACGCGCCGCCACTGCTGTCGACGGGCGTTCCCGGCCTCGACACCGTACTCACGGGCGGCTTGCTGGCCGAGCGCCTGTACCTGCTCGAAGGCGTGCCCGGCACAGGCAAGACCACGCTGGCGCTGCAATTTCTGGCCGAAGGGGCGCGCAATGGCGTACCCGTGCTGTATCTCGCCCTGGCCGAATCCGAGGTCGAGCTGCGCGGCGCCGCCCTGTCCCACGGCTGGGACCTGGCCGGCATCGCCATCGAAGAGGTGGCGCCCAGCGACGACATGCTCGACCCCGAGCGCCAGTACACCATCTTCCATCCGTCCGAAATCGAACTGGCCTCGACCAACCAGCGCATCCTGGCCGCCATCGACAAGCATCGGCCGGCCCGCCTGGTGCTCGATTCGCTATCCGAACTGCAACTACTGGCGGAAAACCCCCTGCGCTACCGGCGCCAGGTGCTGGCGTTGAAGAGCTACCTGGCCAGCCGGCACTGCACTACCTTGCTGATCGATGACCGTTCCGCGCTCGACGACGGCTTGCAGGTGCGTAGCGTGGCCCATTGCGTCATTTCGCTGGAGCTGCAAAACCAGGCGTATGGCAATGACCGGCGCCGCGTGCGCGTGGTGAAATACCGGGGCGTGCCGTTTCGCAGCGGCACGCACGACTACAAGATCGCCCGTGACGGCCTGGTCGTCTATCCGCGCCTGGTGGCGGCCGACACGCGGCGCGATGGCGACCATCGGCGCCTGTCGAGCGGCGTGCCCGAACTCGACAGCATGACAGGCGGCGGCCTGGAAGAAGGCATGAGCACGCTCATTTCCGGCCCCGCCGGCAGCGGCAAGTCCACCCTGGCGGCGCAATTCGTGCACGCGGCAACAAAGCGCGGCGAACAGTGCGCCATGTTCCTGTTCGAAGAAGCGCGCAGCAAGCTGCTGAAACGGGCCGACAACGTGGGCATGCACCTGCAGGCGGCGCTCGACACGGGCTTGCTGAGCGCACAGCAGATCGATCCGGCCGAGCTGACACCGGGAGAATTTGCCCAGGCCGTGGTCGACGCGGCGGAGCAAGGCGCCCGCGTGATCGTCATCGATAGCCTGAACGGCTACATGCATGCGGTTCCCGACGAACGCTTCCAGAGCACCTACCTGCATGAACTGCTCAATTATCTGAGCCAGCGCGGCGTGTCCACCCTGCTGGTCGGCGTGCAGAAAAACATGCTGGGCACCGCGATGACCACCTCGGCCGACGCCAGCTACCTGGCCGACGGCGTCATCATGCTGCGCTATTACGAAACGGAAGGCGAGGTGCGGCAAGCCATTTCCGTCTTCAAGAAACGCGGCAGTGCGCACGAACGCAGCATCCGCCGTTTCGAAATCAGCGCGCAGGGCATCCGCATCGGCCCGGCCCTGGCCGGCTTTCACGGCATCCTGTCGGGCTTGCCCACCGTCGGCGGCACGCCCTTCCCCTAGGAATCGCCATGGAGCAGCGCATCCTGATCTACGCGCCTGCCGGCCAGGATGCCGCCCTGGCCGGCACCGTCTTGGCGGGCAGCGCCATCGCCAGCCATGCCTGCCGCTCCGCCGACGAGCTGGCCGAGCAGCTGGCGTTGGGCGCCGGCGGCGTGCTGACGGTGGACGAGGCGCTGCATGCGGGCGTGTATGCCGTGCTCGACGCGTATGCCCGGCAGCAGCCGGACTGGTCCGACTTGCCCATCATCCTGCTGACGCACGCGGGGCTCGATTCCCTGCCCTTGCGGCAAGCCATTGCCACCCTGGGCAACCTGACCCTGCTGGAACGCCCCGTGCACATCTTGACCCTGATCACGTCGGCGCACGCCATGCTGCGCGCGCGCCAGCGCCAGTACCAGGTGCGCGAGACGCAGCGGCGCAAGGATGAATTCCTTGCCAGCCTCGGGCATGAACTGCGCAACCCGCTGGCGCCCATCAAGTCCTCCGTGGCCCTGCTCAAGCACCTGTTCCCTGCATCGGAACAGGTCGGCAAAGTGAGCGACGTGATCGAACGCCAGGTGACGCACCTGACGCGGCTGGTGGATGACTTGCTCGACGTGGCGCGCATCACCAGCGGCAAGGTAGTGCTCCAACGCAAGGACATTGCGCTACAACAAGTCCTCAGCCATGTAATCGAGCTGTGCCAGCCGGCCGCCAGCAGCCGCAACATCAGCATCGCGCTGGACTTGCCGCCGCACACGGTGATGCTGCACGCCGACTATGCGCGCCTGGTGCAGATCTTTGCGAATATCGTCTCGAACGCCGTCAAATTCACGCCAAGCGGCGGGCACATCCACATTACGGCCCGGCTGGCCGACGGTCAGCTGCAGGTGGCCGTGGAAGACAATGGCATCGGCATCGAGCCGGACGCCATCGCGCGCATCTTTTCCATGTTCGAACAGGGACGCACGGTGGCGGGCGAAATGACCAGCGGCCTGGGCATCGGCCTGAGCCTGGCGCGCCAGTTTGCTGAAATGCATGATGGCAAGATCGAAGCGCATAGCGCCGGACCCGGGCAAGGCAGCCGCTTCGTCGTCACCCTGCCCGCCAGCATGCCCGCAGGGCCGGCCGCCACGCCGGCCAGCGATGTGCCGGCCGGGTCGGCCCAGGCCGTGCAAGTGCTGGTGGTGGACGACAACCACGATGCGGCAGATTCACTGCAGACGCTGCTCCAGCTGGAAGGCCACGCCGTGCGGGTCGCCTACGACGGCGCACAGGCGCTGGCCGCCGTCGATGCCCTGTGGCCGCAACTGATCGTGATGGACCTGGGCATGCCGGGCATGGACGGCTACGAAACGGCGCGCCAGATCCGCCTGAAAGCACGGGGGCGCGACGTGCTGATGCTCGCGTTGACGGGCTGGGGCGATGCAGGAGGGCGCACGGCGCAAGCGGGGTTCGACCATCACCTGACCAAACCCGTCGATTTCGACGCTATCGCCGCCCTGCTGCTGCAGCACCTGGCGCAGCGGGCGGCGGCCACTACGCAGGCGGAGTGACTGATTTCCCTACTTCCACTTGCCGCGCAATTCCTGCACCTTTTGCTGCAGCAATTCCGGCGTGGCGGCCTCTGGCGCCACAGGCATGCCCACGGCCAGCGACAGACGCGAGCGCAAGCCCGCCTTGAAGGCGCGCTCGAACAAATGGCCATTGCGATGACTCAACAGATGGCCCCACAAGCCGCGCAGCGCCAGCGGAATCACGGGCACCTTGCTGCGCTCGAGGATTTTGGCGATGCCGCCCTTGAATTCGCTGATCTGGCCCGTGCGCGTCAGTTTGCCTTCAGGGAAGATGCAGACGAGTTCGCCTTGATGCAGCGCTTGCGCGATATCGATGAAGGCCTTTTCCATCAGGAAAGGGTCTTCCTTGGCCGGCGCGATGGGAATCGCCTTGGCCGTGCGGAAGATCCAGCCCATCAGCGGCATCTTGAAGATGCGGTGGTCCATGACGAAGCGGATCGGGCGCGGGCTGGCCGCCATGATGACGATGGCGTCCACATAGCTGACGTGATTGCACACCAGCACCGCCGCCCCTTCCGCGGGGATGCGCTCGCCATCGACGACTTTCACGCGGTGCACGGTCTGGATCAAAATCCACGCCAGGAAGCGCATGAGGAATTCCGGCACCAGCGAGAAGATGTAGGCGGCCACCAGCGCGTTCAGAATCGCCGTGACGAGGAACAGCTGCGGTATGGTAAAGCCCTGGCCCAGCAGCACGATGGCGACGCCGGCCGCCGCCACCATGAACAGGGCATTCAGGATATTCATGCCGGCGATCGTGCGCGAAATGTGTTTCGGGTCGCAGCGCGTCTGGATCAGGGCAAACAGGGGCACGATGAAGAAGCCGCCGAATACGCCGATCATGACGATGTCGAGCAGAATGCGCGGCACGCCCGCCTGGCCCACAAACGCCAGCGCGTCGACCACCTGCGTGTTGACATACGCATTGCTGGCGAAATACAGGTCGATGCCGAACAGCGACAAGCCGATGGAGCCGAACGGCACCAGGCCGATCTCGATCTTGTGGCCGGACAGCCGCTCGCATAGCAAGGAACCCGTGCCGATGCCGACGGAAAACACGGTCAGCAGCAGCACGAAGACGCTGTGGTCGCCATGCAGGAAATCCTTCGAATACACGGGAAATTGCGCCAGGATCAGGGCGCCGTAAAACCAGAACCAGGAATTGCCCAGCATGGCCAGGAAAACGGGACGGTTCTTGCGCGAAAAATTCAGGTTGCGGAACGATTCGGCGACAAAGTTCAGGCTCACCTTCAAGTCCGGCTCGGGGGCGGGCGTGCGCGGCACGCGGTAGCTGGCGATCAGGCCAAACACGGCCACGGCAATCGTCGCGCCGGCCACCAGTTCCACGCCCAGCGGCTTGTGCACGATCAAGACGGCGCCGAGGATTTCGCCCAATAAAATGCCGACAAAGGTACCCATCTCGATCAGGCCATTGCCGCCGACCAATTCCTCGGGTTTCAGCTGCTGCGGCAGATACGCATACTTGACGGGGCCGAACAGGGTCGAATGCACGCCCATGCCCACCACGGCGGCGACCAGCAGCCACAGGGTATGCGTCATCCAGCCGGTGGCGGCCACGGCCATGATGGCCAGCTCCATCCATTTGACGAAACGCGCCAGGCCCGCCTTTTCGAACTTGTCGGCCAGCTGGCCCGCCGTGGCCGAAAACACGACGTAGGGCAGGATGAACAGGCCGGGGATCAGGTTGGTGATGGTGGACGGGTCGAGCGTGGTCCAGCTCAGCGCGTCATAGGCGAGAATCACCATCAGCGCTGTCTTGAACAGATTGTCGTTGAAGGCGCCAAAGAACTGGGTCCAGAAGAACGGCCCGAAACGGCGCTGCGACAATAAGGAAAACTGGCTGCTTTGACTCATGGCATGGGGAACTGGCAATTAAGGAATTGCTAAAATACAGCACTATCCTGCGCACGACAATCTGAATGTCGTCATCTTGCTTGGCGTCAATACGGAAAACAGCCTGCCGCGTCATGCTCGCCTTGCCGCTGCACGCACTGCCTGGCTCTTACTCTGACACAACAGAAATCGCTTGTTTCTTAATAATAAGGTAATGTGCGCATACCGCTGGCGCCCCTGCCTGCCCCTCCCGGAAAGCTGCCTCCATGTTTGGATTGATATCGCTGATCATATTTGGCTTGCTGATCACCGCCTTTGTGCAGGTGCTGCAGTACCGCAGGAAAGTGGCGGATCTGGAATTGCTGACGGCGCGCTTGCGCAAGGAAGTCGACGGCATCGGGCAGCGCCTGCGAGCGCTGGAAGGCCAGGCCGAAGCGCCTGCGGCCACGCCCGTCATGCCCATCGCACCCGCCGTGCCCGCCAGCGTGGCGCCAGTGGCAGTGCCGACGCCTTTGCCGACACCCGCCCCCGTGCCGCAAGCGGCCACGATCAAGCTGGCCGAGCTGGCGAAGGTCGCGCCGGCTGCGGTCCCCGCTCCTGCCGCACCCGTGCCACCGAAACCAGCGCCACCGCCCCCCTCCAGGCCCGCCCCTGCCGTCCCCAACACCCCGTCCTGGATCGCCCACCCGGATGGCCTCGTTGCCAAGGCGAAGAACTGGTTATTTACCGGCAACCTGGTTGCCAAGCTGGGCTTGCTGATCCTCTTCCTCGGCGTCAGCTTCCTGCTCAAATACGTGTCGGCGCAAGTCACGCTGCCCATCGAGCTGCGCCTGGCCGGCATCGCGCTGGCCGACATCGCGCTGCTGGCCTGGGCCTGGCGCATCCGCCTCAGCCGTCCCGGCATCAGCTTGCCGCTGCAGGGCACGGCGCTGGCGATATTGATGCTGGTGACGTTTGGCGCCTTCCGCCTGTATGAACTGATCCCGGCTGGCCTGGCATTTGCCGTGCTGTTCGTGCTGACGGCGTTCACGTGTTTGCTGGCCGTGCTGCAAAACGCCGTCTGGCTGGCTGTCTTCGGCATCGTCGGCGGTTTTGCCGTGCCCTTGCTCGTATCGACGGGCAGCGGCAACCATATCGGCCTGTTCAGCTATTACGCGCTGCTCAATGCGGGCGTCTTCGCCATCGCCCTGAAACGCGCCTGGCGCGTCCTGAATGTGCTGAGCTTTGGCTTCACCTTCGTCGTCGCCACCACCTGGGGCCTGCTGCGCTACACCCCGGACAACTACCTGTCGACGCAGCTGTTTTTGATCCTGTTCGTGCTGTTCTATATCGGCATCGCGATCGCCTACTGCGCGCGCCAGGCGCCGCGCCTCAAGCATTACGTGGATGGCACCCTCGTGTTCGGCACGCCGCTGGCGGCCATGGGCCTGCAATACGGGCTGGTGCGGCACTTTGAATTTGGCCTGGCATTTTCCGCGCTGCTTGCCGGCTTGACCTACACGGGACTGGCCGTGGCGCTCTGGCGCCGCGTTGGCTTCCGCCTGCTGGCCGAAGCCTTCCTGGCGCTGGGCATCGTCTTCGGCACCCTGGCCATCCCGTTCGCCCTCGACGGCCGCTGGACGTCGGCCGCCTGGGCGCTGGAAGGCGCGGGCATCGTCTGGGTCGGCTTGCGCCAGCGCCAGACGCTGGCCTGGGCCTTCGGATTGCTGGTGCAGGGGGCCGCCTGGCTTGCCTTCCTCGGCGCCATGCAGGAACTCAATATGGCAACTGCCCTGCAGGCCAACCTCTGGCTCGGCTGCGCGCTGCTGGCCGCCGCCGCGCTGGTGATGGCCTACAATTTCCGCCGCCATGCCAGCCACCTGTATCCGGAGTTCATGCGCAGCCTGTCCGTGCTGTTCCTGACGGCCGCCACGGCCTGGCTGCTGGGCGGCCTCTGGAGCGAAATCCTGCTGCGCACGGATACCACCACGCAACTTAACCTGCTGACCATCAGCGCCCTGGGCGTGGCCGCCCTGCTGGCGGCGCTGGCGCGGCGCGAACAATGGCATGCGCCGCGCGCCCTGCTGCTGGCCGTGCAGGTGCTGGCCGGCATGGTCATGCTCAGCCGCGCCAGCTGGGTCTGGGATCAGCATCCGGCCAGCCTGTTCCACGGTTCCTTCCTCAGCGCCCTGCTGCTGGGCGCCGCCGCCTTTGCCAGCGCCCGTTTCCTGGCGCTGCGCGCGCGCGGCGGCGACGAACTGCTGGCCCTGGTCGCACGGCCCCTGCTGGTCTGGAGCGGCTTGCTGTGGTTTGCCGCCATCCTCGTGCCGCTCGTCAGCTGGCTGCTGCGCCTGATCGACGGCGACTTGGAGCTGCAAGCGCATGCGGGCGAGCACTGGCTGGCGCTGTACCTGATCGCCGTGTGCGTCACGACGCCCGCGTTCGCCATCATGGCGCGGCGCCTCGAATGGCCGCAACTGCGCTGGTTCACTGTGGCCGCCTGGCTCGGCCTGGGCCTGTGGAGCGCCAACCTGCTGCTGGCGCTGTACCTGCGCGATTACCTGCCGACGGGTTTGAGCTGGCTGGCGCTGGCCTGTGCCCTGGCCGCCGGCGAATACCTGCTGCGGGCCTGGCCGCAAGCGGGCTGGCAACTCGACGGGCGGGCGCAGCGTCTGCTGCATACGCTGCGCACGGCCGCGCCCTGGCTGATGCTGTGGCCCGTGGGCGCCATGCACGTCGGCACCTGGCTGGCACAGCATGAAGACAGCGTCAGCCCCGCCTGGGCCCGCTACTTGCCTGCCTGGGCCATGATGCTGGTACTGGCCTGGCTGATCCGCCGCTGCCGCGCGGGCGCCTGGCCGGTGGCGCCGGTTGCCGCGTGGTACCAGCGCACCCTGATACCGCTGGGCGCGCTGTGGTCGCTGCTGCTGATCGCCGCGTGGAACGTCTTTGACGACGGCGCCATGGCACCGCTGCCGTACTTGCCGGTACTCAATCCACTGGACCTGAGCACGGGCTTTGCCGTGCTGCTGGCCATTGCCAGCTACCGTTTATTCCCGGCCGGCCAGATCCCGCTGCCCGCCTTGTGGCAGGCGCGCTTGCCCGTTGTGGCCGCGTGCTTGCTGTATGGCTGGTTCAACCTGATGCTGCTGCGCACGGTCTCGCACTATCTGGGCGTGCCGTACACCTTTGACGCCATGCTGGCCTCGCAGTTCGTGCAAGCCATGCTGTCGCTGGTGTGGAGCGTCACGGCCCTGCTGCTGATGCGCCACGCGGCCCGCCAGCAGCGGCGCCAGCAATGGAGCATGGGTGCCGTGCTGCTGGGGCTGGTTGTCGTGAAGCTGTTCCTGATCGACCTGTCGAACGTGGGCGGCATCGAACGCATCATCTCCTTTGTCGGTGTCGGCTTGCTGATGGTCTTGATCGGCTACCTGGCGCCCTTCCCCAAGGCTGCCGCGCCAGCGCCAGCCGAACCTCAGCAAGGAGCCGCATGAAAGCCTCATTGATCTGCTGCGGCCTGCTGGTGGCAGGCGCCGCGCTGGCCGCGCCTGGCCAGGACCGGCCACAGGACTATGCCTGGAGCATGCCGGTGACCGTGCCGGCCGGCGCCGGCATCGTGCAGCTAACATTGCCCAGGGACGTCTACCTGCACGCCAGCTCGGCCAGCCTGGCCGACCTGCGCCTGTTCGACGCCGACGGCAAGCGCCTGGCCTACGCCATCGGCGCGCCACCCGCGCAATCGGCCACGCAACAGACAGCCATTCCAGCCCGCATTTTCCCCGTGACGGGCGCGCCGGCAACTGGCGATGGCATGCAAGGCATCGACATCCGCACGGCCGACGATGGCCGCCTGCTGTCGGTCAGCACGCGCGCCGGCACCGCAGCGACCACGGCGGCGCTGCAAGCGCTGATACTCGACCTGGGCAAGCAGACGCAAGACAAGCGCATCGCCGCTTTGCGCTTCACGCCACCGGCCCGCACGGACAATTACAGTGCGCAAGTGCTGCTGGAAGTAAGCGATGACCTGAAGCAATGGGACGCCATCGGCACCACCACCCTGAATTGGCTCAGCAACAGCGACACGCAGACCCTGGCCAACGACAGCATCGCCTTCGCGCCGCGCGCCTTCCGCTATGCGCGCCTGAGCTGGCAAGCGGGCGAACCGCTGGCCTTTGCGGCGATTACGGCGCAAGCCGTCAGCGAAACGGACATCGCCCCACCGCGTGCCTCCATCGTGCTGCAAGGCTTGCCCGGCAAGCAGGCGAATGAATGGCGCTACGCCACGCCCCTCGCCATTCCCGCCGACAGCATTGCCCTGCAATTGACGCACAACAATGTGGTACTGCCCGCGACTCTGGGCGTGTATCGCCAGAACAGCTATGTTCCCCGGCACCGGCTGCACCTGCGCCAGCAGGAACGTCCCGCGCAAGGTGCCTATTTCGATCCCCTGCTGCGTACGACGTTTTACCGCATCGGCCTCGATGGCAAGGAGCGCATCTCGGGCGACCTGGCCATGCCCGTGACGCAGACGGGTGAATGGGTGCTGCAGACGACCACAGAACACCCGTTCTCCGCCAGCGATGCGCCGGCCTTGCGCCTGGGCTGGACACCGGCCACCGTGATCTTCCTGGCCAGCGGCAAGCCGCCCTATCAGTTGGCGTTCGGCAACAGCAGCGCCGCCGCCGTGGCGCAACCGCTGTCGCAGGTGGCGCCCGGCTTCAGAGCGGACGAATTGCTGGCGCTCAAGACGGCCAGCGCCGGCGCACTCAAACCCAACGGGGGCGTGGCGGCGCCCGCACGCGTCACCAAGGATGGGGCAACGTGGCGCCTGGCCGCGCTGTGGGCCGCACTGCTGCTGGGCGTGGCCGTGCTGGGCTTTTTTGCCTGGCGCTTGCTGTCGCAGATCAAGGACGAGCAGCCGCCCGCGCAGTAAGCTGCTACTGACGCAGCAGCGCCTTGAACGTCTGCGGCATCCACGGCCGCGCCGCCAGCATGAAGCTGATGGCCAGGCGCTCATCGCCGGGCAGGCGCGCGTCTTCCTGGTGCTGCTGCGAAAACTCCACCGCCACTTGCTTCAGGCGCTCCAGCAAGGCCGCCGTGGATTTTTTCGACAGCATCACGTTCACCAGACGCAGCAATTCTGTTTCGCCATCGAATTGCGCATTGAGATAATCGCCATACGCTTCTTTTTTGAAATAGGTATGAATCGGACCATTCGGTATCCACGCAAACGTGCGCGCCACCAGCAGTTTGACCCGGTTATTCGGCAGCAGTTCCAGGAAGCCGATCTTGTCGAGGCGCAGCAAATATTTGACGGCTTGCGCCTCGCTGATGTCGTAAGTGGCAACGATCTGTTCCAGCGGCAACAGGTTCAGGGCGGACACGGCCACCACGAACAAGCGGGTGTCGTCGATGATTTCCTTTTCCTGCGCATACGTCAGCCCCGTGATCAGGGTGGGCGCGGCCTGCGCCGTCTGCACGGCCAGTGCCAGCTGCTGGAAATCGCTGCCGATGGCGACCAGTATCTGGTCCAGGCGCTGCAGGGTAAACTGCTTCTGCGAAAACATCCGCTTGACGCTGGCTTCGGACACGCCGATGCGCTGGGCCAGCTCGGCATACGTGACGGAACGCGCTTTCAACAGGCGTTTCAAGGCTTCGATCAAGGCGTGGGTTTGCGGCATGCACTTCCTTTATAAAAATTGCATCGGTTCCAGCGGCAAGAAAGTAGCGCAATACGCTACCTGCGGTATGCCTGCCCGCTACGAGTAGCGTTTCCATTGACCAATTGCCCACAGTCTACAATGATGGCGTTGCCACTTGGCACACTTGAAGGAGAAACACATGAAACGCCTGCTGCCCCTCTGCCTGTCCCTGTCGCTGTTGACGCTCTCCGTGGCCGCTCCCGGCCTGGTCCATGCCGCCGCCTCGGAGAACCTGTCGAAAGGCTCGCAAAACCTCAGCCAGGGCTCCGCCATCGTCGTCGCCGGTTCCATGTCGATGCTGGTCGCTTCCGGCCAGGTGGTCGTCGCCAGCGTGGAAACGGTGGGCGAAGGCATCGTCATCGTGCTGAAAGGCGCGTCCGAAGCGGGCGGCGCTTCCATCCAGATGAGCACGCAAGCGGCCAAGGGCCTGTCGCTGGCGGCCGGCACCATGGTCAACGTGGTGGCGCTGTCCACCGGCCACATGCTGGTTCTTTCCGGCAAGGCCATCGCCTTTATCCCGAACGAACTGGGCAAGGCCCTGCTGCACCACTCCAAAGTGTAAATCACCGATGAAAAGCCACTCTCCCATGCAACATCTGCTCGCCACCGCCGTGCTGTGCGCCGCCACGCTGCATGTCCAGGCTGCCAACTCCGACACCACCAACGCCTCCGACAACGCCAGCATGGCCTCGGCCATCGTGCTGGTCGGCTCCATGTCGGCGCTGGCCGCCGCCGGTGAAGTCGTCATCGACAAGGTGGAAGACGTGGCCGACGGCAGCGTCCTCGTGCTGAAAAGCGCGGCCAGGGGCGCGTCCACCGCCGCCACGGCCTCCGTCAAGCTGAGCCAGAAGGCCACGCAAGGGCTGTCGCTGGCAGCCGGCACGGTGGTCAAGGTGGTGGCCGTCTCGACGGGCCACATGCTGCTGCTGTCGGGCAAGGCCATCGCCTATGTGCCGAACGCGGCCGGCAATGCCATCCTCCACCATTCGAAAGCGTGAACCCCATGAAACGCCTGACCGTGATGATCATCAGCCTGGCCCTGGCCGGCGCCGCCCATGCGGGGCGCTCGTGCGAGGAAAAACCAACGGACGCGAGCACCCTCGTCAAATCGATGGAGCTGGCGCAAAAGACCCTGCAGGCGCTCGATGCCTCCGGCGCGCAAGTGGCGCTGGTGGCGCGCGCGGGCCAGGACCTGTCGAAGTACAATTTGCGCTATTCACACATGGCGCTGGCCTGGCGCGACCACCCGAAAGGGCGCTGGCTGGTGGTGCATGAACTCAATGAGTGCGGTACGGCGGAGTCGTCGCTGTACAACGAAGGCTTGGGCAATTTCTTCATGGACGACGTGTTCATGTATGAAACCCTGATCCTGATTCCCGGCCAGGATACGCAGCAGCAACTGGCGCGCCTGCTGACCAGCAACACGCCCAAGCGCCTGCATGAGCCGCACTACAATATGCTGGCCTACCCGTTCTCCACCAAGTACCAGAACTCGAACCAATGGGTGCTGGAAACCCTGGCCGCGGCCAGCAACGAGCCTGGCAAGATCGAGACGCGCGCCGAAGCGCAAGGCTGGCTGCGCAGCGCCAGCTACGCGCCGCAAACGCTGAGCATCCCCGCCGCCACGCGCCTGGGCGCGCGCATGTTCCGCGCGAATATCGCTTTTGACGATCACCCGTTCGAGCGCCGCATGACGCGCCAGATCGACGTCGTCACCGTCGACTCCATCGTGCGCTTCGTGCGCCAGCGCGAACCGAAGGCGCAGGAGATCGTCGTGCGGGGAAATTAGTCTGGCGCCAGGCCGGACAATAGCAAGGCGGGCGCCTGCGCCAGCGGCGCCGCGCTGCACAGCACGATGGACAGCTCCGCATGTGCGATCGTCACACAAACGGCGGCATCCATGCCCAGCTTGTAGCGCGCCTCGGCCTCGCTCCAGCGCTGGTAGAACTGCGCCAGCCGCAGATCCTCCGGCAAGCCTTGCAGCTCGGCGACCACAGCAGCGCCAAACGCCTGGCGCGCCAGCGCCAGCACGTCTCGGACAGAATCGCGCAGCTCAATATCGAGTCCCAGCCGCGTAGTACCGCTCAGCGCGCAGGCGACCCAGTGGCCGCTGTGCGAAATGCTGAAATGTCCACCATCGACGGGCGACAGCAGCAGCGGCGCCTGGCCGGGTCGCTCTTCCAGCGCGATGGATTCCGGCGCCACTGCCAGCATTTCCCCCATCGCCGCGCGCAGCAGAGCACGCCCCAGCAGGAACTGGCGCCGCCGCAGCGGCCGCGCAAAGCGCGCGTAGCGGGCCGTTTCCGCTGGCCCGAGCCACGTTTCATACTGAGTCAGCTGCGCGAGATCAATGCTGCGGGAATCGAGCAGCCAGATGCTGGCGCCGCTACCGGGGAAGGCTGGTGACATGACAAGGTCTGGATAGGCAAAGGCGCAGTCTGCCACAAATGACCAGCATGCATGCAGCAAAAAAATGGCAGCGCGGTTGCCCGTCGCTGCCATTCTCAGCAAGTCTGCAGGCGCTTGCGCACCGCGCCCTTCTTAGTTCGTCATTGCGGCTTCGACCGCTTTACTATCGGCGCCAGTCGGGCCGCCTTCGGCACGTACATAGTTGGCCTTGATGTAAGCGCTGGTCAGGTTGGCGATGCGGGTCAGCATCAGGTTATCGTGCACGCCAAACGTGAATCCGGCCGCCATCGCGTCCGCGCGCTGGAAGAACTCTGGCGTCGCGACCAGGGTGCCGTTGTTGTCGCGGATCATGACGCGCATGCGCACGCCGGAGCTGCCGGCCAATGGTCCCAGGAATACACGCTTGACGCCGCTCTTGAACTGCATCTCTTCGACGATAGGCTCGATGATCAGGACGCGGCCATTGGCCGGGGCGGCATTCCAGCTGGTCAGCGATTCGGCCAGGTCCTTGCGGATATTCTCGTCAATCTTCGTCAGACCAGCCTGGTTACCCTTGTAACCCTGGGCAAACACCGTCGGCTTGACTTCAATGCGGCCAAACGACGAGAAGGCCTCGCTCGGTGCCGGATTGCTTGTTGACGAAGCCTTGACGCGCGTGGCGCAGCCTTGCAGCATGGACATCGCCAGCAATGCGCCAGCCAGGATGACAGTTTTCGATACTTTTTGCATGTTCTCTTTCTCTTTTTATTCGAATGGCTACCCGGCGCCAGCTTTCCTGCAAGCTGGCGCCGGGTAGCGATATGGACGATTTCCCTGCTACTCCGCTGCTTACTTAGCTGCTTTTAACTTCACGAACTCGCCCTTCAAGGCCACACCCGTCATCATCGTGCCTTCATGGCATTCGAATTCCGTGGCGCTGGAAAGTTCGACATTCTTGTAATTGCTGACGATATTGACGACGGCATCGGCGCCCACCGATTGGGCGCGCTTTTGCAGCGCCAGCATGGCCGACAGGAAGGCCCAGTTGCACGAGGTCTCTGCCGACTTGCCGACGCCATTGGTTTTCTGGCTGGTCTTGTCGCTGCTGATGCGCGTGGCAATCGGTGGCGTTGCCTGGTCGCCAAAATAGAATTTGACGGTATCGCCAAGACGGGCCTGGGCATCGTTGGCGGACATCGCATTGGCGATCGGCATCATGTGTTTGGTATCGCCTGCCTGGGCCGGCAAGACAACTGTCAGCGCAGCACTCATTGCCGCCAGGATCATCATTTTTTTCATGCTGTTTTCCTCGATAAGATAGAGATGGTACAAAAAGAAGCGCGTCCGCCGTTTGCGCCAGCACAAGCGGGCGTCACGGCCGGTAACGCCTGAAAATCAGCGACGTATTGATGCCGCCAAAGGCAAAATTGTTCGACATCACGTATTCGCATTCGATGGCCCGGCCTTCGCCGGTGATGTAATCGAGCGGCGCGCATTGCGGGTCGACTTGCCGCAAGTTGATGGTGGGGGCAAACCAGCCTTCGCGCATCATCTCGATGCTAATCCACGCTTCCAGCGCGCCGCAGGCACCCAGGGTGTGGCCCATGTAGCTTTTCAGCGAACTGATAGGGGTGCTGTCACCAAACACCTCGAACGTGGCTTGCGACTCAGCGATATCGCCCTGCTGCGTGCCGGTGCCGTGCGCATTGATGTAGCCGATATCGGACGGCTGCAAGCCCGCGTCGGCCAGCGCCAGCAGCATCGCCTGGCGCATGGTGGCGGCGTTCGGCTGGGTCACGTGGCAGCCATCGCTGTTCGTGCCGAAGCCCACCAGCTCCGCATGGATGGTGGCGCCGCGCGCCTGCGCGTGTTCGAACTCTTCCAGGATCAGGCAACCGGCGCCCTCGCCGATCACCAGGCCATCGCGGCTGGCGTCGAAAGGACGCGGCGTCGTGTGGCCCGCGTCGTTGCGCGTGCTGGTGGCGAACAGGGTGTCGAAGACGGCCGCCTCGGTGGCGCACAGCTCCTCGGCGCCGCCGGCGATCATCGCCAGCTGCTTGCCGCCGGCGATCGCCTCGTAGGCATAGCCGATGCCCTGGCTGCCCGAGGTGCAGGCGCTCGATGTGGTGATGACCCGTCCCGTGACGCCGAAAAACACGCCGATATTCACGGGCGCCGTGTGCGCCATCATCTTGATGTAGGTGGTGGCGTTGATGCCCTTGGTGGTGCGCTCTTCCATCATGCGGCCAAAGTCGCCGATAGCGCTGGGCGTGCCGGCGGACGAACCGAAGGAAATGCCCATCTGCCCGCTCTTGACCACGGGATGTTCCGCCAGGCCCGCGTGTTCCAGCGCCAGTTCGCTGGCGCGCGTGGCCATCAGCGCGATGCGCCCCATGCTGCGCACGGCCTTGCGGTTGTAACGGTCCGTCAGCGCGAACGGCGCGGCCGGCGCGCCCAGCTGCGTGTTCAAGCCTTCGTAATCGGCCCATTCGTCCATGCGCACGATGGCGTTGCGGTATTCGCCCAGGCGCTGGCGGATGGCCGGCCAGTCATTGCCGATCGGGCTGATGCCGGCCATGCCGGTCACGACTACCCGGCGGCTCATGCCATGCCTCCATTCACGGAAATGACCTGGCGCGTGATGTAGCCCGCCTCCTCGCCGACAAGGAAACTCACGGCGGCGGCCACCTCTTCCGGCGTGCCGACTCTGCGCGCGGGGATCATCTTCAGCGCTTCGTCGAGCGGCACCTCGCTGATCATGTCCGTCTCGATCAGGCCCGGCGCCACGCAGTTCACGGTGATGGCGCGCTTGGCCAGTTCCAGCGCCAGCGCCTTGGTCGCGCCGATGATGCCGGCCTTGGCCGCGCTGTAATTGACTTGCCCCCGGTTGCCGATCAGGCCAGAAACGGACGCCATGGTGACGATGCGCCCCGGTTTGCGGCGCTGTACCATCGGCATCACCAGCGGGTTCAGCACATTGTAGAAACCATCGAGGTTGGTCTGCAAGACGATGTCCCAGTCCTCGCCCGACATGGCGGGAAACGCATTGTCGCGCGCCACGCCGGCGTTGCACACGACGCCGTAATAGCAGCCATGTTCGGCGATATCCGCTTCCAGCGCGCTAGCCGCCGCGGCACGGTCGCCGATATCGAACTGCAGCACGCGCGCCGCGCGTCCCAGCGCCTGCACCTGCTGCGCCACCGCGTCGGCTTGGCCGCGCGCGCTGCGGCAATGCAGCACCACGTCAAAACCGTCGCGCGCCAATCGCAAGGCGATGGCCTTGCCGATGCCGCGCGACGACCCCGTCACCAATACACTTTTACTCATGCTGCGCTCCATTCATACTCTCCTGCAGAAATTGCTTTGCATCCTCGGGCTGAAATACCGTGATCGTCGCCTGCGCCAGCACGGCGCCCGCCATCTCGATACGGCACTCGAACGCACCCAGTCCATTCTCGCCTTGCAAGGCCTGCTGCACATGCACCAGCAGCACGCTGCCATCGACAAACAAGGGCGCTTGCGCTTCGTAGCGCCGCGCCCCCAGCAAAAAACCGATCTTCACGGGCGCGCCGGCCAGCCGCGCCAGGTAGCCCGCATGCGCGGCGATCGCCTGCGCCATGTATTCGATGCCGACCCAGCTGCCGACACCGGCCGACGGCGCGTCATAAAACACGCTGCCGGCATGGATGGCCACTTCGGCGCACAGGTTTTCCGCATCGGCCGACAACACCCGGTCGAGCAGCACCATGGCGCCGGAATGGGGCACCAGTTCGCGGATATCCGGAAAACTCATGCTCCCCTCCCGAACAGCAGGGCGGCATTCGAGCCGCCGAAGGCAAATGAATTGCTCAGCGCCCAGTCGAGCGGACGCCCCAGGCGCGCGCCGGGCAAGGCCAGGCGCAGCGGCGGCAGGGATTCATCGGGCACGCCGTCCCACAGGTGCGGCGGCAGCAAGCCCTCGGCGTTATCGTCCTGCATCGCCAGCCAGCACAGCGCGGCCTCGATGGCCGCCGCCGCGCCCAGCGCATGGCCTGTCAGCGGCTTGGTGGAGCTGCTCATCGCCGTGGCGCCGAACAGCTCGGACACCACGCGCGCTTCCATCGCATCGTTTTGCGGCGTGGCCGTGCCGTGCAGGTTCACATAGTCGACTTGCGACGCCGCGATGCCGGCGCGCGCCAGTGCCTGGGCGATGGCCAGCCGCGCGCCGCCGCCTGCGGGATCGGGTGCCGACATATGGTGGCCGTCGGACGACTCGCCCCAGCCGCGCAAGGCCACTGCGGCCGGTTGCGCCGTCATCAGGAACAGGGCCGCGCCCTCGCCGATATTGATGCCGTCGCGGTTCGCGCCGAACGGATTGCAGCGCCGCGCACTGACAGACGCCAGCGCGGAAAAACCGGCCACGGTAAAGCCGCACAGGGTATCGACGCCGCCCGTCAGCACGGCGTCGCACAGGCCCATGCGGATCAGGCGCGCCGCGCTGGCCATCGCCTTGGCGCTCGACGAACAGGCGCTCGAATGCACCAGGGCCGGGCCGTCGATGCCCAGTTCCCCGGCCAGCATCAGCGCCGGCGACGCCATCTCCTGCTGGCCGTAGTGGAAGGCAGCCGGCAAGCCGTCGCCCGCCACATGCTGGCCGATCGCGCCTTCCGTCTCGGCGATGCCCGACGTGCTGGTGCCGATCACCACGGCCACGCGGTCCGCGCCGTAACGGGCGATGGCCTGCTCCACGGCGGGGCGGATCTGCGCCAGCGCCGCCAGCGCCATCCGGTTGTTGCGGCTGCGCGCGGCGATGCCGTGATGCGCCACCGATGGCAAGGCCGCGTCGACCACGCCCAGCGGCAGCATGCGCCCCGGCGTGCAGGTATCGACGGACACCACGCCGCTGTGCGCGGCAAACAGGCGCGCGCGCACTTCTTCGCGGCCGGCGCCCAGCGCGCAGACGATGCCGCAGTCATTCAGGTACACAGTCAAGCCGGTCATTCAGCTTCCTTCCGGGGCGTTCTGTATCGTCAGGCGATAGCGGTAGCGCAGGTTGTCGAGCACCACCTTGCCGCTCCAGCGCGGCATGCCGCTGTAGTCGATCACCGTCACCTCCTCGTCATGCAGGAACAGGGTACGGCGCAAGCCGCTGTCCTCGATGCGCCAGCCGGCCGGCAGGGCTTGCGCGATCGCCTCGCGCGGCCACAGGGTCAGCTGCATGTCTTCCAGCACGTCCTCGGCGCGCACCTGCGCCGGCAGCATCAGGTGGCGCCACGAGGTCATGTCCTTGCCGTCGTAATGCAGCGACAGCACGCGCTGGCCGAACGCCAGTCCCACCAGGTCGAGATGCGACGGCTCCACTTCCAGCGCCGCATCGAGTTCGTCGATGCGGCCCGCCCGTTCGACGACCAGGTGCTGCTGCACGCTGACCGTGGCGCCCAGCGCCTGCGGCGCCAGTTTCAGGCCCAGGCGCGCCGGTGCCGAAGGCGGCACGCTGGCGCAGCCGGCCAGTGCCAGCAGCAGTGCCGGCGCCCATCGTTGACAGTGCAAAAACATCAGATTTCTCCTGCGGCATCGGCCGCGCTACGATGATCGGCTTCGGCAAAGCACGGCGACAGCAGCCATACCAGCGCCGTGCCGATCAGCATGGTCAGGCCGAATGCCTGCAATGCGGCCGTCTTGCTCAGCGCCAGCAAGCCGAAAGACAGAATGGTATTCGCCGCCGACAGGCCCACGGCCAGCCATGGCGTGTCGTTGCGGCGGTCAGGGTGCTCCTGCATGAAGATGCCGTAATCGACGCCCACGCCCAGCAGCAGCATCAGCGCCAGCACGTGGAACAGCTGCAGCGGCATGCCCAGGTAGCCCAGCAAGGCCAGAGCCGCCACGCTGGCCAGCGCCGTGGGCGCCAGCACGCGCCAGGTGCGGCGCCGGTAGCGTGGCAGCAGCAAGCCGAAGACCACCAGGTAGGCGCCCAGCACCACGGCGCCCATGTAGACGCGGTAGCGCCCCAGCACCGAGGAAATTTCACTCACCTTGTCGACCCACTGCACCCCTGGCATACCCTCGCCCGCCTGCGCCAGCAGGGGAATGGCCGCGTACCGCATGCCGCGCAAGGCGACGATGGAGGCATAGCCGCCTTCCACCTTGCCCAGCCACAGATGGCGCCATGGCTCGCTGGCCGGCACCTTCAGGAAGGCATCGATCGACAGCGGCGCACCGGCTTGCGCCAACTGCGCGCGTACCTTGCCGGCCCACTCGGGACCTTCATCGACGGACTGCGCCAGCAAGTCGAGCGCGGCGCCCGGCTGCAGGATGGCCGTGTCGAGCAAAGCCCGGCGCGCCGCCTGCGTCCGCAGCGACGGCACCCAGTTCGACATGGCTTGGACGCCGCTGATGTGCTTTTGCGCGATCAGCGGCAGCAGGCGCTGTTTCAACATTTCCTCGCGCTGCAGCACGGCTTCCGCGCTATCGCCGCGCACCAGGTAGAACTGCACCGGCGTGGGCCCATCGAGCAATTTGCTCAATTTGATCTGGTCGCGTATCAAGTGCGCGGGCGGCGTTTGCAGCAGGCGGATATCGTCGTTGACGCCCAGGCGGCTGATGCCGAAGAGCGCAAACAGGGCAAACAGCACGCCGCCAACCAGGGTGGCGCGGTTGGCCCGCAACAGCGGCCAGCGCGCCCGCGCCGCGCCATACTGTTTGACCAGCGCGCCGCTCTTCAAGGTGCCGCCACCAATCAGCGCGGGGAACCAGCACACCACCGTCAGCCACGCAAACACCAGGCCCAGGGCGGAAAATACGGCCATGTGGCGCAAGCCGGGGAATGGCGTCAGCGCCAGACCCATGTAGCCGATGACGGCGGCCAGCAGGGTCAGGCACAGGCCCGGCAGCAGACGGCGCAGCAAGGTGCGCGAATCGAGCGCCGGGTCGGCGCCCAGGCGGTTGCATAGAAAATAAATGCCGTAATCCTGCGCCACGCCGATCAGGCTGGCGCCAAAGACCAATGTCATCAGGTGTATTTTGCCAAACAGCAGCCAGCACACGGACAGGGAACCGAGGCAGCCGATGCCGATCGACAGCAGGATCAGCGAGATCGGCTTGAATGAGCGGAAGGTGAACCACGTCAGCAGGATGATGCCGGCCAGGGAGCCCAGGCCGATGGTCGACATTTCGCCCGCTGCCTGGCTGCTGGCCGCCGCCGCATGCAGGATCACGCCGGCGCTGATGATTTCCACGCCGGGCACGGCTTGCCGCGCCGCCGCTTCGGCTTGCGCCAGCACGGGCAACACGCTTTCCTGGGCGCCCAGCGAAAAGGCGGGCAGGCTCAAGGTCATCGGCAGCAGCACATACTGGCGCTCGCCGTCGGCGACGAACAAATGGCCGTCGCGCGGACGCACGGGCGTTTCCTGCGCACGCTCCTGCACCCAGCCGCCAAACAGGCCAAACGGATCGTCCTGCCAGGCGCCCAGCTTCGGACCACCAAACGGGCTGTAAAGCTGACTGAGCGCCGAATCGCGCCAGAATTGTGGCGTCTCCTGGCGCAGCTGCGTTTCCTGCGGTGCCGTCAGCAAGGTCAGGCGATGCTGCTGGAACAGCGCCAGCCAGTCGTTCTGCGCCTGCTCGTCGAGCGGCGTGGACTGGAACAGGCCCGCATGGCGCGCCAGCACTGCGCCGTAGGCGTCCGCCGCGCGCTTCGCATCGCTCCATTCGGCGGCGCCGACCAGCACCACCAGACGCTGCTGCGCCGCGTCGACCATGTGTGTAAACGACGCCTGCAGCACCGGATCGCGCTCCTGCACCGGCAGCAAGGCGAGAATGTCGGTTTCGGGCGCGATGCGCTTGCCCAGCCACAGATAGGCGTTATGCGCCAGCAGCAGCGCCACCACCAGCGCCCAGGCGATGGCCAGCAAGCGCCCGGCGTTGCGGCCGCGCTTCGTCAATGCGTTCAAAACAGGGCCGCCTCTTGCGCCGTGATGGCGGACGGTCCCGTCTCAATCGCCGAGAACACGATGCTCGTGCGGTCGCCGCTCGCCTCGCTGATGCTGATGTTTTTCACGAAGGCGCCGCCATCGAGGCGGATGCTGCCGATGGCCTTGGCCAGCGCCGGCTGGCGCGCCTTCAGCGCCACCTGCCAGGTGCCGCCATCGATGCTGCCGTCCACTTCAAACAGCGTATCGAGTTGCGCCAGGTCGCCGGCCAGCAGCGAAAACAGCACGCTGTTGATCATCTTGACCACCGGCTCCGTCTTCGCGTCGAGACGCATGGCCACGCGCTCGCCCTGGAAATGCACGATCTCGTCGCGCGTCAGGCGCAGGGTATTCGGAAACGGCTGCAAGGTGCGCCACAAGACGCCCTTGCCGGCCACCACGCAAAAGCGGCCATTCGACGCCAGCGCCTTCTTCATGCCGGCCAGCTGCTTGCTCTGGTCGAAACGGCCGCACAGCTGCTGCGGCTTGGCCAGCATGGCCTCGATCTTCGCCACCGGTGCGGCCGCGTGCAGCGGCGCCATCGCCATCAGGCACAGTCCCGCCAGCAGGATTTTGAATTGTTTTTTCATACGGCCTTCAATCCCAATTTTTCAAACAAGATGGGCGGCGAGGCAAAACACATCTCGCCGCTGGCGATATCGACAGCCACCTGCGTCGTGCTGGCGCGGTTCAGGCGCTTGCCCGTCGCGCTGTCGCTGACCAGGTACTCGATCTTCAAGCGGTCTTCCCACTCCACCAGGTCGGCGCGCAAGGTCAGGCGCTGGCCAAAGGTGGCTGGCGCCACATAGCGCAAGTGCATGTCGATCACGGGCCAGGCATAGCCGGACGCCTTCATGTCGACGTAGTTGTAGCCGATGCTGTCGAGCAGCGCGCAGCGCACCATTTCGAGGTATTTCACGTAGCGGCCGTGCCAGACGATCTCCATCGGATCCAGGTCGAAGAACTGCACCTGCATCTCCACTTCGGCGTGCCAGCGGCTGGGCGTGGCTCTCTTGCCGCGCACTTTATGCGTCTCAGTCATTCCCGGCTCCGTACAGTGGCCAGGCTTGTGCGCGCATGCGTTCGAGCAGCACGCGCAGTTCCGGGTCGAGCCGGCGGTCTTCCTCGACGGGCGCGATATCGGCGGCCAGCGCCGCCATCATCGCCGCCAGCGCCGCTTGCGGCGGCACGTCAGGACTGACCTTGCAACGCAGCCAGACGCCCTGGCGCACGGTAATGAGCAGGGCCGCGGCGACCTGCTCGCACAGTTCCAGCACGCGCAGGCAGTCGCGCGCGGCGATGGTGCCCATGCTGACCTTGTCCTGGTTGTGGCATTCGGTCGAGCGCGAAAACACCGAGGCGGGCATGGTCAGCTTCAGCGCTTCGGCGGTCCAGGCGGAGGCGCTGATCTGCAATGCCTTCAGGCCGTGGTTGATGGCCGCGCGCGGGCCGGTGGCGCCCGACAGGTTGGCCGGCAAGCCCTGGTTGTAGCGGCTGTCGACCAGCAAGGCCATCTGGCGGTCCAGCAAGTCGGCCAGGTTGGCCACCGTGTTCTTCATGCTGTCCATGGCGAAGGCGATATGGCCGCCGTAGAAATGCCCGCCATGCAGCACGCGCTCGCCTTCGGCGTCGATGATGGGATTGTCGTTGGCGCTATTGAGTTCATTCTCGATCGACGAACGCAGCCACGGCAAGGCGTCGGCCAGCACGCCGATCACGTGCGGCGCGCAGCGGATCGAATAGCGGTCTTGCAGCCGCTTGCCGTTGCGTTCCCAGGAATCGGTGGGCAAATCCTCGCGCAGCCAGGCCGCCACTTGCTGCATGCCGGGATGCGGTTTGACGGAAAACAGGGTTGCATCGAAGTGGTGCGCGTTGCCATCGAGCGCAAACGAAGCCATGGCCGTGATGCGCGTCGTCAGGCGCATCAGATACTCGGCGCGCTCATACGCCAGGCAGGCCAGCGCCGTCATGACGGCCGTGCCGTTCATGATCGCCAGGCCTTCCTTCGGACGCAGGCGCAGCGGCGTGATGCCCGCTTCGCGCAGCGCCTGTTCCGCCGGCACCTGTATCCCGTCGCGCCAGACTTCGCGTTCGCCGCACAGCACCGCCGCCAGGTAGGACAGCGGCGTCAGGTCGCCGCTGGCGCCGACCGAACCTTCCGACGGGATCAACGGCAGCAGGCCCGCATTGAGCAGGCGCGCGATCTGCGCCAGCAGTTCCACGCTGACGCCGGAAAAACCTTTGGCGAGCGACGCCAGGCGCGTGGCCATGATCGCGCGCGTCTGCGCCGGCGTGAAGAATTCGCCCAGGCCGCAGCCATGATAGGTGTACAGGTGGTGCGGCAGTTCGGCAACCAGTTCCGGCGGCACGGTCACGGTGCACGAATCGCCGTAGCCCGTGGTCACGCCATAGATGGTGCCGTCCTCGCGCAGCAGGCGGTCGAGGAAATCGGCGCCGCGCGCGATCGCCGCCAGAAAGACGGGATCGCTGGACAGTTCGGCGCTGGCCCGGCCATGCGCGATGTCGGTAATGTCTTCGATGCGCAGGCGTTCGCGGTCGAAGCGGACGGCGCGCCGGGTGTTTTTCAGGTCAGCGAGGTGCATCGGGAGTATCCAGTCTTGAAGTATCGGGGAGTTGCCAAAAATCGTAGAAGTTGAACCATTCGAGCGGCGCGCGCAGGCAGTGGTGCTGCAGGCGCGCCGCATAGGCGGCCGCCAGTTCGGCCAGCATCGGCTCGCGTGCCTTGCGCGGCAGGTGCAGCGACTGGCGGAACAGTTCGAAATGGATTTCGGAGCGCTGGCCGATGCGCATGGAAAACAGCAAATACACGGGGCATTGCAGCACGCTGGCCAGCACATACGGACCGACCGGAAAGGCGGCTGGCTGGCCCAGGAACGGCGCCACGGCCACGCGCGGCTGGGGAGAAACGGGAACGCGGTCGCCGGCGATCACCACGAACTCGCCTTGCGCCACCTTTTCCGCCAGCAGCATGGCCGTGGCAGGCGTGATTTCCGTCACCTGCATCAGATTGAGCTGGCTATCGGGATTGAGGCGCTCCAGCATGCGGTTGAACGCCTGCGCATGGCGCGTGTGCACGAGCACCGTCAGCTTCAGGCGCGCATTGCGCTGCGACAGCACGCGACACAAATCCAGGTTGCCCAGGTGGGCGCAGATCAGCAAGGCGCCGCGCCCCTCGTCCAGGCAGCGGTTGACGCCCTCTTCGCCGTCGACGCCGTGCAGGCTCACGCCGCGCGTGTCGTACAGCCCGCCCCATAGCAGCATTTTATCGAGGATGGTTTCGGCAAACGCGGCGAAGTGCCGCAGCACGCTCAGGTTTGCCGGACCGCCGCAGGCCGCGACGCGACGCAGGTAGCTGCGCGACACGCGGCGCGCGCGTGGCTTGGTCAGCACGTACCAGGCCAGCACCGGGTACAGCACGATGCGGAAAGGCCAGCGGCCGAAGACGCGGCAGATCCAGAACAGCAGGCGCATGCCGGCCACGAAGCTGACTTCATTGAAGCCGGACCAGTGTCCGCGCGGCTGGTGCGACGCCGCCGTCATCGCGCGCGCCAGTGGCGTGCCAGCAGGCGCGGTGCGCGCCACAGCATGCCGAAAAACAGGCGCGCATGCATGCGCGAAATGAGCACGTTGTCGCGCCACAGCTCGAAATGCGAGACGCCGTCGCTGGGATAACCCACGCGCGTGGGCAGATTCGCCATCGACAAGCCATCCCAGTACAGGCGCACCAGCACGTCCGTGTCGAAGTTCATGCGCTGTCCCAGCACGCCGCGCTGCGCCAGCGCCGTCAGCGGCGCCAGCGGATAGACGCGAAAGCCGCACATGGAATCGCGGATCTGCAGCGACAGGGTATTGATCCACACCCAGATGTGCGTCGCATAGCGGCCGTAGTAGCGCGCCTTCGGTACCGATTCATCGTACACGGGATAGCCGATCACCACGGCCGCCGGCGTGGCTTGCGCCTGCGCCAGGAAGCGCGGCACATCGTCCGTTTCATGCTGGCCGTCGGCGTCGATCTGCAACGCATGGCTGTAGCCGTGCGCATGCGCGTGGCGGCAGCCCGTCAGCACCGCCCCGCCCTTGCCCTGGTTGTGCGCATGGCGCAGCAGGGTCACGCGAGACGGGTGCGCGGCGGCCAGCGCATCGAGGGTGCGCGCGCCGGCGCCGGCGCTGCCGTCGTCGACGAGGATCAGCGGCACGCCATGCGGCAGCAGGCGCTGCACCACGGCGCCGATCGCGTGTTCATGGTTGAACACGGGGATCACGATGCAGGGGCGAAAATGCACTTCAGTCACTGCCGGCTCCGGCGCGGCCAAAGCGCAGCAGTGAATGACAATAGCCGATGCCGTCGCGCGTGGTCAGCAACTCCAGGCCGGCCTCCTGCGCCAGGCGGATATAGTCGGCGCTCTGGTAAATCTTGCTGTTACCGCTGGCCATGGCCGTGAAGTACGGCGAAGTGTTGATCAGGCAGTAGGCGGCGATATCGTATTGCTGGCGGTCCCAGAAGGTATCCATGATCAGCACCTGGCCATTCGGTCCCAGCGCCTGCGCCACGCGGCGCAGGATGCTGGCGATGGCCGGCTCGGAAAAGCAGCTGAGGAATTGGCTCATCCAGATCAGGTCCATGCCGGCCGGCAGCGGCGCAGCATCGTCGAGCAGGTCGCAGGCGTGCAAATGGGCCCGCTCGCGCACGCCCGCTTCGGTCAATGTGCGGTCGGCCACCGCCAGCTGGCGCTCCAGGTCGACCAGGTGCAGTTCCACGCCCGCACGGTAGGCCAGCGCCGCGCTGGCGAACTTGCCCGTATTGGCGCCGATATCCATGATGCGGCGCGGTGCCGTGGCGAAGACGTCCGGGAAAATCTCGGGGAACGAGGTGTCCGAATAATGGTGGTCGAAGGCGAACCAGCTGCCCTTGGCCGGTTCCGACAGCGCCGACAGACCCTGGTACAGGGTGGGCCAGTCGCCCAGCGCGGCCAGTCCCAATGGCTGCTCGGTGTCAAGCGAACGGTCCAGGTCAAACAAGCCCTGGTAGCAGACGTCATGCATGAAGTCCAGGTTGACCTGGGTGATACTGTCCGTCAGCATGCAAAAACCGACTTTATCGAGCACGTATGCGCCATCGCGCAGCGAGACGACACCGGCCGACAGGCAGGACTCCAGCGCCACCTTCAGCGCATATTCCGTCCAGCGGCCGCTGGCGGCCATGTCGGAAACCGTCAGGCCGCTGTGGCCCGTGTCGGCCAGCGCCTGCAGCATGCCGCGCTTCCAGGCATAGCGCACGCATTGAAAGACGACGGGACCGAAAGCGATTTTTTGCGCCTCGTAACGGGCGGCAAAGGCGGTCTGACGTTCGGGTGAGAATTTTTTATCTAACATGCGCTCGTTGCTGGAATGGGTGTATCGGCGCCGCTACCGGGAACGGCAGCGGCATTCGGGTGGAACAGGATGCGGCCGCTGGCATGCTGGCCGGCGTCCGACAGATAACGAAACTGCAGGCTGGCCTTGAGCGCGTCATACTCGAGCGCCAGCCGCACCGGCCGGTCCGGCAGCACCGGCTGCTGGAATTTCAGCGCATGCATGGCGCGGAACCGCGCGGGCAGCGCCAGGTGCTGGCGCGCAAAGTGCAGCGCCCACTCCACTTGCACCACGCCGGGCAGCAACGGCGCGCCCGTGAAATGGCCATCGAAATAGAACAGGTTCGCGGGTATGCGCAGCTCGAACAGCAGCCGCGGCGTTTCGCCTTCGGCCGAACGTTCGATCAGCTGCACCTGCGGCAGGCGGGGCGGCTTGTCCACCTGCGCCAGCAAGGCCAGCAGCAGCGCCTGCGTCGTCTTGCCCTGCGCATTGATGGGCAGTTGTTCCAGGTAGCGCCAGCGGCGCGGCAAGGCAACGGCGTCGACCTGGCCGCCCAGCGCCGTTTGCAGCTGGCGGTTCAGCGCCAGCTTGCCTTCGGCGTCGAGCAGCGCCCGGCCGGCAGCGCTGCAGACGATAAAGGCGGCCACTTTCTGACGTTCGCCAGCCGGCGCATCGCACAGCAGTACGCGCGCGTCCAGCACCAGCGGTGTGGCCAGCAATGCCGCTTCGATGGCATTGAGAGAAATACGTTTTTCTTCGATCTTCACGATGCGGTCACTGCGACCCAGCAACTGGAAGCGTCCTGGCGCCGTTTGCCGCGCGCGGTCGGCCAGGCATAGCCAGCCATCATCGGCCAGGTGCGCCGAACGCACTTCCAGCGCGCCGTCGTCCAGCAAGCGCCAGTCCACGCCAGGAAAGCCTTGCCAGCTCTCGTCGTCAGGACGCTCTGGAGCACGCTGGCGCCAGGCCACGCCGCCCGTCTCCGAGCTGCCATAGATTTCGCGCGGCACGCGGCCAAGCAGATTGCCCGCCGCCAGCGCACTGTCCAGGGCCAGCGGCCCACCCGATGAAAACACGGCGCGCAGATGCGCACGGGCGCCAGACCAGTCCAGGTGTTCCGGCAGGCGCTTCAGGTGCGCGGGACTGGCGGCCAGCACGCATGGACCGCGTGCCAGCAAGGCTGCCAGCTGCTCAGGATAGTCCACGCTGTGCGCATGCACGGCACGTCCCGCACACAATGGCCACAGGACCTTGAACAGCAAGCCGTAGATATGCTGGTGCGTGACGGTGGCGACGACGGCTGCGCCATCGGCGTGCTCGCCAAACAGCTGCTCCAGCGTGGCTACCTCGCTGGCCAGCTGCGAGATTTTTTTCGGCATGGCTTGCGCCGCGCCCGTGCTGCCGGAGGTATGCACCACCAGCGCCGGAAAATCGTCAGCGAGCACTGTCCATGCGCGCTCGGCCAGGCTGTCGGCAGGCAGGGGCAACGGCGCATGCGCGACCGGGAACTGCCCCAGGAAACCATCCACGGACGCAGCCAGCGAGGCGCAGCTGGCCGGCAGCGTATCGGCCGTCAGCCAGATGGTCTTGCCGACCTGCCAGGCGCCCAGCAAGGCGGCGCCAAACTCGACGCTGTCATCCAGGTACAAGGCAAAATGGCGGCCTGCCTGGCGCTCCAGCAAGCCGGCCCACGCCTCCATGCGCGCGGCAAAATGCGCGTGATCGAGCACGTCGCCATCGCGCCAGCCGACCGGCATGGCGGGCGTACGGCCTTGCATGGCCAGCGCAAGGCGGGCAAGGGAATCAATCGGAGAATGGGTTTCCGGCATGAGGACTTCAGGCATGATGCAAACGCTTAAAACGCAGGCGGACGAGATACTCGCCGCCAAATAACAGGGCCATCAGGATATACGCGATGACGCCCGTATACAGCGACCAGACGGCTTCGCTGGCCCACAGTGCCGTGCCCAGCGCGATGCCGCCATTGAAGATGAAAAAGCCGCACCAGACCTGCGTCACGCGGCGCGTATAGCGCACGGCCGAGGGGGGGAAATCCTTCTCGCGCAGACGCGCCATGCGTTCCACCACCGACGGCGGCACCCACAGGCTGTAGCTGAAGGTGGCCAGCAAGACGGCGTTGACGAGTACCGGATACAGTTTCAGCGGCAGCAGCAGGTTGCTCCACAGGGCGATGGCGACCAGCAGCAGCGCGGCGGCCACCGACCAGCGCGCGGCGCGCTGCAACTTCAGCGCCGGCAGGCGGCAGCCGACGGCCAGCAGCAGCAACAACGCCAGCCAGCGCGGCTCGACCTGTCCATGCGCGAACCAGATCGCCAGCGGATACAGTACTGTCAGCAGTAGCGCGACGGCATTGAGCAGCACGCTTTATGCCACCTGTTCCGACACCGACATCGCACGCAGCGCCTCGACCACGTCGTCGATCGTGCGGATGGTCTTGAACACTTCCGGCTGCAGGCGCTTGCCCGTCAGCTGCTTCAGCTTGACCGCCAGGTCGACCGCGTCGATGCTGTCGATATCGAGTTCGGCATACAGATTCGACTGCGGCGTCAGCGCCGCCGGATCAAGCTCGAACATTTCGGCCAGCAACTGCACTACCCATGCGTACAGTTCATCGCGGCTCATTGCGCTCATATCTACCATTTTGCTGCTCCTTACTTCTTTCTGTGAGTGTCAACCATGGCCGCCAGCGCCCGTACCGAGGCAAAGTGGCGGCGCGTATCGGCCGAATCGGCCGACAGGGAAATGCCGTATTTTTTTTGCAGGGCGACGCCCAGTTCCAGCGCATCGATCGAATCGAGTCCCAGGCCCTCGACAAACAGGGGCGCATCCGTATCGATATCGGCAGCGCTCATGTCTTCCAGTTGCAGCGCCTCGATGATCAGTTCCTTCACTTCTTGTTCAAGCATGTTGTTCCTGTTTCCCGCTAAAGTAATGTTGCAGATGAGTGGTCAAGGTACGCGCCGCCATGACGTCGCTGGCGCCACCGCCGGTAAACTCGTCGATCGCCAGGTCGTCCTGCACGGCGATCTCGAAATGCGCGCGGCGAGCCGGCACACGCCACCACGGCTCGCCCTTGCCCAGGGTTCTGGGCAGGCAACGTATCAGCACGGGCGTCACGTCGCAGCGGCCGCGCACGGCGATATTCGCCGCGCCCCGCTTCAGCACGACCTCGCCGCTGCATGGCGTGCGCGTGCCTTCCGGAAAAATGATCAGGTTATTGCCGCGTGCCAGCGATGCCAGGCAGGCGTCCACCAGTTCGGCGCCGCCCGTGTTGTTGATATAGCCGGCCGCGCGCACGGGACCGCCCGTAAACGGGTTATTCCACAAATCGGACTTGACGATGCAATCGGCCTGCTTGACATACGCCATCAGGAAAATCGTGTCGATCAGGGTCGGATGATTGGCCAGGATCAGCAAACCGCCCCGCTCCAGCTTATCCAGACCGCGCAAGTCATAGCGCAACACGCCGAGAAAACGCATCAGGCCGATATACAAGCGAAAACTCCAGCGGATGGTGGCGCGCGCGCAGGCAATGCGCGTCTCGCGCCGCCACACCAGCACCTGCAGCACGGGAAACACCAGCACGCGCAGCAGCAAGCCACCGAGGCCGAAGGCGACAAAACTGAGCGCGGTCGCGATGGTACGCCAGCCTATCGATAGGCCGGCGCGAACAGCCTCCAGCTTATGCATGGCGGCTCCAGCACCATGTCTGGCGGTTGGCCGCATGCTCGAACGTGCTGACCTCACCGAGCATGAATCGCAACACGGCCAGACTGCCCGGCATGGCGCCGGCGGCTGCCGCCAACGCATCATCGCTGCCGCGGGCGCGCCACGTCAGGCTGAACGCCGTGCCCGGGGAATCCTCGGCCTGCAGCAGCCAGGCAAACGCATGCGGCTGCTCATGACAGTCTTCAAAGGCCTCGAATGGCACTGGCAAGGGACACTCCGCCAACACCAGCAATACCTGCGCCGCGCCATCGGCCAGCAAGCCGCACGCTTCGATCACCGCGGCCTCGAGGCTGGCAGCACCGGCGGCGACGGCCAGCTGATTGGCCGTATCGGCGCGGGCGATGGAAAACAGGCCTGCGCTGGCATTGTGCACGGCCATGCCGAACGCCGTCGGCGACAAGGGTTCGCCCTGGGCCAGCGCCGACAACAGTTCGACGGCGCGCGCCACCTCGCCATGGCGAGAACAAAAGACGAGCGCAATATCGCGCTGTTCGCCGAGGCAGGCGTACGCCACTTCGAGCGCCATCTTGCCCAACTGACCGGCGCGGCGGCGCTGCATCGGCGCCATCGCACGCACGCCTGGCTCGCCAGCGGCAGCAATCGGCGCGACGGGCAAGGCGCTTTGCGCCCACGCCCGCCATTGCTGCGGCGTTTCCAGGCCTGGCGCCCAAGCGGCATGTCTGACAATTGAAAAACGGACACCATCGGTGCGCATATGCATTTTCCTGAGCTCAAAAAAAGGGCGAACTCACGTCAAAACTGCGCAAAAAGCCCCGCCGGCGTTCTTTTCAAATTATAAACGAAGGAAGTAAAAATAACTAAAATAAATGGCCGTGAGGCAACTTTTTAAATGCAAATACAAAACGTTTTTAAAAAGGATGTACCGCTTTAGTTACTATTTGTAACACCTTCATCCATTGTCTTCGATGGAAAGTCGGCATTCTCAGAAATAGTATTTTTTATCAATAATCAAAATAAGCTGCACATGCCGCCCATACGAGCGTTGTTTTTAGATAACACACGCAGCATGGCGCAGCGGCGCGGCAAACGCAGCCATCGGGTATGACTGGCCAGCAGGCGGCCGAGAAGGAAAGCCCAAAAAACGGGGACGCACATATTGCCCACCCGTGGCGGCCGCGAGGATTAATGGGGTGTGCAGCAAGGACAATACAGAGCGTTTGCTTTATGCCAGTTCCAGCCGGCCAATTCAACTGTGGCGGCCTTGCCTGGTCAGCGGAGAAAAGAATGGAGCGGTCAGCAATGCCAGCGGCATCAAGAAGCGGCACAGGGCAACGCCGACCAGGCGGCCAGCGCCGCGCAGCAAGAGCACTACACTGCGCGCCAGCGTGGCCACCTCGGCACCGTTAAAACACCCAGAGTTTATCGGCCGGCATGTGCAGCCAGTACTTGCCCGCTTCGAGCTTGTGGCGCGAATACGCGCGCAGGCTGATATTCTCGGCACCGCCGCGCTCGAACAGGCATTCCCAGCGGTCGCCCAGGTACATGCAGGTCAGCAGCGGCAGTTCGATGGCGTTGTCCACCTGCGTGGCGCTGATCTTCACCTCCTCGACGCGGATCATGGTCGTCACTTCCGTGCCCACGTTGGCGCCGCGCGCCACGCCCTGCATCGAGGCGCCGTCGACGAGCAGCCGCACCTGGTTGCCGTCGCGCTGCACCACCTTGCCGGGCAGGCGGTTGTTACTGCCCATGAATTCGGCCGTAAACAGGGTGTCGGGCGTTTCATACATGCTTTGCGGCGTGCCTTGCTGCTCGATCTTGCCGTTATTGAGCAGCAAAATGCGGTCGGAAATGGCCATCGCCTCACCCTGGTCATGCGTCACCATCAGGGCCGACAGGCCCAGACGCACGATCAGTTCGCGCAGGAAGGCGCGCGCTTCCTCGCGCAGCTTGGCATCGAGGTTCGACAGCGGTTCGTCGAGCAGGATCACGGGCGGGTTGTACACCAGCGCCCTGGCGATCGCCACGCGCTGCTGCTGGCCGCCGGACAGCTGATGCGGATAGCGTTCGCCCAAGTGCCCCAGGCCCAGCTGCGTCAGCACTTCCTTGATGCGCGCGGCGATCTCCGTGCTGCCCATCTTGCGCAACTTGAGGCCGTAGGCGACGTTGTCGAACACGGTCTTGTGCGGCCACAGCGCATACGACTGGAACACCAGACCCAGGTTGCGATGCTCGGCCGGCATCTCGAAGTGTTTCGCGCCATCGTAGACATTGCGCTCGCCGATCTGGATCGTGCCCGCCTTCGGGCTTTCCAGCCCGGCGACGGCGCGCAGCAAGGTGGTCTTGCCGCTGCCCGAAGGCCCCAGCAAGGCGACCACTTCGCCTTTTTGCAGGTGCATCGAGACACCTTTCAGGATCTGGTTGGCGGCAGCGCCGGTGCCGTAGTCCAGGTACAGCTCATTGACGGTCAGTTCATTCATGATGTGGTCTCAGTCTTTGTATTTAGTTATGCAGCTTGACGCCGAAGCGCAGCGCGATGCCCAGGCCGATGGCCACCAGGGTGATATTGATGAAGGACAGCGCCGCCACCAGGTCGGTCGAGCCGCCGGCCCACAGCGATACCAGCATGGCGCCGATCACTTCCGTGCCCGGCGAGAGCAGGTACACGCCCGTCGAATATTCGCGCTCGAAGATCAGGAACACCATCAGCCAGGCGCCCAGCAAGCCGTATTTGATCAGCGGCAGCGTGACGTCGCGCGTCACCTGGCCGCGGCTGGCGCCGACGGCGCGCGCCGCCTCTTCCAGTTCCGGTCCCACCTGCAGCAGCGCGGTGGAAATGAGGCGCATGCCGTAAGCCATCCACACCACCGAATACGCCAGCCACAGGGCGAAGATGGTCGAACGCACTTCGCGCAGCACGGGAATCACATGGCCGCTCAGCCACAGGGCCACGCCGTTGTCCATGCCTTTCAACATGCCATCCAGCCAGGCCGGCACGAACAGGAACACCCACAGGAAGGACAGGCCGGCCAGCAGACCCGGCACGGCGCGCGGCACCAGCACGCTGTAATCGAGCAGGCGCGTGATGCCGTCCTGCTTGCGGTGCATGGCCAGCGCGATGAAGCTGTAGCAACCCACGGCCAGCGCGCCGCCGACGACGCCGATCAGGATGGTGTTGACGATGCCGCGCACCAGCGATGGCTGGTCGAAAATATCGCGGAAATGCTGCAGGGTCAGCACGTCGGCCAGGTGCACGCCTTCGCCCCAGTACTGCACGAAGGAGCGCAGCACGATGCCCGTCAACGGCAGGATGATGGTAAAAATCAGCCAGCCCGCCAGCAAGGCAAAGGCCAGCCACTTCCAGCGGCCCAGCGGCATGGCCTTGCTGCGCGCGCCCTTGCCCTTGATCGACACATACTTGTTGGCGGACTTGAGCAGCCAGCGCTGTATCATCACCAGCGGCATGGTCACCATCACCAGGCAGACGGCGACGGCGGCCATCAGGTGGTACGACGGCGTGCCCAGTTTGTTCGTCAGCTTGTACAGATAGGTCGGCAGCACCAGATGGCCTTCCGGATCACCGAGCACCAGCACCAGGCCGAATACTTCGAAGCCGAGGAAGAACACCAGCACGCCCGCATACGCCAGCGCCGGCATGATCATCGGCAGCGATACATTCAGCATCACCTGGATCGGCGAGGCGCCCGCCACGCGGGCCGCTTCCTCGACATCGGAACCGAGGCTTTTCAGTGCCGACGAGGCATACAGGTAGACGTGCGGCACGTGCGTCAGGCCGGCGATGATGACGATGCTGGTGAAGGAATAGATATTCCAGGGCACGAAGCCGAGCAGTTCCTTGGCCCAGATCGAGTAAAAGCCCACAGGCCCCATCGAGACGACATAGCCAAAGCCCATCACCATCGGCGACACAAAAATGGGCACCAGCAGCACAGGGGCGACCCAGCCGCGTCCCGGCAAATCGGTGCGCACCATCAGGAAGGCCAGCATGCCGCCCAGCGGCACGGCGATGACGGTCAGGCCGAAGGCCAGCATCAGGCCATTCTTGAAGGCCATGGCGAAATCGGGATCATCGAAGATGAAACGGTAAGAGTCAAAGCCGAATTCGCGCACCGGCATGAAAAACGGCGCGTTCAAAAAGCTCTGGTAAAAAATCAGGAACAGCGGCAGGAAAATGGCGATCAGCGTGATCGTCACGACCACGCCGCGCGACCAGTTCAGGCGCGACAAGGGAGAGCGCGACCGTGCAGGCAGCGGCAAGATGGCAGTTTGCATGATGAATCCAATGAATGAAGGGTGCGGCATCCGTCCGCAGGCATACGCCTGCGGACGGCCAGGACGGCATTATTTTTTGCCGGCTGTCTCTTTCCACTGCTTCAAGAAGGCCATGCGCTTGGCAGGTCCCAGAAATTGCAGGATGATCGGGTGCACGGGAATCGGCTTGACGTTGGATGCGCCGATTTGCTTGATCAGGTCAGCCGACGTGGTTTCGCCCGTGACGTCGGCGCGGATGGCGAACAGCTTGGCGCCGTTGGCAATGATGGTCTGGCCGCGGTGCGACAAGATGTAATCGAGCCACAGCTTGCCGGCGTTGACGTTCTTCGCGTTCTTGTTGATGAACTGCACGCGCGACAAAATCAGGGTGTAATCCTTGGGCAGCACCACGCCGATCGACGGATCGGTCTTGGCGCGCACCAGGGCATAAGAGCCCAGCACGTTGTAGCCGATCAGGTTTTCACCCGACGAGATGCGCTCCATCATGGTGCCCGTCGACGATTGCACGCGTACCTTGGCGGCACCGAACGCGTTTTGCAGCGCCAGGAATTGCGGGTATTCCTTGGCATCCTGCGCCATGAACATGAAGCCCACGCCCGACTTTTCGATGTCGTAGGTGGTGACCTTGTCCTTGAATTTCGGCGTGGCGATCAGCTTGACGAAGTCGTCGTGATTCTTCGGCACTTCCTTCGGATCGAGCAGGCGCTTGTTGTAGACGATGGCGGCCGGCTCGAACGTGGTGCCGTAAGCCTGGTCATCCCACATGGCCCAGCCGGGAATCTTCGCCGCTTCGACGGATTTGTACTTGAGCGCATAGCCATCGGAGGCCAGGCGCATCTGCAAGTCCATCGCCGACGACCACATCACGTCGGCCGTGTTGCCGCCCGCCGCCACTTCGGAAATGAAGCGGTTGTACACTTCGGTGGAATTCATGTCGTTGTATTCGACCGAGATGCCCGGATACAGGGCGCTGAAATCCTTGATCAGCGGCGCGGCGGCCTTGCTGTCGGTGGCGCTGTAGATCACCACCTTGCCTTCCTTCTTGGCCGCGTCGATGATCTTCTGGTAGTCGGCCGGATAGCCGGCCGGTACTTGCGCGAAAGCGGCGCCGGCCAGGCTGGCAAACGCGGCGGCAATGGCGACTTGAAGCAGGGTCTTGTTTTGCATGGGGTTGTCTCCGTCTGTGAAATAGTTTTTTTAAATGGGATGCCGTTCAGCGCATTAATCCGAGTTCGGTGGCCTGCCGCGCATACTCGTCGACCGCCTTCCTGACATACGCGGTCAGCTTCGGCCCCGTCAGGGCAAATGGATACAGGCCGGCCTGGGCGCGCCATTCGGCGAACTGCGGCGTGGCCATCGCACGCTCAAAGGTGGCCACCCAGCGCTGGTAGTCCGCCTCGGGCACCTGCGGCCCCATCCACACGCCGCGGATGATGGGCCAGACCACGTCGACGCCCTGCTCGCGCGCCGTCGGCACGCCGGCCAGCACGCCGGGCAGGCGTTTTTCCGACAGCACCGCCAGCACGCGCGCATGGTTGGCGCTGGCGTTCAGGGTGGCCTCCGACGTGTCGCCCGAGACCACCTGCACATAATCGGCCTGCATCGCCGTAAACACTTCGCCGCCGCCTTCGAGGGCGACGAAACGCAGCACTTTCGGGTCGATGCCGGCATGCCGCGCCACCAGCGCCATCTTCAGCCAGTCCTGGCTGCCGATGGTGCCGGAGACGCCGATCAGCACCTTGTCAGGATGCTGGCGCAATGCCGCGATCAGGTCGCCCAGCGTCTTGTAGGGCGAATCGCTGCGCACGGCGATCATGCCGTAGTCGGCGCCCAGCGCCGCCACCCAGCGCACGTCGCCCGCCTTGGCATTGCCGAACTTGCCCTGCGCCAGATTGAGCAGCGAGCCGCCCGAAAAGGCCACCAGGGTGTTCGCTTCCGCGCGGCGGCGCTGCGAGCCCATCGAATGCCAGGCCACCGCGCCGATACCGCCCGGCAGGTAGCTGATGCGCATGGGACCTGCCGCTGCTGCCGCGCCCTCCTGCGCCAGGCCTTTTTTCGCCAGCTTGCACGTCAGATCCATGGCGCCGCCCGGCTTGGACGGCACCACGCATTCGACCGGCGCTGGCGTAGCCACCTGTGCCCCGGCAAAAACGGGCAGCAGGCATGGCAGCAACAGGAACAGGGAGCGCGGCATGGTCATGGCTTAGAAGCGGTGCTGCATGCCGGCGATCACGCCACGCTGCGTGTTGCCGAAACCGGCATCGTCGCGCGACAGGCTGACCAGCTGGTTGTTCTTGGCCTTGGCATAGGCGCCAGCCACGTACAGGTCGGTGCGCTTGGACAGCGCATAGCGCACGCGCGCCACGTACATGATCGGATCGGCATCCGTATTGGCGGCCACGTTCTTCACGTCCTGGTAGTAGATGACGCCCGTCAGCGTGACTTGCGGCGTGGTCAGGTAGCTGACGCCACCCCAGTACAGGGTACCGCGCAGGTCAGGCTTGCCGGAGGCGGCCGGATCGAGCTTGTAGTCGCGCGCCACGGCCTGCAACTTCCATGGGCCTTCGTTGTACATCGCGCCCAGGTGATAGGAGGTGGTCTTGTCGCGCGCGCCGCCGACAATTGAATTGCCGTTGACACGCTCATAGGTGGCCAGCAGGCTGACCGGACCGGCCGTGTAGGTCACGCCGGAAGAAAACTTGGCGCTGTCCTGGGCGCCCGTGGCTTGCTCGCCGAAACCATAAGAGGCGCCGAACTTGAAGTCGCCCGCCGTGCCCGAGTACTTGACCAGGTTGTCGAAACCGGTCGTCATGCCGTACTGACCTTGCACAGCCTTGCCGGCCGCCGTCGCCCACGAATAGAAAGGCGCGTAGCCCATCGGATCGAACGGCAGCACGAAGTCGTACACGGTGGTGAACGAGCGGCCCAGCACGAGTCGGCCGTAGCTGCCTTCCAGGCCCACATAGGCCTGGCGCTTGAACAGCACGCCACCATCGATGGCGCCCGTATCCATCAGGATGCCGCCTTCGAGGTTGAAAACAGCTTTCAGGCCGCCGCCCAGGTCTTCATTGCCGCGGATGCCCCAGCGCGAGGTATTCATGCCGCCGGAGCTGACGCGGCTGACCGAACCTTTCGATGCCGAAGCGTTGCTGGTGTTGTCGAAGCCGACGTCGAGCAAGCCATACACGGTGACATTCGACTGTGCCTGGGCAGCGCCGGCTGCGGCGGCGAGAACGGCCATGGCGGCCAGCGAGAATGCGGTTTTTTTCATAGTGGGTCTCCCTTAGATATAGTTATTAGTGATATGCCTGATCCATTTCATGAATCAGGATCACACTATATGAGCGCGATCCTTTCAATTGGCTTTCAGCATGACAGGTGTCGCCGGCCAGCCACAAGGGGCGCAAACATATTCATCGCCGCCCCTGCCGCCAGGCTTACACTGCATCATTTCAACGAATGGCGGAGACCATGCGCATATTATTAGTGGAAGACCATCTGGAGCTGTCGCACTGGCTGGCAAAGGCCCTGCGCGACGCGCACCTGACGGTGGAGACCGCCCACAACGGCGCCGATGCCGACGCCCTGCTGCACACGCAGGAATATTCACTGGTGCTGCTCGACCTGACCCTGCCGAAGATGGACGGCCTGGACGTGCTGCGCCGCCTGCGCGCGCGCGGCGGCACGCGGGGCAAGACTCCCGTCATGATACTCACGGCGCGCGGCGGCCTCGATGACAAGGTACAGGGCCTGAACCTGGGCGCCGACGATTACATGGCCAAGCCGTTCGAGCTGGCCGAACTGGAAGCGCGCGTAAAAGCGCTGCTGCGCCGCAGCCAGGGCAACGAGGCGCTGGTGCACACCTGCGGCGCGCTCAGTTTCGACACCGTCACGCGCATGTTCAGCTACGCCGGTGCCCCTTTTCCCCTGACGCCGCGCGAACACGCGGTGCTCGAGGCGCTGATCACGCGCTCCGGGCGCGCCGTGTCGAAGGAAAAGCTGTTCGACGAAGTCTTCGCGCTGGCCGACGACGTCAACCTGGATGCCATCGAACTGTACATCCACAGGGTACGTAAAAAACTTGAAAACGGCGTGGAAGCCGGTTCGCCCGATGGCGCCGCCATCACCACCTTGCGCGGCATCGGCTACCTGCTGCAGCCGCGCAGCGCCATGGCGCCGGCCACGCTAAAATGAAGGCGCACGCCCCACGCCGGCCCCTGTTCGAACGCCTGCGCGGGCGCTGGGCGCAGGGCCGGCCGCTGGGCAGCCTGCGCAGCCAGCTGCTGCGCTGGCTGCTCATCCCGCTGGTGATGCTGGTGTTGCTCGACGCTTTTTTTGTTTACCGCAATGCGCTCGACGCGGCCGACATGGCCTACGACCGCTCGTTGCTGGCGTCGACGCGGGCGCTGGCCGAGCGCGTCTCCATCGTCGGCGGCAAGGTCGTGGCCGAAGTGCCCTACGTGGCGCTCGACAGCTTCGAGACCGACACCCTGGGCCGCATCTATTACAAGGTCACGGGCATCAACGGCGAACTGGTCTCGGGCTATGGCGACTTGCCGCCCGTGCCGAAAAACGTGCCCCGCTCGCAGAACTACCCGGCCCTGGTGCGCTTCTACCACGCCGACTACCACGGCAAGCCGATCCGCATCGCCGCCCTGCTGCAACCCGTGTATGACGACTCGATGCGCGGCATTGCCCTGATCCAGGTGGCTGAAACGCTCGATGCGCGGCGCGGCCTGTCGAACCAGATCCTGTTCGATACCCTGAGCTGGCAGGCGGCGATGATACTGGTGATGGGCGCGCTCGTATGGTTTGCCGTGCGCCTGGTGCTGCGGCCGCTGATGCGCTTGAAAACGGAAGTCGAGACGCGCACCCTGTCCGACCTGTCCGATGTCGATCCCGCGCTGGTGCACAAGGAAATGCGCCCGCTGGTCAGCGCCATGAACGGCTCCATGTCGCGCCTGCAGCAACTGATCGCCAGCCAGCGCCGTTTCATCGCCGATGCCTCGCACCAGCTGCGCACGCCGTTGACGGTGCTGAAAACCCAGGCCGAACTGGCCATGCGCGAATGCGACCGCCAGGCCGGCACGCCATCCGACATGGCCGCCCTGCGCGACATCGTGCGCTCGATCGCCGCCACCACCGATTCGACCGTGCTGCTGGCCAACCGCCTGCTGACCCTGGCGCGCATCGAGCATGGCAGCGACAGCCTGGCCATGCATACCGTCCCGCTGCGCGACGTGGCGCAGCAGGTAGGGCTGGAAATGGCCATGGCCGCCGTCGGCAAGAATATCGATTTATCGCTGGAAGCGCCCGACGACGCGCCTGTGCATGGTCAGGCCGTGCTGCTGCACGAACTGCTGGCCAACCTGGTCGACAATGCCTTGCGCTACACGCCGCAGGGCGGCAGCGTGATCCTGCGCGTGCGCGCTGCACAAGCGGGGCACGGCGCGGTACTGGAAGTGGAGGACAGCGGCGCCGGCATCCCGCCCGCCGAACGCGAACGGGTATTTACGCCGTTCTACCGGGTCGGCACGGCACTCGAGAGCAACCCGGGCGGCGCCGGGCTGGGCCTGGCCATCGTGCGCGACATCGCCGCCCTGCATGGCGCCAGCCTGGAACTGGCCACGGCGGCGAATGGGCATGGATTGAAAGTCGGCGTGTATTTCGCCGCAGCGCCAGTCGATGCTAAGATCGCGCCCTGAGATTTTAATGAAGGCCCACTGCCATGATGACCAAAGAAGACGTAACCGAACTGTTTGCCAATATCGCCGAAAACGCGCCGTGGGACTTGTCCCAGCCGCTGCTGTGGGGCTATTACTTCACCAACCCCACTTCCGAGTCGCTGGAGCAGGCCGCCACCTTGCTGGCGCTGCAGGGCTACCGCCCGGTGGAACTGTACCAGCCCGAACTGGACGATCCGGCCGCCGCACCCGTGTGGGTGCTGCACGTGGAAAAAGCGGAAGTGCACAGCGTCGACAGCCTGCATGCGCGCAATGGCGAACTGATGGCGTTTGCCCAGGAAAACCAGCTGGCCAGCTATGACGGCATGGATGTGGGTCCCGTCGGTACCGCAGCGTAGGTCGGATTAGGCGCAAAGCGCCGTAATCCGACACCACATCACAAATAAAAAAACGGCGCCCGCGGGCGCCGTTTTGCGTGGATCGCTGAAAACGCTCAGCTGAGGTTTTCCAGCCGGATCTTGGTGACCGTGCCCACCACGCTATTGAGCGCTTCCATCTTTTCGATGGCGGCCGTGACGTTCTTTTCCTGCGTCTGGTGCGTCAGCATGATGATGTCCGTATGCGTCTCGCCCTCGGCCGGCTCTTTTTGCAGCATGGCGTCGATCGAGATGCTCCGTTCGGCCAGGATGCGCGTCAGGTCGGCCAGCACGCCCGGCTGGTCGGCCACGTGCATGCGCAGGTAGTAGCTGGTGGTGATTTCCGACATCGGCAGGATGTCGATGTTGGTCATCGCGTTCGGCTGGAACGCCAGGTGCGGCACGCGGTGTTCCGGATCGGCCGTGGCCAGGCGCGTGATGTCGACCAGGTCGGCGATCACCGACGAGGCGGTCGGCTCGGCGCCCGCGCCGCGGCCCGAGTACAGGCTGGCGCCGACGGCGTCGCCGTGCACCAGCACCGCATTCATGGCGCCTTCCACATTGGCGATCAGGCGCTTGGCCGGGATCAGGGTCGGATGCACGCGCAGCTCGATGCCTTCCACGCCATTGACGGTAGCGCGCTTGGTGATGCCCAGCAGCTTGATGCGGTAGCCCAGCTGCTCGGCGTAGCGGATGTCGACGGCGTTAAGGTTGCTGATGCCTTCCACGTAGGCCTTGTCGAACTGCACCGGGATGCCGAAGGCGATGGCCGACATGATGGTGGCCTTGTGCGCGGCATCGACGCCTTCGATGTCGAAGGTGGGATCGGCTTCCGCGTAACCGAGTTCCTGCGCCTGTTTCAGCACGGTGGCGAAATCGAGGCCCTTGTCGCGCATTTCGGACAGGATGAAATTGGTGGTGCCGTTGATGATGCCGGCGATCCATTCGATGCGGTTGGCCGTCAAGCCTTCGCGCAGCGCCTTGATGATGGGGATGCCGCCCGCGACGGCCGCTTCGAAGGCCACCATCACGCCCTTGTCCTGGGCGGCGGCGAAGATTTCATTGCCATGCACGGCCAGCAAGGCCTTGTTGGCCGTCACCACGTGCTTGCCGTTGGCGATGGCCTGCAGCACCAGGGTTTTCGACAGGTCGTAGCCGCCGATCAGTTCGACGACGATGTCGATCTCGGGATCGTTGACGATCAGGGACGGGTCATTGACGACCTTGCAGGCACCGGCGACCAGCGCTTCGGCGCGCGCCACGTCGCGCACGGCGACGGCGACGACTTCAATGCCGCGGCCCGCGCGGCGCTTGATTTCTTCCTGGTTGCGTTTCAGGACACTGAACGTGCCGTAACCGACATTGCCCAGGCCCAGCAGGCCGATCTTGATGGATTTCATAGTTGTGCTTGACTGCTCATAAGTGGCGCCCCCCTTGGGCGGCGCCAGGTTGATCGGTATGGTTGATCGAGATTGCTGCTGGCCGGTTCAGCCCCGGCCGTGACGCTTGCGGTAACCCTCGAGGAAGCGCGCGATGCGCCCCATGGCCTCGGTCAGGTCATCGGAATTGGGCAGGAAGACGACGCGGAAATGGTCGGGCGCGATCCAGTTGAAACCCGTGCCCTGCACGATCAGGACCTTGGCCTCGGCCAGTAATTCATAGGCAAACTGCTGGTCGTCGGCGATCGGGTAGACCTCCGGGTCCAGACGCGGGAACATGTACAGCGCGGCCTTCGGCTTGACACAGGTGACGCCCGGAATATCGGTCAGCAGCTTGTGCGCCAGGTCGCGCTGTTTCAACAGGCGCCCGCCGGGCCCCACCAGGTCTTGTATGCTCTGGTAGCCGCCAAGCGCCGTCTGGATGGCAAACTGCCCCGGCGCGTTGGCGCATAGCCGCATCGAGGCCAGCATGTTGAGGCCCTCGATGTAATCTTTTGCGTGGCGCTTTTCGCCCGAGACCACCATCCAGCCGGAACGGTAGCCGCAGGAGCGGTAATTCTTCGACAGGCCGTTCATGGTGATGAACAACACGTCGTCGGCCAGCGAGGCGATCGACACGTGCTCGGCTTCGTCGTACAGCACCTTGTCGTAGATCTCGTCGGCGAAAATGATCAATTGGTGCTGGCGCGCCAGGTCGACGATCTGCTGCAGCACGGAAACCGGGTACAGCGCGCCGGTGGGATTGTTCGGGTTGATGACGACGATGGCTTTCGTTTGCGGCGTGATCTTGCGGCGCATGTCCTCGATATCGGGATACCATTCGTTCTGTTCGTCGCACACATAATGCACGGGATTGCCGCCCGACAGGCTGACGGCGGCCGTCCACAGCGGATAGTCGGGCGCCGGCACCAGCACTTCGTCGCCACTGTTGAGCAGGGCGTTCATCGACATGACGATCAGTTCGGAAGCGCCATTGCCCAGGTAAATGTCATCGATGGTCACGCCGGCGATATTCTTGCCCTGCGTGTAATGCATGACGGCCTTGCGCGGCGCGAACATGCCTTTCGAATCCGTATAGCCGGCCGCATTTTGCAGATTGAGCATCATGTCGCGCACGATCTCATCGGGCGGATCGAAGCCGAATACGGCCAGATTGCCGATATTGAGCTTGGTGATCTTGTGGCCCTCTTCTTCCATTTGCCTGGATTTTTCCAGGACCGGGCCGCGGATGTCATAGCAGACGTCCGCCAATTTATTCGATTTCTGAATCGGTCGCAAAATAAATCCCTGTCGTGATGCGGCGCGGCCGACCTACGCTTGCAGCATGAAAGCCGCGCCAGAACTGTGAACCCGTGAGACTGCAATGCGAAAACAACCATTCTCGCCGAAAGCAGGCCATTTTATCAAATTAAACATGGTAAATTGCAGCATTTCTCGCCGTTTATGCCACGCTGCCCGGCACGCGCGTGCTTTTCCCGGCGGACGCTCTTCATCTTCTCTTAATCTTTGCCTACTACTATGGCAAACGCCGCCGGCCACTGTTGCGCCAAAAATTTGCCCATAAATTGCAAATTGGAAAGGATGTTGCTTTTTAGTCGCTCTTTTCTGTCATTTATGGCATGCTTACGCCCTTGGCCGCAGCGCGCATCCGCACAGCGCGCGCACCGATCAACCGACACGAACAGCCCCGACATCGCCATGAAACTGCATGCCAGCAGCACCCAACAATACCAAACCGTCACAGGCTACGATGAAAATGGCGTGGAGATCAATGCCCAGCCGTACAACTACAGCCTGATCGTCATGCCGGAAACGCCGCCACGCGCGTGGGAGGTGGACAGTTTCGAACAGCTGAGCGAGGCGCATTTCGCGCAAATCCTGGCCGACGCGCCCGACGTGGTCATCCTCGGCACGGGCGAGCGCCAGCGTTTCGTGCATCCGCAGCTGACGGCCGCGCTGACCATGCGCCGCATCGGCGTCGAGTGCATGGATAGCCAGGCAGCCTGCCGCACCTACAACATCCTGATGGGCGAAGGCCGCAAAGTCACCCTGGCCCTGATCCTGGCTCCCGGCGCAGGCAGCGCCACATGAAAATCAATGTCAACGAACTGCACTCGTCGCGGCTGCTGATGTGGTCCCTGCTGGGCATCTTCATCGTCGTCACCCTGTATGCGCTGGGCGTGCGCACCCTGGTGCCGCCCGACGAGGGCCGCTACGCCGAGATGGCGCGCGAAATGTTCGTCACCGGCGACTGGGTCACCACGCGCCTGAACGGCATCAAGTATTTTGAAAAGCCGCCCCTGCAAACGTGGATGAATGCACTCAGCTTCGCCGCCTTCGGCCTGGGCGAATGGCAGGCGCGCCTATGGACGGGCGTATGCGGCATCATCGGCGTGTGCATGACGGCCTATGCAGGCAAGAAAGTCTTTGGTCCGCGCGTGGGCTTGTATGCCGGCCTGGTGCTGGCATCGAGCCTGTTCTGGCTCGCTTCCGGCCAGATCAATTCGCTGGACATGAGCCTGTCGGGCATGATGACCATCGTGCTGACCAGCCTGCTGGTGGCCCAGCGCGACGAGGCCTCCCCCGCCGAGCGGCGCAACTGGATGCTGCTGTGCTGGGCAGGCATGGCGCTGGCCGTGCTGGCCAAGGGGCTGATCGGCATCGTGCTGCCGGGCGCCGTGCTGGTGCTGTATTCGCTGTGCGCGCGCGACTGGCGCATCTGGACCCGCTTGCATCTGATCAAGGGCTTGCTGGTGTTTTTCGCCATCGCCACGCCATGGTTCGTGCTGGTGGCCCTGCGCAATCCGGAGCAACCGCATTTCTTCTTCATCCACGAGCACTTCCAGCGTTTCCTGATGAAGGGTCACAAGCGCGAAGGCGCCTGGTACTACTTCCTGGTCCTGCTCATTCCCGGCATCCTGCCATGGATAGGCGTGCTGCCGCAAAGCCTGGCTGCCGCCTTCAAGCGCCAGGAAGGCACCTTCCAGCCCCGTTTGATGCTGCTGATCTGGGTCCTGTTCATCACTTTCTTCTTCAGCTACTCGACCTCGAAGCTGCCCGGCTACATCGTGCCCATCTTCCCCGCTCTGGCGCTGCTGATTGCGCTATTCCTGGAGTCGGCCTCGCGCCGCCAGCGCCTGTTCGCCGCCGGCCTGCTGTGCGTGCTGGGCGTCGCCATCCTGATCGGTGCGCCGATCGGCTTCAATCACGCCAGCGAACGCGATCCGGCAGAGCTGGCGGCGCTGAAAGGCTACCAGCCATGGCTGATGGCGACCGGCTTCTTCGTCCTGGCCGGCGGTGCCCTGGCCTTGCTGCATGCGCGCCAGCTGCGCCGCGACATGACCGTGCTGACGATCGCCGGCGCCGGCTTCCTGGCCACGCACTGCATCCTGGCCGGCTCCGAACTGTATGGCCAGAACCGCGCGGGTACCGACATGCTGCCGCAGATCCAGGCTGAACTGACGGCCGATACCAAGCTCTATTCGGTCGGCATTTATGAACAGTCGCTGACCTATTATCTGCAGCGGCCCGTGATCCTCGTCGATTACTGGGATGAGTTCACGTTTGGCCTGAAACAGCAGCCCGAACTGTCCATTCCGACCATCGAGCCTTTCATCACGCAGTGGACGAACGATGCCAACGCCGGCGTGCACGACATGGCCATTATCAGCCTGTACCGTTACAAGGAATTGCAACAACGTGGCGTGCCCATGCGTGTCATTGCCGAAGATGCGCGCCGCATTGTCGTTGCCAATAAATAAATGCTTAACGGGGGCGAGGCGGCATGCATCGCACCCCGGCTGGCCCCGCCCCCCGCATCAGCAGGATTTTTCACCGCTGAACCGGCGATGCCGATATCCTGACAGAATACAGAACCAAGAACCACGCCCATGACCTCTACCCTGCCCTTTTTGCCTTTTTCCAAACCCACCATCGATGAAGCGACCATCGCCGCCGTCGGCGAGGTGCTGCGCTCGGGCTGGATCACCAGCGGCCCGAAAGTACAAGCCTTCGAAGCCCAGCTGTCCGAATATTTCGGCGGACGCCCCGTGCGTACCTTCAATTCGGGTACCTGCACCATGGAAATCGCGCTGCGCATCGCCGGCATAGGCCCCGGCGACGAAGTCATCACGACGCCCGTGTCGTGGGTGGCGACGGCCAACGTCATCATCGAAGTGGGCGCCACGCCCGTGTTTGCCGATATCGACCCGGTCACCCGGAATATCGACCTCGACAAGCTGGAAGCGGCCATCACGCCCCGCACGAAAGCGATCATCCCCGTTTATCTGTCCGGCTTGCCTGTCGACATGGACCGCCTGTACGCGATTGCTGAAAAGTACAATTTAAGAGTCGTGGAAGACGCGGCGCAAGCGTTCGGCTCGACCTGGAAGGGCAAGCGCATCGGGTCCTTTGGCGACTTCGTCTCGTTCAGCTTCCAGGCCAACAAGAACATCACCACGGGCGAAGGCGGCTGCCTCGTCCTCAACAACCTGGAAGAAGCGAAGCTGGCCGAGAAATACCGGCTGCAGGGCGTGACGCGCAGCGGCGTCGACGGCATCGATGTCGATGTGCTGGGCGGAAAATACAACATGAGCGACATCATGGCTGCCATCGGCCTGGGCCAGTTCGCCAATATCGACGCCATCACGGCCCACCGCCGCGCGCTGGCACGCCATTACTTTGAGCAATTCGGCAGCGATTTTGAAGCGCAGAGCGGCGCCCAGTTGCCCGTGCAAGACTTTGAAAACAGCAACTGGCATTTGTTCCAGATCATCCTGCCCGACAATGGCCCCGGCACGCGCGCCGCGTTCATGCAGCAAATGGCGCAGCAAAACGTGGGAACGGGCTATCATTACGCACCGATCCACTTGTTTACCATGTACCGTGAACGCGGCTTTACCGAGGGCATGTTCCCCGTCTCGGAAAAGATCGGCCGCCTGACCGTGACCTTGCCGATGTTCTACGCCATGACGACACAGGACGTGGAACGCGCCGTCGCCACCGTCAAATCCATTCTCATCAAGTGAGCAGCGCGCCGATGAAACCTGAACTGTCCATTATCATTCCAATCTACAACGAGCAGGATGGCCTGGCCAGCCTGTTCGCGCGCCTGTATCCAGCGCTGGACGCCTTGCAGACGAGCTACGAGATCATCTTCGTCAACGATGGCAGCCGCGACAATTCGGTGGCGATCCTGGCGGAACAATTCCGCCAGCGCCCCGACGTCACGCGCGTCGTCTTGTTCAACGGCAATTACGGCCAGCACATGGCCATCCTGGCCGGTTTTGAAGCCTCGCGCGGGCAAATCATGATCACGCTCGACGCAGACCTGCAGAACCCGCCCGAAGAAATCGGCAACCTGGTGGCGAAGATGCGCGAAGGCTACGATTACGTGGGCTCGATCCGGCGCAAGCGGCAAGATTCCGCCTGGCGCACCCTGGCGTCGAAAATGATGAACCGCCTGCGTGAAAAGATCACGAATATCAAAATTACCGACCAGGGCAACATGCTGCGCGCGTATGGCCGCAATGTGATCGACCTGGTCAACCAGTGCGCCGAAGTCAACACCTTCGTACCCGCCCTGGCCTACACGTTCGCGCGCAAGCCGACGGAAATCACCGTCGAGCACGAGGAACGGGCCGCCGGCGAATCGAAATATTCGCTGTACAGCCTGATCCGCCTCAATTTCGACCTCGTCACGGGCTTTTCGCTGATTCCCCTGCAAATCTTTTCCATGCTGGGCATGCTGCTGTCGGTCAGCTCCGCCCTGCTGGTGATCTATTTGCTGGTGCGCCGCTTCCTGCTGGGCGCGGAGGCCGAAGGCGTGTTCACCCTGTTCGCCATCGCCTTCTTCCTGATGGGCGTGATCCTGTTCGGCATCGGCCTGGTGGGCGAATACGTGGGACGCATCTTCCAGCAAGTGCGTGCCCGTCCCCGCTATGTGGTGCAAACCATCTTGCAGGACGGCATGGTCCAGGCGGAAGCCGAGGCGCCATCGTATGTGCGCCTGGAAAAGCGCCAGGTGGGCCGCTGATGGGCGCCCCACGCGCCGTCGTCTTCGGCTACCACAATGTGGGCGTGCGCTGCATCAAGGTGCTGCTCGCTGGCGGCGTCGATATCGCCCTCGTCGTCACGCACGAAGACAGCCCCACGGAAAACCTGTGGTTCGAATCCGTCGCCAGCCTGTGCCAGGCCGAAGGCATCCCGTACATCACACCTCTGGACGCGCGCGCGCCCGAGCTGCTGGCGCAGGTGCAGGCGGCGGCACCGGACATGCTGTTCAGCTTTTACTACCGCCATATGCTGCCCGCCAGCATCCTGGAAGTCGCGCCCGCCTACAATATGCATGGCTCGCTGCTGCCGCAGTTCCGCGGCCGCGCGCCCGTCAACTGGGCCGTGCTGCATGGCGCCACGCAGACGGGCGCCACCCTGCATGAAATAACGGTCAAGCCCGACGCCGGCGCCATCGTGGCGCAAACGGCCGTGCCCATCCTGCCCGACGACACGGCCTTCGAAGTGTTCGGCAAGGTCACCGTGGCGGCGGAACAAACGCTGTGGGGTGTACTGCCGGCCTTGCTGGACGGTACGGCGCCGCGCCAGTTGAACGATTTGCGCCAGGGCGGCTATTTTGGCGGGCGCAAGCCGGAAGACGGCCGCATCGACTGGAAGTTACCTGCGCAACAGGTATACAACCTGCACCGGGCCGTCGCCCCTCCCTATCCCGGCGCGTTCACCGAAGTCAATGATGTCATTTACATCATCGAAACCGCCCGTTTGAGCAAGCGTTCCGCAGGAAGTTTGCCAGCGGGCTTGGCGGTAGTGGATAATTGCATCTTTGGCGTCTGCGGAGACGGCCGCATGCTGGCCATTTCCGCCCTGAGGGCTGCCGGGGAGCCGATTTCGGCTCAGCAATTGCAAGCAAGTCTGACCGCCCGCGTCAGCACACACTGATATCACTCAAGAGAATCTCACATGAAAAAAGTCCTCATCTTAGGCGTCAACGGCTTCATCGGCCACCACCTGTCCAAGCGCATCCTGGAAACCACCGACTGGCATGTCTATGGCATGGACATGAACACGGACCGCATCACGGAATTGCTGGAAGATGACAACTACAAGTCGCGCATGCACTTCTTCGAAGGCGACATCACGATCAACAAGGAATGGGTCGAGTACCACGTCAAGAAATGCGACGTGATCCTGCCGCTGGTCGCCATCGCCACGCCGTCGACCTACGTCAAGCAGCCGCTGCGCGTGTTCGAACTGGACTTCGAAGCCAATCTGCCTATCGTGCGTTCGGCCGCCAAGTACGGCAAGCACCTGGTGTTCCCGTCGACCTCGGAAGTGTATGGCATGTGCCACGACGAGGAATTCGATCCGGAAAACTCGGAACTGATCTGCGGCCCGATCAACAAGCCGCGCTGGATCTATTCGAACGCCAAGCAGCTGATGGACCGCGTGATCTGGGGCTACGGCATGGAAGGCTTGAACTTCACGCTGTTCCGTCCATTCAACTGGATCGGCGCCGGCCTGGACTCGATCCACACGCCAAAAGAAGGTTCCTCGCGCGTGGTGACGCAATTCTTCGGCCATATCGTACGCGGCGAGAACATCTCGCTGGTCGACGGCGGCGCGCAAAAACGCGCGTTCACCTACATCGATGACGGCATCGATGCGCTGATGCGCATCATCGCCAACAAGAATGGCATCGCCAGCGGCAAGATCTACAACATTGGCAATCCAGTCAACAATTACTCGATCCGCGACCTGGCCGGCATGATGCTGACCCTGGCTGCCGAGTATCCTGAATACGCCGAAGGCGCGAAACACGTGAACATCGTGGAAACGACGTCGGGCGCCTACTATGGTGCCGGCTACCAGGACGTGCAAAACCGCGTGCCGAAAATCACGAATACCTGCGAAGAACTGGGCTGGGCGCCAAGCACCACCATGGCCGATTCCCTGCGCAATATCTTCGACGCCTACCGCAGCCAGGTAGCCCAAGCCAAAGCCTTGATGGATTAATGTTGAGCAAGCCGTTCCTGACCCTGAAAATCGACGTCGATACCTATCGCGGCACCCGTGAAGGCATGGGCAATCTGGTGCGCATGCTGGCCGCGCACCAGGCCAAGGCCACCTTTCTGTTCTCGCTGGGCCCCGACCACACGGGCTGGGCCCTGCGGCGCGCCTTGAGGCCCGGCTTTTTCAGCAAGGTGTCGCGCACCTCGGTGGTCGAGCACTACGGCTTGAAAACATTGATGTACGGCACCTTGCTGCCGGGCCCCGATATCGGCAAGCAATGCGCGGCGCAATTGCGCGCCGTGCGCGATGCCGGTTTCGAGTGCGGCATCCACACCTGGGATCACACCCTGTGGCAAGACAACGTGGCCAAGCGCAACGCTGCGTGGACCATCAACATGATGCGCAAGGCCGCCAACCGCTACGAACAGGTGCTTGGCGCCAAGCCGCACACGCACGGCGCGGCCGGCTGGCAAATGAATGTCAGCGCCTTTGTCGAACACGACACGGCCGGCTACCGCTTTGCCTCCGATGGTCGCGCCATGCTCGACGCGCGCGGCGCCATGGCGCAGCCGTCGCAAGGCCCGCACCGCGTGCGCAACGGCAACACCATCCTGCAATGCGTGCAACTACCCACCACCCTGCCCACCCTGGATGAATTGCTGGGCTGCGAAATCGACGGCAAGCTGATCACGACTGGCAATGTTGCCGCGCATATATTGTCACTGACGGCGGATAATCCGCGCGATCACGTGTATACCTTGCATGCGGAACTTGAAGGACAGAAACTCGCCCCCATTTTCGAACAACTGCTGGCGGGCTGGAAAGCCCAGGGCTACCAGTTTGCAGCGATGGGCGATTATTATGAAAAGATAAAAGAGTCGGACTTGCCCGTTTGCCCCATCACCTGGGATGAGTTGCCCGGGCGTTCGGGACGCCTGATTGTGCAGGGCAAAGCGGCCTGAATGCTGTATTGTTGCACCTGGATGCGTTGCCAGATTAAAAAAACAGCGCTGATGATCACCGTTCAGGAGAGAACCTGTGGCTGATAGCCAATCCCTCGTTAGCATACCCGACTTTAGTGCCGCCATGACCAGCGGCAAGACCTTTCAGTTGCTGGGCCGTCCGGCCAAGGCCACGGTGCTGTTTTTCTATCCGAAGGACAACACCCCTGGCTGCACCACGGAAAACATCGCCTTCCGTGACGCGTATCCGCAATTTGTTGCCGCCGGCGTGGAAATCTACGGCATCAGCCGCGATTCCCTGCGCTCGCACGAAAGCTTCAAAGCCAAGCTGGAACTGCCATTCGAGCTCATTTCCGACCCGGACGAAGCCGTTTGCCTGCTGTTTAACGTCATGAAGATGAAACAGATGTATGGCAAGACGGTCCGTGGCGTCGAACGCAGCACGTTTGTGATTGACGCCCAGGGCCGATTGGTGAAAGAATGGAGAGGCGTGAAGGTCGCAACTCACGTGGAAGAAGTGCTGGAATTCGTGGCGCGTCTGAATTGATCATCTGTTCTGATCGCATGCGCGTTGTCGGCATCCAGCCAGCTTGGTTCGACATTAGCTCAACCGCAGTTCAGTTCACGGTACCTATCGCCATTTTGAGTCAACGAAGCGCCTCCACCCACTCCGCCAGGCGGGCCTGCAGCCCGCCGATGGCGTCCATGACCAGCCATGTTGCCGGCCTTCCGGCAGTCTCTCGTCCTGTAGCATTGTTGTTCCCCCCGCATCCACCCCATGAGAAGTGCCGCCAGAAGCTGGCTGCCCATGGGCGATTCATTCCAGAAATTTTTTGATTGAGATCCTGATGCCACTGCCAAAATTACCGAGCAAGCCAGCCACCATCCTGGCCACCCAAGATTATCCAACCGCAGGCGCAGCGCGCCCGGCCACCAAAACCCCGGCAGCCAAGAAAGTGGCTGCACCGATCATTGAAGCGGCGATCGCCGAAGTTGCCAAGCCGGTCCGCAATGCGGCCACGAAGATCAAGCAAGTGGCGGCCCTGATGGTCGCCAAGCCGGCGCCTGCGCCAGCCGTTGCCGCGCCTGTTGCCGCGCCAGCGGCGCCGGTAAAAGCCGCGCCTGCGGCGAAAGGCAAGGTCACGCCGATCAAGTCCGTCAAGCAGGCCGAGCAGCCGCATCCGGCCAAGCACAAGGCCGTCGAAGTCCAGCTCAAGTCGTCCGCCAGCCGCGCCGCCGACCAGCGCGGCATCCGCAAGCTGTTCGTGCTTGACACCAACGTGCTGATGCACGATCCATCGTCGCTGTTCCGCTTCGAGGAACACGATGTGTACCTGCCGATGATGACGCTGGAAGAACTGGACAACCACAAGAAGGGCATGACCGAAGTGGCGCGCAACGCCCGCCAGGTGTCGCGCACGCTCGACGCCCTGATCAGCAACACGGACGACGACGCCATCGAGCAAGGCATCCTGCTGTCCAAGCTGGGCAACAAGGACGCCAAGGGCCGCCTGTTCTTCCAGACGCGATTGCAAAACGCCGACCTGCCCGCCGGTTTGCCAGTCGGCAAAGCCGACAACCAGATTCTCGCCGTCGTGCGTTCGCTGGAATCGGAACAGGATGGCCGCCCCGTCGTGCTGGTGTCGAAAGACATCAACATGCGCATCAAGGCGCGCGCCCTGGGCTTGCCGGCCGAAGATTACTTCAACGACCATGTGCTGGAAGACACGGACTTGTTGTATTCGGGCATCGTGCAGCTGCCGGACGACTTCTGGAACAAGCACGGCAAGGACATGGAATCGTGGCAGGAAAGCAAGAACGGCTACAGCTCGACGTTCTATCGCGTGACGGGCCCGTTCATTCCATCGCTGCTGGTCAACCAGTTCATCTACCTGGAACCGAAAAACGGCGAAACGCCGTTCTACGGCCAGGTGAAACAGATCAATGGCAAGACGGCCGTGCTGCAAACCCTGCGCGACTTCAGCCACACGAAGAACAATGTGTGGGGCGTGACGGCGCGCAACCGCGAACAGAATTTCGCGCTGAACTTGCTGATGAATCCGGAATGCGACTTCGTCACCCTGCTGGGTCAGGCCGGTACCGGCAAGACCCTGCTGGCCCTGGCCGCCGGCCTGGCGCAAGTGCTGGAAACCAAGCTCTACAATGAAATCATCGTCACCCGCGTGACGGTGCCCGTCGGCGAAGACATCGGTTTCCTGCCCGGCACGGAAGAAGAAAAGATGTCACCATGGATGGGCGCCTTCGACGACAACCTGGAAGTGCTGAACAAGTCCGACTCCGATGGCGGCGAATGGGGCCGTGCGGCAACGCAAGACCTGATCCGCTCGCGCATCAAGATCAAGTCGCTCAACTTCATGCGCGGCCGCACCTTCGTCAACAAGTTCCTCATCATCGATGAAGCACAGAACCTGACGCCGAAACAGGTCAAGACCCTGGTCACGCGCGCCGGTCCCGGCACGAAGATCCTGTGCCTGGGCAACATCGCGCAGATCGACACACCGTACCTGACGGAAGGTTCGAGCGGCCTGACCTACGTGGTCGACCGCTTCAAGGGCTGGACCCACAGCGGCCACGTCACCCTGGCGCGCGGCGAGCGTTCGCGCCTGGCCGACCACGCCAGCGAAGTGCTGTAAGTTATAGGGCGGCGCAAGCTGCCCCAGTCATTCGAAGCCCCGGCTGCAGCGATGCAGGCGGGGCTTTTTCATGTGCGCGACTTTTTCCTGCGACATGGTCTAATACCGCTCTCTTTCCTCCAGGACACCGTATCCGATGCCTCACGCCTTCCAGTTGCTGCTTTGCCTCCTCATCTTCATGTTGATCCACATTTCCGTCATGGCGGCCTGCGCCAGGCTGTTCGGCATCACGGTGCGCAGCATCAGCTACGGCGTGGGCCCGACCTTGCTGAGCTGGGGCAAAGTGCGCGTCAAACTGCTGCCGCTGGCAGGCAATGTGGTGCTGAAAGATACGCGTGAGGAAACCTTGTATGACGACGACCCATGCCTTGACGCGTATAACTTCCAGCCGCTGTGGAAGCAGGTGCTGCTGCCATTGAGCGGCGTGGCCGTCTTGCTGGCCTTGTCGCTGGGCATCATGGGAACCTCGGGCTGGGAGCGCTTTATCGCCGCCTTCGGGCAGATCGTCCACGGTGCGCTGGCGCCGCTGTCGACGGCGCAGGAATTGCTGGGTGAAGGGGGAACGTTTGCCCGCACGCACGGCTTTGCGCTGGTGTTCGCCCTGTTCGCATTGAAACTGTGCGCCTTCAACCTGCTGCCGTTCGCCGGCTTGAACGGCGGACAGGCGCTGCTGGCCATCGCCCGCGGCGGACGCGCTTTTGTGGCGTGGGAAGAAACGCTGACGAAATGGATGCTGTTGCCGGGGCTGGCGATCTTGCTGGCGTGGGCGGCGGCATTCGGCTGGTATGGCTGGCAAGCTATGGGGACCTAAGGCAGCGCCCCCAAGGTCGGCCGGTCAGCCGACCAGCACCAGCTTGCGGTTGACGAATTCCATGATGCCCAGGTCGGACAATTCGCGGCCGTAACCCGAATGTTTCACGCCGCCAAATGGCAGTTCAGGCGCCGTGATGGCGGGCGAGTTGATGAATACCATGCCCGTGTCGATGCGACTGGCCAGGCGCTTGCCGCGCGCGACGTCCGCCGTGATGATGGTGCCACCCAGGCCGAAGGGCGAATCGTTGGCCAGGGCGATCGCCGCGTCGTCATCCTTGACGCGGAAAATCATGGCGACGGGGGCAAAGAATTCCTGGTAGTAGACGGGATTGCTTGGCGTGACTTCGGTGAGGATGGTCGGCGCCATGAAGTAGCCGGCACGCTCGATGCGCTTGCCGCCCAGCAGCACTTTCGCACCGCCTTCAACGGCCTGGCCGACTTGCTTGACGGCCAGGTCCAATGCCGATTTGCTCGACAGCGGCGCCAGGGTCGTGGCGGCATCCATCGGGTCGCCTGCCTGCAGCTTGGCCAGTTCTGCCTGGAAACGTTCGACAAAGGTATCAGCAATGCTGTCGACCAGGATAAAGCGTTTCGAGCCGTCGCAAACCTGGCCCGCATTCTGGATGCGACCGATGACGGCCAGCTTGACGGCCAGGTCCATGTCGGCGTCGTCCAGGACGATGAAGGCGTCGCTGCCGCCCAGTTCCATCGTGGTTTTTTTCAGGGCCTTGCCGGCCGTGGCCGCCACGGAGGCGCCGGCGCGCTCGCTGCCCGTCAGCGCCACGCCCTGCACGCGCGGGTCGGCGATGGCCGTGGCCACTTGCTCGCTGGAAAAGAATGCGTTGGTGTAGGCGCCTGCCGGCGCGCCCGCGTCAAGGAACAGTTTTTCAAAGGCCAGTGCGCACTGGGGCACGTTGGACGCATGTTTCACTACCAGGGTATTGCCCGCCATCAAATTCGGACCCGCGACCCTGGCCAGCTGGTAATACGGGAAATTCCACGGCTCGACGCAGAAGATCACGCCCAGCGGCGCGATTTCCACGCTGGCCGCGCCGCGCTTGACGTCAAGTTGCTTGGGCGCAAGGAATTGCTCGGCATTATCGGCGTAGTAGTCGAGGATTTTCACGCACAGCGACACTTCCTGCTGCGCTTCCTTGAACAGCTTGCCCATTTCCATGGTGATCAATTTGGCGAAGTCATCGCCTTGTTCTTTCAGCAGCATGGCCGCTTTCTTGACGACTACCTTGCGCTCGGCAAAGCTGCGCTGGCGCCAGTCGCTCTCGAAGGTGGTGGCGGCCTGGGCCAATATACTGTCCATTTGCGCATCGCTATGCGACGTGAAAGTCTGCTCGATCTGTTCGCTGTAGGGATTCGTGGTCTGATAGCTCATCTGGTTTCCTTGGTCGTGGCGCCCCGGGATTGCGTGGGGTAGCTGGGCAGTATGCTGGAGGACTGGCAGCGCGACAGTACGCACGCGAACATAGCGGTCAATGACAACAGGCACCTTGCGGCGCCTGTGCACGGATGAAAAATCAGCCAGGGAAGCTCAGTTCACGCGTTTGGCCGGCATATCCTGCCCCTCCTGACGCAGCACCAGTTGTTGCGTCTTGCCATCGGCATCCTTGCTGAAGCGCACTTCCGCATCGACTTCATTCGAGAAGAAAGCCGTCTCGCTCATCGGCAGCATGGTCAGCTTGCGGAAACCCGTCACCTGGGCGAAGAATTTATCGCCCTCGCGCGTCACTTCCAGGTAGACCTCGGGCGCCAGCGCATACTTGCCCACGTAGGCATCGAATTGCGCCGTCGTCATGGCAACCACCGTACGCGCCGGCTTGGCGGCGCTGGCGCGCTCGTGCACCGACTTCGATTCGCCGCCATCATTGAGGATCAGCTGCGCCTCGCCCTTCGGTCCCCGCTCGAATTCGGCTGTGGTGAGCGTATTTTCAATCAAGAAACCATTTGGCGAATACGCCAGCATGCGTTGCGCCGGGCCGCCCGTGCGCTGCAGCAGCAAGTTGCCCTCGAAGTTGCGGATCGTGTAGCCGGCCTTGTCGTTGATGGCGTACACGCCCGCATAGGCGTCCAGGATGGCGGGCTTGAGCGTAATGACCTTGATCTCGGGATACGGCCGGCCCACGGCGACGGCGGCCGCCTTGCGCGCCACCACGTCCGGGTCGACCAGGCCCGTGTCCGAATTTTCCAGCACGGCCACGTAGACTTTTTCCTTGGGCAAGCGCATCGCATACGTGGCAAAGCCATTGATGCCGCCGCCATGGTGGATGACGGGCGTGTTTTGCCAGGTGCCCAGCATCCAGCCATAGCCGTAGCGGGTGGCCTTGCCATCGTTCAGTTTTACCGGCGTGAACGCCTGCTGCCAGGTGGCGGCCTTGAGCAGCTTGCCGTCCGAAATGGCCGCATCCCAGCGCGCCAGGTCGTCCACGGTGGAGACGAGCGCGCCAGCCGCATACGGCTGCGTCATGCTCAGGGGCAGGTTCGGCACATACGCCTCGCCCGAACGGATATGTCCGGCCGCGCGCTTGCCAGGCTGGCGCTCGCGGCCTTCATAGGCTGTGTCGTTCATGCCCAGTGGTACAAAGATCTGCTGTTCCATGAAAGTGGCATACGGCTGGCCCGAAGCCTTTTCAATGATGGCGCCCAGCAGGAAATAGCCGGAGCTGCTGTAGCGCCACTGCGTGCCCGGCTCAAAATCGAGCGGATCGTTCTTGAAGAAATCGATCATCTGCGCCACGCTCAAGTCTTTCGTGCTGTTGGGCACGAATTCAGGCTTGACCGTATAGTCGTGGATGCCGGAGGTGTGCGCGAGCAGCTGCGCGATCGTGATTTTCTTGCCGTGGGTCGGATAGTCGGGCAGGAATGTCGTGATGTCATCGGTGACGGCCAGCTTGCCCTGGTCCGCCAGCAGCAGGATGGCGACGGCCGTGAACTGCTTGGAAATGGAGCCCAGGCGCAGCGACATGTCGGGCGTCAGCGGCTGGCCATCCTGCACGCTGGCCAGGCCATACGCCTTGCGCAACAGGGGCTGTCCCTCCTTGACGACGATGACCACGGCACCGGGCTCGGTCGACTTGTAATACGGCGCGATGCTGGCATCGATTTGCGCTGCCAGCGCCTGCTGCCGGGCACTCAGTGGAGCGGGCTGGCCGGCCCAGCTGGCAGGTGTTTGCAACAGGATCAGGGTGGCAAGGCACAGACTGGAGACTTTAAACATGCAAATCACTTTCACAGGAGGGATAAACAAGCTGACCATGCCCCTGGCGGCGGCTATCGGGATAATGGATTTACTATAGGAAATATTTCCATTTAGCTCAGCCAGCCTAACAGACGCCCCTGCCGCAAATCTCTCCCTTTGTCACGTGTCGCAATGCACGCCAGCTTGCCGCCATGATTTTTTGGCTACCTATCGTATGCTCGACTCAGTGCCGCGCTGAAATTCACACAAATACTTACAAATGAAATATTCATTCATGAAATGAATAACACCTATCGCCACTGTGAATTGGCTGGAAACGGGTCCGCGGCCTATACTCAAACCGTCTCCCCTACATTGTTTCCCATGCACACCCTGCTCAGCCCGCACACACAGCGGGCTTTTTGTTCCCGGCATTTGCCATTCTGTCTTTCCCCCCTTACCGATCACCAGCCCCAAACTGGGAGCACAGCATGATCGTGCGCGAGCGTCCTTCGGCGCTACGGCTGTTCCTGGTGGTGCGCGGCTCCGTCCTGCCGCGCATCCGCACCACCCTCATCGTCAATACCCTGATCGCCACCCTGGTCACCTGGTGCCACGGCACCCTGTTCGATCACAAGGTCATCCTCACGACCATCCCGTTTACCCTGATCGGCTTGCCGCTGGCCATCTTCCTGGGTTTTCGCAACACGGCCGCCTACGACCGCTACTGGGAAGCGCGCAAGCTGTGGGGCGAACTGGTGTTGCGTAGCCGTAATTTCTCGCGCCAGTGCCAGACCATGATCCGCAGCGATACCCCAGCCCACGCCCGGCTGGGCCTGGACGATGTGCGCGTGCGCATGATCTACCGCACCATCGCCTTTTGCCACGCCCTGCGCCACCAGTTGCGCGACACGCGCGGACCGGACGACTTGCAGCCGCTGCTGCGCCCGGCCGAATGGGAAGCGGCCTGCAAGGCCTCGAACCCGTCCGACTACCTGATGCTGCAGATGGGCCACGACCTGGCCGACTGCATCCGGCAGGGGCGTATCGACAGCATCCTCACCGCACAGATCGATAACACGGTCTCGGCCATGGTAGCGGCGGGCGCCTCGTGCGAACGCATCCGCAGCACGCCGATTCCGTTTTCGTATTCGCTGCTGCTGCACCGCACGGCGTATCTGTACTGTTTCCTGCTGCCTTTCGGCCTGGTCGACTCGCTCGGTTTCATGACGCCGTTCGTCGTCGCCATCGTCGCCTACACCTTCTTTGGCCTCGATGCCCTGGGCGACGAGATCGAGGAACCGTTCGGCGAAGATGCCAACGATTTACCGCTGTCGGCCATGTGCCGCGCCATCGAAATCAGCTTGCGCGAATCCGTGCAGGACGAGAACGTGCCGCCGCCCATGCAAGCCGACGATTTCCTGCTGAATTGATCCACACGCCAGCTTTTCCCTTGACCTTCCCATCGGGGGAAGGCTTACAGTGGACGCACTTAATCATTCAAGGAGTGCTTGCATGTATCAGTTACAAGTTGAAAACATGAGCTGCGGCCATTGCGTCGGCTCGGTCACGAAAGCGGTGCAAGGCGTCGATCCGCAAGCGCAGGTGCAGATCGACCTGGCCAGCAAGCGCGTCACGGTGGAATCGCCCGCCGAACTGGGCGCCATCAGCGCCGCGATTGTCGAGGCGGGCTACCCCGTCACCAGCGCGCAATAACAACCACGCAGCAACAAGACAGCCGGCCTATGCGCCGGCTGTTTTTTTATCCGTCCAGCTCGGGGTAATGGCGGAAGATGCCTTCCTCATTGAACGCAATTCTGCGCTTCGACCGCAGGTAGCGGGCGATATTCGGCCGCGCCGCCACCGTATCGTGCAGCGCAAACAAGGCAGGATACTGCGGCGCCAGGCGTGCCATGGCTTGCGGAAACGCATAGCGCAGGCCCGCCAGCATCTGGAACAGCGACAGGTCGCCATACGTGAGTCTTGCGCCCACCAGGTACTGGCCGCGGCTGTTCAGCAAGACCTGGGTGAAATAATCGAGGAACTTGGGCAGGCGCGAGGCGCGGAAATCCGCGCTGCGCAGTATGGCTGCCTGTTTTTGCTCTTCATAATATTGATTCATCGACAGCGGATGGTGCGTATCGTGCACTTCCGTCAGCCAGTCGGCCAGCGTCAGTTGCAGCTGGTTCAGCCACAAACGGCCGCTTTCCGCGCGCGGCGCCAGGCCCAGGCGTCGGCCCAGGTACAGCAGGATATTCGTGGTCTGGCCGATCAGCACGTCACCATCGCGCAGCACGGGCGGCGCGTAGGCGGCGTGTGGCGTGCAGTCGCCGTCGAGGCAGGCCAGCATGGCGGGCATGCCCTGCCCATGGCGTTCAGGCAAACGGGCGATATCGCGGTAGTCGGCGCCCGCCTCTTCCAGTGCCAGGCGGATGAATTCGCCGCGCCCCTGTATCGTGGGCCAATAATACAGTTCATACGCCATACCACCTCCGTTGATTTACCTCAATGGCAGCAAGCCTTCGCTTCCGTCTCGCCGGCGAGGCCCAGGCTTTGCAAGATGGGGCAATCGGGCTTGTCATCGCCATGGCACGATTGGGCCAGGTGGGCCAGGGTATCGCGCATTTCCGTCAGTTCCGCGATGCGCTTGTTGAGCTCGGCGACGTGGGCCAGGGCGATGCCTTTCACGTCCGCGCTGGCGCGCTGGTCGTTTTGCCACAGCGACAGCAACTCGCGGATCTGTTCCAGCGAAAAACCCAGTCCCCGCCCGCGCTTGATAAAACGCAAGGCGTGCAAGTCGTTCGGCGTGTAGATGCGGTAACCGGCATCGCTGCGCGCGCTGGGTTTTAGTAAGGTAATGCTTTCGTAGTAGCGTATCATTTTTGCCGATACGCCCGTTTCACTGGCTGCCTGGCCGATATTCATGCTATGACTCCTTGGTATGCGCACTGCGGGCTTTCCAGCGGCGCAGCAACAGGGCATTGCTGATCACGCTGACGGAACTGAAGGCCATCGCCGCGCCCGCCACCATGGGGTTGAGCAGGCCGAAGGCGGCCAGCGGAATGCCGATCATATTGTAGATAAATGCCCAGAACAGATTCTGCCGTATCTTGCTGTAGGTGCGGCGCGAGATATCGATGGCGTCCGCCACCAGGGCCGGATCGCCACGCATCAGCGTGATGCCGGCCGCATGCATGGCCACATCGGTCCCCGTCGACATGGCGATGCCTACGTCGGCGGCCGCCAGCGCGGGCGCATCGTTGATGCCGTCGCCCACCATGGCCACCCTGGCGCCCGCGCCTTTCAGTGCGGTGATTTTAGCGGTTTTATCGGCCGGCAGCATTTTCGCCGCCACCGTGTCGATGCCCAGCAGCTTGCCGATGGCGTCGGCGCTGCCCTGGTTGTCTCCCGTCAGCATCACCGTGCGGATGCCCAGGCTGTGCAGATGGGCAATGGCCGCCTGCGCATTCGGCTTGACCTGGTCGCTGAAGGCGAACAAGCCCAGCAGTTCCGATGCCGAGGCCAGCCAGGAAATCGTGTTGCCTGTATTTTCCAGGGACAAGGCTTGCGCCGCCAACGGCGCCATGTCCACGTTTAACTCCTGCATCAGCCGCGTGCTGCCCAATTTCAGTTCCAGGCCATCGACCTGGGCCGCCAGGCCACGGCCCGGCAAGGCCGACAGGCCTGTGGCGGGCAAGGGTTCGATATGGCGCGCGCCGGCCGCATCCAGCACGGCGGTGGCCAGGCTGTGCTCGCTACCACGCTGGATGCTGGCCGCCAGCTGCAACAGCCGTGCATCGTCGATGCCGTGCGCATGCAGGGCCGCCAGGGCGGGCTTTCCTACCGTCAGAGTGCCCGTCTTGTCGAACACGACGGTATCGACGGCGTGCGCCACTTCCAGCGCTTCCGCATCCTTGATCAGGATGCCGTAGCGGGCGGCCACGCCCGTGCCGGCCATGATGGCCGTCGGCGTGGCCAGGCCCAGCGCGCATGGGCACGCGATGACCAGCACGGCCACGGCATTGATGATGGCATTTTCCAGCTCGCCGGTCGCAAACCACCAGCCCAGCATGGTCAGCAGCGCCAGCACCAGCACCACGGGAACAAAAATCGCGCTGACCTTGTCGACCAGATGCTGGATGGGCGCCTTGGCCGCCTGCGCGTCTTCCACCAGGCGAATGATGCGCGACAAGGTCGTCTCGCCACCGACGGCTTGCGTGCGCACCAGCAACAAGCCATCGGCGTTGATGGCGCCACCCGTGACCTTGTCGCCCGGATGCTTATCGACCGGCAAGCTTTCGCCCGTGATCAGCGATTCGTTGACCTGGCTGGCGCCTTCCACCACCACGCCATCGACGGCCACCCGTTCACCAGGGCGGATGACCACCAGGTCGCCCACCTTCACCTGTTCCACGGGCAAATCGATCTCGACGCCGTCGCGGCGCACGCGGGCCGATTCCGGACGCAACACTTGCAGCGCGCGGATGGCCGAGGCAGTCTGACGCTTGGCGCGGCTTTCCAGCCATTTGCCCAGCAACACCAGCGTGATGACGACGGCTGACGCTTCGAAGTACAGGTGCGGCAAGATCTCGCCCGCCGTCAGCCATTGATAGACGGACAAGCCATACGCGGCGCTCGTGCCCAGCGCCACCAGCAAATCCATATTGCCGCTGCCCGCGCGGGCCGCCTTCCAGCCCGCCTTGTAGAAGCGCGCGCCAAAGTAAAACTGCACGGGCGTGGCCAGCGCGAATTGCAGCCAGCCAGGCAGCATCAGGTGGATGCCGGCCCATTCGAGCAGCATGGGCAGCATCAGGGGGAAAGCCAGCACGGCCGCGAACGCCACTTTCATGCCGTCGCGGTTGGGCACGGCGGCAGGTGCGCTGGCCTGGCTGGCGGCGGGCACCGTGGCGGCATAGCCGGCCTTGTCGATGGCGGCGATCAGGACGCCCGCATTGGCGTCGCCCGTCACCTTGACGCGCGCGCTTTCCGTGGCCAGGTTGACGCTGGCGGCAAGCACGCCCGGCACTTTCAGCAAGGCTTTTTCCACCCGACCCACACACGAGGCGCACGTCATGCCGGCGATGTTCAGGTCGATCTCGCGCTGCGCCACCGCATAGCCGGCCTTGTCCACCGCCGCCTGCAAGGTGGCCAGCGGAACGTTCTGGCTGGACGCCACCCTGGCCGTATCGGTGGCCAGGTTGATGCTGGCGCTGGTCACGCCCGGTACGGCCGCCAGCGCTTTTTCAACGCGGGCCACGCACGAGGCGCAGGTCATGCCTTCGACCGTGAACGATTGCAAATAAGGGGAAGCTGGCTGCATGGCGCTGATCCTGTAGATAAGAGGTGATGTCTACAGGATCGTCCCTACCATGATGGGAAGGTCAAGCGAAACTTAGCGTACTTCGCAGTCGACATTGTTCGACTTGCCCGGCGTGCCGTTGCTGGCGGTCGGACCCGTGCTGGAATTGAACACGGGCGGCGGCGCAAACGAAATCCCAGGATTGGCCGGCAGCAGCACCGGTGGCTGCCGGAAATTCGGCGTATAGCCGAACTGGCCAGCGGAAAAATTACTCGTACCCGCTGGATTCGTCACATGAATCAGGCCATCGAGCACTTGCACATACAGCCCTGGCGGCCTGGCCGGCGTCGGTACGGTGGGTGCAACCGACGTTGGCACGGGCGTCGAGGGCGCCAAGTACTCGACAATAAAAAACGTGCCGCGGATGCCGATGGTGGCGACCGGCGTTTTCAGGGAAAACTTTTCCTTGTTGCGCTTGCCCAGCAAGCCCGACAGCGAACGCAAGCCCCCCTTGAGCAGGTTGAACGAGGCCCGGTCACCGTCCGGCTGGTCGGCCTGGTAGGCGAACTGCTCGACCACAAAGGTGGTACCAGGCTTCAGGGTGATCTCACTGTTGTCGATGAATTTCACCAGGGCATAGGTGTTTTTCTCCGTCACCAGCGTATCGCCAGCCTCCACCTCGGACTTGAGCGACAATATCTTGACCTTGCCGTCAGCCTTTTTCGCCATCATCGGCCCGCTCAGCTGCGTCACCGTGCCGGCTACCTGGGCGAACGCATGCAGGCTCATGCTCATCAGCACCAGCCATAGCATGGCGCCGGCCAGCATCGGCCTAGTTGCAATAGGTCTTCTTGATACCATGTTGAGGATCATCTGTTGCTTCCTTCGTCGATTCTTTGGATGGGGCGGCCAGCAGCGGCGTGGCCACGTTGTTGGGCGTAGTGAGCTGGTTGAGCGGGTTGTATTGCTCGCTGAACGCCGGCAAGGTATTGACGGCGCGGATGATGGTGCTTGGCGGCACCACGGGCGTCGTCACCGGCTGGGCCACCAGCACCGAGGCCGGCACGTTGACCCGGCCATTCGGCGCCAGCAGCGACACGGGCGCGCCGCGGCTGTTGATGCGCACGGTCTCGGCGGCGGTCAGGTCGCCGTTTTTCGCCAGCACGGCGATGCCGCCCGTGGCCTGCACATCGAGCGTGGCCGCGCCGGCAAAGGTGACGCCGGTACCGGCCGTGACCGCGATGGCGCGCGCCGCATTGACGCGCGCGCCGTCTCCGAAGGCCACGTCCGTACTGGAGTCGACGGTGATGTCGTTGCCTTTGACTACGCCCTGCACATTGACGGGGCTGTGTGCGATCAGGCTCACATTGCCGCTATTGGCATCGATCGCATGGCTCTCGATGCCGCCCGTGCTTTCGATGCGCACGTCGCCGGAACCGGTCGACAGGGCGCCCAGCACCAGCACGTCAGGCGCACTGGTATTGGTCAGCGCAATGCCACCGGCGCCGCTGTTGCCGGCGCTGAAGTTCTTGACACGGTTGCCGGCGTCGTTCAGCACGGTGCCGGTTTGCGATTGCGTGGCCAGGCTGCCGGCAACCACGGCGCCGCTCTGGCTGATGGCGCCGGCGACAGCGTTCAGGCTGATGCTATTGGCGGTCAATGCCGCGAAACGCAGGTCGCCGGCGGCCTGGGTCACAGCCAGGTTGCCGCCGATATGGATGGCGCCGGCGCTCTGGCTGAAGCTGTTGCTGACCGTAACATTGCCCAGGCCGCCCAGCAAGCCGCCGGTCTGCGCATAGTTGGCCACCGTCAGCGCATTATTGACCAGCAGGCTGCCGCCGGTGAGGTTCAGGCCGCCGCGCGAGCTCAAGCGATCAAGCACGGTGTCGCCGGCCGCCGCCGTGTACACCACGTTGCCGGTGCTGGCCGAAAAATCGGCCGCCAGCACATTGGCGCCGCTTGGCGCCACGCCGCCTTCCCAGTTGGCGGCGTCGCTCCACAAGCCACCGGCCGCGCCGATCCAGGTCGACAAGGCGCGCTGGGCGATGCTGGCCTGGGCCATGCCACCGGTCGAGGTCAAAGCGTAGTTGCCGGCATCCGCGCCCGACAGGCCAAAGCCGCTGACATTGACCGTCTTGCCGCTGCCATAGTTGCGGTCGGCAAACGTGCCGCTGCCGCCCGCCAGGCTGACGGCATCCTGGCCGATCACGCCCGCCACGGTGCCGCTGACATTGGCCACTTGCGTGCCGTCGTACACCTTGTCGCTGGCGCTGACGCTGGCCAGGGTCAGCGCGGCGCGGGCAATAGTGGCCGTGGTCGCGCCAGTCGTGTCGGCCAGGCGGTAGTTGCCAGCATCGTTACCGGACAGGCTGGCATTCTGTACCGTTACCGTCTTGCCGCCGCCTGCATTCTTGTTGGCGAAGGCCGCGCTGGCCGATGCGCTCAGCACATCGCCGGCGATGCGGTCGTCGCTGATCGCCACCTGCGCGCCGGTCATGCCGTCATACACCTTGTCAACACCCGTATAGCCCAGATTCAGCGTACGCTGCGCGATGCTGGCCGTTGCCGTGCCACCGGTCGTGCCCAAGGTGTAATTGCTTGCGTCAAGGCCGGACAGGCTGGCGTTTTGCACCGTCACGACTTTGTTGCTGCCGGCATTCTTGTCAGCGAATGTACCGCTGGCCGTTGTTATCAGGATGTCACCGGCGATACGGTTGTCGGTAATCGTCAATGACGCGGCGCTGTTGCCGTCATAGGTCTTGCCGGCGGCCGCAAAGCCCAGCGCCAGTTCGCGCTGGGTAATGGTGGCGCTGGTGGCGCCGGTGGTCGAGGTGAGTACATAGTTGGCGNGGCGGCATCGGTGCCGGACAGGCTGGCGTTTTGCACGGTCACGACTTTGTTGCTGCCGGCATTCTTGTCGGCGAATGCGCCGCTGGCCGTTGCCGTCAGCACGTCGTTGGCGATACGGTTGTCGGTAATCGTCAATGACGCGGCGCTGTTGCCGTCGTAGGTCTTGCCTGCGGCCGCAAAGCCCAGCGCCAGTTCGCGCTGGGTGATGGTGGCGCTGGTGGCGCCGGTGGTCGAGGTGAGTACATAGTTGGCCGCATCGGTACCGGACAGGCTGGCGTTTTGCACCGTCACGACTTTGTTGCTGCCAGCATTCTTGTCAGCAAATGCACCGCTGGCCGTTGCCGTCAGCACGTCGTTGGCGATACGATTATCGGTAATCGTCAATGACGCGGCGCTGTTGCCGTCATAGGTCTTGCCGGCGGCCGCAAAGCCCAGCGCCAGTTCGCGCTGGGTAATGGTGGCGCTGGTGGCGCCGGTGGTCGAGGTGAGTACATA
>NZ_LT607484.1:332929-333303 GCF_900095235.1 Janthinobacterium sp. UMAB-60
AAGCCCAGCGCCAGTTCACGCTGGGTGATGGTGGCGCTGGTGGCGCCGGTGGTCGAGGCCAGCACATAGTTGGCCGCATCGGTACCGGACAGGCTGGCGTTTTGCACCGTCACGACTTTGTTGCTGCCAGCATTCTTGTCAGCAAATGCACCGCTGGCCGTTGCCGTCAGCACGTCGTTGGCGATACGGTTGTCGGTAATCGTCAATGACGCGGCGCTGTTGCCGTCGTAGGTCTTGCCTGCGGCCGCAAAGCCCAGCGCCAGTTCACGCTGGGTAATGGTGGCGCTGGTGGCGCCGGTGGTCGAGGTGAGTACATAGTTGGCGGCATCGGTACCGGACAGGCTGGCGTTTTGCACCGTCACGACTTTGTTGCT
>NZ_LT607484.1:333497-425317 GCF_900095235.1 Janthinobacterium sp. UMAB-60
TACATAGTTGGCCGCATCGGTGCCGGACAGGCTGGCGTTTTGCACGGTAACCACTTTGTTGGCACCAGCATTCTTGTCGGCGAATGCGCCGATGGCCGTTGCCGTCAGCACGTCGTTGGCGATACGGTTGTCGGTAATCGTCAATGACGCGGCGCTGTTGCCGTCGTAGGTCTTGCCTGCGGCCGCAAAGCCCAGCGCCAGTTCACGCTGGGTAATGGTGGCGCTGGTGGCGCCGGTGGTCGAGGCCAGCACATAGTTGGCGGCATCGGTGCCGGACAGGCTGGCGTTTTGCACCGTCACCACTTTGTTGCTGCCGGCATTCTTGTCAGCGAATGCGCCGCTGGCCGTTGCCGTCAGCACGTCGTTGTCAATACGGTTGTCGGTAATCGTCAATGACGCGGCGCTGTTGCCGTCATAGGTCTTGCCGGCCGCCGCAAAGCCCAGCGCCAGTTCGCGCTGGGTGATGGTGGCGCTGGTGGCGCCGGTGGTCGAGGCGAGCACATAGTTGGCGGCATCGGTGCCGGACAGGCTGGCGTTTTGCACGGTAACCACTTTGTTGGCACCAGCATTCTTGTCGGCGAATGCGCCGATGGCCGTTGCCGTCAGCACGTCGTTGGCGATACGGTTGTCGGTAATCGTCAATGACGCGGCAGTGCCACCATCGTAGACTTTATTGGCGCCGGCAAAGGCCAGATTCAAGGTGCGTTGCGTGATCTCTGCCGTGCCGCTGGCGGTGGCAGCGAGGCTGTAGTTGCCCATCGCGCTGCCGGTCAAGGTCAGTTCGCTGAGATTGACGGCCTTGACGCTGCCGGCGTTCTTGTCGACAAATTGCGCGCTGCCGGTCACGCCCACGGTATCGCCGCTGACCGTGTTGCCCAGGCTGAGGGCCGCGTTGGCAAAGCCGAGCTGACCGTCATACACCTTGCTGCCGCCGAGGATCACGCTCAGGGCGCGCGGCGTGATGGCCACGGTGGAGGTACCGGCATAGCTGATATCGTATTGGGTCGACCACAGGCCGCCCAGCGCATAGTTGCCGACATTGCGCGCGTTGCCGTAACTGGCCGTACCGCTGGCTGCCAGGTCGCCATTGAGCAGGCCAATATAGCTGAGCTGGCCGACGCTGGCCACCTGGCCATCATAAACCCGGCTGGCCGCGCCGTCGGCGGTGACCGTCAAGGATGTCAGGAAAGCCTTCAACAGCGGCGTGGTATGGCCGTCGTAGATGCGCCAGATGGCATTCTCGCCGAAATTGAAGCCGCCGAAGCTGCTTTGCTGCCTCATTTCGGCCGTAGTGCGCCCGGCAGAGCCGCCCTGGTCGAAAATGGTGCCGGCGGTAGTGTAGTCAAAGAAAGCCGGCCCCACGGCCGCGCCCGCATCTGCGCGTCCGACCACGGCGCCCACCGTGCCCGACGCAAAACCGCTGCCCGATACGATGCCTGAGAAATACAGGCGGCTGGCGCTGCTGCCCGCCACGCTCCAGCCAATCACACCACCCAGATTCTGCTGGCTCACCGCGCTGTTGGCGGACAAGCCGATGGCGCCGGTCGCATAGGCGTCTGCGATAGTGCCGCCATTGCGTCCGACCAGGCCGCCGACACTGGCGCCGCCGCCCACGGCACCGGTGGCATACGCTTGCGAGATGGCGCCATCGTTATCGCCCACCAGGCCGCCGACCCGTTCGCCGGAAGCCGTGACGGCGCCGCTGGCGCGCGCCACGGTGATCGTGCCGCCGCTGTTGTTGACGCCCACCAGGCCACCGACGCCAGCCTGGCCGGTCACGCTCATGCTGCTTTGCACCTGCTCTATCGTGCCGCCCGCAGCGACCACGCCGGCCACGGCGCCCACATTGTTGTTGCCGCTGGCATTGCCACCCAGCAGGTTCAACTGGCGCACCGTGCCTGTCGTGCCGTTCCCCAGCTTGCCGAAAAGACCGGTGTTCAGGTTGCCGTTCGGCGCGCTCTCGCCGTGGATTTGCAAGCCGCTGACGGCATAGCCGGCGCCGTCCAGCACCCCGGAAAAACCGCCCGAATCGCTATGCGCGATGGGACGAAAACCGGCGCCGTCATTCCAGGCGCCCGTGCCGCTGGCGTCGATATTGCCGGCCAGGCGATAACTATTACTCAGGTCCAGGCTGGCGATGCCTTGCAAGCCATACACGTCGGCGATGACATACGGTGCGCCCGCGCTGCCGTCGCCGTTTGTAGCGCGCAAGAAACTGGCACCGGGAGCGATGATGAAATTGCCTGCTGAAAAGGCTGGCAGACCGGTCGTATTTTGCGTCCAGGTGCCGCTGGCCAACCTGAAGGTCGCCCCCACATTGACGGCGCCCGCGGCACTCACTGTCGATCCCGCAGTGAGGCTCAGGCTGCCGGCCACAGCTAGCGCATGATCGATCGCGATGGCGCCGCCCGTCACCAGCTGCAAGGTAGCCGGCCCCGTGGCGCCGCTCGCCACCGTCACCGCCTGGTCGACGCCGATGGTGCCTGTCATGGCGGCATGGCCGAGCGTGAGGTTCGCCGCGGAAATGGCATTCAGGTCGGCGCTGGACAGGCTGAGTTTGCCAACCGCCTTGCTGCCGAGATTGATTTCACGGTTCGCCGACTGCGCGCGCAAGGTCACCGCAGCGCCGCCTGCCGCGCCGCCGTAGGCCACGCCGCCCTGCAAATTCATGTTATCGGCCTGCAACAGCAATGTCTGCCCCACCGCCGTGCCGACGATCTGTCCGCCGCTGCCATTGAGGCCGATGCGTCCGTCGAATTTGTTGGCGCGCAGTTCCGCATTGCCGCCGCCGACATTCAAGCTGCCCGCCACGCCGAAGACGATATCGGCGCCCGTCAGCGCAACCCCGCCGCCCTGGCTGGAGAGGGCCGCATCGACATGCAAGACAGCCGAGCTGCCTTGTGCCGTGGCGCCGCCATTGTCGTTGGCCGACAGAGTCAGCGCGCCGCCATTGGTGGTAATGGCCTGGTTGACGTTGATGCTGTTGCCAGCCTGCGCCGTGAGTCCCACGCCGGCCTGGGTGATGGCGACGGCTGCGTTGAAGTTGATGTCGTGCTGCGCCTGCAGCACCACATTGCTGGTGGCCGCCGAAATCAGGCCGGCGCCGATAGTGGTCGTGCCCGTCGTCGGCGCAGCCGCAAAATCATTGACGCCGCTCAGCGCGCCGCCATTGCCGGCGACCACGTCGATGTCATACGGATCGAGCAGCCAGTCGCCCGTCTTCCCGCGCGCCGCGCGGGCGCGCGTATCGACCCTGGCGCCGTCGACGGCCAGGTAATGGCCCGACGTTTCCACCAGCCCGCCGTTGCCCGAAGCACTGCCGCCGCGCGCCGAAATGCTGCCGAACACGCGCGCCGTCTCGTTGCCCCACACGATGACCTTGCCGCCGTCGCCGCTTTGAATCGCGTCGGCGACGATGGTGGCGTCCTTGCCGACGGCGACCTGGCGCGCATTGGCAATCGCCGCGTTCTTGCCCTGATAGTCGCCGCCCAGCAGCACCGTACCGCCGCCCGTGGCGCCGCTGGCGTCCACTTTGGCGTTGCCTTGCATGCCGACCTGGTCGCCCAACACGGTAATCTCGCCACCCTTGCCCACCGCACTGGTGGCGCTGGTGACGCTGCCGTTTTCCAGCAGCGCCTTGCCGCTGGCTTTCAACACGATCTTGCCGTTCTCTCCCACCACCGCGCTATTGGCGTTGAGCACGCCACGCTGGTTCAGCAGCGCGCCGACCATGCCGATGCGCCCGCCCTGCGCCACGATCTGGCCCACATTGATGGCCTGATCCGCGGGGGCCGACAGCACCACGCGCAAGTCCGGGTTGGCGGCGTCGGCCAGTTGCACGCTGTGGCCGGCGGCCAGCAGCACGTCGCCGTTCGGCGCGGTGATGATGCCGCTGTTTTCCACGTTCGGCGCGATCAGCAGAATCTGCCCGCCGCTGCCGGCATGGATGGTTCCCTGGTTGATGACGGCGCCGGCCTGCTCGCCGGCATTGAAATTCATCTTGCCAGCCAGGAAATCCTGGTTCGACAGCGCCAGGCTGGACGCCACCAGCCCCGCCACGTCGACCCGCGCATCGCGGCCGAACAGCACGCCGTTCGGATTGATCAGGAAAACTTTGCCGTTCGATTGCAGGGAGCCGAGGATCTTGCTGGGGTCTTGCCCCGTAATGCGGTTGAGCACGCTGCTGCCGGCGTTTTGCTGGAGAAAGCGCGTGATTTCGCCCGGATTGACGGAAAAGCTCTGCCAGTTGATGATGGTATTGGGCGTATTGGTGACCGTAAACAGATTGCCCTGCTGGTTGAAGGTGGCCTGGCCATGCACCACTTGCGGCAAGACCGGATTGGCGTGGGCGGCGTTGAAACAGGCGGCAATCAAGAGCGCCAGCGCGGTGCGGCGCAGCGGCGGCTCGACAGGGCCGCCAGCAGGCACGCTGCGCAATGGTTTTTGTTCGGTCATGGTGTTTTATCCTTGGGGCTCAGTACATCAGTACGACAGCGCAACTCTGAAATGCAGGCGGTTGGCGTCGCGGCGCCCCGTCTGGCCGGGGTTGACCACATGCGCATAGTCCAGTTGCAGGTTGGCGTAGCGGTTCAGCAGGATGCGCAGGCCCAGGCCGGTTGAACCGATCGCCATGCTGTCGATTTCGCCGGGCAAGGCATGATTGCGGCGCACCCAGCCCGTGTCATAAAACGCCAGCGCGCGGCACTGGTAGCCGCCATCGCCGCACCAGTTCGGCGTGTACAGTTCCAGATTCAGGTTGGCGCCGGAATCGTTCGCCACTTCGCGTTCCAGGAAGCCGCGCACGGTGGCCGCGCCGCCGACGCCGAACTGCTCGCCCGGCACCAGCGCGTCGGGCGTGTACTGGCCGTTGAACAACGCGCGCCATTGCCAGTCGTTGTCCAGCACCTGGGTATGACTGGCGCTCAGGCGCAAGGTGCTGTAGCCGGCCTTGGCGCCGAAACGTGCCCGCGTAAAATCCTGCTGGCTGCCATTCTTGCCGCCGGGAATATTGCGCGCCAGGGTCATGCCCACGCTGGCCTCGCCACGTGGCAAGCTCCAGGCGCCGATATAGGCGATGCTGACGGGGTGCACCGTCACGTCGGTGCCCAGCTCCATGCCGAAGAACTGCAGGCTGTTGCGGTAGGCCTTGAAGTCCAGGCCATACACCAGCTTGGGTTCATAGTTGTCGCGCTTGCCGAAGTTCTGGTTGTAGCGCGCGCCGGCGGTGGTGCCGCGGCCGCTGACGGCCAGGTCGAAGATACCGGCCGCGACGCTGCCCGAATCGACGTTCGAATAACTGGCAAAAAAGTCCAGCGAATCGCCCAGCGCATACAGCGGCACGTGGTAGCCGAGGCCGTACACGGCGACCTGGTTGGCATGCTCAAGCGAGGTGGTGTATTGCAGGCTGGCCACATGATCGCGGCCCCACAGGTTGGCATGCTGCAGCACCACGCTGGCGTGGGTCTTGCCGGAGTCCTTGCTGCCGGTATTGTCGAGGTTGAGTGTGGCTTTCCAGGCGCGTTCGTCCGCCACCGCGATGCTGGCGTCGACCGTGCCGTCGGCCTCGCCGGTAGCCAGCTTGACCTCCATCTTGCGGGCCGGATTTTCATTGGCCAGCTTCAGGCTTTGCCCCAGGGCCGACATGTTCGGCGTCTGCCCTTCGACCAGGGCCGGCAAGGCGCGCCGTACATTGGCGTCATCGACATACTGGTTGCCGGTGATGGCCACCTTGCCAAGCTGCGTCTGCACCACTTCCAGGCGCACGGCGCCATGCGCCAGCTCCTGTTCCGGCAAGGCCACCAGCACCATGGTGTAGCCGCGCGCGCGGTAGGCGTTTTCCAGTGCCTCGACGGCTTGCTGGATGGCGCCAAAGTCGCGCTGCCGGCCGGCGAACGGCGCCACCAGCGATTGCACCAGTTGCGGTCCCAGCAAGGTGTCGCCGCTGACCTCGTAGCGGGCGATATCAAACAGCGGGACGGCACTGTCGGCGGCGGGGGTTTGGGCGTTTGCGCATGCCGCGCAGAACAACAGCGCGGAACCTGCAAGCAGGCGCACCAGACGATAATTCATGTGTGAGAGTTCTTGTGGTTGCATGGCCAGCCAGGCGCGGCTAGGCCATCAATTAATGAAAAGCAAAGTTTAGACGGATTTTGATTTCCAGTCAGAAATTTCTCTGCTGGCGACGGTTACTTGGTCTGGAAGTTGGTCACACCATCCCAGTCTTCGCCAGGCGGCGTTTCACGATACTGGCGCAGGCGTCCGGCGTACAGCCGGCGCAGCCCATCATCTGGCAATTCCGATAAAATTGCCTCTGCGCCATCCCAGTCGCGCGCACGCCACAGTTCCAGCACGCGCGACCAACGCGCCAGCAGCGCCAGTTCACCGGCATCGGCTTCGGCCAGCAGGCAGCGCGGCTCGAAAATGGCCACCGCTTCGGTCTTGCCCTTGACCCGCACGCGGTCCAGTTCGCGGTAAGCGAATTGCGGCGCCTGCGCACGGGTAAAATCGCTCACGGCGATGCCCACGCCATACACCTTGGTCATGCCTTCCAGGCGCGCGGCCAGGTTGACGGCGTCGCCCATCACGGTATACGCGCGGCGGATGCGCGAGCCCATGTCGCCCACGTGCATCAGGCCGCTGTTGATGCCGATGCCGATCCGCAGCGGCGGCCAGCCGCGCGCCTGGAATTGCTGGTTCAATCGACCTGCGCTGCGCTGCATCAGCAGGGCGCTGGCCACGGCACGGCCCGCATGGTCGGGAAACGCCACCGGCGCGCCCCAGAACGCCATCACGGCGTCGCCGATATATTTGTCCAGCGTGCCGCCGTGGCTGTCGCGGATGTCTTCCGACATGGCCGTCAGGTACAGGTTGATATATTCGCGCAACTGCTGCGGCGTCATCTGTTCCGAAATGGCCGTAAAGCCGCGCACGTCGGCAAACAGCACCGTCAGCTCGCGGCTTTCGCCATCCATGCTGTAGCGGTCGGGATTGTCGGCCATCTGCGCCACCAGTTCCGGCGCCACGTACTGGCCAAAGCGCGACACCAGCGCCCTGCCCTTGCGCACTTCGAAAAAATAGCCCCAGGCCAGATTGGCGACGAACAGCGCCGCGATCAACAGCAGCAACACGGCGACATCGAGCGCCGCGTCGAAGTGGCGATACAAGCACCAGTTCAGGCCCAGCGCGCCGGCCAGCGCGGCGCCGGCCAGCAACACGGCCGTCGCCGGCGCGGCCAGCGCCAGTGCGCCGCCGAGCAGCAAGCCCACCAGCACCACCTGGCCGAACTCGATCGCCAGCGCATAGTCGGGTCGCGACTTGAAATGGCCGTCAAGGATGGATTTGATCAGGTTGGCGTGCACTTCCACACCGGGAAACTCGGCATTGACGGGCGTGGCGCGAATATCGTTCAGGCCGGCGGCTGTGGTGCCCACCAGCACGATGGCGCCGTGCAACACGTCCGTCGGCACCGCCCCCATCAGCACGTCGGCCGCCGACACATAGCGGAAGGCGCCGCCGTCCGGGCCGCCCTTGCCGCGAAACTCGATGGTGGTGGTCAAGGCTTCGCCGACCGGGATATCGAGGCGTCCGCGCGGCGTAAAGACGGCGATGCGGTCCAGGCCGCCGTGCTCGCGCTCGGCCTCGGACAACTTGTCGGCGGTCTGGCCGAACACGGGCGCGATCGCGCGCGCCTTCAGGTACACGCTGGCCGTGGCCAGCGACAGCGACGGGTAATACGCGTCGCCGATGCGCGCAAGCAGGGTCGATGAGCGCAGCACGCCGTCGCTGTCGGTCAGGGCCGTGAAGATGCCGGCCCCTTGCGCCGCCTGTTGCAGCTGCGCCAGGTTGGCTTCATAGCCGGGCGACGTAAACGCCGTCACCGTGCGCCCGTTCAGATCAAGCACGCTGAACGCCGGCTTGGGCAGCACGCCTTTCTTTTGCCGCTCCGACACGCTATAGCCCAGCACCACCGGCTGGCCGCGCATCGCCTCGGCAAACAGGGCGTCGTAATCCATCCGCGGTTTCAGGCGTTCCAGCTGCTCGCTGAAGCCCGGCACGCCAGCCAGTTCGCCCTTGGCCAGGTCGGCCAGCACGCCATAGCCGGAACTGCTGTCGGGTTCGGGAAACGAGATATCGAAGCCGACCGCGGCCACGCTATAGTGGCCCGTCAATTGCGTCACCAGCCGCGCCTGCACGTCGCGGCCCCACGGATAGCGGCCGATCTGGTTCAGGCTTTTTTCATCGATATCGACGATCACGATGCGCTTGTCGAGCTGCGGCGCTTCGGCACGCATGCGCATGTCGCCCAGCATGGCGTCCAGCCGGCCCAAGGTATCGACGCCGAACAGGCCGATGCTGGCGCAGGCGGCCAGCAGCGTCAACAGCGCGCCTAGCAGCAGCCGCGCGCCATGCTTTTTCATGACCGCAAGCCAGCGCATCAGGGCACGTAACCGGGAATGGCCGCCTCGTCGACGGCATCGATCTGGCTCGGATGCATGTGCTTTTCAGCGAAGGTCAGATAGACTTTGCTGCGGATGAAAACGTCGAACAGTTCCGGGTCGATATGCCCGTTCAGGCTGAAATTGCCGAGGATGCGCAGCGACTCGGACAGCGACTTGCCCTTTTTATAGGGACGGTCGCGCGCCGTCAGCGCCTCGAAAATGTCGGCGATCGCCATCAGGCGCGCCGGCACCGACATCTGCTCTTTCGTCAGCCCGCGCGGATAGCCCTTGCCATCCATGCGCTCGTGATGGCCACCCGCATATTCGGGCACCTTTTGCAGGTGCTTGGGCCACGGCAGTGCTTCGAGCATGCGGATCGAGACGCTGATATGGTTGTTGACGATGGCCCGCTCGGCCGCCGTCAGGGTGCCGGCGCGGATGGTCAGGTTTTCCGTCTCGTCGGCGTCGAGAAAATCGCGCAGTTCGCCGTCGGCCGCGCGCCAGCGCCGTCTGGCGATCCGCCGCACTCTTTCCTGGTCGGCTGGCGCCATGCTCTCGCCGCCGATGTTCACCGTGCGGATGAAGTCGCGCTCTTCGCGCAGCGCGGCCTGCTCCTGCGCCAGCGCGCGGGCGATCGCATCCTTGCGTTCCGGCTGCGCCGCCTGCTGGCGCAGGGCGGCGATCTCGGCGTCGCGCAGCAGCACTTCATAGCGCGTGTCGATCAGGGCGATGCGGTCGAAAATCGTTTCCAGCTTGGTGGCCTTGTCGACCACGTGCACGGGCGTGGTGATCTTGCCGCAATCGTGCAGCAAGCCGGCCAGCCACAGCTGCTTGCGCTCGTTGTCGCTGAGCCGGAAATCGGCCAGCGGCCCCGTTTGCGTGGCGTGCGCGGCGTCGGCCAGCAGCATCGTCAGCTCGGGCACGAACTGGCAATGGCGCCCCGTGTACGGCGACTTTTCATCGATGCCGATATTGATCAGGGTAACGAGCGATTCGAGCAGCTCTTCCAGTTGTGAAATGAGCAGCTGATTCGTCAGCGCCACGCCCGCCTGCGCAGCCAGCGCCTCGATGAAGCGCTGGTCGGTGGAGGAAAAGGCGCGCACCTGGCCAGTTTCCCCATCCTTGGCATTGACCAACTGCAGCACGCCGATCAGATCGCCCTCGTGGTCACTCATGGGCACCGTCAGGATCGATTGCGTGTGGTAGCCATGGTGACGGTCAAAGTCGCGCATGCCGGAAAAATTGAAGCCCTCGTCGCGGTAGACATCGGCGATATTCACGCTGCGGCGCATGTTCGCCGCATACGCGGCCACCGAGGCCAGGTTGGGCTGGCCCCCACCATCGAACAGGGGCACGCCCGGCAAGCCCATGTCGCCCCCCTGCGCGATGCCCAGGCTGTCGTTGACGCTGATGTCGAACGCCAGTTGGCGGCCCTCGGCCATGGGCCGGTACAGGGTGGCGCCATCGGCACCGCTCATGCTTTTTGCCAGCAGCACGATGCGCTGCAACAGCGGCCCGATATCGCGCCCCTGGCCACCGAGGCCATGGCCGAGCGCGACACTGAGCTCGGTCAATTGCTCCAGTCTGTGGGCGATTTTCTCAGGGTGCAACTGAGGCATGTTGATGGCAATCAGGTAATGGGCAAGCAAAAAAAGGGAAGTCGGCAAGCGCCAGTGTAACGGTCACCCAGCGCACTGTACATTACTTAGTTGCAACAAAACGAAATAACTTTCCGTATTGCAACATACATAAATGTTGCCGCCAATTCCATTAATTAGAATAGAATCAACAATAATTACACCGTAACAAGGTACTGAATGAAATTCACGTTCAGGGGCGTGCGCGGCTCCATACCCTCCCCCGGCCCGCGCACGGCGCGCTATGGCGGCAATACCACGTGCATCGAAGTACGCACCGACAACGACAGCCTGATCATTCTCGATGCGGGCAGCGGCATCTTCTCGCTGGCGCAGCAATTGCCGCCCGGCCTGCCGGTTGACGCGCACGTTTTCATCACGCACAGCCACTGGGACCACATCCACGGCCTGCCCATGTTCAGCCCCCTGTTCGTGACCGGCAACCGCATGCGCCTGCACGGCGCGTACGATGCCGTCGCCGGACGGGGCATCGAGCACGTGATGGCGGTGCAACTGCAAGGCAGCTATTTTCCCGTCAGCGAAGCGGCCATGGCGGCCAGCATCGAATACCGCACCCTGGCGCCCGGCGAAACCGTCGAGGTGGGAGATGCATGCGTGCGCGGCGCGGAAATGAACCATCCGGTGGTCAACCTGGGCTACCGCATCGACTGCGGCGGCGCTTCGCTGTTTTTCAGCGGCGACCATGAACCGTTCTACAACCTGCATCCGCCGGGCCATGCCGAGCATGCGGCCTGCGCCGAGCGCAATGTGCAGCGCCAGGCCGGCATCGACGCGGTAGTCGCCGGCGTCGATGCGCTGATCATGGATTGCTCGTACACGCGCGAGGAATACCCGGCCAAGCAGGGCTGGGGCCACGGCACCTTCGACGCCGCCTTCGACCTGGCCCTGCGCTGCGGTGCGCGGCGCCTGTACTGCACCCACCACGAGCCGACCCGCAGCGACGAGCAGCTCGAAGCCGTGTTTGCCGACGTGATGGGCCGCTATGCGCGCCGCCTGGATGGCTTGCAAGTGTTCCTCGCCTGCGAGGGACTGACGGTGGAACTGGCCGGGGCATAAAAAAAGGGAACCTTTTGGTTCCCTTTTTCACACATGCGTCCAGTTGGCCCAAGGCCGCCTTACATGATGTGGTGACCAATCCACCAGGCGACTGCGGCAACAAACGCGGAAGCGGGAATCGTAAAGATCCAGGCCCAGACGATGTTACCCGCGACACCCCAGCGCACGGCCGACATTTTTTGTGCCGAGCCGACGCCGACGATGGCGCCCGTGATGGTGTGCGTGGTCGACACGGGAATGCCCAGCGCCGTCGAGACGAACAGGGTGATGGCGCCGCCCGTTTCGGCGCAGAAGCCGCCGACGGGTTTCAACTTGGTGATCTTCTGGCCCATGGTCTTGACGATGCGCCAGCCGCCGAACAGCGTACCGAAGCTGATCGCCGTGTAGCACGAGATGATGACCCACAGCGGCGGCATCTCGTCGGCCACGTTCGAGTAGCCGGCGGCGATCAGCAGCATCCAGATGATGCCGATGGTCTTTTGCGCATCATTGCCGCCGTGGCCCAGGCTGTAGGCGGCCGCCGATGCCAGTTGCAAACGGCGGAACCATTTATCGACCTTGCGCGGCGTGGAGCGCACGAAGATCCACGACACCAGCAGCATCATGATGGAGCCGAACACAAAGCCCAGCACGGGTGCGATGACGATGAAGGCGACGGTTTTCCACAGGCCGGCCGCGACCAGCGCGCCCGTGCCCGACTTGGCGACGGCGGCGCCCACCAGGCCGCCGATCAGGGCGTGCGAGGACGACGATGGAATGCCGTAGTACCAGGTAAACAAATTCCAGAAGATGGCGCCCATCAGCGCGCCGAAGATCACGTACTGGTCGATCACCGTCGGGTCAATGGTTCCTTTTCCCACGGTGGCGGCCACGGTCAGCTGGTGGAACACGAAGATGGCGACGAAGTTGAACGTGGCGGCCATGGCAACCGCGGTCTGCGGTTTCAATACGCCCGTCGAGACCACCGTGGCGATCGCGTTGGCGGCATCGTGGAAGCCGTTCATGAAGTCAAACAGCAGCGCGAGGGCGATCAACAGGCCTAGCACGTAGATGCTGATTTGTATGGTCATTGTAGTTTCTTTTCTGATTCTGGTTCAGGACAGGCCCAACGCTTACGCGTTTTCGACGATGATGCCTTCGATAATATTGGACACATCTTCGCAACGGTCGGTCACGGTTTCCAGAATTTCGTAGATCGCTTTCAGCTTGATCAGGTTGCGCACGTCCGGTTCGTCGCGGAACAGTTTGGACATGGCGGCGCGCATCACGTGATCGGCGTCCGATTCCAGGCGGTCGATCTCTTCGCAGATGGCGACGATCTTGCGCGAGTTGTCCATGTTGTGCAGCATGGCGACGGCGTCGCGCACCTTTTCGGTACAGGCCAGCACCAGTTCGGCCAGGCGCTTGGCTTCCGGCGTGACGGCTTTCAGGTCGTACAGCGAAACGGTTTGCGCCGCATCTTCCAGCAGGTCGAGGATGTCGTCCTGGCGCGTGATCAGCTGATGGATGTCGTCGCGGTCGATCGGCGTGATGAAGGTCTTGTGCAGCATTTCCACGGTGGCGTAGGTGACTTTGTCCGCCTGTTTCTCGATGCTTTCGATCGCATGCACGCGGTTTTCCAGGTCATCGAAATTGGTCATCAGGCCGAGCATTTCTTTAGCGCCCTTGACGCACAGTTCCGCGTGCTGGTTAAACAATTCAAAAAACTTGCCCTCAGTGGGCATCAAGCGTCCAAACATGTCATTCTCCGTTAAGCATTGAGTCGTGTTATTTACTACAGAAAGCCGCCCCGTATGAGGGGGCGGCCAATGGAATATCAGTGCTGCTGAGTCTTAGTCGCCTTGGTAAAGCGCCAGGCCACCACTGTAATTGCCAAATTTGGTGTACTGCCCCATGAAGGTGAGGCGGATGCTGCCGATCGGACCGTTACGTTGTTTACCGATGATGATTTCGGCCGTTCCCTTGTCTGGCGAGTCGGGGTTATACACCTCGTCACGGTAAATGAACAGGATCACGTCGGCATCCTGCTCAATAGCGCCCGATTCGCGCAAGTCCGACATCACGGGACGCTTGTTCGGGCGCTGTTCCAGCGAGCGGTTCAGCTGCGACAACGCAATCACGGGGCAACCGAGTTCTTTCGCCAGGCCTTTCAAGCCCCGCGAAATCTCGGAAATCTCCGTGGCGCGGTTGTCGCCCGGGCTATTGGCCGACATCAGTTGCAAGTAATCGACGATGATCAGGCCCAGCTTGCCGCATTGACGCGACAAACGGCGCGAGCGGGCGCGCAATTCGATCGAATTCAAGGCCGGCGTTTCATCGATGTACAACTGCGCGTCGTTCATCTTTTGAATCGCATTCGTCAGGCGTGGCCAGTCTTCGTCGTTCAGGCGGCCCGTGCGCAGACGGTGCTGGTCGAGCTGGCCGACGGAACCGAGCATACGCATGGCCAGCTGGGCGCCGCCCATCTCCATCGAGAACACGGCCACGGGCAAGCCGCTGTCGATGGCCACGTTTTCGCCGATGTTGACGGAAAACGCCGTCTTGCCCATCGAAGGACGGCCCGCCACGATCACCAGGTCGCCCGGCTGCAGACCGGAGGTCATGCGGTCGAGGTCAATGAAACCAGTGGGCACGCCCGTGATTTCACTCTGGTTGTCGCGGCTGTACAGCTCGTCGATACGCTCGACCACCTGCGTCAGCAGGGGCTGGATGGCGGTCCAGCCCTGGGCGCCGCGCGCGCCTTCTTCGGCGATGGCGAAAATCTTCGATTCGGCCTCGTCAAGCATCTGCTTGACTTCCTTGCCTTGCGGGCTGAAGGCCGTGCCGGAGATATCGTCGGCGACGGTGATGAGTTTGCGCAGCACGCCGCGGTCGCGCACGATCTCGGCATAACGCCGGATGTTCGCGGCCGATGGCGTGTTTTGCGCCATGGCGTTCAGGTAAGCGAGTCCGCCCACATCATCGGCCTTGCCGAGCTGGGTCAGGGTTTCAAAAACAGTAATGACATCGGCGGGCCTGGAGCCGTTAATCATCTTGACGATTTGCTCGAAGATGATGCGATGGTCATAGCGATAGAAATCCTCCGCATGCATGAAGTCGGCGATGCGGTCATACGCTGCATTGTCGCGCAACAGACCACCGATAACGGATTGTTCTGCTTCGATCGAATGCGGCGGAATACGGAGGGAATCCAGTTGCGGATCAGAGGGGGCGTTCATGGCGCGAATTATACCCGCTTCGGCGTGCTGGCAAAAATAAAGGGCTGAAATTGAGCGAAAAAAAGGCCACAAAAAAGCCGGGCGAACCCGGCTTTTCATAGTGCGGCAATGCTTGCGGGCCAGGCCCGCAGACGATTACGCGTTCGCGTCTGGTACGACAGCGATAACAACTTCCACAACCACGTCGGTGTGCAGAGCAACCGAAACGTTGTGCTCGCCAACGATCTTCAGCGGGCCGGTAGGCATGCGGATTTGTGCTTTTTCAACAGCAAAACCTTGCTTGGTCAGCGCTTCAGCGATGTCGAAGTTGGTGACGGAACCGAACAGACGGCCATCAACACCAGCTTTTTGAGCAACTTGAACGGTCAGGCCGCTCAGTTTTTCGCCCTGGGCTTGCGATGCGGCCAGTTTGGCGGCAGCAGCTTTTTCCAGTTCGGCGCGCTTGACTTCGAATTCAGCCACAGCGGTTGCCGTGGCACGACGTGCCAGGCGTTGCGGGATCAGGAAGTTACGTGCGTAACCGTCTTTGACTTTGACGACTTCGCCGAGGTTACCGACGTTAACAACTTTTTCTAACAGAATGATTTGCATAGTTCTTCTCCAGGAATATCTGACCGATTAAGCGTGGTGCAGATCGGTGTATGGCAGCAGCGCGAGGAAGCGAGCGCGCTTGATTGCGGTGTCGACTTGGCGCTGGTAGTGCGCTTTGGTACCGGTCAGGCGTGCTGGCATGATCTTGCCGTTTTCCTGGACGAAGTCTTTCAGCGTGTCGACGTCTTTGTAGTCGACTTGCTCAACGTGAGCTGCAGTGAAGCGGCAGAACTTCTTGCGTTTGAACAAAGGGTTTTGCTGTTTGCGTTTTTCTTTAAGCTTGAGCTTATTTTTGTCGAACTTTTTACCGAATGCCATGTCAGGCTCCTGTATCTAAAATGCGCTAGTCAGAATTGACTGCACTAAAATCAATGATGTGAAACACCAAACTCTTGCTGTTGCGGCTCTTCCTGGCCAGGAAACCCGTGAACTGATACACCCCACCCAAGCTTGCCTGGCTGAACCGGCCTGAGATTTCGCCAGCGGCTAGCGCGGCAACATCAAACTCGGTCAAACGGGCAATCCCTGCTTCCATCTGCTGCGAACTGTGTTGCAATACTGCATTCACAATCGGCAGCCCTGCCGGGGTATAGCGCAATATTTCGCGCTCGGCAATGATGGCGGTAACTTGTAGCTGGTTCAGCGCACGATCCTGGTCAAGAATTAAGCTGCGGCTGCGACTGGAGCGGCTGCTGGTGCTTCGGTGCGGTGGCTTTTGGCCGCGTCTTCGCGTTGTACCGATTTCATCATCGGCGAAGGAGCTGTTTCAGCTTTCTTCATTTTAACGGTCAGGTGACGCAACACGGCATCATTGAATTTGAATGCTGTTTCCAACTCGACCAGGGTCTCGTTGTCGCATTCGATGTTCAGGCAGATGTAGTGTGCTTTAGGCAGCTTTTGGATCGAGTAAGCCATTTGACGGCGGCCCCAATCTTCCACGCGGTGAACCGAACCGCCGCGGGTGGTTACGCTGGCTTTGTAGCGTTCGATCATCGCGGGCACTTGCTCGCTTTGGTCCGGATGGACGATAAAGACTATTTCATAATGACGCATGCAAACTCCTTCAGGTCGGATTGATAATCGCCCACCCCGGCGTCAAGACGGGTGTGGGAAGGTCAGCCGAAGATTATAACCGCCTTTTGCAAACGTTTCAATCATTCCTTCAACAAGCGGCCCGCGCACGGGGCAGGTCAGGCGTTTTTTCCTGCCCATTCCGGTATTTCGCACGAAATTCGCGCAAATGACGGAAATCCCCTTGCATAGTGGGCGATACTGTACAAAAATACAGACTGTTCATATAGACAGCATTTTAGTATGCACCCACCGCTCATGATCAAGCTGACAGCACGACAAGAACAAATCCTGAACCTGATCAAGGACGCGATTGAAAACACGGGTTTTCCTCCCACCCGTGCCGAAATCGCCAATGAACTGGGTTTCAAATCGGCCAATGCGGCCGAAGAGCATTTGCAGGCCCTGGCCCGCAAGGGCGCGATCGAGATTTCGCCCGGTACCTCGCGCGGCATCCGCCTGATCGGCGCGGCGGCCGAAGCGCAGGCATCGAAAGTGCCGGCGGCACTGCTGATGTCGCTGCCCCTGATCGGCCGGGTGGCGGCAGGCTCGCCCATCCTGGCACAGGAAAACCTGGAGGCAAGCTACAACGTCGACCCGGCCCTGTTCTCGGCCAAGCCCGACTTCCTGCTGAAGGTGCGCGGCTGGTCCATGCGCGACGCCGGCATCATGGATGGCGACTTATTGGCCGTGAAGAAGGTCGACAGCGCCAAGAACGGCCAGATCGTCGTCGCCCGCATCGGCGACGAAGTCACCGTCAAGCGCTACAAGAAGACGGGTTCCGTCATCGAACTGCTGCCGGAAAACCCCGACTTCAAGGTCATCACCGTGTCGCCGGAAGATGAGTTTGCTCTGGAAGGTTTAGCGGTAGGCTTGATGCGCAGCTGGCATTAAACCACCGCAGGTAAAAAGGGCCGCAACAGCATGACTGTTGCGGCCCTTTTTTATTGCCCTGGCGTTTTATGCCTCCAGCGCGTTGCTAAAATCCTCGAGCAAATCAACCTCGTCCTCGATACCAACCGACACGCGGATCAGTGACTCGGCAATGCCCATGCTGGCACGGCGCTCGGCACCCATCTCATAAAAGATCGTGTGGGCGACAGGAATGACCAGGGTGCGCGTATCACCGAGGTTGCTCGCTGGAATAGCAAGATTGAGGCGATTGAGGAAATCGAAGCAATCGATGCCCTCTTTTAATTCAAAGCTGAACAGCGAGCCATAGCTGCGGAACAAGTCCGTCGCCAGCGCGTGCTGCGGGTGCGAGGGCAAGCCCGGGTAATGCACGGCCGCGACGCGCGGGTCGGCGGCAAGCATGCTGGCCAGCGCCAGGGCGTTCGAGCAGGTACGGTCCATGCGCAAGGCCATGGTTTCCGCGCCGACGGCGATATGGTGCGCCGCTTCCGGCCCCAGCGATGCGCCGAAATCGCGCAAGGCCTTGGCGCGGATTTGCGCGATGCCCCACTGGGCTGGCGCCGCTTTTTTATAATTGTCGAAAATGTTCGGGTAGCGCGTCCAGTCGAACACGCCCGTGTCCGTCAAGCTGCCCCCCAGCGCATTGCCGTGGCCGCCGATGGATTTCGTCAGCGCATTGACCACCAGCCCCGCGCCCACCGCTTTCGGGCGGAACAGGTAAGGCGTCGTCATGGTGTTGTCGACGATGTACAGGATGCCCTTCTCGCGGCACAAGTCACCGATCTTTTTCAGGTCGGCGATCTGCGTGCGCGGATTGGCGATGGTCTCAACAAACACGATGCGCGTGGCCGGCGTGATGGCGGCCGCCACATTGGCCACCTCGGTGGCGTCGACGAAGGAGACGGCGATGCCCTGCCCCGTCACCGTTTGCCACAGGCTGTTGGTGTTGCCAAACAAAAAGGCCGACGACACGACATGGTCGCCCGCGCGCAGCAGCGACTGCACCACGGCGCCGATGGCGCCCATGCCGGTGGCGAAGCACAGGGTCGCCACGCCGTCTTCCATCTGGTTGACCTTGTCTTCCAGCGCGGACACGGTGGGATTGCCCTGGCGGCCATAGCGAAAGCCCGGCTCCTTGCCCTGGAACACGGAAGCGAGCTGGCGTGCGTCGCTGTAGCCGAACGCGACGGAGGTGTGCACAGGCTTGTGCAGCGAGCCATGCTCGATACCCTTGCGGCGGTCGTTATGCAGGATGGTGGTGGTAAAGCCGTAGTTTTTTTTGGTGGTCATGGTGGAAGTTCCGGATATTCGATTTGCCGCTTAACCCCAAGGCAAATGCTGGGGTCAGTCCCTGCGGGATCGGAATGCGCACCACTGGCGCGCATTCCCCTGAAGGTCTGACCCCGAAAAAAAGCCCGGCATCGGCCGGGCAGGTTACTTATGCTTCTGTCGTCGCCAGGTTCAGGTTCAGCTGGGAACGTGGCGTATCTTCGGGCGCTGCCGCCTTCGGATGGTGGCGCGCATATTCCAGGCGGTCCAGATATTCCTGCGACACGTCGCCCGTCACGTACACGCCATCGAAGCACGACGCCTCGAAATTGACCAGGGCAGGATTGACGTCGGCGATCGCCTGCTTCAACGCGCCGATATCCTGGTACACCAGATAGTCGGCCGTGATTTCACGGCACACTTCTTCCGTCGTGCGGCCATAGGCGATCAGCTCATCGCGCGTCGGCATGTCGATGCCGTACACGTTCGGGTAAATCACCGGTGGCGCGGCCGAGGCGAAGATGACTTTCGTCGCGCCCGCTTCGCGTGCCATCTGCACGATTTCACGGCTGGTCGTGCCGCGCACGATGGAATCGTCGACCAGCAACACCACTTTATCCTTGAATTCGGACGGAATCGCGTTGAGCTTCTGGCGCACGGATTTCTTGCGCGCCGCCTGGCCCGGCATGATGAAGGTGCGGCCGATGTAGCGGTTCTTGATGAAGCCTTCGCGGTATTCCAGGTTCAGCGCCAGTGCCAGCTGGATGGCGGCAGGACGCGAGGAATCGGGAATCGGCATGACCACGTCGATATGCACGTCCGGCAATTCGGCACGGATCTTTTCAGCCAGGTATTCGCCCATTTTCAGGCGCGTGGCGTACACGGAGGCGCCGTCGATGACGGAGTCGGGACGGGCCAGGTAGACGAATTCGAACACGCACGGATTCAGGCTGGCGTTGTCGGCGCACTGGGCGCTGTGCAATTTCTTGTCGGCATCGATGAAGACGGCTTCGCCGGGACCGATGTCGCGCACGAAGCGGAAGCCCATGCCTTCCAGGGCCACGGATTCGGAGGCGATCAGGTATTCGGGGCCTTGCTCCGTTTCATTGATGCCCAGGCACAACGGACGGATGCCGTGCGGGTCGCGGAAGGCCAGCAAGCCCACGCCGGCGATTTGCGCCACGGCGGCGTAGCCGCCCTTGACGCGGCGATTCAGCACGGTGATGGCCTTGAAGATGGCTTCCGGGTCCAGATTCAGGCCCGTCGTCGCTTCCTGGATTTCATGCGCCAGCACATTGAGCAGCACTTCCGAATCGGAATCGGTATTGATGTGGCGGCGGTCATTTTTGAACATTTCCTGCTTCAACTGTTCCCAGTTGGTCAGGTTGCCATTGTGCGCCAGGGTAATGCCGAACGGCGCATTCACATAAAACGGTTGTGCTTCCTCTTCGCTCGACGAACCGGCCGTCGGATAGCGGCAATGGCCGATGCCCGTCGTGCCTTGCAGCGAACGCATGTTGCGCGTACGGAAGACGTCACGCACGAGGCCATTGGCTTTGTGCATGGAAAACATACTGCTGTGATTGGTCGCAATCCCTGCCGCGTCCTGACCGCGATGTTGCAAGAGCAACAATGCATCATAGAGCAATTGATTGACAGGTTGATGGGAAACGACGCCGACGATGCCACACATGGTGTGCTCCTAAACTGTGCTACTGATTTTAAAAAAATTCAAAATTTCACATGCTGCGCGTAAGCGGCAGGCAGATAAGGCTTGATGGCGCGCGCGCCCTGCTCCGCGAACGGACTGAGCAGCGCGTTTTTCCAGAATGGCTGCTGCGGTATGGACGTCATGCCGCACAAGATGACGGCGGTCAGCACGATCACCAGCCCCCGCGCCACGCCGAACAGGCTGCCCAAGGTGCGGTCGGCCAGGCTCAGGCCCGTCACCTTGACCAGTGCGTCGACCGTCATGGACAGCAATCCCATCAAAATGCGCACGCCGATGAACAGCACCACGAAGGCCAGCAACAGGCGGACGGCTTCGCCCGGCACGGCTTCCGGCAGGAATTTCGCCAGAGTGGCGCCATACGCGTTGGCGATGACGAAAGCCACGATCCAGCTGACCAATGACAGTATTTCCTTGACCAGGCCACGCATCATGCTGATCAGCACGGACGTCACCAGCACGAACAGCACCAGGTAATCGAAGATCGTCACGCCCGTTCAGCCTTGCAACATCAAGCCGGCACCAGGCTGCCGCCCAGGCCCAGCTTTTGCAGCTTGGCGCGGGTCTTTTCGGCGTCTTCGCGACTGCCGAACGGGCCCACGCGCACGCGGATGCGCTCGCCCGACGGGCTGGAGACTTTCTGCGTATAGGACTTGATGCCCGCTTCGCGCAGCTTGTCCTGCAATTCATCGACCTTGTCCTGCGTCGCCAGAGCCGCCACCTGCACCACGAACTTGCCGCTGCCGGCGTCGTGTGCCTTGTCTTGCGCTTTCTCTTGCGCTTTCTCTTGCGGCTTATCGAGTGGCTTGCCTTCCAGAATCGCCATGGCGCGCGCGGCATCGTCGGCCGATTGCGCCGGCTTGGCAGGCTTCGGTTCAGGCTTGGCTTCCGGTTTTACCTCATGCTTGGGTTCAGGCTTCGATTCCACCTTGACCTCGTGCTTCGGTTCCGGCTTGGCTTCATGTTTCGGCTCAGGCTTCGGCTCCACCTTGACAGGCTTGGGCTCAGGCTTGGGCTCGGGTTTCGGTTCCACATAGGCCGGCTTGACCGGCGCAGGCTGGACGGCGGCCAGCACGGGGGCCGGTGCCGCTGCTGGTGCCGGCGTGGGTTTGGCCGCAGGCGGCAGGGGCGCGTCGATGATTTCCTCGGACTGGTCCAGGCCATTGTGCGCTGCCGCCTGAGCGGGCACGGCCGGCACGGGCGCAGGCGCAGGCGCGGCGGCCTTTTCTTTCGACGGAATGTCGATGGCGATATCGTTGAATGGCGCTTTCGGCTCGGAATCGAGCAGCATCGGCAAGCCGACAGCCACACCCAGGGCCAGGGCGATGGCACCGACCAGGCGGCGGCGGGCGCGCTTTTTTTCAGGCAAGACCGGGTCCGGCGCTTCCTTGCCGCCACGGCGCGATCCGCCACCACCGGAGGTGTTGGCGGCGCGTTTGCGGGTCGGCGACTGTGCTTCGCCAGGGACATAAAAGCCGCTGTCTTCGCCAGAGGATTCTTGCTTGTTTTTAAACAGTTTCGAGAACAAGCCCATGCGTGATTTTCAGTCGAGTGCGTTTCAGTGAAGTGAGGATTTTCGGGCCTTCATCACGCCGGCGACGGTGAGGAAAGAACCAAAGACCACAATTCTATCATTCTCACCGGCCCGGCTCATTGCATTTGCAAAAGCTTGTGCCGGATCATCGAAAATAGACACAGTATGCTCGCTGCTGTCGGGCTTATCTTCGAGCATGATCTGCACCTTGGCGGCCAGCTCGGAAGCCGTGGCCGCGCGCGGCGACGGCAGGCCCGTCAGGCACCAGTGGTCGACGTGTTCGCTCATCGCCGCCAGCACGCCATCGATATCCTTGTCGTGCATGGAACCGAACACGGCATAGGTGTATGGGTGATAGCCCATATTGCCCAGGTTCTGGTTCAGCGCCGACGCCGCGTGCGGGTTGTGCGCCACGTCGAGGATCACGCTGGGGCGGCCAGGCAAGACCTGGAAGCGGCCCGGCAATTCCACCGTCACCAGACCCGTGCGCACTTCCTGCGCGCCCACGGGCAGTGTCAGCTTCAGCACTTCCAGCGCGGCCAGCACGGCCGTCGCATTGAGGATCTGGTTGGCACCGCGCAAGCTTGGATACGCAAGCGAATTGCGGCGCTGCTCGCGCCCGCCATAGTTCCACTGCTGCTTGTCACCCGAATAGTTGAAATCGCGGCCCATCAGCCACAGGTCGGCGCCGATGGCCTCGGCATGGTCGATCAGCGACTGCGGCGGCACGGGGTCGCTGCAGATGGCCGCCTTGCCCGGGCGGAAGATGCCGGCCTTTTCAAAGCCGATCGCTTCGCGCGTGTCGCCCAGGTAATCCGTATGGTCGATGTCGACGCTGGTGACGATGGCCACATCGGCGTCGATCACGTTGACGGCATCGAGACGCCCGCCCAGGCCCACTTCCAGGATGGCCACATCCAGCTTGGCCTGCGACAGCAGGTGCAGGATGGCCAGGGTGGTGAATTCGAAATATGTGAGCGGCGTGTCGCCGCGCACGGCTTCGACGGCATTGAAGCTGGCAACGAGCTGTTCGTCGCTGGCCATCTCGCCCAGCACGCGCGCGCGCTCGTTAAAATCGAGGAAGTGCGGCTTGATGTACAGCCCCACTTTGTAGCCGGCACGCAACAGCACGGATTCCAGCATGGCGCAGGTGGAACCCTTGCCATTCGTGCCCGCCACCATGATCACGGGGCAAGTAAACGCCAGTTGCATGCGCGCCTTGACGGCTTGCACGCGGTCCAAGCCCATGTTGATCTGGGTTTCCGAATGGCGGGTTTCCAGCATGGCGAGCCAGTCCGGCAAGGTGGTGGGGAGGTTTTGCATGGGAGACTTATTGAGGTAAGGATGCGCGAGGCAAAGAAACAGCTAACCCTAAACAACATCTGGGGTCGGACCCTCAGGGTCCGACCCCAGCGGCTCACGGGTTCGGGCAAATGGACATTACTCCATTCAATACAATTACGCCAAGACTTCCACAGCCTGGTTCTGCAACAAGGCCAGCAGACGGGCGATTTCTTCGCGCATCTTGCGGCGGTCGACGATCATGTCGACGGCGCCCTTGGTGACGAGGAACTCGGCGCGCTGGAAGCCTTCCGGCAGTTTTTCGCGCACGGTGTTTTCAATCACGCGCGGGCCGGCAAAGCCGATCAGCGCTTTCGGCTCGGCGATCACCACGTCGCCCATGAAGGCGAACGAGGCGGACACGCCACCCATGGTCGGGTCGGTAAGCACGCTGATGAATGGCAATTTCTTTTCCGACAGCTTGGTCAGCATGGCCGTGGTTTTCGCCATCTGCATCAGCGACAGCAAGCCTTCCTGCATGCGCGCGCCACCGGTGGCGGTGATGCAAATGAACGGCACTTTCTGTTCCAGCGCGATCTGCGCGCCGCGCACGAAGCGCTCGCCCACGACGGAGCCCATGGAGCCGCCCATGAATTCGAATTCGAAGCACGCCACGACCACTGGCAGGCTCATGATGGCGCCGCCCATGACGACCATCGCATCCGTCTCGCCCGTCGCTTCCATGGCGGACTTCAGGCGGTCCGGGTATTTCTTGCTATCCTTGAATTTCAAGGTATCGACAGGCAGGATTTCCTGGCCGATTTCATAGCGGCCACCCGCGTCGAGCAGGCTGTCGAGGCGTTCGCGCGCGCGGATGCGCATGTGGTGATCGCATTTCGGGCACACGTGCAAATTCGATTCCAGGTCCGTACGGTACAGCACGGCTTCGCACGACGGGCACTTGACCCACAGGCCTTCCGGCATGGTCTTGCGCGCGGCAGCATCAGAACGCTGTATGCGCGGTGGCAGCAGTTTTTCCAACCAACTCATATTTTCTCCTTGGGCCCTTGTAGGGTAGCGTCGGTGGACGCCCCCGGCAGACGGTCAACGGCGACGCCCCGCAGGGCGCCACCAAAAATTTTATCTATTGCACAATAACGGGCATTCAGTGGCCGAAGTGTAGCCGTTTATCGCCGGGCTGTCGAACTTTGCCGCCAACGCATCTTGCGTAAACGGCAAGCTTGCTCAGGCGTCCAGAGCGGCGCGGATGCCTGCCGTAAAGCTGCGCACGGCATCGACGGCACCACCTGCCGGCGCGTTTTCTATCTCCTGGATGATGCGGCTGCCGATCACGACGGCATCGGCCACCTTGGCAACGGCCTTGGCCGTTGCGCCATCGCGGATGCCGAAGCCCACGCCGATGGGTAATTTTACATGCTGGCGGATGGCCGCGAGACGTTCCGCCACCTGTTCCGTATCAATGTTACCGGCGCCCGTGACACCCTTGAGCGACACATAATAGCTGAAGCCGCCGCCAACCTTGGCCACTTGCGCGATGCGCTCTTCGGTCGAGGTGGGCGCCAGCAGGAAGATCAGGTCGAGGCCCGCTTCGCGCATGGCGGCAGCAAACTCCTCACACTCTTCCGGCGGATAGTCGACGACGATGGCGCCATCGGCGCCGGCCGCTTGCGCGGCGGCAATGAAGGCGGCGCTGCCGATGCGCTCGATGGGGTTGGCGTAACCCATCAGTACCACCGGCGTCGTCTGGTTTGTTTCGCGGAACTGGCGCACATAGCCGAACACGTCGTGAATGCCCACATTGAATGCCAGGGCACGCTCGCAGGCGCGCTGGATGACAGGGCCTTCGGCCATGGGGTCGGAAAACGGCACGCCCAGTTCCAGTATGTCGGCGCCGCCCTCGACGAGCGCGTGCATCAGGGGCACGGTGGCGTCAGGGCCAGGGTCGCCGGCGGTGATGAAGGTGACCAGGCCGGTCTTGTTGTCGGATTTTAATTGGGCGAAGGTGGTGGCGATACGGGACATGGGGAGCTTTCTTTATCGGTGGAGGATGTCGGATTACGCGCTTGCGCGCTAATCCGACCTACGCGTTATTGAGAATTGACAGTTGTTTAACTGAAATTCAATCCCATGCGCTCCGCCACGGTATGCATGTCCTTGTCGCCACGGCCCGACAGGTTGGCCAGCACGATCTGGTCTTTCGGCAAGGTGGCCGCCAGCTTGGCCGCGTAGGCCAGCGCGTGCGACGATTCCAGCGCCGGGATGATGCCTTCGATATGGCAGCAGTCGTGGAACGCCTGCAACGCCTCGTCATCCGTGATGGAGACGTATTGCGCGCGGCCCAAGTCTTTCAACCACGCATGTTCCGGACCCACGCCGGGATAGTCGAGGCCGGCCGAGACGGAATGCGTCTCGATGATCTGACCGTTCTCATCCTGCAACAGATAGGTGCGGTTGCCATGCAGCACGCCCGGAAAACCGGCCGCCAACGAAGCCGAGTGCTTGCCCGTATTCAATCCTTCACCGGCCGCTTCCACGCCGATCAGTTTCACATCCTTCTGGTCGATATACGGGTAAAAGATACCCATGGCGTTCGAGCCGCCGCCGATGCAGGCGACCACATAGTCGGGCTGGCGGCCCGTCATTTCCGGCATCTGCACCAGGCATTCCTCGCCGATCACGGACTGGAAGTCGCGCACCATCATCGGGTAAGGATGGGGGCCGGCCACGGTGCCGATGATATAAAAGGTGTTTTCGATGTTGGTGACCCAGTCGCGCATGGCTTCGTTCAGCGCATCCTTGAGGGTCTTCGAGCCCGATTCAACGGGTACGACGGTGGCGCCCAGCAATTTCATGCGGTACACGTTCTGCGCCTGGCGCTTGACGTCTTCGCTGCCCATGTAGACCACGCATTCGAGGCCGAAGCGGGCACAGATGGTGGCCGTGGCCACGCCATGCTGGCCCGCGCCCGTCTCGGCGATGATGCGCGGCTTGCCCATGCGCTTGGCCAGCAAGGCCTGGCCGATGACGTTATTGATCTTGTGCGCGCCCGTGTGGTTCAAGTCTTCGCGCTTGAAGTAGATTTGCGCGCCGCCGGCCATCTCGGACCAGCGCTTGGCGTGGTAGATCGGTGACGGACGGCCGACGAAATGTTTCAGCTCGTAGCGGAATTCTTCGAGGAATTCCGGGTCGACGCTGTAGCGGGCGTAGGCGTCTTTCAGCTCGGCCAGCGCATGCGTGAGGGTTTCAGCGACAAACGCGCCGCCATACGGGCCGAAGTGGCCGCGCAGGTCAGGAAACGGGTAATCGGTGGCGTGGAACAATGCGGCGGCTGCGCCGGGCGCGTTGGTATGGTCATTCATGGTGGTTTCCTCTGGCAATGATGGCATCGGCATCCTGCACCGCGGCGATGAACGCGCGGACTCTGGATGCGTCCTTGATACCCTTGGACGCTTCGACACCACTGCTGATGTCGACGGCGTAAGGGCGCACGCGCACCACTGCGTCAGTCGCGTTTTGTACGCTCAAGCCACCACTTAAAACGACCCGAGGCGCGAGTTCTTCTGGAATGAGGGACCAATCGAATACCTTTCCTGCACCGCCGTAGGCATCCACATAGGTATCGAGCAAAAGGCTCGAGAACAAGGGACTGGCGGCGCGATAGCGCTGTTCGTATTCTAGCAAATCTTCACAGGAGGTGTCGGGTTTGACGCGGAACACTTGCGTAAACGGCGTATTCACGGCGCCGGCGAGCGCGGCGCTGTGTTCCGGCGTCTCATCGCCATGAAACTGCAGCAGAGATAACGGCGCCACGGCCCTGGTGGCCCGCACCTCGTCCACGCTGGCATTGACGAACAGGCCCACCGTCGTCACGTAGGGCGGCATGGCGGCGATCAGGGCCGCCGCCTGCTCGGGCGTCACGTAACGGGGACTTTTCGGATAAAACACGAAGCCGATGGCGTCGGCGCCCGCCGCCACGACCGCCTGGATGTCTTCGGCGCGGGTCAGGCCGCAGATCTTGATGCGTGTGCGTGGCATGGTATTCCTTTATTGATGCAGCTCAAAACCAGGGCAAGGCGCTGCTGCTGTCTTGCGGCAACTCCCACTTGGGATCGTAATCGATCTGCGCCAGGTACAAGCCGTCGGGCATGAAGGTGGGCGCGGCAGCATGGCGATCCTTGCTTTCCAGCAAGTGACCCAGCCAGTCCGGCTTTTCCCGCCCCGTGCCGATGTAGACGAGCGAACCGACCAGGTTGCGCACCATGTGGTGCAGGAAGGCATTCGCAGTAATCGTAAAAATCACGCAATCGCCGCGCCGCTCGATGCGGATGTCGTGCATCAGCTTGACGGGCGACTTGGCCTGGCATTGCGCGGCGCGGAAGGCCGTGAAGTCGTGCCAGCCCAGGAGCGGCTGCACGGCCTGGCGCATCAGTTCCACGTCCAGCCGACGGAAAAAGAAGCCGGCGCGCCCTTCCACCAGCGGCGAACGGGTGGCGTTGTTGTACAACACATAATGATAGGTGCGCGCGCGGGCACTGAAACGGGCGTGGAAGAAATCGTTGACGGTAGGATCGCCGGACAGCTCCTTGGCCCAGCGCACGGCGATCGATTTCGGCAGGAAGGCGTTGACGCCGCGCACCCACGAGTGCACGTCGCGGTTCAGTTCCGTATCGAAATGCACCACTTGCTCAAGCGCATGCACGCCCGTGTCCGTGCGGCCGGCGCAGGTGGTGGCCAGGCGCACGCGGGCAAACTGCTCCAGCGCGTTTTCCAGCTGGTCCTGCACCGTCTGCCCATCTTCCTGTTTCTGGTATCCATGCCAGGCCGTGCCGTCGTACTGCAGGCCGAGGACGATACGCTTGAGTGGCGTTGCTGTCGTAATATTTTGCATCCAAGCATTATACCGGCGCGGCAGCCTGCCGCGCCGGCGGGCATTGCTAGCTGAGGAGTGCCTTCATTGTGTTCGCCTTGGCGACCTGCTCTTCGCTGCCGCCTTTGATGACCTCATCGATCAGCTCGCGCGCGCCTTCCTTGTCGCCGATTTCCTGGTAAGCGATCGCCAGGTCCAGCTTGGTATCCATTTCCATGTGGATGGCCGACAGCGGGTCGTCCACGCCCACGCTGGCCGTCTTGCCATCGTTGAGGTCCAGGTCGATGCCGGACAGGTCGAATTCTTGCGCGGGCGGTATGGCTTCCGGCAAGGTCGCTGGCGTTTGCGCGTCGTCAAACAGGCTGTCGATGGAAGGCTCGGTGGCCGCCACCGGTGCGGCAGCCGGCGCCACCGGCTCGTCGAGGTCAAAATGGGCCAGATCCACATCCTTCAACGGGTCAGGCAAAGGCGTCAAACCGGCGCCCACGCCATTCACGGGGCCCGCTGGCGGCTCCAGGTCGAGGCCGAAATCCATGCTGGCGTCATACTGACTATCGTGCGCGGCCGTCTGCGGCTTGCTGTCCGGCCCCGGCATGATGATCGGGTCGCTGGTGGAGACGGGTTCGAAATCGAGGCTGTCGAGGTCAAAATCGAGGGGCGCGCGCGTATCGCGGACGGGCATGCTGGCCGGCTCGGCCGGCGCTGCGGGCGCAGCCAGATCGTCGGGCAAGTCCATGCTCTGGCCATGCAAATCGTCGCCGGCGCCCTTGCTCAGGCTGACAACGGCGTCGTCTTCCGTATCGCCATACAGGGGATTGGTGGGATCGAGCGCCAGGCCCAGCGCGGCCGCCTGCGGCCACTCTTCGCCCTGGCCCCGCGTCAGGCTGTACAGCTCGCTGGCCTGGTCTTCGAACGCGCGCACATCGTTGCGGGCCGAATAGATTTCCAGCAACTTCAGGCGGGCCGCATGGCGCTCGGGATGGATGCGCAAGGCTTCCTTGAGGATATCTTCCGCCTGGCCATCGCGGCCGTAGGCGATATACACGTCCGCTTCGGCGACGGGGTCCGTTTCATTCGCGTCGAGCATGCTGGCGCCCGCGGCGGCAGCCACCCCTGCAGCGGCGGCGCCCGTGCCGAACAGGTGGTTGCTCGCTTCGGACTGCTGGTCTTCCGGCGCCAGGCCGGCCGACGGCGCCACCGGTGCTTCCGGTTCAAGCACGGGAGCCACGCTCTCTGGCGCGGGTGGCGCATCCTTGCGGCGGCGCGCGACCACCAGTGCGGCCACGGCCGCCAGCAGCGCGGCAATGCCGATGCCGATGGCGCCCAGGTGCTCATTGATCTTGTCGGTAATCGTCGGTTCCAGCGGCGAGGGTTTTTTCACCAGCGGCACCGGTTTGGCCTTGGGTGCGGCCGGCTGCGCTTCGGCTGGCGCGCTGGCGACGGCGCTGGCCGCTGCACCGGCCGAAACGCTGGCCGCAGCCTCGGCCGGCTTGGCGGGCGCGGGAGCGCTCTTGTCGGCCATGGCCTTGCTCTTCACCGCCATCAACTTTTCCAGATCGCTGACGTTCTTTTCCAGCTCCTTGACGCGCGCGGCCGCTTCATCGACCTGCTTGGCCTTGGCGATCTTGTCTTCCTCGCTGGCGACGGCGCTCTTGCCGGCCGACTTGGCCGCCGGCTCCGCCTTCGACAGTTTCAGCTTGTCTTGCGACTCGCTCACGGCCGTCGGCTTTTCCTGGACCTTGGTCGCGCCGATCTTGCCAGCCGTGCTTTGCGTCGCCTGCGCCGCCTTGGCCGGCTTGCTTTGCGATACCTGCCCCGCCAGCTTGTTGCGGTAGGCTTCGAAATCGATGGCGTGCGCCGTCACGACGCCCTTCGCTTCGGCCGCGTCGGTGGCGCGCACGGCGTCCGCGCCCGGCACGGCCAGGATGCGCCCGGCCTGCATGCGGTTCATGTTCTCGCCCCTGAAGGCATCGGGATTGGCACGGTACAGGGCGACGAGCATCATGTCGAGCGACACGCCCGATGGCTTGAGTTCGCTGGCGATACGGCTCAGAGTGTCGCCCGCCTTGACCTTGTATTCGCCCGCCGCCTTTTTCGCCGGTGCAGTATCAGCTGCGGCCGGCTTGCCCTTGCCTGGCTGCACGGGCGCCGTCACTTGCGCGCCGCGCGTCTGGCGCGCCTCGGGTGTGTCGAGCACGAACGCATATTCGCGTACCTGGCGCCCGCTCTTGCTGCTCAGTTCCAGCAGCAAATCGACCATGGGCTCGGCCACCGCTTGCGCCGAGCTGATGCGGATGAAGGATTTGCCGTCGCGGTTTTCCACGGCAAACGTCAGCGCGTTCAGGGCCGGATTGAATTCCACGTTGGCCTGCCGATACGCGTCCGGCGGCGCCAGCTTGGCCAGCAGGCTGGAGGCCTCGCCTGGCTTGACGGCCGATAATTCGACCTCGGCGCGCAGCGGCTGGCCGGCGGCGGACAACACGGTAATCTTGCCCAGCTCGGCTGCGGATACCGCCGGTGACAATAACACCGCACAGGCAACAGCGCTGCTGAGTGTTTTAATGGCAAGGGAGGCGACCCGAGGACGAGTATGTACAGGCATAGTTGGCGGCATCTTAGTTGACATGGGAAAACTGTTACTTTTCCAGAGGTATCAACATATCATCATGCCCAAAGCTATGCAAGCTCCGCATGGTTGAGCCTTGACGGGCTCAGGACGAAAAAAAAGCCGGGAAAACAGCCCCGGCTTGATCTGCATCAGCAATTGCTTGCTGATTTATTGCTGTTACGCATCCAGCAAAATACGCAGCATGCGGCGCAGCGGCTCGGCCGCGCCCCACAGCAATTGATCGCCCACGGTGAAGGCGGACAGGTATTCGCCGCCCATGCTCATCTTGCGCACGCGGCCCACAGGAATCGTCAGGCTGCCCGTGACGGCTGCCGGCGACAGGTCGCGCACGGATGCTTCGCGCGTGTTCGGGACCAGCTTGACCCATTGATTGTTGCTGGCGATGATGTCGTTGATTTCATCGAGCGGCACGTCTTTTTTCAGCTTGATGGTCAGCGCCTGCGAATGGCAGCGCATGGCGCCGATGCGCACGCACAGGCCGTCGACAGGAATTTCCCTGGTGCCAAAATCGATGCCGCGGCCGAGGATCTTGTTCGTTTCCGCGCCGGCCTTCCACTCTTCCTTCGACTGGCCGTTGCCCAGGTCCTTGTCGATCCACGGGATCAGGTTGCCGGCCAGCGGCGCGCCGAATTGCTTGATTTCATCCGGGGAATAGCCGTGCTGGGTGGCCAGCACCTGGCGGTCGATTTCCAGGATGGCGGAAGCGGGGTTTTCCAGCAGCGCCTTGACGGAGCTGTTGATGGTGCCAAACTGCGTCAGCAGTTCGCGCATGTGCTGCGCGCCGCCGCCCGAGGCCGCCTGGTAGGTCATCGACGTCATCCAGTCGATCAGGTCGTGCTGGAACAGGCCGCCCAGGCCCATCATCATGCACGAGACGGTGCAATTGCCGCCGATGTAATTCTTGACGCCCTTGCCCAGCGCATCCTTGATGACGTGCAGGTTGACGGGGTCGAGCACGATGACGGCGTCTTTTTCCATGCGCAAGGTCGAGGCCGCATCGATCCAGTAGCCATTCCAGCCGCTGGCGCGCAATTGCGGGAAGACAGCGCTCGTGTAGTCGCCGCCCTGGCAGGAAATAATGATGTCGCACTTGGACAGTTCGGCGATGTTGTTGGCATCCTTGAGGATGGTTTCATTCTTCGCCATGGCCGGCGCCGCGCCGCCCGTGTTCGACGTCGTGAAAAACACCGGTTCGATGTGGGCGAAATCGCCCTCTTCCTGCATGCGTTGCATCAGGACCGAACCGACCATACCGCGCCAACCTACCAAGCCAACTAATTTCATTACCATTCCTCAAGATGAGACGGCGACTGCCGTCATTAGACTATTTTATCCCAGCGCTTTTACAACTGCATCACCCATCGCCTCGGTACCGACCAAGGTCGTGCCCGCTTCATGGATGTCGGCCGTGCGCAGGCCCTGCGCCAGCACCTTCTTGACGGCAGCCTCGATGCGGTTTGCCTGCTCTTCGCGGTTCAGCGAATAGCGCAGCATCATGGCCGCCGACAGGATCGTCGCCAGCGGATTGGCGATGCCCTTGCCCGCGATATCGGGCGCCGAGCCGTGCGACGGCTCGTACAAGCCCTTGTTGTTGGCGTCCAGCGAAGCGGACGGCAACATGCCGATCGAGCCCGTCAGCATGGCGGCCGCATCCGACAGGATGTCGCCGAACATATTGCCCGTCACCATGACGTCGAATTTCTTCGGCGCCCGCACCAGTTGCATGGCCGCGTTATCGACATACATATGATCGAGCGCCACATCCGGGTATTCCTTGTGCACGTCGGTGACGATGTCTTTCCAGAACTGGAAGGTTTCCAGCACGTTCGCCTTGTCCACGCTGGTGAGCCGCTTGTCGCGCTTTTGCGCGGCCTGGAAGGCCACGTGGGCGATGCGGCGGATTTCGCCTTCCGCATAGCGCATGGTGTCGAAACCTTCGCGCTGGCCCTTGAACGGACCGTCAGGACACTCGCGCACGCCGCGCGGCTGGCCGAAATAAATGTCGCCCGTCAATTCGCGGATGATCAGGATGTCCAGGCCGGAGACCACTTCCGGCTTCAGGGTCGAGGCGCCCGCCAGTTCCGGGTACAAAATGGCCGGACGCAGGTTGGCGAACAGGCCCAGGTTCTTGCGCAGGCCCAGGATCGCCTGCTCGGGACGGAACTGGCGCTCCAGGCTGTCGTATTGATAGTCGCCCACGGCGCCGAACAGCACGGCATCGGCCGCCTTGGCCAGCGCCAGCGTGGCTTCCGGCAGCGGGTGGCCATGGGCCGCATAGCCGGCGCCGCCCACGGGCGCTGTTTCCAGCTCGAACGATTCGCCCAGCACGTTCAACACCTTGACGGCTTGCGCGACGATTTCAGGACCGATGCCGTCGCCGGGTAAAATTGCAATTTTCATATTTTTATCGCTTAAATGACGTTGGCGAGCCACGGTTGGCTATTCAAATGGCGCTCTTCGAAGGCGCGGATATCGTCCGCATGGCGCAGGGTCAGGCCGATATCGTCGAGGCCATTCATCAGGCAATATTTGCGGAAGGCATCGATCTCGAATGGATACGAGACGGAACCATTGCTGGTGCGCACGCATTGCTGCTCCAGGTCCACCACCAGCTTGTAGCCGGGGAAGGCCTTGACTTCATTGAACAGGTGTTCGACCTGGCTTTCCGACAGCACGATGGGCAGCAAGCCGTTCTTGTAGCAGTTGTTGAAGAAGATGTCGGCAAACGAAGGCGCGATGATGGCGCGGAAGCCATATTGATCGAGCGCCCACGGCGCGTGTTCGCGCGAGGAACCACAGCCGAAGTTCTTGCGCGTGAGCAAGATCGAGGCGCCCTGGTAACGCGCCTCGTTGAGCACGAACTCGGGGTTCAGCGGACGGCGGCTGTTGTCCTGGCCCGGTTCGCCATGGTCCAGATAACGCCATTCGTCGAACAGGTTGGGGCCGAAACCGCTGCGGTGGATCGATTTCAGGAATTGCTTCGGGATAATCGCGTCGGTGTCGACGTTGGCGCGGTCCAGCGGGGCCACCAGGCCTTCGTAAATCGTAAATTTATCCATGCTGTTTCTACTCGGTAGGACGCGCGACGCGGGGCGCCGGCACGTCACGGTTTATTTTCCGCCGGCGCCAGTGACGACCTGGCCGACTTTCTGCACATCGCGGCCGATGCCGGAGACGGTGTTGCAGCCGGACAAGATGACGGTGGCGATGAGCAGGGCGAAGAGTTTTTTCATGATGATTTATTGATAGTAAGTAAGGGACCGGGAACGCTAGTGTAAACCAGCGGCGCAGGTCCCTGCCGTCATCGCAAAGCCCGCACGTCGACAAAGTGGCCGGCGATGCCCGCCGCTGCCGCCATCGCGGGCGACACCAGGTGCGTGCGTCCGCCCTGCCCTTGCCGGCCTTCGAAGTTGCGGTTCGAGGTCGAGGCGCAGCGTTCACCCGGTTCCAGACGGTCCGCATTCATGGCCAGGCACATGGAGCAGCCCGGCTCGCGCCACTCGAAACCGGCATCCTTGAAGATGCGGTCCAGGCCTTCGCGCTCGGCCTGATCTTTCACCAGACCGGAACCGGGCACGACCAGCGCCAGGGTGACGTTCGAGGCGCGGTACTTGCCGCGCACAACGGCCGCGGCCGCGCGCAAATCCTCGATGCGCGAATTGGTGCAGGAACCGATGAAGACCTTGTCGATGCGGATGTCTTCGATGGCGGTGTTGGGCTTGAGATTCATGTAGACCAGCGCCTTTTCCATCGCATCGCGCTTGACGCCGTCTTTTTCCTGGTCAGGATCGGGCACGCGGCCATCGATACCGACCACCATCTCGGGCGAGGTGCCCCAGGTCACTTGCGGCACGATCTCTTGCGCGTTGAGGGTGACGACGAAGTCGAAGCGGGCGCCCGGGTCCGAATGCAGGGTGCGCCAATAGGCCACGGCGCGTTCCCAGTGCGGACCGGCCGGCGAAAACGGGCGGCCCTTGACGTAGTTGATGGTGGTGTCATCCACGCCGATGATGCCGGCGCGCGCGCCCGCCTCGATGGCCATGTTGCACACCGTCATGCGGCCTTCCATCGACAGGGCGCGGATGGCCGAGCCGCCGAATTCGATACAGTAGCCCGTGCCGCCGGCCGTGCCGATCTTGCCGATGATGGCCAGCACGATATCTTTCGCCGTCACGCCGGCCGGCAAGGCGCCGTCGACCTGCACCAGCATGGACTTCGATTTCTTTTGCAGCAAGGTCTGCGTGGCCAGCACGTGTTCCACTTCGGACGTGCCGATGCCGTGCGCCAGCGCGCCGAACGCGCCGTGCGTGGACGTGTGCGAATCGCCGCAGACGACCGTCATGCCGGGCAGGGTCGCGCCCTGTTCAGGGCCGATCACATGCACGATGCCCTGGCGCTTGTCGTTCATGTTGAAGTAGGTCAAGCCGTAATGCTTGGCGTTCTTGTCCAGCGTTTCCACCTGCAGGCGCGAGACCGGGTCGGCAATGCCGTCGATGCGGCTGGTGGTGGGCACGTTATGGTCGGCCACGGCCAGGTTGGCGGAAATGCGCCACGGCTGGCGGCCCGCCACGCTGAGACCATCGAAGGCTTGCGGGCTGGTGACTTCGTGCAGCAGGTGCCGGTCGATATACAAAATTGTCGTGCCATCATCTTCGGCCCGAACAACGTGGGATTCCCAGAGTTTGTCGTAAAGCGTCTTCATCATGATTTATGCAGCGTTGCCACAGCCTGTTTAAGTGATCTGTCGTACTGATCGAAGGGATCGGCAATGATTATGCCATATATTGTGCAATGCAGAAGCAAAAGCCGCCCCAGCGTGGGATGGACGATACAAAATTCGGCCTGCCTTGCGGATATGGTTAAAAAATTGCTGATACGAAAATCTGCCAAAATGCCGGCGGGGCGAATAAAAATCGAAAAAAAAGCCCGCTGCAGAGGTCTGCAGCGGGCTGGTTGTGAACTGGCCTGTGTTGTCAGGCAGCCATGCGCACACTTCCCCTGCAACCATCCATCAGGAAAGATAGGCCCACGACCAGCACCAGCTCGCCTTCGGCCGAGCGGGCAGTACCGGTAATGCCTTCCACGGTGATGGCCGTCATCGGCTTGATCACCAGATCGGCCGTGCCATCGACGGCTGCCACGGCGAGAATGTACGGCTGTGGCGCGGCGACAACAATGCCGACGCGTTCGCTGCACGCTTCGTAACCGAGGGCGCCGGCCAGCGAGCGCACGGGCAATGGACGGCCCTGGTCTTTCAGCACGGGCGCGCCGCCCACTTCCATGAAGGTTTCCGGCAATTCGACGACGCGCTGCACCACCGCCATCGGCAGCGCCAGCGCGGCGCCCGAGGTCGACACCAGCATGGTCGGCACGATCGACAGCTCGATCGGCAGGCGGATGGCAAACTTCGTGCCCTTGCCCAGCGTCGACTCGATGTGGATGGCGCCGCGGTTTTTCTCCACGGCCGTCTTCACCACGTCCATGCCCACGCCGCGTCCGGAGACGCTGGAAGCGACTTCCTTGGTCGAGAAGCCCGGCAGGAACACCAGCTGGAAGCATTCGTCGTTGCTCAATTGCGCGTTTTCGCTGATCAAGCCCTTTTGCTGGGCCTTGCTGCGCAGGAAGGCCGGGTCCATGCCCTTGCCATCATCCTGCAACACAATCATGACACTGTTGGCTTCCTGCCAGGCCTTCAGCGAAATATACGATTTGGCTGGCTTGCCGGCGGCCATACGCGCTTCCGGCGATTCGACGCCATGGTCGAGCGAATTGCGCAGCATGTGCACCAGCGGATCGTACAGGCTGTCGACCACCACGCGGTCGACTTCCGTCTCCGCACCCTCGATGGTCAGCTCGACATCCTTGCCCAGGTCTTTTGCCAGCTCGCGCACCAGGCGCGGGAATTTCTGGAACAGGCGGCCCACGGGCTGCATGCGCGTGGCCAGGGTGGCCCGCTGCAGTTCCGTCGAGTAGCGCGACGCGCGTTCCAGGGTTTCCGCCAGGGTCGCCATCAGGGTGGCGGCCTGGCCTTCGAATTTAAATTGCAGCAAGCGCTCGAGCAGCACGGCAGCCTGGTTGGCGGCCTGTACCGATTCTCCGGCCACTTCCAGCAGCGCGTCGAGCTTGACGGCGTCGACGCGGATACTGTCTTCCTTGACGGGCGCGGCATGACGCACTTCCGGGCGCTCATCGCGACGTTCCGCGCCATCCCAGGCCTTGCCGGCCGGCTTGGCGGCAGCAGCAGCGGCAGGCGCGGCGGCCACGGCGGCAGGCGCAGCGGCGACGGCGACCGGTGCGGCAGCGACCTGGCTGCCCGCCGGCACGACGGCGTTATACATGCCTTCCCAGTCCAGGCCATCGGCGCTGGCGGTGGCGGTGGAAACGGCGGCGGCTGGCGCCGCCACGACCACCTCGGCAACCACCACGGCGACTTCCGCCACCACGGCGGCGGCCGGCGCGTGTGCGTCCATGCCCTTGCCTTCGATGGCGTTCGTCAGGATGTGTTCCAGTTCTTCCGGCATGGCCGGCAAGCTTTCCGGCGCGGCACCGTTGGCCAGTTCCGTCAGCTGGTCGGCGACGAAACCGGACGCTTGCAGCGCCGCCTCGATGGCGATCGGGGTCACCGGCGCGGCACCCGTGCGCAGGGCGTCGAACAGGTTTTCCGTCAGATGGCAGGCCGCCACCAGTGCGGGCAGGCCCATGAAGCCGGCGCCACCCTTGATGGTGTGGAAGGAACGAAACACGGCATTCAGTGTTTCCTTGTTGTCAGGATCACGCTCGAGGCGCAATAAGTGCTCTTCAACATTAACCGCAAGATCCATCGCCTCAACGACGAAATCCTTGAGCATATCGTCCATTAGAATCCCAAATCCGCAAGAAGGTCGTCTACATTATCCTGGTCCAGCGCCACCGACGGCACGGACGGGCCCTGCATCAGCGGCACCGGCTTTTGCGCCAGTTTTTCGCGCACTTCGGCCGGCGCGTTGTCGCGCAGCAGCTGGGCAAGCTCGTGCTCCACCGTCTTGGTGATGTTGACCACTTTTTTGATCAGCTGGCCCGTGATGTCCTGGAAGTCCTGCGCCATCATGATTTCCAGCAAGCGCGCTTTTTCCGCTTCCGTTGCCTCGGCAACGGCTTGCGCGAACTGGCGCGAATCGCCGGCCAGGGCCTTGAACTCTTCCAGGCTCAGCTTGCCATCGAACAGCGCCGTCCAGCGGCTGTCCATGTCCTTGGCTTTCTTCGACAGCACATCTTGCGCCGGCATGCCTTCGTCGAGCGTATTGAGGACCTTGTTGGCGGCCTGTTCCGTCAGGGTGGCGACATATTCCAGGCGGTCCTGCGCGTCGACGATCTGCGACGACGCTTCCGTCAACGCCTTGTCGTAGCCCAGTTCGCGCAGCGAATCGTGCAGCAGGCGTACGATGCCGCCCAGGCGCTCGAACATCGGCTTGTCGGACTGGTCGACAGGATCGGCCGCTTCGCCCGGCGCGCCTGCGGCAGCCGCGGGTGGCGCTTCCGGCGCGGCGGCGACTGGCGCTTCCGCTGCGGCTGGCGGCACGGCGGCGCTGGCCGACACGGAGTCGAACAGCGCGTCGAAATCGTCGTCCGCGATCACGGCTGCGGGCGCTGCGGCAGGCGCGGGCTTGGGAGCGGCCGCACTTTGCGCAGATACTTCATCGAATAATGCATCGAAATCATCAGCGGCGTTGGTCATATCCCTGCTTCTCCATAATTTGTCAAAATTCCGCCTGAACTGTGCGTTTTACAGACTGATACCCACAATTTCTCGATTAAGATGATTTGAGGCAATACCGCTGCGATGGTGCGAGTGTAGCAGGGCGCCGCCCTGTTGGTAAATCTCAAAACGCGCTTCCTGGTGTAAAGCTGGTCCACAAGAGCTTTTCCGTCAGGAAATAAGTGTTCCTGCTGTTGTATTTTGAAATACTACCATTGGCGTGCGTGCAAGACCACGCGCCGCACAAGAAATCCTGCCCACGGGCGGCTGCGCAACAGTGCTCCGTGGCTATCGTTGCGGCTAAAACACGATCTTTCTGCCAATGTTGTCTATACTGAAGGTGCAATAGTATTGATAATTATCAAGTCTTTACATGAATACCATGCTGCCGCCGCGCCTACAATAAGGGGCGTTGCACGCGCTGAGTCACCGCCAAAGGACCTGCCATGTATAAGAAAATTCTGATCGCCACGGACGGCTCCACCGTCTCCAACCTGACAGCCTGTGCCGGCGTTGCCTTTGCCGAACAGATGCACGCCGATATCCTTGCCGTGTACGTGGCGCCCGAGTACCAGTACCCGGTATACATCGAAATCATTCCACCCAGCTATCCCAGCGAAGAAGAGTACCGCATCGCCATGCGCAAGGCGGGCGCGGACCACTGGCAGCCGATCCTCGACGCGGCCGCCAAGCGGGGCCTGGAAGCGACGGGCCTGACGGCCTTTTCCGACAGTCCGGCCCTGAAAATCGTGGAAGTGGCGCAATTGCAGCACTGCGACCTGATCTTCATGGGCTCGCATGGCCGCAGCGGCTGGGGGCAATTGCTGCTGGGCAGCGTGACCAACAAAGTACTGTCGCACTCGAAATTGCCGGTGCTCGTGCATAGGCTGATCAAGGAACCCCCATCAAAATAAGGGGTCACATGGCCACGCAGGCCGCCGCATCCCGCATCGCGGGTAAAAAGGCAACACTGCGGCCTTTTCAGTTAAAATGACAACGTTTCTCGTTTCTTAACACCTGGCCGCCACGAAACGGCCAGGACCAATTACACGCCTCCAGATTGCGCGCCTATGATACGTATTGTGATTGCCGACGACCACACCATCATGCGGCAAGGATTGAAGCGCATCCTCGACGGCGCGCCGGACATCGACATCGTGGGCGAAGCCATCGATGGCTTTGAGGTACTCAACCACGTGCGCCAGGGCGGCTTCGACCTGTTGCTGCTCGACCTGTCGATGCCGGGCCGCAGCGGCGTCGACCTGATCCGGCAAATCCGCAGCGAGGCGCCCAAGCTGGCCATCCTGATCCTCACCATGCACGAGGAAGAGCAATATGCGGTGCGCGCCATCCGCGCCGGCGCGCAAGGCTATCTGACCAAGGAAAGCGCGGGCACCCAGCTGGTGGGCGCCATCCACAAGGTGGCATCGGGCCGTCCCTACATCAGCGCCGAGGTAGCGGAGCAGCTCGTGCTCAACATCATGATGCCGAATGAAAGCTTGCTGCACAAACAGCTGTCGGACCGCGAGTTCGAAGTCTTTTCCCTGCTGGTGGCAGGCAAGTCGATCACGGAAATCGCCAACAATCTGCACCTGAGCGTAAAAACCGTGAGTACGCACAAGACGCGCATCATGCAAAAGATGGGCATGAGTTCGCTGTCGGAAATGGTGCAGTATGCCGTGGCACACCGCCTGCTATCCCCCTTCAAGACCTGAGCTGCCTGCGCGCGCCAGCCGTAGGAACAATCCTACATCAACTGCCACAGCTCCTACTGCCATATTCAGCCACTGCTGATATTAATTGCATACGGTTGTTGGCATACTGAAACCAGTAATCAAGTTGCTGGGAAGTTATTTCATCACACAACAAGTCTTCAGCGAATTGAGCTTTACCTGCCTGGACGCGCGCCGCCGGCCCTTGCCCGCCCGCCGCCCTGTGCACCCCGTCATTCAACTCTGAACTACCTGTCACCAGGAGATGAACATGCTGTCCACGCAAACGCCTGAAACCCGCGCTGCCACTCCATCGCTGCCCCCCTCCTCTCCGATGGAAGCGGGGCGCCAGCGCCAAGGGCGGCTATGGTCGAACCTGAAGGAGGTGTGCGACCTGCTGCATATTTCCAGCGCCTGCACCATCGCCGCCGATGAACTGCTGTTCCAGCACGTGCAATTCAAGACGGGCCAGCGCGTGCACACCATCGGCCAGCCCTTCGACACTCTGTACATCGTCAATTCGGGCTTCCTGAAAACCGTGCTCATCGACGAATTCGGCAATGAGCAGGTACTCAGCTTTCCCATGAAGGGCGACATGCTGGGCGTCGACGGCATCCACTCGCGCCATTACTCCTCGGAAGCGGTGGCCCTGTCCGACTGCGACCTGATCCTGCTGCCGTTCAAGAAGCTGACGGCGCTGGGCAGAGTCCACCTGGAGCTGGAAAATGTCATGTACGGCGTGATGAGCCGCGAACTGGTGCGCGAGCAAGCCATGATCGGCATGCTGGGCGCCCTCAGCGCCGAAGCCCGCGTGGCGCGCTTCCTCGTCTCGCTGGCCGACCGCTTCGCACAGATGGGTTATTCGAGCAAGCTGTTCAACCTGCGCATGACGCGCCATGAAATCGGCAGCTACCTGGGCCTGACCCTGGAAACGGTCAGCCGCACCCTGTCCGCCTTCAATGAAATCGGCCTGATCTCGGTCGACCAGCGCACCATCGGCATCAAGGACCCGGATGCCCTGAAAACCCTGCGCCGCCTGCCGCCCTCGCGCTCGCGCGCCAAGCAACTGGCCGCCGCCAAGCTCAAAGCCGACACCACGGCGGCCGCCACTGCCTCGGCGCAATTGCTGGCCACGATTTAACGCCAGCCGATTCACGCCACCCGATTCCTTCAAGCTTGGCACAGGCTTGACCCGGCCAAGGCACACCGCCTTGCCGGGTCTTTTTTGCTGTCCGCCCCGTCTCCCGCCCGCTGGCGCCACCGCGCGCCACGCACACGGCACTCCCCTCCCGGCAGTCAAAAAAAAGCCTGCATCGGGCATAAATAAGCCTTGCTTTTCGGGCCACATTCAACAATAATGCAAATACGAATCATTCTCAACTGAGATAAAGAAAGCCCAACATGCAAAGCTCAAAACCAGCCTTGATCCAGGATGCCGCTAGCGCCCACGTCCGTCCTCCCGTCAGCATGGCCCAGCCGGCGCGCCGCATCACCAGCGAAGCGCTGCTGCAGCAGGGTCGCGAAGTGGAAATTGAGCACAGCGGCAAGATCTATCGCCTGCGCGTCACCCAATTGAACAAGCTGATCCTGACTGCCTGAAGCAGCACGGCAGCCAGTCACCACACTCGCCAGCCAGTCGCGCCCCGTGCGCGCAGCCAGCCAAACCACCCGCACAGGAGTGTTTGATGGCGAACGACCGACCTTCCCCGATGTTTCCTTCCCCGCAAGGCCAGCAGCCTGAATTGCTGCTGTCGGCCGTGCTGCACCTGATGTCGCACTACCATGCGGGCAGTCCCTGCGAGAAACTGGCCGCAGTCATCGAACGCCATCTGCAATTGCTGTCCAGCTCACCCGGCCTCGGTCCCGTGCTGCAAGCGACCTGCCAGCAACTGTCGCAGCAATGGGCCGCCCTGGTGGCGCTGCACCGGCCTGCGCCGCCAAAGCCCACCTTGCTCGATCGCCTGGTACGCCTGCTGAGCGCCAGGCGCCCTGCCTCGCCCCTGCCGCAATAATTTCTATTCAACACTTCCCACCGCCCAACAGGATATCGCCATGTGTGACAAAGACCAGTCCCTGCCCGTCATCAGCAATTGTTCCAGCGGCGAGGCCGAAACGGCCGCGCTCGCTTCGCGCCGCCGCCGGCTGTGGGAACTGTCGCACACCTGCCATTGCCCGCTGGTCGGCGTGGGTTTGCCATTGGGATACCTGCGCAAGCTGGTGGGCAAGATGACGGGCGGACGCGTGCTGGCCGACGACTACGAAGTGCACGTAGGCGCCGTGACGGAATGCGGAGTGCGCAACCGCCTGTCCGAAGCGCTGCAAAAGGAACTCGAACGCCGCTACGCTCCCGTCATCCTGCGCTTTCGCGGCGCCAAGACCACGGAGCAGGTAGCGCAACTGTGGCGCACGGCCGTCGCCAACGGCGACGTGTCGGGCGCTTTCTGGGCCGGCCTGACGCATCCGCGCTGCGACGCCGAGCTGGAAGAACAGATGTGCCGCGACTTGCACATGATCCAGCACCAGGCCGGTGCCTGCGTGCGCGCCGACATGGGCAAATTTACGGCCTTGCAGGAAGAAAATGCGCGCCTGACGCACGAACTGGCCAAGCTGCAACAGCGTAGCCAGGCCATGCTGACGGAAAAAACGGGCGAGCTGGACCGCCAGGAAGCCGTGCTGCTGCGCACGCGGGCCGAATCCATTGGCAAGGATAGCGTCATCGATGGCTTGCGCTTTGAGCTGGCGCAATTGCAGGCCGCCATCCCGGCACTGGAATCGCGCACGCGCCTGGTCGAACGCCTGGCGCAAATGGATGAGCGCGAGAAAGAATTGCGCCAGCAAATCGCGGAATTAAAGCAGGCCCAGCCACGCCCGGTAGCCGCCGTGCCGCCACCGGCACCGAAGCTGGAAGTGCCGACGGGCGGCAAGCTGAAAATGCCGATCCGCCTGGTCGATCAAAGCGTCTTGTGCGTGGGCGGGCGCAGCGGCAATGTCGCCACCTACCGCGCCCTGATCGAGCGGGTCGGCGCGCAGTTCGCCCACCACGACGGCGGCCTGGAAGACAACGCCAACCTGCTCGATTCGAGCCTGGCGGCGGCCGACCTGGTGATTTGCCAGACGGGCTGCATCAGCCACAGCGCCTACTGGCGCGTGAAGGATTATTGCAAGCGCACGGGCAAGCGCTGCGTCTTCATCGACAACCCCAGCATTTCCAGCCTGGCGCGCGGCTTGCAGGAAGTGAGCGGCGAGATGGAAGCGACGCCGCTGGCCGCGCTCCAGCCGTAAGCAGCCGCGTCTGTATTAATACACGTCGCGCCGGTAGCGCCCCTCGGCCGCCAGCACATCGAGCGCGGGCCGGCCCAGCATCTCCTGCAGGGCCTGGTCGACACCGCCCGCCATGCCGGCCAGACTGCCGCAAATATAGATGGCGGCGCCCTGCTGCAGCCACAATGTGATTTCATCGGCATTGCCGCGCAGGCGGTCCTGCACGTACATCCGCTCCGCCTCGTCGCGCGAAAACGCCAGGTCCAGGCGCGGCAAGTCGCCACTGGCATGCCAGCCTTCAATTTCTTCGCGATAATGGAAATCGTGGGCCGCATTGCGCTCGCCAAAGATCAGCCAGTTGCGCCGTTGCCCTGCCAGCACGCGGCTTTTCAAATGCCCGCGCAAGCCGGCGATGCCGCTGCCGTTACCGATCAAAATCAACGGCCGCTGGGCATTGTCTTCCAGGCGAAAGCGTTTATGCTGGCGCAGGCGCAATTGCACCACGTCACCGACTGCCGCTTGCGCCGTGAGCCAGCCCGAGGCCAGGCCCAGGCTGCCGTCGGGATGCGCATGCTGGCGCACCAGCAAGTGCACGCCGCCATCGTGCGGAATCGAGGCGATCGAATATTCGCGCGGCCGCGATGGGTCGGCGGGCGCGGTCACCTGCACCAGGTCGCCCGACTGCCAATCCGGCAAGCTGCCTGCCACGGGCACCAGTTCCACATGATAGATGGCGCCGCCAGCGCTGCCCGGGTTGAGCAAACGCCGCTGCAACAATTTCCAGTCGCCAAACGCGGGGGCGCTCCAGTCGGGCGCGTCGCTGGTGCCGGCCAGGTGGCTCAGGTGCTGGAACCATTGTTCGATGGCGGCGCTGGCGCTGCGGTCGACCTCGATGCGTTCGAACAGGCGCGAGGCGCCTTGCGCGGCCAGCCAGGCATCGAGCGCGCGGCCGAAGCCACAATAATGGCCATAGCTGCGGTCGCCCAGTGCCAGCACGCCATAATGCAATTGCGGCAGCGCCAGTTCGCCCGTCATCAGGCGGCCCATGAAGGCGGCCGCATTGTCGGGCGCGTCGCCTTCGCCATAGGTGCTGACCAGGAACAAGGCCCGTTCCGCTTGTTGCAGATCAAGGGCCGTGAGTTCGGCCAGCGCGCACAGGCGCACGGGGATGCCGGCCAGTTGCAGGCTCTGCGCCGTTTGCGTGGCCAGTTCCTCGGCATTGCCCGTCTGGCTCGCATACGCCACCAGCCAGGCAGGACTGTTGGCCAGCGCCGCCCTGGCGGCATCGGACGCGCGGCGCTTGGCGCGCGCGCGCAGCCAGGGCGCCAGGCATACGCCCGCGTAGCTGAGGGACAGGGCGGCCAGCAAGGCCAGCCGTGTCGTATCGTGCGTAAAAATCATGGGGAATCAATGTTCATTCGTCGAGCATGGCCAGCATGTGGCTGCTCAGCGTTTCGTGAAAGCCAGCGCCGTCGCGTTGCAGGAAGCGCGCGGCCAGGCCCTGCTCTTCGGCCAGCGCCATGCCGGCCTCGACGCCCAGCACCGTCAGGGCCGTCGACCAGGCGTCGGCCGCCATGCATTGCTCATGCACGACGGTGACGGAAGCGAGTTGATTGGCGATCGGCATGCCGCTGCGCGGATCGATCGTATGGGAAAAACGCACCGTGCCATCCTGGAAGAACCGCCGGTAGTCGCCCGAGGTGGCCACGGAGAGGCCGTGCAGCGCCAGCAGCATTTCCGCGGGATGCTGCGCATTCTCGGCACTATCGGCGCCATCGACCTGTTCCAGCATGACCCACCACGGCTGGCCGTCGGGCTTGCCGCCGGCACCGCGCAGCTCGCCGCCCACTTCCACCAGGTAGTGATGGATGCCCTGGCTGTCCAGGTAGCGAGCCAGGCGGTCCACGCCATAGCCCTTCGCCACGGCCGACAAATCGAGCTGCAAGCCACCGGGCTGGCGCGCGCGGCGGGCCGGCAAGTCCAGCTCCAGGCGGCGGCGCTGGCGCTGCGACAGCAGCAGCGCCACGGTATCGTCTTTCGGCGGCAGGAAGCCCGGTTCATCGTAGCGATTGCGGGAGCCGAAGCCCCACAGGTTGACGAGGGTGCCCGCGCACGGGTCGTACGCGCCACCGGACGCTTGCGACACGTGCATGGCAAAGCCCAGCACCTCGCAAAACGCGGCGGGCAGGCTGTGCCAGCTGCCCGGCTCGGCTCGGTTGAAGCGGCCCAGGTCGGACTCATCGCTCCAGTGGCTCATTTGCGCCACGACCAGGTCCAGCTGCTGCTGCAAGCCCTGCTGCAGGTCGGCGCTGCCGGCGCGTCCCGGCATGGCGGATTCGACCAGGCGCACCGACCAGCTGGTGCCCATGGTCAGGCCGCGCAAGTCCCGGATCGCGGCGCCGGGCGGCGCGACCTGATCGGACATATGCTGCGGCAGCAGGACCCGGCGCATCGGCGAGCTCGTGAAGAGGCCGCCGCTTACTGCGGCAGCACTTCCACGGTGGCCGCGTACGTCATGCGGCGCTCGGGCATGGCTGGCGGTTGGCCGGCCACGGCCGGTACGGCCGCTGGCCAGGTGCTGCTCAGGTAATACATGCCTGCCGCCGGCACGGTGAACGTGATCTCGCCCTTGGCATCGGTGCTCTGGCGGATTTCACCGAGCACGCCACGGTAGCGCACGCCACCTGGCACCAGGCTGAAGGCCTGGTTGGCCGCCGGCTTGCCGTCGACCAGGAAGCGCCACGTGGCTTTTTCGCCCGCGCGCAAGTCGTTCGGATGCGTCACCGGCACGAATTCCAGGCCCACGCCCGTCGGCTTGAACACTTCCGTGCTGGTTTCGCCATTGCTGAAAAAGGTTTCCAGGCGGCTGGCCGTGCGCGTGATTTTCACGTCTTGCGCATCGGCCGGCATGTCTTTCTTGAAGGTTTCCTCGTTGCCGCGGAAACGCTTCTGCTCGCCATTTTGCTTGTAGCTGGCCATCACGTTTTGCGACACGATGGCCGCCTTGTACGTGCCCGGCTTTTCCATTTTCACATCGAAGACGCTGCGCAAGCGGCCGGTCACCGTGTTTGCCGGCGCCACTTTCGCGCCATCGGGACCGATGACTTGCAGCGCGTCCAGGCGCAGCGGCTGGTGGTCAATTTCGAACAGGCCATCGGAGACGGCCGCATCCACCGTTACCCAGGCGTCCTTGCTTTCCACCATCGTGCTCGATGGCACCATCCAGCCCCGGTGGGCGTGGGCGTTCATGGCCAGGCCGGCCAGGGCCAGGGCGAGCAGCGGTTTATTGAATTGCTTGAACATGATGTGCGCCTTATGGTTTGAGTTGGACGACGACATTGCCGAGTTCTTCCTTGCCTTTGGCAGGCACGGACTGGGCCGATTTCAGCGGCCACTGGAACGGCACGCGCACCAGTTCGCGTCCACCCGCTTCGCGCGCCGCTTCCACCACCACCTGGTATTCGCCGGCCGGCAGCTTGTCGAGCAGGGCCTTGGCACCGGGGAAAGTCAGGGTATGTTCGCCCGGCGCACGCGTGGCACCGCTGACACCATCGACGGGCATGGCCAGGTCGCGGCCGCTCTTGCGCCACCATTGACGCATGTCCTTCAGCCATTTCTCGCCGGCCTTGTCCTTCTTTTTCACGTCATACAGCACCGTCAGGTTGCCGACCACCTTTTGATCGGCCGTTTCCAGCCACGCCGCCACGTAGGGACGGTGGTATTCCGCCACGTTCAGTTGCGGGATTTCAAGCTTGAGGGCCAGGTCGGCCGCCATCGCCGACGTACCGATCAGGGGAAGGCCAAGCGCCAGGGAGTAGCGTAATTTCATGGTGTGCCTGTAAAAAGGAAAAATAAAAACGATCAGTGAATAAACAGCAAGGCGATCGCGCAAGGTATCAAGATACCGAGGCCAACCATCGGCCAGGTAAATGGCCGGTTGGCCGCGTGGAACTTCAAAATCAATAGCCCCGTCAGGCAAAACACGATGCAGGCGCCGGCAAAAATGTCGATGAACCAGCTCCAGGCCACGCCCGTGTTGCGGCCCTTGTGCACATCGTTGAGCCAGGATACCCAGCCCCGGTCCGTCAACTCGTATTCGGCGGCGCCGTCTTCCAGGCCGATGCGCACCCAGGCGTCACCGCCCGCCTTGGGCAGCGGCAGGTAGACTTCGTCGACGCTCCATTCGGCGGGACGGCCGCCCGCGTTGAGCGACCATTGCTGCTTGAGCCAGGTCTCGGCGGCGGCCGGCATGGGCGCATTGGCGCCATCGTGACTGGCGGCATACGCGGCCAGTTCCGTGACGAGGGGTGCCGGCAACTGCGCCTTTTGGCGCGTGATCGCCGGCTTGGCCTCGATCTGGCCAGCGTGGTTCAGGGTGATGCCGGTAATGGCAAACAGAAACATGCCCAACAGGCAAAGTGCTGAGCTGATCCAGTGCCATTGATGCAAGTTCTTCAGCCAGACGGCGCGGCTGGCGTTGTTCTTGGCCTTGTCTGCGGCGCCCGCATTACCCATGGCTCGCTCCCGGCAAGGAGCGGGCCGGGTGGCGCGACAAGTCAGTGTGCTTCATTCCCATCCTTCAATCAAAGTGCATGCTGATATTTTCAAACAAATGATAATGATTATCATTTATTAAGTCAATACATGGGGCACCCCGCCGGGCCAGCGTTTTGTAACAGCTTTGAAACAAAGCTCCGCGGCTACGTAAGCTGCCGTACAGAGCAGCATGTAGCAAGCGCCTATGCTTGTTGTTCAGGACAACCAACAAGGGAGCACCCATGCAAGCGTATTCCAGCGAACAACTGGCCAGCATCGCAGCCAGGATCAAGGACGTCAAATTCGGCATGCTGACCACCAGCGACGACATGCGCACGCTGACCAGCCGGCCCCTGACGCAGCAGCAGGTCGACAACGAAGGGCAGATCTGGTTCTTTGTCTCGGACGAGGCCAGCTACACGCGCGATTTGCTGAACAACCCGCAGGTCAACGTCAGCTTTGTCGACACGGGCGACAGCCTGTATGTGTCCGTCTGCGGCCACGCGCAGTTGCTGAAGGACCGCGCCAAGGCGGAGGAATTGTGGAACCCGCTGGTAAAAGCCTGGTTCCCGGGCGGACTCGACGATCCGAAACTGTCGCTGATCAAGGTGACGATCCAGTCGGCCGAGTATTGGGACAGCAGCGCCAGCAAGATGATGCAATTTTATGAGATGGCCAAGGCGGCCATCACGGGCGAGCCGCCGAAAGACCTGGGTGAACATGGCCGGGTCGAGCTGTAGCAGGGCCTTCCTGATTTATCCGCGCACAGGCTGGCATGGCCAGCCGACGTGCGCGAACACGCCTGACGGCTGACCCTGCGGGGATGATCAGACAGCCAGGAAGGGCCGCTCAGACCCCCGTACTGCCCGTGGTATCGGGTGCATCGTCGGCGCTCTGTCGGCTCAGGCCGGCGGAACCGGACTGATGATGGGGCAAGCGGTCGGCGCGCCGCACTTCGCCGATGGAAAACAGATCGTCGCCGATATCGAGCCCCTGCTCGCTATCGACCAGCACAAAGTTCTCGGCCGACTCGGCCGTGCTTTGCTTGTTGCCCGGCGTGGACGGCATGGACGGCGTGCCGCCCTGGCTATTGCCGGGCTGCGGCGTAGTGGAGTTACCCATCATCTTCCCCCTGATCGTGAGTGCGAGTGGATTGCAGCTTGACTGCGGCCTGGCCATCGCCGACGCCGCTACTTCATCATAGTCCATGCCTGCTGCATTGCATCAAAATTTTGCGACTGGCCAGCGGCAATGCGCGATTCCCGCCGGCCAGATTGCCTTGCTACGGCTTGCGCTTACTTGTTGCGCGAACCGGACGAGCCCGACCCTGAACCTGAGCCGCCGCTTTGCTTGTTGCCACTGTCGCGGTTGCCCTCCTGGTTCATGCTGGCATTGTCACGCGAGCCGCTGGAACTGGCGGCACTTTGCCGGCTGGCATCGTTCTTGTGGCTTTGGCTGCCTGCGCGCCGCGCTTCTTCCGACGTGAATTCATGGGCCGTGCCCTTTTCATGCGCTGCACGTCCGCCTTCGCTGGCGATTTCGCGCTGCTGGGCGGGGTCCATGGAAGCGAAGCCACGCTTGCTGGTATCGCTTTGCTTGCTGCCGCTGCCGCTGCTGCCGCTGCTGCTACTGGTTTTACTACCTTGCTGTTTATTGTCGCTCGATGTGGCCATGATGATCTCCTTGATCGATGGAATCCGAAACAGTGCAAACCATGCAATTCTTCCCCCTCGCATGGCAAGGGAACCCTCATCTTAGTGCGCACATGGGGCACAAGAAATAGGAGGATGGCAAGAGCGCATGTAGGATGAGTCCCGCCCACGGTGGCGCAGTTACTTTCAGTTTTCCACCAAAAGTATCTAATACTCAGCTGTGGGCGGGCAGCGGAAAGATCGCCGCGTCGGCCGTCACGTAGACGCGTTCGCCAGCTGCGGGCCGCAGCGCATGGCCGCCCGTGAAGGCGCCAAACGCGGGCAGGATGGCGCGCTCGCGGCCCAGCAGGAAACATGGCAGGCGCAGGCCTCCCCGGTCTGCGCGCAAGTGAAACACGGGATGCACGTGGCCGGCCAGCACATAGCCGGGCGCCACGGTGTCCGGGTGATGGCAGAACGACAGATTACCCACCTGGTGCGGTTCATCGACCATGCGGATGTCCAGCGCGGCGGCCGGATCGCCCGCATGCGCATCGTGGTTGCCGCGCACCACCGTCAGGCGTACGTCCCGATGGCGCGCGCGCCAGGCCAGCATGGCCGCCACGGTGGCGGCCGCATGGGCGGCGCGCGCATGCAAAAAATCGCCGAGAAAGACGATTTCCTCGCAGGCGTAACTGGCCAGCAAGGCGTCGAGCGCCAGCAGGTTTTGCGTGGTGGTGCCGCGCGGCACGGGCACACCCAGCGCGCGAAACGCGGCCGCCTTGCCGAAATGGATGTCGGCAATGATCAGCATCCGGCGCGCCGGCCAGTACACGGCCTTGTGCGCCAACAGCCAAACGCTCTCGCCAGCCAGTTCCACCACGCAGTGCGCTTGCCGCTGCCCGCTCATGCGGCCGCCTTTTCCAGCGCGCTGACCAGGCGCGCCACCCGGTCCGACAGTTTTTCCGTCGTCAGCTGTTCGCGGAAGCGCTCGACCATCAGGCCGAAGGCAAATGGCGAGGCGCGCTCCAGCGCCTGCAGGCAGATGCTGCGTCCATGCAGCTCGCGCAAGGTGGCGCGCAAGCGCGTCAGTTCCAGTTCCTGTTCCAGCACTTCGCGCTGCGCCTGCGTGAGCAGCAAATTGGCCGCGTCGTGCTTGCGGAACACTTCAAAGAACAGCGAGGACGAGGCCTGCAACTGGCGCGCGCTTTTCGGCTGGCCCGGATAGCCCTGAAACACGAGGCCGGCGATGCGGGCGATTTCGCGGAAGCGCCGCTGCGACAGTTCCGTCGCGTTCAGGCTGGCCAGCACGTCTTCGAGCAAATTGTCCGTGCTGAACAGGGCAAGATCGGCGCCGCTGGCGGCCGTCAGCAGCGGCGCAAACGCGATATCGTCCGCGCCCAGCAATTCAAAGCCGTAATCGTTGACGGCGATCGACAAGGTGGCCGGCTGCACGCGCGCGATGCGGTAGGCCAGCAGGGACGCCAGGCCCAGGTGCACGGAGCGGCCCGCGAACGGATACACGAACAGGTGATGGCCTTCGCGGCTGGACAAGGTTTCCACCAGCAAGTCGGTGCGCGTGGGCAGGCTGGACCATTTCCGCTGGATGGCCAGCAGCGGCGCCAGCGCGCGCATTTCCGGCCCGCTGGCCTTGCCCTGCTGCGCCAGCTGCAACTGGTCCAGCACGGCGTGCGCCAGTTCCGACGACAGCGGCATCTTGCCGCCCTGCCAGCGCGGCACGGCGCCGCGGCTGCCCGTAGCGCGCCGCACGTAGGCCGTCATCTCGTGCACGCGCACGAATTCCAGGATGCGCCCGCCAAACAGAAAATGGTCGCCCTGCTTCAGGCGCGCGATGAACGATTCCTCGATGCTGCCGATTCGTCCGCCGCCAAGGAACTTGACCTGGATCGCCGCTTCCGAGACGATGGTGCCGATGCTCATGCGGTGGCGCCGCGCCAGCGCCACATCCGGCACGCGGTAAATGCCAGCATCGTCGGGCAGCACTCTGCGGTATTCCGGATACACGGTGAGGCTTTGCCCGCCGCGCGCGACGAAGTCGAGCGCCCATTGCCACTCGTCCGCTGTCAGGTGGCGGTAGGACCAGGCCGCGCGCACTTCCGCGTACAGCGCGGGCGAGTCAAAACCGCCGCCCAGCGCGATCGTCACCAGGTGCTGCACCAGCACGTCGAGCGGCTTGTCCGGCACGGGCCGCGCTTCCAGGTGGCCCTGCGCCAGGGCAGCGCGGGCGGCGGCCGCTTCCAGCAATTCCAGGCTGTTGGTGGGCACCAGGGTGACGCGCGAAATGCGCCCCGGCGCGTGGCCGCTGCGCCCTGCCCGCTGCACCAGGCGCGCGATGCCTTTCGCGCTGCCCACCTGCAGCACCCGTTCGACGGGCAGGAAATCGACGCCCAGGTCCAGGCTGGACGTGCACACGACGGCTTTCAGCGCCCCCGTCTTCAGGTGCTGTTCGACCCACTCGCGCACTTCGCGGTCCAGCGAACCGTGGTGCAAGGCGATCAGTCCCGCCCAGTCGGGGCGCGCATCGAGCAGGTGCTGGTACCACAGCTCGGCCTGCGAACGCGTGTTGGTGAACACCAGCGTGGTGGCGCTGCCCTCGATCTCGGCGATCAGCGGCTGCAGCATCTGGATGCCCAAATGGCCGCCCCAGGGAAAGCGCGTGGGGTTCACGGGAATCAGGCTGTCGACAAGGATGCGTTTTTTAATTTTGCCTTCCACCAGCACGCCATCGCTTTGCTCTCCCAGCAAGACATCCTGCGCCTGCCGCAGATTGCCCAGGGTGGCCGACAGGCCCCACGTCATCAGTTTGTCCTGCCAGCGGCGCAAACGGGCCAGCGCCAGCTGCACCTGCACGCCGCGCTTGCTGCCCATCAATTCGTGCCACTCGTCGACGATCACCGTTTCCAGCAGGCTGAAGCGTTCCTGCGCGTCCGCCTGGCTCAGCATCAGGGACAGGCTTTCCGGCGTCGTGACGAGCACCTCGGGCCACGCTTTCGCCTGCCGCGCCCGCTGCGCGGCGCTGGTATCGCCCGTGCGCGCCTCGATGCGCCAGCCGGGCGCCAGCGTTTCGCCGGACGCCTGCAATGCGCGCACCGTGTCGGCCGCCAGCGCCCGCATGGGCGTGATCCACAGCACCCGCAAGCCCTGCCTTTTACTCTTACGCGCCAGGCGCTCGGCGCGCAGCAAGGCGCCGAACCAGACGGCATACGTCTTGCCGGACCCCGTACTCGCATGCAGCAGGCCCGATTGTCCCTGCGCGCTAGCCCGCCAGACGGCGCGCTGGAAGGGAAAGATCGTCCAGCCGCGCCCCGTGAACCACGCATCGATGCGCTGCGCCAGCGCGCTCTTGCTCATGTGTTGTGCGCCAGCATGGCTTGCAGGGTGGCCAGGGTGTCGGCGTCGGCGACTGTCTTGTCTTCGCGGCGGCGCAGGATGCGGGGAAAGCGCACGGCGATGCCCGCCTTGTGGCGGCTGGACGCGGCGATGCCCTCGAAGCCGATCTCGAACACCATCGTCGGCTTGACGCTGCGCACGGGGCCGAATTTTTCTATCGTCGTCTTGCGGATGGCCGCGTCGACTTGCGCGATCTCCGCATCGGTCAAGCCTGAATACGCCTTGGCGAACGGCACCAGCTTGCGCTCCCCCTGCTCGCCGTCCCCTTCATCCCAGATGGCGAACGTATAGTCCGTGTACAGCGACGCGCGGCGGCCGTGGCCCGCCTGGGCGTAGATCAGCACGGCATCGATGGCATACGGGGCTATCTTCCATTTCCACCACGTGCCCACGTCTTTCGTGCGGCCCACGCCATACGCGGCCGACACGGCCTTGAGCATCAGGCCTTCCACGCCGCGCGCGCGCGACTCCTCGCGGATGGCGGCCAATGCCTTCCAGCTAGGCGCCTCAACACGCGGCGACAGCCGTAGCGCCGGAGAATGCACGCCGGCCACGACGCTTTCCAGCAGCGCGCGCCGTTCCAGCTGGGGCAACTGGCGGACGTCCACGCCATCGAGTTCCAGCACGTCGTAGGCCACCAGCACGGCGGGCAGCTGGGCCAGCAACTTGGGCGAGACCGTTTTGCGGCCCATCCGTTGTTGCAAATCGGCAAATGGCGCCGGCACGTCGCCCGGCTGCCAGATGAGGATTTCGCCATCGAGCACGGTGCCCTCGGGCAAGGCCAGCTGCGCCAGTTCGGGAAAGCGCTCCGTGATCAATTCCTCGCCGCGCGACCACAGCCAGTTCACGCCATCGCGGCGCAGCAGCTGGGCGCGCATGCCATCGTATTTCCATTCGACCAGCCAGTTGGCGAGCTCGCCCAGGCTCTCCGGCGCCGCCTGCAAGGGGTGCGCCAGGAAAAAGGGGTAAGGCTGGCCGCCGCGCAGCGCATGTTCGCCATCGGACGGCGCGGCGATCAGTTTCAAGAATCCCGTGCCCGTGGGGCTGACCTTGCCATCGGTCCAGCCCATCAGGCGCTGGGCGATCAGCTTGCTGTCGACGGCGGCGATGGAGGCCAGCGCGCGCGTCACCAGCAGTTTCGACACGCCCACGCGAAAGCCGCCGCCGATCAGCTTGATCAGCAGAAAACGTTCGCGCGTTTCCAGCTCGTCCCAGTATTCCAGCAGGGCGGCGCGGATGGTATCCGGCGCGGCACCGCGCAAGGGTGCGATGCGCTGCTCGACCCATTCGGCCAGGCCCACGTCGCTGCGTTTGGCGGGTGCGGGCAGGATCAGGGCGATGGTTTCGGCCAGGTCGCCCACGGCGTGATAGGCCTCGTCGAACAGCCAGGCATCGAGGCCCGCCCGTTCGGTCGCATATTCGCGCAGCAATCGGGTGGGTACGGCCTGGCGCGGCTTGCCGCCGGCCAGGAAATACACGGCCCAGGCCGCGTTCTCGGGCGACGCGCCGCGAAAATAGGCTTGCAGCGCCGCCAGCTTGCGGCTGGTGGAGGTCGTCTCGTCGAGTTCCGCGTACAGCCGGGCAAAGTCACGCATGGGTGACTTCCTCCGCTGCCGTGGCGGCACCGGGCGCACCGTCATCGGCCTCGTCGTCGCCGTATTCCGTCTCGAAACCGCCCGCCTGCCAGCCGTTCTGCCGCAGCCAGCGCACCATCACGGGAATCGAGCCATGCGTGACGATGATGCGTTCGGCCTGCGTGGCCTTGATCGCTTGCATCAGGCCGGGCCAGTCCGCGTGGTCGGACAGCACGAAACCCCGGTCCACGCCGCGCCGCCGGCGCGCGCCACGCAGCAGCATCCAGCCGCTGGCGAACGCATCGCTGTAGTCGCCGAAACGCTTCATCCACGGCGAGCCGGCCGCCGACGGGGGCGCGATCACCAGCGCCGTCTTCAGGGCGGCCTTGTCCGTCACCTCGCCCACCATCACGGTGGCGGGCAAGGCCACGCCCGATTCGCGGTAGACCTGCGTCAGGGCTTGCGCCGCGCCATGGCAGATGATGGGACCAATGCTGGCGTCAAGGCCCGCCAGGATGCGCTGCGCCTTGCCGAAGGCATAGCAGAACAGCACGCTGGTGCGTCCGTCAGCCGCATTCCTGCGCCACCACTGGTTGATGTCGTCGTATATTTCCTGCGGCGCCTGCCAGCGGTAGATGGGCAGGCCAAAGGTCGATTCCGTGATGAAGGTATCGCAGCGCACGGACTCGAACGGTGCGCAAGTAGGGTCGGGCTGCAGCTTGTAGTCGCCCGACGCCACCCACACTGCGCCGCCATACTGCATGCGCACCTGGGCAGAACCGAGCACGTGGCCGGCCGGATGCAGCGACACCTGCACGCCGTGGTGTTCGATGGTCTCGCCATACGCGAGCGCCTGGATGGACACGGGGCCCAGGCGCGCGCGCAGCACTTGCTCGCCGTCGGCCGCGCACAGGTAGTGCCGGTGCCCGACGCGCGCATGGTCGGCATGCGCATGCGTGATGATGGCGCGCTCGACGGGGCGCCACGGGTCGATGTAGAACTGACCCGGCACACAGTACAAGCCTTCCTTGCGCACCACCACCATGTCCGCCATGCCCTGCCCCCTACCTTAAAACGCGTTGGAATGGGCTGATTCTAGCGCTCTTGCGCCCGATCACTGTTCGACAGCGCACCATGGATTCAAGCCGGTGCGACAAACTCGGCCATGAAGGTGCGCGTCGTATTTTCCGGAAAGGCAATCGTGACCTGGTCGCCCGCCACCGACAGCACGGTGCCGATCTGGTAGCGTGGCACGCGCACGCGGCTGCCGACGGCGATCTGGGGCGCTGGCGCTGGCGCGGGAGCAGGCGGCAACTCGTCGAGGGAAATGGGCGCGGCCAGCGCGGGCGGCGACTGGCAATTGTCGCAGGCGCAGCAGCGCTCGAAATCGCCGGCATCGCCAAAGTAATCGAGCAGCAGTTTCCAGCGGCACAAGCCGCTTTGCGCATAGGCCACCATTTGTTCGAGCGCCTGCTTGTCGCGCTCCTGCTTGTCGACGTAGATCTGCGCCAGTTGCGCATACGAGGGCGAGCTGGCCGAGGGCGCTTTCAGGCTGTAGCCCAGCTTGCGGTCCTGGCGCAGCAACTTGCCGTCTTTCAACAGTTTCAGGCATACCTTCAGGTGGCCGTCGGAAAACTCGGGCAGGCTGGATGCCAGCGCAGCGAAAGCAAACGTGGCTGGCAATTCTTGCGCTACCGCCACGATGGTGGCCAAATCGTCGGCCGTGGGATAGCGCTTGGCCAGAAAAAACTGCTGGACCCGCTTGTCTTCCTGGAAATACAGCAAGGTGCAGTCGGCGGGCAAGCCGTCGCGCCCCGCCCGGCCCGATTCCTGGTAATACGCTTCCAGGTTGGCCGGCACCTGCAAGTGGATGACGAAGCGCGTGTCGGGCTTGTCGATGCCCATGCCAAACGCGTTGGTGGCGACCATGATGCGGCGCTCGCCGCCCATGAACAAGTCCTGGTTGTGCTTGCGCTCGCGCGCCGCCAGCTTGCCGTGGTAGCACGTGAAGCTCTCGCCCAATGCCTCCAGCCGCGCCGCCAGGTCTTCGACGGCCTTGACGGTGGCCGCGTACACGATGCCCACGCCGGCCGTTTCGCGCAGCAGGCGCAGGACTGCATCCTGTTTCTCGCCGGCATTCGTGACCTGGATCACGCGGTAGCGCAAATTGGCGCGGTAGGTGCCCGTATTGATGACGTTGAGCTTGCGCGCTGCGAGTTGCGTATCAATATCGGCCACCACTTCCCCGGTGGCCGTGGCCGTCAAGGCCAGCACGGGCGGGCGGCCCAGCGCGCGCAGGGCCGCCGCGATGTCCAGGTAGGCGGGACGGAAGTCGTGGCCCCACTGGGAAATGCAATGGGCTTCATCGATGACGACCAGGCTGGGCGGCGCGCCGGCCAGCAGGGACAGGAAGGCGGGACTGGCCAGGCGTTCCGGCGTGCAAAAGATGATGAGCCTGCCGCCCCGGGCGACGCGGGCGATGGCGTCGTCTTCCTCGGCGCGCGACAGGCTGCTGTTGAGCTGCACGGCCGTGATGCCCAGTGCGTGCAGCTTTTCCAGCTGGTCTTTCATCAGTGAAATCAGCGGCGACACGACCAGAGTCGCGCCGGGCAACAGCGCGGCGGGCAGCTGGTAGCACAGCGACTTGCCGCTGCCGGTGGGCATGATGGCCAGGGTGTCGCGTCCGGCCAGCACGCTGTCGATGACGTCCTGCTGGCCCGCCCGCAGGCGCGCGATGCCGAATACCGAGCGCAGCAGGCGCTGGATCTTGCGCTGGCGGGCACTGCCCGGTTCGCTCACTGCAGAAATGGTAGTCGCCATCGTGGTCCGGTCCCTCACATGCCGGCGCCGATTGCCAGCTTGCCGCCACTTTACGGCCGGGCCTGGCGTACGACCATAGGACGGCTGCTACAGCCAGCGTAGGAATTCAGGAAGCGAACAGGATGGCCCAGAACAGCATCAGCAGACCGGCAATCGACACGCACCAGACCAGCGTGCGCACGACGGGCACGCCGAACGCGTACAGGGGCAAATACAGCACGCGGGCGGCCAGGTACAGGGCCGCGCCATACAGGGTCAGCGCGCTTTCCTGCGCCGTCACGTGGGCGATGAGCACGGCGGCGGCGAACAGGGGCAAGGTTTCGAACAGGTTCGCCTGGGCCCGCTGCAAGCGGCCCGTGATCTTGCCCACGGGCGGCCCGTCGCCGTCGCGCGCGCTGACGTTATACGCCGTGCCCGTTTCGCGCGTGCGGAACAGCGCGGGCAGCAGGATTTGCACCAGCGCCAGCACCAAAGTACAGCCCAGCATGGTCAGTTCAGGAGTCATCTTTACCTCTGTGGGTGGGGTAGGCAGGCCGTACCGGCGCGTGCCCGTCAGGATTGGTCGAGTGCCGCTTGTAATTCCGTCAAATCATAGGGTTTGCGCAAGACACTGGCGGAAAAGCCCAGCTCATCCATCGATTCCTTGCCATAGCCGGTGGAAAAGATGATGCGCATATCCGGTTTCTCGCGCAGCACCATGCGCGCCAGCGCGATGCCGGACATGCCGGGCAGGCTGACATCGGTAAACAGGATATCGAAGTCTTGCTCGTTGAGCAATTTCCACGCCGCCTCGCCATCGGACACGCCGCTGACCGTGTGGCCCAGCATGCCCACCAGTTCGCACACCATCAGTTGGGAATCGAGATTGTCTTCCACCACGAGTATCTTCATCGATGTCGGCATGTCCCCCTGTGGTGTTGGCGCATGACCCGTCAGGTCCAGCCCCGGCGTGCCGCTCCCCAGCACGCTTGCCGGAGAGCCGGCCACCGGCGCGCCGGACCGTTCAAACTGGCGCGCGCGCATTTGCTGCTGGCGGTTGGCCAGCACATGGCGCAGCTTGCGCGCCAACTCTTCGCGCCGGTATGGCTTGCTGAGCAATTCCACGCCTGCGTCGAGCCGGCCCTCGTGCACGATCACATCCTGCGCGTAGCCCGAGGTAAACAAGACGGCGATATCGGGCTGCAACTCGCGCGCCTGGCGCGCCATCTCCGTGCTGCTGACGGGACCGGGCATGATCACGTCCGTAAACAGCAAGTCGATCTGCGCGCCGCTGTGCAGCACGGCCAGCGCGCTTTCTCCATCTTCGGCTTTCAGCACCGTATAGCCGAGCGCGCCGAGCATGTCGACCACGGTAGTGCGCACGCCCACGTCGTCTTCCACCACCAGCACGGTTTCCGTGCCGCCCGTGACGACGCCGCTCAATTCCAGTTCCTCGTCCGCTTCGGCCATCAGGGAACGGGGCAAATAGATTTTGACTCCCGTGCCCACGCCAGGTTCACTGTAAATGCGGATATGGCCGCGGCTTTGCGTGACGAAACCATACGCCATCGACAGGCCCAGGCCCGTGCCCGCGCCTTCCGGCTTGGTGGTGAAAAACGGCTCGAACGCACGCTGCAGCACGGGGCCGCTCATGCCGCGGCCCGTGTCCGTCACCGACAGCATCACATACTGTCCGGCCGGCACGTCGACCAGCTTGTGCACATACTGTTCATCGAGCACGACATTGCCCAGTTCGATGGTCAGCTTGCCCGCGCCATCCATGGCGTCGCGCGCGTTGATGGCCAGGTTCAGGATGACGTTCTCGATCTGGCTGCGGTCGACCAGGGTATTCCACAACCCGCCGCCGCCCACCAGCACGATGTCGATCGCTTCACCCAGGGCGCGCCGCAGCAGCGCATCCATGTTGCGCACCACGCGGGCCAGGTCGGCCACCACGGGTTTCAACGGTTGGCGCCGCGCAAACGCCAGCAGGTGCGACGACAGCTTGGCGCCCCGCTCGACGGCGGCAATCGCCGTGTCCAGGCGCTGGCGCATGAGGCCATCCGAGCCCGTCAGGTGGTGCAGCAAATGCAAATTGCCGGAGATGATTTGCAGCACATTGTTAAAGTCGTGCGCGATGCCACCCGTCAACTGGCCCACGGCTTCCATCTTTTGCGCCTGGCGCAAGGCGTCTTCGGCCTTGGTGCGCTCGCTCACTTCCTGTTCGACACGGTGCTCCAGCGTTTCGTTCAATTCATGCAGCGCCTTTTCCACGCGGCGCCGGTCCGTGATATCGGTCTTGACGGCGATCAGGGAACGCGTATGACCCTGCTCATCGACCAGGCGACTGACATTGCTCGACACCCACACTTGCGAGCCATCGGGTTTCAAATAGCGTTTTTCCAGCGAGAAAGACTCACCCGTTTCCACCAGGCGCTGGAACAGTACGTTGTTGCCAGGCACATCCGCCGGATGCAGGATGTCGTTCATGTTCAGGCTCAGCAGCTCTTCGGCGGAACGCCCCAGCATGCGGCACAGGGCGCCGTTGACCCGCTGGAAACGGCCATCGAGGCCCAGCTCGGACAAGCCCACGGAAGCCTGGCCGAAAATGGCGGCCATGCGCTCCTGGCTGGCGTTGAGTTCATCCTCGATCTGGCGCCGCTCCGTCACGTCGAACGATACGCCCACGTAGCGGCGCTGGCCCGGCATGCGGCCGGCGAACACCTCGCCCTGGCGCGCGATCCAGCGCAGCGCGCCGTCGGCAGGGCGGCGGATGCGGTACTCCACGTATTCCAGGGGATTGGGCGCCAGATCAAGCTTGCTGGGTCCGACCTTTTGCTGGTCGCGCGCATCGACCAGGCTCACCAGCAGGCGCTCCGTCACTTCCACCTCGTCGGCAATGCCCCACAGGCGGCGGAAGGTAGGCGACACCAGCATCGCGCCCGTCTCGGGAAACCATTCGAAAGTGCCGATGCCGCCCGCCTGCTGGGCCAGGCGCAAGCGCTCCTCGCCTTCCATGCGCTCGGTGACGTCGATGCCCTCGACGAGAATGCCCGTGACCACGCCCTCGTCATCCTTGATGGGCTGGTAGACGAAGTCGATCTGGCGCTGGCCCGTCTGCCCGTCCGCCGTCTGCAAATCCACCTTCACCTGGCGCCCTTCGAACGGCTCGCCCGTGCGGTAGACCTGGTCGAGCAGTTCGATGAAGCCCTGCGCCTTGACCTCAGGCAAGGCCGATTCCACGGTTTTCCCCAGCAGCTCCAGTTCGGGGCGGCCCACCAGGCGCAGATAATGCTCATTCGCCAGCTCGAACACATGCTGTGGCCCGCGCAGCATGGTCATGAAGCTGGGCGCCTGCTGGAACAGGGCGCGCAGCAGCGCGCGTTCCTCGCCCAGGCGGCGGTTGGCCGCGCGCACGGCCTCGCTCTCCGCCTGCAAGGTGGTATTGAGTTGGCCCAGCTCGGCCGTGGCCAGCTTCAGCTGGCGCCCCTCTTCCATGCGCGCCGTCAATTCCAGCGCCGTGCACAGCACGCCGTCCACCTGGCCGTCGGCGCCATGCACGGGCGCATAAAACAGGTCGAAGCACACATCCGTCGGTTTTCCATCACGCAACAGCGGCAAACAGCGCTCGCGGTGCACCTGCGTCTCGCCGCGCAGTCCCGCTGCGAGGATGCGTGCGTTCCAGTCCCAGATTTCGGGCCAGACGACCGGCACCGTGCCGCCCAGCGCCGCCGGATGGCGCGCGCCGGCGATCTGGATGTAATCGTCGTTGTAAATCATGACGTGCTGCGGGCCCCACATCAGCACCATCGCCATCGGCGAATTGAGCATGATGTCGACGCTGGTGCGCAAATTGGCGGGCCAGCCTTCGAGGGCGCCCAGGCTGGTGGCGGACCAGTCATGCTGGCGTACCAGTTCGCCCATGCCGCCGCCGCCAAGCGGCCAGGCTGGCGCGCGCATATCGCCGCTCATGTGGCCAGTCCCGCTTGCACGCACACCTGGCACTGGCGCGGGATGCGCACCGTCGCCAGCGTGCCCTGCGTGGCCGTCGAACTGATCTCGACGGTGCCGCCGTGGGCCTTGACGAACATGTTTACCGTGTACAGGCCCAGTCCCAGGCCCTGCCCCGTCCGGCGCTTCTCGCCTGCCTGCTGGAACGGTTCGAACAGGGTCGGCAGCAAAGCGGCGGGAATCACGCCACGGTTGGCAATGCGCAATTCAATGCTGCCGGCGTCGCGTCCGTCCAGGGTCAGTTGCACCGGCGTGCCCGCCTCGCCATGCGTGATGGCATTGCATAACAGATTCGAGATGACTTGCGACAGCAAGCCGGCATCGCATTGCCCGTGCAGCTCGCCGACACTGCTGACTTCGACCAGCGGGGCCTGGCCGGCCGTCTCGCATTCCTCGACGATGGCGCGCGCCAGCGCCAGGTAGTCGTGCGTGCTGCCGCGCAACTCCATCGTGCCGGAACGGATGCGCGCCAGGTCCAGCAGCTGGTCGACCATGCGCGCCATGCGCTTGGCGCTGCTTTCGATGCGCTGCGCCGTGACGATCACCTTCGGATGGTCGCTCATCATCGGCAACAGCATGGCGCCGTTCATCACCACCGACAGGGGCGTGCGCAAGTCGTGGCCCAGCACGGCCGTGAACAGTTCATTGAGGTGCAGCGCATGCTTGAGCTCGTCGAGCTGGGCCGACAATTCGCGCTTTTGCTGGTACAGCTGCACCAGCACCGCCACCTTGCTTTGCAAGGCTTTCACGTCGATGGGCTTGTACAGGAAATCGACGGCGCCCGCCTCGTAGCCACGGAAACTGTAGCTCGGTTCGCGCGACGCGGCCGTGAGGAAAATCAAGGGGATGCCGCGCGTGCGTTCGCTGCCGCGTATCAGTTCGGCCAGTTCAAAACCGTCCATCTGCGGCATCTGCACGTCGATCAGGGCCAGTGCGACTTCATGCGTCAACAGCAATTCCAGCGCTTCTGCGCCTGAACTTGCTTTCAGGATGACAATACCGGGCCGTGCCAGCACGGCTTCGGCGGCGACCAGGTTTTGCGCGATGTCGTCAACGACGAGGATATGGATAGGAGCGGTCACGGAATCATCTTCAGGCATCGCAACGGCAAGATGCCATCGTGTTTCGATATGAACATCAACATTGTTTCAATTCTCACATATATTACACGCACTGCCCCACTCCCATTCACTTGTGTTCGCCATCACCGAGCAAGGCCAGGCTGGCAGCCATCTGCGGCAAATCGAGCACGCGGTCGGCGCCGGCCAGCTTGAGCGCGGCCGCCGGCATGATGCCACAACTGGCCCGCTGCGGGTCTTGCACCCAGGCACTGCCGCCCAGTTGCCGCACGCGCGCCAGTCCCGCCGCGCCGTCGGCCGAAGCACCCGTCAGGATGATGGCCAGCATGGCGCGCCGGTAGGCGTAGGCTGCCGTTTCCAGCAGGACATCGATGGACGGGCGCGAAAAATACACGGGTTCTTCCTGCGACAGGGAAAAACAGCCATCGGGTTCAATTTGCAGGTGATAGTCGGGCGGCGCGAAATACACGACGCCCGCTTGCAGCGGTTCCTTGTCCTGCGCTTCGCGCAAGGGCAGCTGGCAGCGCGCCGCATACAGCTGCGGCAACTGGCTGGAGCGGCCCGGCGCCAGGTGCAGCACCACCACTACGGTGGCGCAGCAGGTGGCGGGCAAGGCGCGCAGCACGGTACCCAGCGCTTCCACGCCGCCGGCCGAGGCGCCGATGGCGATCAGGCGCAGGCCGGCGGGCGGTGGCGCCATGTCGCAGGTCGGCAACATGTCAGGCACGCTGGAAGATGCGTTCAGCCGGGCTCAGCTCGTTGAAGCTGGCCGCGTGGCGGCTGAAATGCAAGCTTTCCTTCATGCCCAGGCCCAGGAAGCCCCGGTTCACCAGCGCTTCGTGGAACAGGCCCAGGCTGCGGTCTTGCAAGTCTTTATTGAAGTAAATCATGACGTTACGGCAAGAAACCATGTGCACCTCCGAAAACACGCTGTCCGTCGCCAGGCTATGGTCGGCGAAGACGAACTGGCGCCGCAGGCGCCGGTCAAAGATGGCGCCCTTGTAGGCGGCCGTGTAATAGTCGGACAGCGAACGCTTGCCGCCCGCCAGCTGGTAGTTTTCGCTGAACTGGGCGATGCGCTCGACCGAATAGATGCCCGCTTCGGCGGCGGCCAGCGCCTCGACATTGATGTCGGTCGCATAAATCATGCTGCGTTCGAGCAAGCCTTCCTCTTCCAGCAAGATCGCCAGCGACCACACCTCTTCACCGCTGCTGCAACCGGCCACCCAGATCTTGATCGAGGGATAGGTGTGCAGGACGGGCACGACTTTTTCGCGCAAGGCGCGGAAATACGCGGGATCGCGGAACATCTCGCTCACCTGCACCGTAAAGAATTGCAGCATCTGCGCGAACATGGCCGGCTCGTGCAAGATGCGATCCTGCAACTGCGACAGGCTGGCGCAGCCGAAGCGTTCCATGGCCTGGCGCATGCGCCGGCGCAGGGACGCCACGGAATAATCGCGGAAATCGTGCTGATACCGCAGCAGTATTCCCTCAAGTAATAACTTCAGTTCGATATCGAAAATATCATCATCTAGCAATTTGACATCCACCCTTCTATCCATGCAGCATTCCCCGACCCCGCACCACTTCGCGGGCGCATGGGGCCAGCCGAAATGCTAGCAGATCACAGGGGATTATCCCGCAGGAAAAGCGTCAGTTAGGTACGCTGGCGTACGCTCGGCCCACTTTTTTCAGGCATCCACGCCCTTCATGCCTTCCTCCGTGTAGCGCGCCCCCGCCGCCATGCCCAGGGGAAAGGCGGCGTTCATCGCCGCCAGTTCCGCCCCGTCCAGGTGCACGGCCAGCGCGCCGAGGTTGTCGTGCAAATACGCGATGCGCTTGGTGCCGGGAATGGGAATGATGTCGTCGCCTTGCGCCAGCAGCCAGGCCAGCGCCAGCTGGGCCGGCGTGCAGCCCTTTGCGCGCGCCAGGTCCCGGACCTGCGCGACGATGGCCTGGTTGCGCGCCAGGTTGTCGACGGCAAAACGGGGATTGAACTGGCGGAAATCTCCCGCGTCGAGACTGGCCGCATCGGCGATGGCACCCGTCAGGAAACCGCGGCCCAGCGGGCTGTAGGCAAAGAAACTGGCACCCACGTCGCGGCAGGCGGCCAGCACGCCCTGCTCCGGCTCGCGCGTCCACAGCGAGTATTCGCTCTGCACGGCGGCCACGGGGCAGAGCGCCGCCGCGCGCCGCAAGGTGGCGGCGCTCACTTCGCACAGGCCCACGGCGCGAATTTTTCCTTCTTGCCGCAATTGCGCCAGCGTCCCCATCGAGTCTGCCAGTGGGGTATCGAGGTTCAGGCGGTGCAGGTAGAACAGGTCGATGGCATCCACGCCCAGGCGCGTTAGCGACGCCTCGCACGCCTGGCGGATATAGGCGGGTGCATTGTCGACGCGGCGCGCATAGCTGCCCGCCTCGCGCGCCAGGCCGCACTTGGTGGCGACCAGCGCCTGGCCGCGATGGCGGGCCAGGAAACGGCCCAGCAATTGCTCGTTGTGGCCGAAGCCGTAGGCGTCGGCCGTGTCAAACAGGGTCACGCCCGCCGCCAGGGCCGCTTCCAGCGTAGCCATCGATTGCGCCTCGTCCGTGGCGCCATAGAATTCCGACATGCCCATGCAGCCCAGGCCCAGTGCCGAGCTGCTCAAGCCGCTATGGCCGATGCGTCGTTGTTGCAGTTGCATGTTCATCTCCCTCACGTCAATACGGCCAGTCTAGGCTGCGCCGGCTGGCGAGGGAATGCGCAATTTCGTGATACCTTTCTGGTATGAGAGCCCTCGACACCCATGCATTGACCCTGTTCTGCGCCGTCGCCCGCTGCCTGAACTTCCGCCAGGCGGCGGAGCAATTGCACATGACCCAGCCGCCCCTGTCGCGCGCCATCAAGACGCTGGAAGAAAAACTGGGCGCGCGATTGTTCGAGCGCGACACGCAGGGCGTGGCCCTGACGCAGGCGGGCCGCACCCTGTTGCCGCAGGCGCTGCACATCCTCGATTTGCTGGAGTTGGCGCAAACATCGCTGCAGCGCGATGCCGCCCCGGAGCGCCTGCGCCTGGGCCTGACCAGCTCCGTGGCGGCAGGCCTGTTCCGCCCGCTGCTGGCGGCGCTGGAGGGGCAGCTGGGCAATATTCGGCTGGAATTGACGGCGGCGCCATCGCCGCGCCTGGTGGCTAGCGTGCGCAAGGGCCAGCTCGACGCGGCCCTGCTGGCGCTACCCAGCGCCACGTTCGAGCTGGCCGTGCAGCCGCTGGCGCGCCAGCCCATGATGCTGGCGCTGCCCGCCGGCCACCGGCTGGCGAAGAAGCGCAAGCTGGGCCTGTCTGATATCGCGCAGGAATCCGTCTACTGGTTCGAGCGGGCGCGCCAGCCCGCCTTCTTCGACCATTGCCAGCAGGTATTTCGCCGCCACGGCTTCGCGCCCGCCTTCCTGCGCGAAGCCGTGGACCACCATGTGCTGCTCGGCGACGTGGCGGCCGGCAAGGGCATGGCGCTGCTGGCCGACTCGTTCCGCGCACTGCGTCTCGCTGGCGTGGCCTACCGGCCATTGCTGGAGGGCGAGGAATTGGCGGCCGGCATCGGCCTGGCCTGGCGGCAAGAACACGGCCATGCGGCCCTGCCCCTGCTGCGCCAGCTGGCGCAAGAACATCTGACAAAGTGAAGGCCGCGCGCGGATGCGCCAGACGCGCTACCATAACGCCTTCCCCATTTTGCGCGCCACCACGACCATGACGTTTACTATCAGCGACGCCGCCTACGCCACCGATACTCCCGCAGCCAAGCAAGCCATGTATGCGGACCTGCGCTCGCAGCTGCAAGGCTTGCTGTCGGGCGAAACCGACTTCATCGCCAATACGGCCAACTTCAGCTCGCTGGTCTTCAACACCATGCCGGGCCTGAACTGGGCCGGATTTTATTTCCTGAAAGGCGAGGAACTGGTGCTGGGACCGTTCCAGGGCAAGCCGGCCTGCATCCGCATCAAGAAGGGCCGCGGTGTGTGCGGCACCACCGTGGTCGAAGGCAAATCCATCGTCGTGCAGGATGTGCACGCGTTTCCGGGCCACATCGCCTGCGACGTCAATTCGCGTTCGGAACTGGTGGTGCCCGTGTTTGCGCACGAGCAGATCATCGGCGTGTTCGACCTCGACAGCCCACTGGTCGGCCGCTTCGACGATATCGACGCGCAAGGCGTCGAATCGCTGGTGCGCGTGCTGGAAGCGGCGATTGTTGCTGAATAACTAGTTGCCCGCCTTGACGGCGATGAATTCGCCCTTGCCGACAGTGGCCAGGCAGGCCGTATAGCGGCTGTCGGCACGGATGGCATCGAGGAACTGCGCCATGTCCGCGTAGTGCGAACTGGCGTTGTCGACCACCAGCACGCCGCCGGCCGCCAGCGCGCGGTCCAGCTGCGGCCACCATTGTTCGTACTGCTGGCGCGCGGAATCGAGAAAGATGAAATCGTAGGCGCCGTCCGCCGCATCGCGCAGCACGTCGCCCGCGTCCGCCAGCAGCTGGCCGATCACGCCTTGCAATTGCGCGCGCGCAAAGTTCGCATGCGCCATGTCGAACTTGTCCTGCTCCTTTTCCACCGTCACCACGCTGCCGCCCAGCGAGCGCGCCGCGCGCGCCAGCCACAGGGTCGAGTAGCCGTTCGAGGTGCCGATTTCCAGCACCCGCCGTGCGCCGCGCGCGTGCACGAGCACGGCCAGCAATTCGCCCGTGTCGCGCGTGATGTTGAGCATGCGGCTGGCGCGCTCGGCATGTTCAGCATCATTGGCCAGACCGAACGCTTCCAGTTCGTCCAGCAGGGTATCGATGGTATCGGCGCTTGCCATGATGGCTCCTTTACAAAATACCAGCATAGCAAAAATACTACGCTTGTGCGCGCCTCAATGGACGTTTCAGGGTTTGCACCATCAGCACGCCCAGCAGGGTCACGCCGCCACCGATCACATCGTAGCTGTGCAAGGTTTCCCCGAGGAACAGCATGGCAATGATCACCGTGAACACGGGCAGCAAATTCATCAAGGTCGTCGCGCGGCTGGGGCCCAGCTTGGCCAAGCCATGCATCCACAAAAACGGCGCGATGATGGAGGCGGGAATGCCGGCAAACAGCACCAGCGGCAAGCCGGCACTGGTGACGGGCGGCGCGGACTGGCTCAGGTAATACACGAACAGCACGGGCACGGCGCACCAGACCTGGATCAGCAGCGAATGCCAGTTATTCAGGGGAATCTTCCAGCGCTTGAGCAACACGCCGTAACCGGCATACGACAAACACGCCAGCAGCATCAGCGCGTCGCCCACAGCAGCGCCATGGGCGAGCAGCGCGGCCGGGTCGCCATGGCTGAGCAGGTAGCCGAGTCCCAGCAAGGACACGATGCCGCCGAACACGCCGCCCACGGTGGGCGCCTCTTTCAACACCAGTACGGACAGGCCCACGGCCAGCAGCGGCATCATCGACGCCAGAATGCCCATGTTGGTGGCCGTCGTCGTTTGCGCGGCGATGTACGCGAGGCACTGGTACATGACCATGCCCAGCATGCCCAGCACAAACAGTTTCCCAAGATACGGTTGCACCACGGCCCGCTGCTTCCACACGGGGCGGGCAAACACGAGCGCCAGCAGCACGCCGGCCAGCAGCCAGCGGTAGAACGAGATGGCGGCCGGGTCGATCACGCCGACGGCCATCTTGCTGACGATGGTATTGATGGCCCAGATCAGCACGGCGATCACGGGAAACAGATAATGCTTGGCTTGCATGCGGCGGACTCCAGATTTGAATACCGCCATTTTCGCATGGTCCGATTCCATGGATATAATGAATACCGGACAATCGATGCGAAGAACAGGACAAAGACCCCATGGCCAGCAACCAGCATTTTCCCGCCGTTTCCGACGCCCTGCCCTATCCCGTGTACTTTCGCCTCGACGATTACCACGCGCACCAGCAGTTCGATTACCAGAGCCATCCGTGGGGCCAGCTCACGTATTGCTCCACGGGCGTGATGGAAATCATGGTGGCGGGCCAGCGCTACCTGTCGCCGCCCCAGTATGCCGTGTGGATACCGCCGGACACCTTGCATGACGGCTATATTCGCCAGGATGTCGTGTTTCACTCGGCCTACATCGATGCCGGCCTGTGCGCGCAGCTGCCGGCCCAGCCGTGCGCGCTGGTGCTGAGTCCCTTGCTCAAAGCCATACTCGGCGACTTTGCCGAAAGGGGCGTCACCACGCCCGCCACCGAGGCCGACCAGCGCCTGGCGCAGGTGCTGGTCGACCAGTTGCAGCTGGCGCCGTGCAGCCGCAACTACCTGCCCGGCAGCGACGAGCCCGTCATCGCGGCGCTGCTGACCGCCCTGCAGGCGGAGCCGGGGAGTAACCGCTCACTGGCCGAGTGGGCCGCGCAATTGCACGTGACCGAACGCACGCTGGCGCGCCGCTGCCAGCGCGAACTGGGCATGCCGTTCGGCGAATGGCGCCAGCGCCAGCGCTTCCTGGCGGCCCTGCCCCTGCTGGAACAGGGCGACACCGTGCAGGCGATCGCGCTGGAACTGGGCTACAGCACGGCTTCCGCTTTCATCGCCATGTTTCGCCGCCAGAGCGGCGGCACGCCGGACCAGTTCCGCCGCGGCCTGCGCTGACAAAGCGGATCCGCTTTGTCATGCTGTGTCATATGAGGATGCTAAAATTCAAACATCTTTCCAGAGAGCAAAAGGATGCGCATGAACCCCAGCACCGAGACGGCCCATGAAACCCCAGGCAGCGAGGATGCGCCACAGGTGACAGAGACGACCGTGACGGCGCCAGCGCCCATCCGCCTGGACAAGGAAGACATCCCCACCGTGCTGGGCAAGCTGCACACGCTGGTGCAGGACAAGACGCGTTTCGAGCCGCAGGACATCACGCCGCTGGGCGAGGAAGACGTGCTGCAGGATTTTTCCCTGCAAGCCAATTACGCGCTCGAAGCGCGCTTCGAACAGCGCGTCATCAATGGCTACTTCACGCCATCGGGCAATGACTGCCGCTGTGGCTCGCACGAGGTGGGAGCGCTCGCTCACGCGCAGGAGAAGGAACGGCTGCGCCGCGCGGCGGGCAAGCTCGACGCTGCCTTGCGCCAGGCGGGCCAGGCCTACAATGGGGTCGAGGCGGGCATCTACCTGCCGCACGCCGTCAAGTACTGGCACCTCGACACCTGCAACAACTGTCATGGAAAAGGCCGCATCAGCTGCCACACCTGCCACGGTCTGACCACGGAAACCTGCTGGAACTGCCACGGCGGGCGCACCGTCAGCTGTGACGCGTATGGCTGCTACGGCAGCGGCAAGGTGTCGTGCTCGTATTGCAGCGGCAGCGGCACCGTGTCCGAGCAAGTCACCGATTACGTGACGGTGCAGGTGCCCACGACCACCTACAGCAACGGCAGCTCGCATACCAGCTACCACAGCGAAACGCGCACGCAATACCGCACCGAGCATCGCAATTGCTACCATTGCAGCTACGGCAAGGTCACGTGCAACAGCTGCCACGGTTCCGGCAACATCAATTGCGGCACCTGCCGCGCCAGCGGCAGTGTCACCTGCCGTACCTGCAGCGGCGTGGGCGACTTGCGCTGCAACCCCTGCGACGGTTCCGGCAAGGTGGGCAAGGCGGCCTGGGTCGACGTGCACGTCGCGCCCGGCTACGGCGTCAGCCTGCCCAAGCAGGCGCCCGACGACGCGCGCCGCATCCGCGACAAGGAGAGCGTGCACTCACTGGCCGCCATTGCCAGCAGCCTGGCCCTGGCGAAAGTGAGCATTTACAATGAAGACCAGCCGCAGGAAGTCGACGCCCTGTACGGAGGCAAGCTGCGCATCGTGCGCCTGGACGCATCGTGCAACGCCGAAAAGCACCACCTGGTGGCGTACGGCACGGACTTGCGCTGGCTGACGCTGGACGACATCGTGGAAAAGCTGCTGCGCGGCGACCTCAAGGCGCTCAGCGATGCGCTCGCCGGCAGCGCCGACGACGGCCTGTTCTCGGCCCATGTACAGGGTTTGCTGACGCCGCTGCGCGACGTGGCCGCCTCGGAACTGAATGCGGACGTGATCGAGTCTGTCCTCAGCGGCGACGCCGACCACGCGCACGTCGACGTCGTCTCCGCCGAGTATGCGCAGAATGTGCGCACCTGCGTGCTCGGGGCCTTGCGCCAGGTCTACACGCGGCTAGCCAAGCAATTCTGGTGGAAAAGCGCGCTGGCCGCGCTGGCCGCCGCCATCGCCACCTGGTTCTTTGCGGGACGCGGCGCCGCCGCCGTCGCCGGCCTGCTCGTCACTGCCGCCGGCTACTGGCTGTTCAACCGCAAGGTCAAAGCCGTGCTGAGCGAAGCGCTGGGCGGCGAACAGCAGGCCGCACGCGCCATGGGCATCGCCGGCAAGGGGCGCCGCAACCAGCTGGCGCAAGTGCTGGTCCTCGCGCCCGCCAGCCTGGCCGTGCTGGCCGCCAGCTATGGCTTGCCCGTGCGCGTGCGCCCGGCCGCTCCGCCGCAACAGGCGGCCATGGCCTCGGCGCCCGTCGCGCTCCATGCGCCGACAGTCGTGCAGCAGGATGCGAGCAGCGCCAAAGCCGTCAAGCTGTACGAAAATGGCGACAAGGCGCAGGCGCTGGCCATGCTGGAAAGCCTGGTCGGCAAGGGCGACGCGGGCGCGTATGGACTATATGGCTGGATGCTGCTGATGGGCGAAGGCAAGAGCGGTCCCGCCATCGCGCCGACGGCGCAGCAGCGCGAAGCGCGCCAGGTGGCCGCCAAGCCCCTGGTGAGCAAGGGCCTGCTGAAAAACGACAGTTACGCCTTGACGGCGAAGGGCGTGATGCTGGCCGAAGGCTGGCAAGAGCCGCGCAACATGGCGCGCGGGCTGGACTTGCTGAAACAGGCCGCCAACAAGGGCAATGCGCAAGCCATGCATTTGCTGGGCCTGTACCACGTGCGCGGCTACCAGATCCCCGTCAACCACAAGGAAGCGCGCAAATGGTTCACCCTGGCCGCCGACAAGGGCAGCGCGGGCGATATCTACAACCTGGGCCTGATGGACTGGGAAGGCGCTGGATTAAAACGCCCGGACCGCGCCAGCGCCATGCAGCGCTGGAAGATCGCCGCCGCCATGGGAGAAGAGCGCGCGATCAAGGCCGTCGCGCAGGGACAGCCTTAAGCGGCTGCCGCCAGCGCCTGCAAGGCCATCGGGTTCGGTGTCGGCTCGGCGATTTTCGTCAGCAGGTTGCGGTCCGTGTGGTGGAACGGTTCGTCCTTGCCGCGGATCAGCATGACCGTGTCTTCGTCGTAGCCCCAGGTGCCGTCGGCGTGGATGTCGACCTTGATGCGGTATTCGACGGTGGTGAACGCGTGTTCGAGGAAAGGGTTCGAGCAGATGCCGTACGCCGTCGAATCGCGCTTGGCCACCAGTTCGAAACTGCTGGCGTCCGCCGTCGTCGTGCCGGACGCCATGGCGATCTGGCCGCGCGGGATGGCGAGGGTCTGGATCACGGCGCCCGTGGCCGGCTCCCACAGCCAGTAACCGACCTGCTCATGATACGTTTTGACCTGGTCCGGCTTGGTGATGTGGATGTAGTAGCGCAAGCCGTAGAACAGTTGCGGGCCGTTGGTGACGGGGTCGATCGGCTGCAGTTCGATGCGCTCGACGAAGACCTGCTTGCGCGGACCGTCCGCTTTCGGCTTGACGTCCAGGCCGCGCGTGCCCGTCCAGATGCCGGCCATGCCGGTCAAGGGGCCAAGATTGTTCAGGGTATGCACGTCGGCGGACGGCTCGGTGTAGATATCTTCGGGAAAATCGCTCATGCGGAAGTCTTCAAAATGGGGCAACAGTGCTTGCCGCCATTGTAAGACGCAGGCCGCTATCCGGGAAAGAGCGCGATGTGGCGTTCGATGAACCGCAAGGCCGCTGTCGCCAGCAAAGGGCGCTGCGATTCAAACACGGCTGCAGCGCGCGTTTGCAGCAGATTGGCGCCCGCCTCGGGCAGCAGCAAGTCATCGGCGATGAACGCCGCCACCGCGTCGATATTGACGTACAAGGCGCTGTCGAAGCCTTCCCAGTCCACATAGGCCAGCCACTCGGCCAGCATCACCACGCCGGCGACGGGCGGCGCCAGGGCCGCGATGCGATCAAGGCGCAGCACGCTGTCGCTGCGGATGCCTTCCTGCTGCTGCACGGCCAGCGCCACCTGCTGCAGCGCGTCTTCCGCGTCGTGCCGGTATTTGTTCAGCAGGCGCTGCGTCAGGCTGGCACTGGCCGCATCCATGCTCAGACCAGCGGATCGGTCGAACCGGTCAGGGTGAAAATCTCAAAACCCGTTTCCGTCACGGCCAGCGAGTGCTCGAACTGCGCCGACAGCGAACGGTCTTTCGTTACCGTCGTCCATTTGTCGGGCAAGACCTTGACCTGATAGCTGCCCACGTTGAGCATCGGCTCGATCGTGAAAATCATGCCCGGTTCGAGCACGATGCCCGTGCCCGCGCGGCCATAGTGCAGCACTTGCGGCGTGTCGTGGAAGACCTGGCCCACGCCATGGCCGCAGAAGTCGCGCACGGAAGAAAAGCCCTGCGCCTTGGCCACCGCCTCGATGGCGGCGCCCACGTCGCCCAGGGTCGCGCCCGGACGCACCGTGTGGATGCCGGCCATCATGGCCTCATACGCCGTGTTGACGAGGCGGTTGGCCAGGATGGAGACGGCGCCCACCTTGAAGGTGCGGCTGGTGTCGCCGAACCAGCCCTGGAACTTCGGCGTCACGTCGATGTTCAGGATGTCGCCCACTTTCAGGATTTTCGTTTCCGACGGGATGCCGTGCGTGACCACGTGATTGACGGAGATGCAGCTGGCGTGCTTGTAGCCGTGGTAGTCGATGGTGCCGGGGATGGCGCCGGCGGCGCGCATGAATTCTTCGCACAGGGCGTCGAGTTTGGCCGTCGAGACGCCCGGTTTCACGAAAGGCGCGATGTAGTCGAGCGTGTCGGCGGCGATGCGGCCGGCCGCGCGCATGCCGATGAAACCTTCTTCGTCGTGCAGGGGGATTTTCTTGCCGTGTTCAAGCTGGGTGGAATAGCGCATGGGGATTCTTTTCTTTGTTAGTGTGATGTGGCATGTAAGGCCCAGCCGCGCACGGCGTCGTGCGAAGCGCGCAGCATGGCGTCGACGCTGGCCGGTATCGGCCGCTCCTGGGTCAGGTAAGGCTTGACGACCGCCACGGGCGCGTCGATCAGCACGAATTTGAGCAGCATGTGGTCCAGGTCGAGCTCCGTGGTGGCGGGCATGGCTTCGGCGCAGCGCACAAAGCAGGCGTCGAGCGCCGCCTGCTCCTCTTCCACGGCGGCCAGCAAGTCCTCGCTGAGGCCACTGCTGAAATCGGGGCTGTCCGCGCATTGCAGCAGGAAGCGCGCGTACACGGGCTTGCGCCGACACCAGTCCAGCAAGCCGTGCACGCCGGCCCAGGTGTCGCCGCCGAGCCAGCGGCTGGCCACCTCCTCGCGGAAGTCGCCTTTCACGCGCAGCCAGGCGCGCGCCAAAATCGCGTTGCGCGAGTCGAAGCGGTGATACACGGAACCGATGGGCGCACCGGCCTTGACGGCGATGGCGGCCATCGACACGGCGGCCACGCCGCACTGGGCGGCGACGGCGATCGCGCTGTCGATGAAGTTGTTTTCGTTGAATTTGGCGAGTCTGACCATTCAAATAGAATACAGATTCTATTTGAATCCGTCAAGCGCCCCAGGCAGGCAAGAAACGCGTCCAACGCGAGTTGCCCCGCTGCCTTACAATGGTATGCACGAACCGCTACCAGGAGAATCCGCTTGCTTACGCCCCCCTTCATCGCCTCCTCCCGCTTCGACGATCCACGCCTGGCGTTGGAACAGGTGCAAGCCATTTACCGCGGCAGCATTGAACACTTGCGCGATGCGCTGCAGCGCTTTGTCGCCGGCGAAGACATGCACGAGCGCGTGCGCGCCTGCTACCCCTTCGTGCGCATCCAGACGGACACCGTGGCGCGCGCCGACTCGCCGCTGGCTTACGGTTTTGTCGCCGGTCCCGGCGTATTTGAAACCACGCTGACGCGGCCCGACCTGTTCGGCGACTATTACCTCGACCAGTTCACCCTGCTGCTGAAAAACCATAACAGCGGCCAGAAAGTACACCTGGAAGTGGGCGTCAGCGCGCAGCCCATCCCCGTGCATTTCTCGTTCGCCGAGCATGACCATATCGAAGGCAATATGGATGCGGGCCGCCGCCTGGCCATGCGCGACCTGTTCGACCTGCCCGACCTGTCGGCCATGGACGACGGCATCGCCAACGGCACGCACGAACCGGCGCACGGCGAAGCGCAGCCGCTGTCGCTGTTCACGGGGCCGCGCGTCGATTACTCGCTGCAGCGCCTGCGCCACTACAGCGGCACCTCGCCGCAGCACTTCCAGAACTTCGTCCTGTTTACCAATTACCAGTTCTACATCGACGAATTCATCCGCCTGGGGCACGCCATGATGGAGCGCGCGCCGGACGCCGCCGCACCCTCGGACGAAGACGGCTACATCGCCTTTGTCGAACCGGGCAACGTCGTCACGCGCCGCGTGGGACAGACCGTGGAAAGCGACGATGCGCTGGGCGCCGCGCCGCCGCGCCTGCCGCAGATGCCCGCGTATCACCTGCTGCGCGCCGACGGCAGCGGCATCACCATGGTCAATATCGGCGTGGGACCGGCCAATGCGAAGACCATCACCGACCACATCGCCGTGCTGCGCCCGCACGCCTGGCTGATGCTCGGCCATTGCGCGGGCTTGCGCACCACGCAAAGCCTGGGCGACTACGTGCTGGCGCATGCGTATGTGCGCGAAGACCACGTGCTCGACGAAGACTTGCCGCTGTGGGTGCCGATCCCGCCGCTGGCGGAAATCCAGCAGGCGCTGCAAACGGCGGTGGCGGAAATCACCCAACTGACGGGGCATGATCTGAAACACATCATGCGCACGGGGACGGTGGCCAGCACCGATAACCGCAACTGGGAACTGCTGCCGCAGCGCACGCCGGAGCGCCGTTTCAGCCAGAGCCGCGCCATCGCGCTGGACATGGAAAGCGCGACGATCGCCGCCAACGGCTTCCGCTTCCGCGTGCCGTACGGCACCCTGCTGTGCGTGAGCGACAAGCCGCTGCACGGCGAAATCAAGCTGCCCGGCATGGCCAACCACTTCTACCGCGAGCGGGTCGACCAGCATCTGCGCATCGGCATCCGCGCCGTGGAACTGCTGCGCCGCCAGGGCGTGGACCGGCTGCACAGCCGCAAATTGCGCAGCTTTGCGGAAGTGGCGTTTCAGTAAGCGTGCGTCAAGGGAAAAACCGGGGATCGTAGCTCCACCGCCTGACGGTGCTGGCGGTGACCGCCGCGGCATCGGCATGGCAGGGGTTGAGCAAGACATTGTATTCGTCGGGCACGATCACGGAAGGCACCAGCAGCAAGGCGGATTTTCCCGCTGCGATCCAGCCATCGCCGGCCCGCTTGCCCGACAAGCCGGCCGGTATGGCATCCCAGCCGCCGGGAAATGGGTCGAGTACCTGGCGCGCATTCCATACGCCATCGGGAATGGCGATACGCACCAGGTAACGGTTGAACGGCAGGCCGCCACCGCGCAGGTAATGCACGGTTTCCAGGGTGGCCAGGGCGATACTTGTCGAGCAATACACGACGGGGACGCCCTGGCTGTTCCAGCGGCCGCCCGTGATCCTCGCGCCGGTGCCGCTCAGGTCACTGGCGGGATAGGCTGGCGTCTCGACGGCAATACGCCAGAGCACATTCATGCATAGGCTCCGCTCTGCGTCATGGACAGCAATTGCACCACCAGTTTTTGTCCCTCGAAGGTATCCATATAGCTGGCCGGCGTCGCGCCCGCCAGCGCAGGCAGCGGCTTGCTCAGCCAATCGGAGACCCAGCGCGCCGCGTCAAAGCCGGCGGGATCGCCCGATTGTTCGACCATCGCCTGCACCATGCCGATCAGGGTTTCAACACCCAGTACGCGTTCCGATTCATCCTTCGACAGCAAGCTGGCGTCTTTCTCCTTGCGGCTGATGGTGGCACGCGACAGTCCCAGGCTGGACAACAGGAATTCCTTGCTCATGCCCATGCGCGCAGACAGGCGGCTGATCGTCGAAGCTGGAATGCCCCGCCGTATCAGCGCAATGCGCGCATCAGTATCAAAGCCATACAGCACCATGCCCTCGTATAGCGTCCTCGCTTGCTGGAGCGGGACGGGAATGTCAACTTGCTGCGCCATAATCGCCTCCTTTAAGACATCAGTATAGCTCAAATGAGGCAAATCACAAGGTTTGCTCATGTCAAAAAAAATGCCGTTCAGCGCAGGCTGAACGGCATGAGCGGCGGCACTGCGCCGCGTTCCAGGGCGCTCCTTACAGGAAGCGGTCGAGTATCTTGCGCGTCGTCTTGTCGATATTGAACATGTCGCGGATCAAAAAGTGAATGCCGTGGTTATCGGCGATCAGCAGCGACGCAGCGCCAATGCGGCGGATGTCTTCCTCGCCCTTGAGCACGAACTGCGTCTCGCCCCGGTCCGTGTCCACATGCCAGGTGCATGGCGTGGCAAAGCTGGAAACGCTTTTCACGCGTGCGATCTCGGGCATGAATTCGCGCCCTTCCAGCTCTTCCCGCAGCAGGCTGCGCGCCGGCTCCGGCAAGGCGTCGAGGCGCTCGATCCATGCGACTTCCTTGCCGTTGCCCAGCACCAGCGAAATGCCTTCGTCGGGCGACTGGATGGGGAAGGCGCGCACGGGCGCCACGCCTTCAAAGACCTGGCCGTCTTCGGCCGTCATCACCAGCTTGCCGAAGGGGTCGCGGCTTAATGTAAAAGTTGTACTGGCCATGCTTATTCCTTGTCATCCAGGGCGAGTTCGTTGTTGCGCGCCTGTGCTTCGTAGAGGCGGAAATAGGCGCCCTCCTTCGCCATCAGCTCATCGTGACTGCCCACTTCGACGACCTGGCCCCGGTCCAGCACCACCAGGCGATCGGCCCGGTGCAGGGTCGACAGTCTGTGCGCGATGGCGATCGTCGTGCGGCCCTGCACCAGGTTGTCCAGCGCCTTTTGAATCTCTTTTTCCGTTTCCGAGTCGACCGACGATGTCGCTTCATCCATGATCAGGATGCGCGGGTCGATCAGCAGGGCGCGGGCGATCGAGATGCGCTGGCGTTCGCCGCCGGACAGACCCTGGCCCCGCTCGCCCACCATCGAATCGTAGCCTTGCGGCAGGCGCAGGATGAATTCGTGCGCATGCGCCGCGCGCGCGGCGGCGATGATTTCCTGGCGCGACGCGTGCGGCTTGCCGTAGGCGATATTTTCCGCGATGGTGCCGAAGAACAGGAACGGCTCTTGCAGCACCAGGCCGATGTTGCGGCGGTAGTCGGACACGGCGAACGAGCGGATGTCGACGCCGTCGAGCAAAATCGCCCCTTCCGACACGTCATAGAAGCGGCAGATCAGGTTGACCAGCGTGCTCTTGCCCGAACCGCTGTGGCCCACCAGGCCGATCATCTCGCCGGCCTTGATGTTCAGCGTGATGCCACGGTTGACGGCGCGGTTGCCGTAGCGGAAACCGACTTCGCGCAGGTCGATCCTGCCTTCGATCTTCTCCAGTTTCACAGGGTGCGCCGGTTCCGGCACGCTCGACACGTGGTCGAGGATGTCGAAGATGCGCTTGGCGGCGGACGCCGATTTCTGCGTCACGGAAACGATGCGGCTCATGGAATCGAGGCGGCCATAGAAGCGCGTGCTGTAGGCGATGAAGGCGGTCAGCACGCCGACGGTGATTTCGCCGCGCGACAATTGCCAGATGCCGAAGCACCAGATGACCAGCAAACCCATCTCCGTCAAAAAGGAGACGGTAGGCGAGAACAGCGACCAGACCTTGTTCAACTTGTCGTTGACGGCCAGGTTGTGCGCGTTGGCGTCGCGGAAGCGGGCCGCTTCGCGCTTTTCCTGCGCAAACGCTTTTACCACGCGAATGCCGGGGATGGTATCGGCCAGCACGTTGGTCACTTCGCTCCACACGCGGTCGATCTTTTCAAAGCCCGTGCGCAAGCGGTCGCGCACCAGGTGGATCATCCAGGCGATGAAAGGCAAGGGTGCCAGGGTCATGATGGCCAGCCACGGATTCATCGACCACAGAATCACGCCCGTCATGATGATCATCAGCACGTCGGAGGCGAAATCGAGCAAGTGCAGCGAGAGGAAGACGCAGATGCGGTCGCTGCCGCTGCCGATGCGCGACATCAGGTCGCCCGTGCGCTTGCCGCCGAAAAATTCCAGCGACAGCTTCATCAGGTGTTCATACGTGGCCGAGCGCAAGTCGGCGCCCATGCGTTCGGACACCAGGGCCAGCACATAGGTCTTGCCCCAGCCCAGCAGCCAGGCCAGCAGGGCCGAACCGAGCAAGCCGCTCATGTAGTACACCACCAGCCACGGGTCGATGTGCTTGCCGTTCTGATACGGGATCAGCACATTGTCCATCAGCGGCGCCGTCAGGTAAGGCGGAATCATGTGCGCGGCAGTGGAGAGCAGCATCAGCATGAAGCCCAGGGCCAGCTGGCCACGGTAAGGGTGGGCGAAGCGCCACAGGCGGAACAGGGTCCAGGTCGATGGCGGCGTGTACAGCACCTTGGCGCAGATCGGGCATTCTTCCTGCTCCGGCTCCAGAGGCGCCTTGCAACTCGGACACACTTCCTGCTCCGCTTGCAGCACGGGCTGGCCCGTCAGGTGGCTGTCGAGGCGCTCGACGAACTGCTCCAGCACGCGGATCGCATGCAGATTCTGGCCCAAAGTAAAACGCCACGAGGCCAGGCGGCCGTGGTCATCGAACAATTCCAGGTGGCCGACACCGGCGTGGTCATGGTGCGTCAGGCGCAGTCCGGGGCGGAAAGACCAGCTTTTCCAGGTGGTATCGCCCGGCGAACGGGCAAGCAAACGCTTCTCGGTGACAACAATTATGCCTTTTGTGAAACGTAATCGCGCATCGAGGTCAACCTCAACGCTACTTAAAACGTTCTCCCCTGGAGAAAGCTTGCTCTCCACCTCCGCCAGCCAGGCCTCTGCGACAGGCGCAGGCAGCGAGTTGAGGGGAATAGTTGTTGCAGGAACACTCAGTTCAGTTGTCATCGTAAAGCATACTCCGGCTCGAGGCCAAGCCCTTCAGGGCGGGATTTGGGGGATGGGGCAGACGCCCGATCAATGTTTGTGTACTGCGCGATGGCGAGGTGGATGCACCAGTGGCAATTTCCTGTATTGTATCGAATGGATGCCTGCCGGTAAGGATTGGATGGCAAAACGGCGCAAAAAATGAGCAGCCATCGACCAGCGACAAGTATACAACAGCCCGCTGTTGCGCAAATGCTCCAGCTTGGCCCGGAGTCGGTATCTTTATAACAAGTAAGGCAACATTTAGTAACAATTAGTATGACAACAGCAGCAGAATACGAGAAGCAAACGCGACAAGAGGCCGCTAAAAGTGGCACACTGCGCATACCCGGGATAAAGAACCAAGCACGAGCCTGAAAAGACTCTGTAGAGCCACCATAAAGTATCTGGCGCCCAGACGCCTGGCTTGTTATCAAGAAACCACTTACATGATCAAGAAGAAGAACATCGAATTTGCCCGCGTCACCCACTTGCGCGGCCCCAACATCTGGACGTATCGCCCGGTGATTGAAGCCTGGGTCGACATCGGCGAACTGGAAGATTACCCATCGAATACCCTGCCCGGCCTGTACGAGCGTCTGGTGGCATGGCTGCCCGGCATGATCGAGCACCGCTGCGGCGTGGGAGAACGGGGCGGCTTTTTCGAACGCCTGCGCGAAGGCACCTGGTCGGCGCACATCCTCGAACACGTGGTGCTGGAATTGCAAAACCTGGCAGGCATGCGCACGGGCTTCGGCCAGACGCGCTCGACCAGCCAGCGCGGCGTCTACAAGATGGCTTTCCGCACGCGTGAAGAGCACGTGGGCCGCGCGGCCCTGGCCGCCGCGCGCGAACTGCTGATGGCCGCCATCAACGACGAAGCCTACGACCTGGAAGCGGCCCTGGCGCCCCTGCGCGACATGGTCGACGCGCGCTGCCTGGGTCCGAGCACGGCCAGCATCGTCGATGCGGCCACCGAGCGCGGCATCCCTTCGCTGCGCCTGAACGACGGCAACCTGGTGCAGCTGGGCCACGGCGCCGCGCAGCGCCGCATCTGGACGGCCGAAACGGACCGCACCAGCGCGATTGCCGAAGGCATCGCCAGCGACAAGGATCTCACCAAATTCCTGCTCAAATCGTGCGGCGTGCGCGTCCCTGAAGGCAGCCTGGTGCGCAGCGCCGAGGCGGCCTGGGAAGAAGCGCAAGACATCGGCGTGCCCGTCGTCGTCAAGCCATATGACGGCAACCATGGCCGCGGCGTGTCGCTGAACCTGATGACGGAAGCGGACGTCAAGGCAGCCTACGAACTGGCCGCGCGCAAGGGCGACAGCTCGGCCGTGCTGGTGGAAAGCTTCATCACGGGCGACGAACACCGTCTGCTCGTCGTCGGCAACAAGCTGATCGCGGCCGCCAAGGGCGAATCCCTGTGGGTCGACGGCGACGGCGTCTCCACCGTGCTGGACCTGGTCAACACGCAGATCAATACCGATCCGCGCCGCGGCGAAGGCGAAGATTTTCCATTGGGTACCGTCAAGCCGCATGAATCGGGCGAAATCGTGCTGGAACTGCAGCGCCAGGGCATGACCGCCCTGTCCGTGCCGCAAGCGGGCCAGAAAGTGCTGATCCAGCCGAACGGCAACGTGGCCATCGACGTCACCGACGACGTGCATCCGTCCGTCGTGCATGCGGCCCTGCTGGCCGCGCGCGTGGTGGGCCTCGATATCGCCGGCATCGACCTGGTCACCACCGACATCACGCGTCCTTTGGCAGAGCAGCGCGGCGCCATCATCGAAGTCAATGCCAGCCCCGGTCTGCTGGCGCACATCAAGCCGGGCGTGGGCCAGCCCCGCCCTGTGGGCGCGGCCATCGTCGACCACCTGTTCGCGCCAGAGGAAACGGGCCGCATTCCGCTGATCGGCGTGACGGGCACGCGCGGCGCCAGCCTGATCGTGCGCATGCTGTGCAAACTGCTCAACCTGTCGGGCCTGCACACGGGCGCCGTGTGCAGCGAAGGCATGTACCTGGACCAGCGCAGAGTCGTCAGCAGCGATTGCGTGAACTGGGACGCGGGCCAGCGCCTGCTGCTCAACCGCACCGTGCAGACGGCCCTGTTCGAGAGCAATCCGCGCATGATCCTGGCCGAAGGCCTGGCCTACGACAAGTGCCAGGTCGGCATCGTCACCGACATGGGCAGTTTGGAGAGCGTCAAGGATTTCGACGTGCTCGACGATGCTGGCCTGTACAAGGCCGTACGCAGCCAGGTCGACGTGGTGGTGCCAACGGGCGTGGCCGTGCTCAACGCCGCCAACGCGCACGTGCTGGAACTGGCCGAACTGTGCGACGGCACGGTGACCCTGTACGCGCAGGATGGCAGCTTGCCGGCCATCGCGGCGCAGCTGGCCGCCGGCCAGCGTGCCGTATTCGTGCGCGGCAACCACATCGTGCTGGCCGAAGGCGGCATCGAAACGGTCTTGCTGTGCCTGGACCTGCTGAAACCGGCCACGGCCGGCAATGTCGACAGCGTGCTGGCCGTTGCGGCCGCCGCCTGGGCCATGAACCTGCCCGTCGATTTGATTTGCGCAGGCTTGCGCACGTTCGACGCGGCCCCCGGCTGCATCGGCAACTAAGACTCAAGCTAAGACTCAAGCCCGGCTACGGCCGGGCCCACAAGAACACAACAGGATTACGGTTTAATTATGGAAGTATCTCGCGTACGGGCCTTGCGGGGCCCTAACCTCTGGAGCCACGACACCGCCGTGGAAGCCATTGTTTCCTGCACCACGCAGGAACTCGACATCGCCCAGTTGCCCGGCTTCGAAGCCCGCCTGCGCGCGCGCTTTCCGCATCTGAGCCCGCTGCAACCGCTGGGCAATTACAACGCCGCGCCGATGGCGCAGGTGCTGGAGCTGGCGGCGCTGGGCCTGCAGGCGCAAGCCGGCTGCCCCGTCACCTTCAGCCGCACCACGCCGACCCTGGAAACGGGCATCTTCCAGGTCGTCGTCGAATACTCGGAAGAAGCCGTCGGCCGCCTGGCCCTGGAACTGGCGCAGCAGCTGTGCCAGGCCGCGCTCGACGATGCGCCGTTCGACCTGACCGGCGCCCTGCACCAGCTGCAGGAACTCGATGAAGACGTGCGCCTGGGACCGTCCACCGGCGCCATCGTCAACGCCGCCGTGGCGCGCAACATCCCGTTCCGCCGCCTGACCGAAGGCAGCCTGGTGACGTTCGGCTGGGGCAGCAAGCAACGCAAGATCCAGGCCGCCGAAATGGACGGCACCAGCGCGATTGCCGAAGCCATCGCGCAGGACAAGGAACTGACCAAGAAGCTGCTCGATTCGGCCGGCGTGCCGGTGCCGCACGGCCGTGTCGCCATCGATGCGGACGACGCCTGGGCCGCCGCCTGCGAGATCGGCCTGCCCGTCGTCGTGAAGCCAAAAGATGGCAACCAGGGCAAGGGCGTCACCGTCAATGTCACCACGCGCGAACAGCTGACGGCCGCCTTCCTCGCGGCGCAGGAATTCCGCGACGACATCCTCGTCGAACGCTACCTGCCGGGCCACGATTTCCGCCTGCTCGTCATCGGCAACAAGATGGTGGCAGCGGCCCGCCGCGACCCGCCGCAAGTGGTGGGCGACGGCCAGCACACGGTGCGCGAACTGGTCGACCAGGTCAACCTGGACCCGCGCCGCGGCAGCGGCCACGCCACCTCGCTGACGAAAATCCGCTTCGACGACATCGCCCTGGCCAGCCTGGCCAAGCAGGGCTATGTGGCCGAATCCGTGCCGCCCGTGGGCCAGCGCGTAATTTTGCGCAATAACGCCAACCTGTCGACGGGCGGCTCGGCCACCGACGTCACCGTCGACGTGCACCCGGAAGTGGCGGCGCGCGCCGTCGCCGCCGCGCACATGGTGGGCCTGGACATCTGCGGCGTGGACGTGGTCTCCGAAAGCATACTGAAACCGCTGGAAGAGCAGAACGCCGGCATCGTCGAAGTGAACGCAGCACCAGGTTTGCGCATGCACCTGGCGCCGTCGTTCGGCAAGCCGCGCCCCGTGGGCGAAGCCATCATCGCCGCCATGTTCGCCGAGGGCGACGATGGCCGCATCCCCGTCGTTGCCGTCACGGGCACCAACGGCAAGACCACCACCGTGCGCCTGATCGCCCACCTGCTCACCACCTCGGGCCTGCGCACCGGCATGACCAATACCGATGGCGTGTACATCGAAGGACGCCAGATCGACAGCGGCGACTGCAGCGGTCCGCGCAGCGCGCGCAACGTGCTGCTGCACCCGGACGTGGACGCGGCCGTGTTCGAGACGGCGCGCGGCGGCATGCTGCGCGAAGGCCTGGCTTTTGATCGCTGCCAGGTCGCCGTGGTGACGAATATCGGCGCCGGGGATCACCTGGGCCTGAACTACATCACCACCGTGGAAGACCTCGCGGTACTCAAAAGGGTGATCGTGCAGAACGTGGCCGACAGCGGCGTGGCCGTGCTGAACGCCACCGACCCTGCCGTGGCGCGCATGGCCAAGAATTGCAGCGGCACGGTGACCTTCTTCGCCGCCGACAAGACGCATCCCGTGATGGCCACGCACCGCGCGCAGGGCAACCGCGTGGTGTACGTGGAAGACGGCAAGCTGGTCGCCGCGCAGGGCAAGGAACGCCACGAAATCGCCCTGTCGCAGGTGCCGATCACGCGCAACGGCGCCATCGGCTTCCAGGTCGACAACGTCATGGCGTCGCTGGCCGCCGCCTGGGCCGTGGGCCTGGACTGGAAAACCATCGCGCTGGGCCTGAAAACCTTTGCCAATGAAGCCGACAATGCGCCGGGCCGCTTCAATGTGTTCGATTACAAGGGTGCCACGCTGATCGCCGACTACGGCCACAATCCGGACGCCATCCTGGCGCTGGTGCAGGCCGTGGAAAGCATGCCGGCCAAGCGCCGTTCGGTGGTCATCAGCGGCGCCGGCGACCGCCGCGACGAAGACATCCGCCAGCAGACGGAAATCCTCGGCGCCGCCTTCGACGACGTGCTGCTGTACCAGGATCAATGCCAGCGCGGCCGCGCCGACGGCGAAGTCGTGGCCTTGCTGCGCCAGGGCTTGAACGGCGCCAAGCGCACCAGCCATATCGATGAAATCAACGGCGAATTCGTCGCCATCGACAAGGCCTTGGCGCGTTTGAACGAAGGCGATCTGTGCCTGATCCTGATCGACCAGGTGGAAGAAGCGCTGGCGCACATCGCCAAGCGCGTCGCCGAAGCGTAAGCGCAGTCTGACTGCAGACAAGGGCGGCCTGCGGGCCGCCCTTTTTATTGGCGCCGGTCGCCTTCCTGCGCGCACCCGCATGGTGCAAAAGCCCTCTTGCAAGCTTGTAAATTCAGGCATGAAAATTGCTCATAAGAAAACATCAGTGGGCTGACGAGAAGGTGGGGCACGCATGGTGGGCAGAATTTCGCGCATGATCGGAAAATTGACGGTGGGGCGCAAACTGGCGCTGATCTATTTGCTCGACCTGTCCGCCGTCATCTTCATTTCCGGCATCCTCATCAACGAAAAATACATCGCCATCGATTTCTCGCGCAAGGAGATGGCGGGCAACGACTACATCGCCGCCATCCGCGATGCGCTGCTGCCACTGACGCGCAGCACGGCGCAAGCGGACGCACAAGCCACCGCCATCGAACAGGCCGAGCGCCAGTTCGGCGCAGGCATGCGCAGCGCGCAATTGAGCGGGGAATTCGCCACCCTGCTGCGCCAGGCCGGCGGCACGCCAGCGGCACATGACGGCATGGCGCCCGCGCCCGCCTTTGTGGCCGGACGCGCACTGCTCACGCGCGTGGGCAACCAGTCGAACCTGATCCTCGACCCGGATCTGGACAGCTATTACACGATGTCGCTGGTGATCCTGCGCTTTCCCGAGCTGCTGGAAGTGATCAACAGCACGCGCGCCCTGGCGCTGCAACTGGCGACGGCCGAAGGCGCGCAGCGCCAGCGCCTGCAGACCCAGTTCCTGATTCTCGAAGGCCGCATGGATGCCACCATGGGCGGCATCGGCAGCGACTACACGGAGGCGTTCGCGGCCAGCACGCCGCTGCTGCGCCGGCACCTGGACGGTTCGCGCGCGGCCCTGCGGCAAGCCGTGGCGCAGTTTCGCGCCAGCGCCCAGGCGCTGGCCGGCATGCCGGCCCATGCCGATGGCAACGCCGCGCTGCTGCGGCACGATGCGGCCGCCGTCGCGGCCCTGCAGCGTGCCTGGCGCGCGGCGGAAAACGAATTGCACCGCCTGATCCAGCTGCGCGTGGACGGCTTTTTCACGCGCATGTGGCTGCACCTGGGCACGGCCGTGCTGCTGCTGGCGATGATACTGGGCCTGGTGTTTTTCGTCGCGCGGCAGATCGCCCTGCCCATCCGCCGCCTGGCGCGCGTGGCGCAGGAAGTGCGCGAAACGGGCGACCATAGCCTGCGCGCCATCTGGGACAGCGAGGACGAAACGGGGCGCCTGGTCAGCGCCTTCAATACCATGCTGCAGCAGCTCGACTTCCAGCGCATGGCGCAGCAGGACCTGGTGGCGCGCGCCAGCGCGGCCGATGCGCAGCGCCAGCTGGTTGACGCCATTCCCATCCCGCTGATGGTCACCTCGATCCCGCATCACCAGGTGCTGCACGCGAACCAGGCCGCGCACGCGTGGCAGGGCGGCCTGGAACTGGACCCGTGGGTGGGCGGCATGAGTCCGCAAGCCCGTTCACGCTTCTTCCAGCGCTTGAGCGACCTGGGCGCCGTCGATGAATTCGAGGTGTGCTGGAGCGGCGGTGGCACGCCCACCTGGGCCTTGATTTCCGCGCGCCTGATCGACTACCAGGGCCAGCGCGCCGTGCTGTCGACCTTCACGCCGATCAACAAGATGAAGCTGATGGAGTCGCGCCTGGAATTGTGGGCCAAGGTGTTCGAGGCATCGGCTGAAAGCCTGATCGTGATGGATGCCGACATGCGCATCATTACCGTCAACCAGGCCTTCCGCCGCCATTCGCTGTACGACATGGTGGAGCTGATCGGCAAGCGCCCCTCTTTCCTGCTCGCGCCGGACAACCCTCCCGAGCAGCTCGACAGCCTGCGCCAGACCCTGGCGCGGCGCGGCTACTGGCAGGGAGAAATCTCGGTGCAGCGCAAGTCGATGGAAAACTATCCGGCCTGGCTGGTGATGAACGCCGTGCGCGACCTCGATGGCGTCACCACGCATTTCATCGCCAGCTCGCTCGACATCAGCGAACGCAAGGCCAGCGAGCGGCAGATCGAGCACATGGCCCACCACGATGCGCTGACGGGACTGGCGAACCGCCACGTGTCAAAACTGCGCCTGGCGGCCGCCATCGCGCAAGCGCGCCGCAGCGGCGAAAAGGTGGGCGTGCTGTTCGTCGACCTGGACCGCTTCAAGCACGTCAACGACGCGCTGGGTCACCACGTGGGCGACGCCCTGCTGCAATCGGTCTCAAAGCGCCTGCTGCAACTGGTACGCGAAGGCGACACCGTCAGCCGGCTGGGCGGCGATGAATTCGTCGTCATCCTCAACGGCATCGGCGACGCGGAGGCCATCGCCGCCCTGCTCGACACGCGGCTGATACCGGCCATGCGCGAGCCGCACCAGGTAGCAGGCAACGTGCTGTATGTCTCGTGCAGCGTGGGCGTGGCCATCTACCCGGACCACGGCGACGACATGGATACCCTGATGCGTCACGCCGATGCGGCCATGTACCAGGCCAAGAGCGGGGGGCGCGACCATGCGCGCATTTTCACGCCGCAGATGCAGGAGCAGCAATTGCAGCAGCTGCACCTGGAAAGCGACCTGCGCCACGCCATCGAGCGGCAGGAACTGGTGCTGTACTACCAGCCGCGCATCGATGCGCAGAGCAGCCGCCTGAATGGCGTGGAAAGCCTGATCCGCTGGCAGCACCCGCAGCACGGCCTGATCGCGCCCGACAGTTTCATTCCCGCCGCCGAGGAGTCGGGCCTGATCGTCTCCATCGGCGCATGGGTCATCCGCGAAGCGTGCCGCCAGCAGCTGGCCTGGCGCGAGGCGGGCGCGGGCGACATCGCCGTGTCGATCAACCTGTCGGCCATCCAGCTGAAAAGCGGCACCCTGGTGGCCACCTTGCGCGAGGTGCTGCGCGAGTTTTCCGTCACGCCAGGACAGATCGAATTCGAACTGACCGAATCGATCCTGATGGACAATGTGGACGATACCATCGCCACCCTGCACGCCATCAAGGCGCTGGGTTTTGCGCTGTCGATCGACGATTTCGGCACCGGCTATTCGAGCCTGAATTACCTGTGCCGCTTCCCGCTCGACAAGCTGAAAATCGACATGAGCTTCGTGCAGGACATCCACGGTTCGCCGCAAAACCTGGCGGTGACGAAAACCATCATCGGCCTGGGCCACACCCTGGGCTTGACGGTCACCGCCGAAGGCGTGGAAAGCGCGGCCGATGCCGACGTGCTGCGCCACGCCGGCTGCGACGAACTGCAAGGCTTTTACTTTGCCCGCCCCATGCCGCAGGCGCGCTTCATGGCATGGCTGGCGCACAGCGCCGCGCCCTGCGCCGCCTGACACCTCCGGTGCGGCACGCGCCGGATTCGACAACGTGCAGTGCGCCGCCAGGGCGCATGAATGCAGCAGGGATACCGGAAATGATATGGACATCGCAAAAGAAGTCATTTGTGGGGCAAAGTCATTCCCCCTACCATGTTTCCTGAGCAAGTTTCAGCTCTGGCGGCAACTGCTGCAGCGTTCTCAACATAACTAAAATACAGGTGGAGACAAGATGAAGCAATGGATGGCAACGGGCACCCGCACGCCCAAGCACAACACACGGTTGACCTTGAAGGCCACGGTGGCCGCCCTGGCCGGCGCGGGCCTGCTGAGCAGCGCTTCCGTCTGGGCGCAACAGGCGCCCGCCGTGGAGACACCGGCGGCAGAAGTGGCAGAAGCAGCGCCGGTGGCGGCGCCAACCGACAATGCCGACAATGCAGGCATCGCCGTCGTCGCCGTCACGGGCGTGCGCAGGGCAGCGCAAAGCGCGCAGACGATCAAGAAGAACAACGACCAGGTGGTCGACTCCATCGTCGCCGATGAAATCGGCAAATTCCCCGACAAGAACGTGGCCGAAATCCTCGGCCGCGTGACGGGCGTGCAGATCCGCCGCGAAGGCGGCGAGGCGGGCTCCGTCATCATCCGCGGCTTGCCCGGCGTGGTGACCCTGCTCAACGGCCGCGAGATGTTTACGTCGGTGGGCCGCAGCCTGTACCTGGCCGACATTCCGACAGCCATGCTGCAGCGCGTGGACGTGTATAAATCGCAGGGCGCCGACATGGTCGAAGGCGGCACGGCCGGCGTGGTCGACGTGCGCACCAACCGTCCGTTCGACTTCAAGGGTTTTACGGCATCGGGCAACGTGCGCGCCGAGCACCGCGACAAGTCCGGCTCGACGGACCCGAACGTCAGCGGCATGGTCTCGAACCGCTGGAGGACCCCATATGGCGAATTCGGCGCCCTGCTCGGCCTGTCCTACCAGCGCAGCAAATACTATGACGAGACGATCTGGAACGCCGAACCCGTGAAGCGCCCCGAAGCGGGCAATATCACGGGCCCCGATTCCGTCGGCATGATCCCGACCGTGGGCGACCGCAAGCGCTACGCGGCCAATGCCGCCTTCCAGTGGCGCCCGAACTCGCAGGTGGAAGTGTATGCGGAAGGCATGTCGACCCTGATCAAGCACGCGTTCGACAGCCAGTTCTTCGTCGGTTCGCTGCCCTGGGGCCAGAACCCGGACATCACTCTGATCCCCGGCACCAACCAGGCGGCCACGGTGGGCAAGATCGACGGCCCGTGGTCGCCCTTCACGCTCGGCTCGACCCAGGCGCGGCGCGACCGCTCGATCGGCTCGCAAGGCGCCATCGGCGCGCGCTGGGACATCACGCCGCAGCTGCGCGCCACCACGGAGCTGGCGCGCACGGTCAGCAACTTCGAACGCGAATTCCCCATCCTCGACTTCCTCGCGCATCCGACCAGCATCATCGGCAGCACGAACGTCAACGGCGGCGCGCAAATCAGCTACCCCGGCTACAACATGCTGGACCCGAAGAACTATACGCTGCTCGGCTTCTACGATAACCACAGCCACGACGAAGGCAGCTCGACCGACTGGCGCGGCGACGTTACCTACGACATGGACAGCACGGGCTTCTTCCGCGAATTTTCGGGCGGCGTGCGCCTGGCCAAGCGCAAGGCCGAATCGATCCGCGAAAAAAATGGCCAGGGCGGCCTGACGTCGACCATGTATGCGGACGCGATTCCCGGCCTGGCGTGCACCTCGCACCAGAACACGGGCAACTTCGGCCTGCAAAGCTGGCTCACGCCATGCCGCGACTTCATGCTCAACAACACGGCCGTGCTGCGCCAGCTGTTTACGGGCAGCAGCGAACGCAGCCCCGACGATCCGATGACCCACTACAGGGATGTGGAAAAAACCAATGCCGTGTACGGCAAGGCGCGCATCGGCTTTGACCTGGCACAAGTACCGGTCGACGGTACCCTGGGCGTGCGCGTGGTGCAGACCAAGCAGGATTTGCAAGGCAATTCCTCGCAAAACGGCATCATCACGCCGGTGCAGGTGAAAACGTCGGATACGGACGTGCTGCCCAGCCTGACCCTGAAAGCCATGCTGCGCCAGGACCTGATCGCCCGCCTGACGGCCGGCAAGGCCGTGCAGCGCCCGAACTTCGCCGACTTCAATCCCGGCGTGAGCCTGGGCCAGAGCCTGGAGATGGTGCGCCCGACGGGCAGCGGCGGCAATCCCGACCTGAAACCCGTGGAAGGCAAGAACCTCGATGTGGCGCTGGAATGGTATTTCGCGCCGACGGGCTCCGTCACGGCCACCGTATTCCACCACAACTTCAAGAATTACATCCTGTCCGGTTCAGCCAAGGAAACGTATGGCGGCATCGTGTACGACATCACGCGTCCGCGCAACACCTCGAAGGGCCATCTGCAAGGCCTGGAAATGGCCTACCAGCAGTTCTATGACAAGCTGCCCGGCTGGATGAGCGGCCTGGGCCTGCAGGCGAACGCCACCTACATGACGGGCGAACTGGAAGAACTCGATGGCGGCGTGCATCCATTCACGGGCATGTCGAAATGGTCGGCCAATCTCGTCGGCCTGTACGAACAGGGACCGTGGTCGGCGCGCCTGGCGTACAGCTGGCGCGATAAATATGTGGACGACTACAACTACCGCGGCAAGGGCATGCACCTGACCGTGGCGCCGACAAAAACCCTGGACGCGTCGGTGTCGTACAAGCTCAACCCGCACACCACGGTGACGCTGGACGCAAACAACCTGCTCGACTCGACCTACCGCGACTACCACGACACACCGGACTACGTGCGCGATGTGCGCCGCTATGACAAGGTCGTCGGTTTATCGGTACGCTGGAGTTACTAGCCCCCTCTTTCTTCCTTGCGAGGGTTTTCAGCGCCAGCCGGCAACGGTTGGCGTTTTTTTTGCCTGCTTCAAGTATTGGCAGGGTAGTACATGTCGTAAAACCAGCCGCAAGCATTTTCGATATACTGCTGGATACGCGGCGGAATCGCATGCTGTTGCGGCGGACGGATGCTGGAAAACTGCCGGTGCGTATATTTCATGCGGTAGTGGCTGTCGCTTTCGCGCAAACCCACGCGCAGCTTGCCCGGATCGATCTGGAACGGTGCCAATCCCAGCCAGGCATACAGATGCGCCATGCATTCGGCCGGGCGTGCCATCATGTCTTCAAACCGCAGCACGTACAACCTTTGCTGCACTGCCAGTGGCAAGTCGGGGATGCCTTGCAAATCGCTCAATGGAGCGCCGATGGTACGATCCTTGCCAAACAGCATGTCGGCCCTGCCCAGCCGGTCGTAATCGGCCAGGTGATCGATGAAATCGAGCAGGATCGTACGCTGGTGCTGGGCTTCGACCGAACCATACACCTGCCCCAGTTCGCGCACGCAGACGATCAGCTTCGCTTCCGGCGCCAGTTGCAGCAGCATCTCCATCGCCTTCAGCCATCCGCGATTCTTGTCCACTACGGCCTGCTTGCCGCAGTCCTGGTACCAGCCGCGCAGGAAGCCGCGCATCGCCGTCGTCAAATGCCCATAGCTGGCGTCGAAGCTCGTATCGAGCTGGGACAGAAAAAAAGGATCGTCGCTGATCGTATGCCGCATGCCGAGCAAGGCATTGCACAATGGCGAACTATTGCCTTCACTGTGCAGATCGGGATGCTGGGCCAGTAACTGGCACAGCAACGTCGAGCCAGCACGCGGCAAGCCGGATACGCCGATAAAATGTGGAGTCATTGCATACCTGTGAGATTGTGAAGGCCATTTCCCGATTATAGGAGAGCACGGCACCAGCAGGCGGCAGAAAAAATGCCGCTTCGCGTACATCACGAAGCGGCACACCCACTGGCAAGCCCGGTTAATGCACGCTTACTGGCTTTCGATACTGCTGTTGCCAGCCGCCACAGGCAGTCGCAGGCCCGTATCGACCACACT
>NZ_LT607484.1:425347-462041 GCF_900095235.1 Janthinobacterium sp. UMAB-60
CAGGCTACTGTTTCGCCAGCAAGGAAGTGATCATCTCGCGCACCACTTGCGCCGTCAGTTCTGGGTTTTCCATGGGAAACAGATGGCCACCCGGCACCTGGCGAAAAAATTTCCCGACCAGCTTGCGCGTGGCCTTCAAGCCCGCCTGCCGGCATTCCACCGATTCCGTGCCGCCAATAAAGCCGATGGGCACCGGCAAACCATCCTTGACGAGGCTGCCGATATGGTGCGGCAAGCCGCGGTAGACATCGGTTTCCACTTCGCGCGTAAAGCGCAACTGCACCCCGTCCGGATGGGGGACCAGGCCGCTGTCTATGTAATCGCGCAACACCTGCGGCGCCCAGATGGCGAACATATCCTTCGCCGCGAAATGGGTATAGGCGGCTTGCGCGTCCGGCCACAGCTTGCGCCGCTTGGCGGAAAAACGTGCCGGCGAGAACCGCTCGCCCAGCGCCGTGTTGCGCGCCAGCCGCACCAGCAAGGCGCGCCAGCCCGCCACCACGGGCGAATCGAGCAAGACCACACAGCGCACGAGATCCGGCCGCTGCTTGGCCACCATCACGCTGAGCATGCCGCCCAGCGAATGGCCGGCGAGGATCACGGGCGCGCTGTAGCGACGCTCCAGGTCATCGATATACTCGCGCACCAACTCGGGCCAGCCCGTGCTGACGGGATAATCCGGGTCGTGCGCATGCATGTCGAGCGCCTGCACGCTGTAATGCTGGCCCAGCAGGCCGAACAGCTTGCGGTAGGTACCGGCCGGATAACTGTTGGCGTGGGCAAAGTGCAGTTGCGGGAGTGTCATCGTGGGGCCGTGCCGGTGAATGCGATAGGCAATTGTAATGGCATGCCGGCAAGCCGTATCAGAGGAAGGCCTCTAATTGCCGGGGAGCTTGCGCCATGCCGGGGACGAACGAAGCCAGCACTTCGCCCAGCTCGGCGTTTGAATCCACCACGCAAAAAGCGTCGTCAAACGCGTGGTGACGGTTCATCTGGTTGCGCACGACGATGCATTCCAGCCCGGCGGCCCTGGCGGCGCGCAAGCCGCGCGGCGAGTCTTCCACGGCCACACAGTCGGCCGCAGCCAGGCCCAGGCGCTGCAGGCCCAACTGGTAGCCGTCGGGCGCCGGCTTGCTTTCGCCATACATTTCACGCGTCAGCACGAAATCGAAGTGCGGCAACAAGCCTGTGGCCGCATGGCTGATCTGGAAATGCTGTGCGTAGGCGCTGGTGACCACGCCCATGGCCACGTGCGGGCGCAGCGCCGCCAGCACTTGTCCGATGCCAGGCATGGCCAGTTGGCGCGCCTGGCGCAAGCGTTGCGCAAACAGCTCGGTGCGCTCGGCGCGCAGGCGCTCGACCAGTTCGATGTCATGGCCTTGCCCCAGCAACACATGCCAGGCGCCATAGTTATTGTCCAGGAACCAGTCAAAGAATTGCTTTGGCGTCAGGTCTATACCGTAGGGCAAGAGTAAATCGCGGTTGCTTTCGTAAAACAGCTGTTCGGTGGCGACCAGCACGCCATCGTTGTCCCACAGCACGCCCCGGATGGTTTTCATGGCTAGGGTAGGCTCAAAAACTTACTTGAAGAAGATGTCGTAAGACAACTTCACGATCAGCAGCACCAGCAGCACGAGGAAGAGGATGCGCACGAAGGCGGCGCCGCGGCGCACGGCGATCCAGGTGCCCGTCAGGGCGCCCAGGATGTTGCACACGGCCATCGGTGCGGCCACCGCGTAGACCACGTGGCCGGCGGGAATGAAAAAGGCCAGCGCGGCCACGTTGGTGGCGATATTCACCAGTTTCGAGCAGGCCGAAGCGAGGATGAAATCGAAGCCGAAGACGCGGATGAACAGGAAAATCAAAAAGCTGCCCGTGCCCGGCCCGAACAGGCCGTCATAAAAGCCGATGGCGCCGCCGATGACGATGGCCAGGATGCGTTCGCGCGGGCCGATGGGGCGCGCCTCGCGCGTGCTGCCGAAATCTTTCTTGATGAAGGTGTAGATGGCCATGATGATGATCAATAGCAGCACCATGGGGCGCACCACCTGCTGCGGCACGTAGGACACGGCGGCCGCGCCGATAAACGACATGATGAAGGCGCTGGCCACGGCCGGCAGCACCAGCAGCCAGGGAATGTTGACCTTGCCGACAAACGAGCGGGCGGCAAACGTGGTGCCGCAGGCGGACGCCAGTTTGTTCGTGCCCAGCAAGGACGTCGAGGCCATGTTCGGCATCAGGTTGAACAGGGCCGGCAGCTGTATCAGCCCGCCCCCGCCCACGGCGGCATCGATCAGGCCGGCAAAGAAGGCAAATAAACACAGCAGCGAAATGGTCAGCATGATAGGCAATGAGGAATGGGCGACAGCGGCAGTATAGGCGTCAGTCACTTTTCCGGATGCAACTTCAAATTGCGGAAAGCGCAATCAGGCGTAACGCTTGACGGAATGCACCAGGATGCCTGACTACTGCTTGCCGGTGATCATTGTGAACACGTTTTCCATCGGCACCAAGTTGCCGGAAAAACTGGCAATGGCCGCATCCACCCAGTCGTTCTGCGCAACTTTGGTGTAGTCCAAGTCAAAACCGGCATGCCTGACCAGTTGCTCGATGAATTGCCGCGTGCTGCGTCCGTTGCCCTCCCTGAACGGATGCAGGGCATTGATTTCGGCAAAGTGATAGGCGAGGCGCTTGACGAATAGCGGCTTATCGAGCGCGACAAGCAGATTGTCAAGTTCGATGGCTGGAAAGACCTGCTTGTCTGCATAGTTCTGGATCGCGGCGTGATGCGCAAAGAACGTGGAGCCCTTGGAAATATCCACGGTCCGGATTTTCCCGGCCCAGGCATACAGGTCTTGAAAGAGGTAGAAATGTATTGCTTGCAAGTGTGCTAAATCGAATCGTCCGACAACTGGGCTTTCCTGAAGCTCCATGGAGCGCTCGGCAGTTTTACGGAATTCGAACTGCCTCAATCGTTCCTTGTCGCGGATATCCGGCTTGTTACGCAGGATATCCGTACCAGGATAACAATAGGGGTCATTGAAAATCACGCGGCATGTAGCGCTGGCGATTTTTCCCCTCTGTCCGCGTCGGCACCAAACTGGACATCGGTAATGGCGCGCACCTGGGCAAGAGTGAGTTCGCCTTGAACATAGCGCTCAAGCAAAGCCAGATATTCCGGGTCAGGCTCGAAGCCTTCGATCGCCCAGCTTGCCAATGTTTGATTTACCGATCGTTGACGATCTTGCTGGGTAAATTTGGCCATCAATTTCTCCCGAATGCACGATGAATCGGGCTTTATTTTAGCACGACGCACGACGACCAACACAGTCGCCATACGGCGCCGGGCGAAGTTGCCCATCGTCAAAATTCGGCCAGGCGACGGACATCGCCCCGCGCCAAGCATTGCGAAAAACGCCATTATCCATGGCGCTTGACGAAATGCATGCCATGCAGTCTACTGGCCTCTTTTGCCGGGAGTCACCGATGTCGATGAAACTGATGTGGGAAATCCGCGCCTTCTGCACCGTGGTGGAAAAGCGCAGCTTCATCCACGCGGCGCGCATGCTGGGACGCTCGCCGTCGGCCGTCACGCGCGCCATCCAGTTCCTCGAAGACGCCATCGGCGCCGAGCTGATCCTGCGCACGCAAAAGCAGTTCACCCTGACGACGGCCGGCGAAACCTATTACGCGTCGGCCAAGCACTTGCTGGAAACACAGGCCGAGGCGGAAGACCAGTTGGCGGAATTGAGCAACTCGCCGCAAGGCTGGGTGCGCCTCTCTGCGCCGGAAATTTTGTCGCTGGGCTTCTTGCCGAAAGTGGTGGCGCAATTTTCGCGCGACTACCCGAATGTGTCCATCGATATCCATTTCTCGGACAAATCGATCGACCCCATCCAGGAAAAGCTGGACTTTGCCATCCGCGGCGCCTTTCCGCAGTCGAGCGAGCTGATCGGCTATCCCCTGTGGAATTACCGCCGCTATATGTACGCCTCGCCCGACTATATAGAACGCATGGGCGCGCCCGACGAACCGGAAGAGCTGGCCGGCCACGACATCATCATGCACTCGGCCCCGCGCATCCTGCGCGACTGGCATTTCGTTTCCAGCGAGCGCAACGTGCGCTACCAGGTGCAGCCGCGCTTCCGCTTCACTTCCGGCATCGCCACCTTTCAGGCCGCCCTGGAAGGCGCCGGCATCGTGCGCCTGGCCAGCTGGCTGGCTGAACCGGCCGTGGCTGCCGGTAATTTACGCAGGGTCTGCACGGCGTACCGGCTGACGTCGTCGAAGGAGCTCGATCCCAGCATCCATGCCGTGTACGGCACGTCGAAGATGGCCAAGGGAGCAAGGCTGTTTCTGGAATATGTGCGGCAGCGGGGGCTGGAGATACCCGATGAACGCATAAGTTAGCGTCTATTTGGCGGCGATAGCATCGCTATGCACGGCGAACGGCGCACCCTCAAAGACAAAACCGGCCACCTCGCGCATGCCCAGCCGTTCGACGCAGTGCGAGCACTGCTAGCAGTGGGCAACACCGCAGAGCGCCGGTTATGGAAGTCAGAAATCACAACAACTTATTAGGGGAGGTGCTTAATGTGCAACCTCACAAGCGGCCACCTCGCTGGCCTTGGCGCCATCCGCCACCTGCACGGCGCTTCGCTTGACATCGCCCCACAGGTAAAAGATGAGAAAAATTCCCACCAGTGGAAAAATAAAGTGCAGGACTTCATACTTTTTTTGCGGTGCAGGACAGTCTTCGTCAGCGCAGTTCTTCTTTCGCCATAGCCCCACCACGCCGTAGCGACACAAATAAATAACTGCGTTCATCGTCACTGCGAGTAGCCACACTGCCAAAATAATAAGGAGGCTGCCCAACCATGGCCTGACATTCGGTAGAAAACTCTTCGTCAGCACCTCCGAAAAGACGAGCGACAATAACATTCCGGTGGTAATGGACACCGTATGCGAAATGCCATGTATGACAGGCACCAGCACTTTCTGCCTAAAAAAATGCCCCCACTCGGCAGTCAACAACATCGTGCATGCCACCAGAAATAGGACAAGATTGAACAAGGGCCCTGGAATATCCTGGTAATGCACAATAAATTTGCACTGTAGTGACTTGGCCATGGCATTGACAGGCTGATCACTCGTAAATTGCAATCCAAATAAGATCAAGCCTGTAAACAAGCCACTCGCAATGCCAATACCCGTATGCTGCATCGCCTGCGCCAACGCTGGCGAAACGTCCTCCACATAACGTAACCATTGATCCCACCGAATCGAACGCAGGCGCCAGTAAGCAGCGTCGGCTTTCGCCACCAGGCGCTCGAAGGGATTGCATTCATCGCACATAATAAATCTCCTGTCCGGCATCCGGTGAGACGTATTACCTTATCGCCCATGCCAGTAACGTGGCCGGCTGGCCCGATACCGGGTCACCTCAACAGCGTCCCCAAACTCCATTACCACCGCGCCTTCCACATCCGTGCGCAGCCGCGCAATCCCCATCTCGCCATAGCGCGCGTAGACCTGCGCCTTCGGATGTTTATAGCGATTCCTGTGCCCGACCTGGAAAATCGCCAGGGCCGGATGGACGGCGTTCAAGAATGCTGATGTGGAAGACGTGCCGCTGCCGTGGTGGGGCGCCAGCAGCACGTCGGCGGCCAGCTCACCGTCTGCCGAGCGGCCAAGCAATTGCGCTTCCTGCGCCGCTTCGATGTCGCCAGCCAGCAAGATTGCATGCTTGCCCGCCGTGATTTTCACCGCGCAGCTGCGGGCGTTCGGTTTCAGGGAAATGTCCGTGTGGCTGGCGGGCAATGGGTGCAGCATGGCGAAGCGCACGCCTTCCCAAGTCCAGCGCTGGCCCGCCATGCAGTGCAGATACGGACGCCGGGCTTGCCGCCGGGCCTCGACGGCCGGGTGGCCGTCGAACAGCGACGAGGCCAGCCAGCCCACGTCTATATTTTCCAGCAGGGAAATGGCGCCGCCCGCGTGATCGAGGTCGCTGTGGGAAATGATCACGCCGTCCAGCCTGGCTATGCCGCGCGCGCGCAAATAGGGCACGATGACGCGGCTGGCGCCATCGGAATCGAGGCTGTAGGCGGGCCCCGTGTCGTACAACAAGCGGTGTCCATGCGTTTCCACCAGCACGGCCATGCCTTGTCCCACATCAAAGGCCGTGATCCACATCTGGCCAGGTGGCGGGCTGGACGGCAAGGCCGTCAGCAGCGGCAGCCAGCCCAGCATGCCCGCCCAGCGATGCGGCCATCCGCGTGGCGCCAGCAGCCAGGCCGTGCCAAACAATGCCCAGCAAAAACTCCACCATGGCGGCGCGGGCGCCGTCCACACGGCAAAACGGCGCGCCCCGAGCCAGTCCAGTACCTGCGCCAGCATCTGCACGATGGCGTGTGCCAGCAGCAACAGCCCGTCGCACAAGGGCGCGGGCAGCAGGCTGCCCGCCAGGGACAAGGGCGTGACGACCAGGCTGATGACGGGAATGGCCAGCGCATTGGCCACAGGGCTGACCAGCGACACTTGCGAAAACAGCAGCATCGTCAACGGTACCAGCCCCACCGTCACCACATACTGCGTGTGCGTACCGAGCGCCACGGCCGCGCGCAAACGGCGCCAGCGGCCGGCGCTCTCCGGCAAGGGCGCCGTGGTGCGGCCTGCCGTCGCGTACAGCATGGTGGCGACGGCGCCGAACGACAGCCAGAAACCAGGCCACAGCACGGCCCACGGATCGAGCAGCACGACCACGCCCAACGCCAGGCACAGGATATGGCCGATGCTGGTGATGCGCCCCAGCCACAAGGCCAGCGCCACCACCAGCAACATATATAAAGTGCGCTGCGCCGGCACGCCGAAGCCCGCCAGCAGCACATAGGCAAATGCCGCCAGCGCACCGGCCAGGGCCGCCACTTTTTGCGCCGGCAGCAGCAAAGGCAGTTGCCGCTCCGTGAAAAACGAGCGCCGCCACAGCGCGCCTGCGCCCAGGGCGAACATTCCCGCGATCATCGTAATATGCAAGCCGGAAATTGAAATCAGGTGGCTCACGCCCGTGCGGTTGAATACTTGCCAGTCCGACTGGGGAATGGCGCGCTGATCACCCACCACCAGCGCCACGATCACGCCCGCATACTGTTTATTCTCCAGGCTGCGCAGGATGCGCGCGCGCAGCACTGCGCGGCTCGCTTCCACCACGTTGCCGAAAGCAGGCACGAAGGCCGCCAGGCGCATGTTCGGCGTATCGGCGCGCGGCTGCGGCCGCACATAGCCGGTGGCGCGCACACCCTGCTCCAGCAGCCACGCCTCGTAATCAAAACCCATGGGATTCGCGTTGCCGTGCGGACGCTGCAGCCGCACCGTCAAACGCCAGCGTTCGCCCGGCTGCACGTCGCCCACCTCGTTCGTCACTTCATCGCGAAAACCCGCGTACCAGGACAGCGCGATCAGGGGCGGTACCTGCGCGCCAACCGCCTTTTCCACGGCAAAGTTAAAACGCACGCCCTGCTCGAAACGGTACGGCAAGCTGGCCACCGTGCCTGTCACGATGATGTCCTGCCCTTCATCGGCCAGCGCCAGTTGCGGCGCCATGGCGGCCTGGGCCAGCCAGGCCGCCCAGTAAAAGCCCAGTCCCACGCCGGCGGCAAGCGCGACAACGCAGCGCCAGCGCGCGTGGCGACGCAGCGCCAGACTAACCGTCAACCCCAAGCCAGCGATCAGCCACAGCAGCACGCCAGCATGGGCCGGCAAGCTGGCCTGCATCTGCAGCGAAGCGGCGCCAGCGGCAAAGCCGAGTATCAGGGTGCGCATGGGAAGGCAGGATCAAGGCAAAATCCGCTCGCTGCGAAAGGAACTCAGATACTCTGATCGCTTTCGACTCGTTGCCGTCTGATCTGGCGCAATGGCGGCGTGGATAAGAACGCCCAGGCACACCATCCGTCGCCACCGTTGGCGACACTTTCCGCATGCTAAGATGACCATCCGGCGCCAGGCGCCACGACTTTGCGGACCTTGCATGACTCCACTGACAGCGGCCGAAACCTATTTGCAGGATTTTCATCAAAGGCAAGTCGGCGTGACCAGCGCCGCGTTCGCCCATCTGCCGGCCAGCTCTCCCGTCGGCAGATGGGCTTCGTCCTACGCCGTGCTGACCGACCTCGTGCCGGTCGGCGATAATCCCTTGTCTGTGCTCGACCTAGCCTGCGGCAATGGCCATCTGCTGGGATTGCTGGCCGCCCGGCAACAGGCGCAGCTGCAACTGCTCGGCGTCGACATGAGCGAGGCTGAACTGGCCGTGGCGCGCGCCGCCCTGCCCGCCTCCGTGCGGCTGCTGCCAGGCCGCAGCCAGGCGCTCGACCTGCCATCGGCCAGCGTCGATTATCTCGTGTCGCACATGGCGCTGATGCTGATGGACGACATCGAACAAGTCGTGCGCGAAATGCGCCGCGTGCTGCGTCCTGCTGGCCACTTTGCGGCCATCGTCGGCCGGACTTTCTTGCTGGGCGAAGTGAACGACGTTTTCATGCGCGTGTTCAAGCCCATCGCCAGCGACGCGCTGCCGCCGCTGCGCTTCGGCGACCGGCGCGCGGGGTCGGAAGCGGGCTGGCGCGAACTGCTCGATGCCGGTTTCGCAGACGTCGAGTTCGACGACATCGACGTGCCATGGACGCCCACGCCGGGAGAAATGTGGACCGCCCTGCTGGACACCTACGATATCGACCGCCTGGACGATGACGCCAGGCAGCGCCTGCGCAGCGCGTTCCTGGATGCCGTGGCACCGCTGCAAACCGGTGACGGATTGATCGCCACCGGCTGGGGCCTGCGTCTGGTGCGCGGACGTGCCGCCTGAACATGCAGACGCCAAAGCTGGCGCCACCACCGCCCGTCCTCATCGACGGTATAATCGGCCTTGCTTACTTCAACACCCAGGCACGACATGACTTCCTCCGCACTTCCTTCCGACACTTCCACCGACATTTCCGACAGCAGCGAAGACAATAACGACGCCACCCTGGTCGCGGAACTGGGGGAACTGGCCGAGCATATCCACCTGGTCAAGATGGAAGGCCGCGTCTTCGTGCGATTTTCCGGCACGGTCAAGGCTGGCCGCCTGGTGGTGCCGTATGCGCTGGTGCCAAGCCAGGGCGTGCTGGCGCGGCCGGCCAAGTGGCGCAAGATGGACCGCGAAACCAAGCTGGCCCTGGTGCGCGAACGGGCCAGCGCGGCCGTCTTCGAAGAGCTGCGCCAGCACGTGATCGATTTCGTCGCCGATATCGCGGGCCTGAGCGAGGACGTGGACGCGGACCCGATGGTCTTCCTGCACACGCTGGCTGACATGCAGACGTCGGAGCCGGCCGGCATGGTCTTCGACCGCATCCGCCAGCGCTTCAATCACGCCATCGAGCGCCAGCAGGAAGAGCAGCACGCGGCGCGCACGCGCCAGAGCATCAACCTGGCCGAGTATCCGGCCTCGTTCGAGATGGCGCGCCGCCTGCCGCGCCGCTTCATCGCCCTGCTGGGACCGACGAACTCCGGCAAGACGCACCGCGCCATGGAAGCGCTGGTGAAGGCAAAGAGCGGCATCTACCTGGCGCCATTGCGCCTGCTGGCGCTGGAAAACTACGAACGCCTGCAGGAAGCCACGCCGCACGGCAAGCCGCTGGCCGTGAGCCTGATCACGGGCGAGGAACGCCGCGTGGTCGACGGCGCCACGCACGTGGCCAGCACGGTGGAAATGCTGGACACGAAAACCGTTGTCGAGGTGGCCGTCATCGATGAAATTCAGATGCTGGCCGACCCGGACCGGGGCGCCGCGTGGACGGCGGCCGTCTGCGGCGCGCCCGCCCACACCGTGTACCTGGTGGGAGCGCCGGAAGCGCGGCGCGCCATCGAGGCGCTGGCCGAGCGCCTGGACTGCCCTTTGGTCGTGCATGTCTTGAAGCGCATGGCGCCCCTGTCGATGGAGCCGAGCGCCGTGCGCAAGGTGCGCAACCTGCGCCGCGGCGACGCCGTCATCGCCTTTTCGCGCCGCGAAGTGCTGATGTGGCGCGACATGATCACGGAAACGGGGCTGTCCGTGGCCACCGTCTACGGCAACTTGTCGCCCGAAGTGCGGCGCGCGCAGGCGCAGCGCTTCCGCGACGGCACGGCCGATATCGTCGTCGGTACGGATGCACTGGCGATGGGCCTGAACATGCCGATCGCGCGCATCGTCATGACCACCTGCGTCAAATACAATGGCCGCGAAGAGGAAGAGATTTCGGCCGCGCTGGCGCGCCAGATCGCCGGGCGCGCGGGCCGCTATGGCGTGCACGAGGAAGGCCTGGTGGCCGGCTACGACAACGAGACGCATGAAGTCATGCGCGCGCTGCTGAAGGAAAAACTGCACCCGCTGAACACCAGCGGCTTTGCCGTGGCGCCCTCGCTCGAACACCTGCACCGCATTTCGTCGGTGACGGGCGAGCTGTCGCTGTCAAAACTGCTGCGCCGCTTCATCCACAATATCGACGTGCCGGACGGTTTCTTCTTCCCCCGCATCACGCAAGACCAGCAAGATCGTGCCGTCTGGCTCGACACATTACCGCTGTCCGTGGCCGACAAGTTCACGCTGTCCCTGGTGCCGATTTCGAGCAAGGTACCATCCTTGCAAACGGCGTGGGAGCACTGGGCGAAGAATCTGTCGCAGGGAAAAACCAGCACCTTGCGCCAGCACGCGTACGGCGGCGGCACGCAGAATCTGCAGCAGGTGGAAGACACCTGCCGCTACTATTCGGCGTATGCGTGGCTCAGCTACCGCCTGCCCGAATTCTTCCCCGATATCGCCGTGGCGCAGAACCTGTCGCGCGACGCGTCGGAACGGGTCGACTCCATCCTGCGCGCGCACAATGCGGCTTCGCGCGGACGCTCGAAGAAGTTCAAATAGGCGTAAAAAGTAAGCGTCAACCGATTGGCCAGAACCAGACTTCGCCGCAATCCCAGTAGCACTCCGTGCCGCACAGCTTCACGCCGATGGACGGCAGCAGGATGTCGATATGCCCACCCGCGCCGCCCAGGTAGCCGGGAATGCGGAAGAAGGCGACCATGCCCTGGCGCTGGCCGATGCCGGCATTGGCCGCCCCGCGGCTGAATTTTTCGGGCGCGCCGAACAACGCGGGGCTGGCCAGCATGTGCGCCAGCTTGGCTTGTCCCGGCTCGATCAGCGCGCCCTTGAACGGCCCCTTGCGAATCGCCATGCGGCCTTGCAGCTGTATGCCCGCCTTGATCAGCGCCAGGCTGACGCGAATGGCGCAGGTGTTGGCGAAACTGTCCTTGCCGATCAAATCTTCCCAGCCGATTTCGCCGAACAGGGCCGCCTGGTCGACGGCGGCCACGCTCGAATAATTTTCACGCAGCTTGATGAATGCAGGTTTCACGTCAGCCTCCCGTTGCTCCTGGTGGACAGGGAACATCAGGCCGATTGTAGGAGGATGCGGCAGCCCCGCACTGAGCGAGGTCAAGCACAGGTAGGGTAGGTCGGATTAGCGCGTCCGAAGGGCGCGTGTAATCCGACGACATTGTTGCCGCTACGGCTGTTGTCGGGTTACGGCCTTTGGCCTAACCCGACCTACACGTGCGAGGCCGGTGAAAGTTACGGCTTGCCCGGCGCCGCGTAATGCAGCTTCAGCACCAGCCCGTTATGGTCGTCGGCCATATAGATATCGCCGTCCTGGCCCTGCTTCACGTCGACGGGCGCGCCCCTGCCCTGCTTGCCCTTGCGCTCCCAGTTGCCGATCAACTCGACGGACTTGCCCAGCGGCGCGCCGGCCTTGTCGGGCAGCAGCGCCACCAGGCGGTGGCCGTTGCCGCGGTAGCCGTGGTAGCCGATGATCAGGCTGTTCTTGTACAGTTCGGGGAAGCGGCTGGCCGTATAAAAGGTCATGCCCAGCGGCGCGGCATGGCCGGGCAGCAGGCGCTGCGGCGCCGCGTATTGGGCGGCGCAAGCCGTCTTCGGATATTCGGGACTGGCGACGTTGTCATCGTAGCAGTACGGCCAGCCGTAATGCCGGTCGGCCTTGATCAGGTTCAGCTCTTCGTGCGGCAGGTTCTCGTCGTTTTTCAACTGCGGCATGGCGGCCTGGATGGCGTCGCGCGCGTTTTCCGCCTGCCACAGCTCGCCCGTCGCAGGATGAAAAGCCAGCGCCATCGAATTGCGCAAGCCGCGCGCATGCGTGCGCCAGCCCGTCACCGTGCCGGCCGGCCAGGCCATCGTGTATTCGCGGATGGCGCCCAGCGCTTCCGGGCCTTCGGCCGAAGGACAGGCCTTGGCCGGATCGGGCGCCTTGCCATCGCTCTCGCAATGGTCGGTGCTCGATCCCACGTTCACATACAGGTCGCCCTTGGGGCTGAAGCGCATGTTCGTCAGCAGGTGCAAACCGAGGCCCGGCAGGCGCGGCGTTTTCGCCGTGCCGCCGATGATGTCGGTGAGGGCGCGCGATGGATCGCGCAAGTCGAAGCGGAAGATGCGTCCCACCTCGCCCACGTAGACCATGCCGTCCGGTCCTTGCACGATGCCGTTCGGGCGATCTAGCTTGTCGAGCAACAGCTTGCGCTCGTAACCGGCGCCGGCCGCCTTGCGCTGCAACAGCCACAATTTACCCTGCTTCGGCGCCCATCCCGCCATGTCCGTGACGAGGATATCGCCATTCGTCAGCGGCAGCACGCCACGCGGGAATTTCAGGCCGTCGGCCAGCACGGCCACGCAAAAGCCGGCCGGCGTGGTGACGTCGAGGCGCGGCATGCCATCGCACTGGGCATTGACGGCCGCCAGGGCGGGTGCCAACGCGCTGCTCAAACAGGCCGCCAGGGCGCCGGTGATGATCTTCTTGTTCATAAGGGTGTTTCCATCAAGGGTAATCGGGGCAGCACGGCGCGCGCGTTGGCGCTGGTCGCAGCCGCCACTTGCGCAATATCCAGGCCGCGCAATTCGGCCAGCACGGCGCCGATGCGCGGCAATTCTTCGGGACTGTTGCGGGCCGGGTGAATCCAGCTAGGGGAAATGTCGGGCGCATCCGTCTCCAGCACGATGGCGTCCAGGGGCAAGTCCGTGGCCATGCGGCGTATCTGCAGCGCGCGGGTAAACGTCATGGCGCCGCCGAAACCGAGCTTGAAACCCAGGTCGATATAGCCCTGCGCCTGCTGGAAGCTGCCATTGAACGCATGCGCGATGCCGCCGTTCGGACGGATCTGGCGCGCGTGCTTGAGTACCATGTCCTGCGAGCGGCGCACGTGGGCCAGCACGGGCAAATCGAAGTCGCGGGCGATTCTCAGCTGCTCGCGCAAGAAATGCTCCTGTTTGGCGCGCATGGCCGGTTCGCACAGCATGGGAATGAAGAAATCGAGGCCGATTTCGCCGATGGCGACAAAGCGCGGGTCATGCATGGCCAGCGCCACGGCGTCGCGCAGGGCGAGCAAATCGTCATCGGTGGCGTGCGGCACGTAGATCGGGTGGATGCCGAGCGCATAGCAGACGTTGGGCGCCGCTGCCGCCAGGTCGCGCACGATGCTGAAATTGGCCCGTTCGACGGCGGGAACGACGATCATCGCCACGCCTTGCGCGGCCGCGCGCGCCGACACCTGCAGCGATTCGCCGCCGAATTCATACGCGTCGAGGTGGCAGTGCGTGTCGATCCACATGGCGGACTCCTAGTATTGGTAAGGCTGCAGCCCTTCATCCGTCAGGCGCAGCACGCGATCGCAGCGCTTGGCCAGTTCGATATCGTGAGTGACGATGACGAAGGCCGTGCCCAGGGTGCGCGACAATTCCAGCATCAGGTCGAAGATTTGTTCGGCCGTGGCGTGATCGAGGTTGCCCGTCGGTTCATCGGCCAGCACGCAGGCCGGCTGCGTGACGAGGGCACGGGCCAGGGCCACTCGCTGGCGCTCGCCGCCCGACAATTCGCCCGGCGTGTGCGTGACGCGCTTGGCCAGGTTCACGCGCGTGAGAATCTGCTGCGCCAGCTCGGTGGCGGGCGCGCGCTTCATGCGCCGTATCATCAGCGGCATGGCGACGTTGTCGAGCGCGGAAAACTCGGGCAGCAGGTGGTGGAACTGGTAGACGAAGCCCAGCGAGGCGTTGCGCAAGTCGCCGCGCGCCTTTTCGCTGAGGGTGGCGAAATCCTTGCCCAGCAGGGTTACCTTGCCGCTGGTGGGCGTATCGAGGCCGCCCAGCAGGTGCAGCAGGGTCGACTTGCCGGAACCGGAGGCGCCGACGATGGCGACGCGTTCGCCACGGTGGACGTCGATGTCGATACCGGCCAGCACCTGCACCTTGTAGCTGCCCTGCGTGAAAGTCTTGCCCAGGCCTCGGCAGCTAAGGACGGCGGAATCGGCGGAAGCGCCGTTGGAGGCAGGTTTGTTCAGATCGGTCATGGTAGTCGTCAGTGGTTTATTCATAGCGCAGGGCTTCCGCAGGTTTGACGCGGGCAGCCCACCAGCTTGGGTACAGGGTCGCCAAAAAGGCGAGGATCACGGCCAGCACGCCGATCTTGGTGACGTCGGGCCAGCGCAGGTCGGACGGCACGGTGCTGATGAAGTAAATGTCCTTGGAGAGGAATTGCACGCCCAGCAAATGCTCGATGAAGGGCACGATGACGTCGATGTTCATCGCCACCAGCACGCCGCCGCCGACGCCCAGAAGCGTGCCCAGGATACCCACCAGCGCGCCCTGGATCATGAAGATCTTCATGATCGAGCCTGGCGAGGCGCCCAGCGTGCGCAAAATAGCGATATCGGCCTGCTTGTCCGTCACCGTCATCACCAAGGTCGAGACGAGGTTGAAGGCCGCCACGGCGATGATCAGGGTCAGAATGATGAACATCATGCGCTTTTCCGTCTGCACGGCGGCGAACCAGTTGGCATTCAGCTTGGACCAGTCGCGCAGCCACAGGTCGCCCGGCATGGATTTTTTCAATTCGGCTGCCACTTGCGGCGCCTGGTTCATGTCGACCAGGCGCAAACGCAGGCCGGACGGGCCGTCGAGGCGCAGCAAACGCTGGCCGTCTTCGATATTGATGAAGGCCAGACCGGCGTCGAATTCATTGTGGCCCGCCTGGAAGATGCCGCTGACGGTGAAGCTGCGCATGCGCGGCAGCACGCCGGCCGGCGTGACCTGGCCCTGCGCCAGCATCAAAGTCACTTTTTCACCGAGGTTGACGCGCAAGGCGCGCGCCAGCTCGATGCCCAGCACGATATTGAAGGTGCCCGGCTGCAGGGCCTTGAAGCTACCCATGCGCGTCTGGCCGGCCACGTCGGAGACGTTCGGCTCTTCCTCGGGCAGCACGCCGCGCACGATGGCGGGACGCAGCGCGTCGTCGCGCAGCAGCATGCCCTGCGTTTCAACGAACGGCGCGGCGCCTTTGACGGCCGGATTTTTAAAGGCTTGCGCCGCTTCCGCGCGCCAGTCAGGCATGCTGCCGCTGTTGTCGAACACTTCCACGTGGGCCAGCACGGACAGCATGCGGTCGGTGACTTCCTTCTGGAAGCCGTTCATCACGGACAGCACGACGATCAGCGCCGCCACGCCCAGGCCGATGCCGGCCATGGAAATGAGCGAGATGAAGGAGATAAAACTGTTGCGGCCACTGCGCTTGCCGGCCCGCGTGTAGCGCAGGCCGACCAGCCATTCGAAGGGAATATTTTTTAACATGCTTGTGATGTGATTGATTCTTGTGTAAGCGACATGCCACCGTGCTGACCCAACGGCGAAGTGCCGGGGTCGGACCCTGAGGGTCCGACCCCAGGTTCTGCCTTAGGGGTAATTTTCTTACTCATAGCGCAACGCCTCGGCCGGCTTGACGCGCGCGGCGCGCCAGCTCGGGTAGATGGTCGCCAGCAGCGCCAGGCCAAAGGCGATCAGGCCGATCTGCGCCACGTCCAGCCAATGCACGTCCGACGGCACGGCGCTGATCTGGTAGATTTCCTTGGAGATGAAGTGCAAGCCAAAGATGCCTTCGATGAAAGGCACGATGACGCCCACGTTCAGCGCCAGCACGACGCCGCCGATCACGCCCAGCGCACTGCCCAGCAAGCCCACCAGCGCGCCCTGGATCATGAAAATCTTCATGATGGAAAACGGCGAGGCGCCCAGGGTACGCAAAATCGCGATATCGGCCTGCTTGTCGGTGACCGACATGACCAGGGTCGAGACCAGGTTGAAGGCGGCCACGGCGATGATCATGCTGAGGATGATGAACATCATGTTCTTCTGGCTTTGCACCAGCGCATACCAGCTGGCACTGGCGCGCGACCAGTCGCGCATCCACAGCTGGCCCGGCATCGAGGCTTTCAGTTCGCGCGCCACCTGCGGCGCCTGGTTCATGTCATGTAGACGCAGACGCAGGCCGGACGGGCCGTCGAGCTGCAGCAGCTGCTGCGCATCCTGCATGTTGACGAAGGCCAGGCTGCCATCGAGTTCATTGTGGCCTGCCTCGAAGATGCCCGCCACCTTGAGCGCGCGCATGCGCGGCATGACGATGCCAGTGGCCGGATCGCCCGCCCTCGGCTCGCGCTCGAGCATCAGGGTCACGTTCTGCCCCACTTTCACATCGAGCGCCTTGGCCAGGTCGATGCCCAGCACGATGTTGTACGAGCCTGGCGTGAGATCCTTGAAACTGCCCTGCTTCATCTGGGAGGCCACGCTGGAGACGGTGGCTTCCTGCTGCGGCAGCACGCCGCGCACGACGGACGGGCGCATGGTTTCGTCGTTCAGCAGCATGCCCTGCGTTTCCACGAACGGCGACACGGCTTTCACTTGCGGATTGGCGTAGGCGGCGCGCTCCTGCGCCTGCCAGTTCGGCATGGAACCGCTGGTGTCGAACACCTCGACGTGGGCCAGCACCGACATCAAACGGTCGGTGACTTCCTTCTGGAAGCCGTTCATGACGGAGAGGACGACGATCAGGGCCGCCACGCCCAGGCCGATGCCGGCCACGGAAATGAGGGAAATGAAGGAAATGAAGCTGTTGCGGCCACTGCGCTTCCCGGCGCGCGTATAGCGCACGCCGACCTGCCACTCAAAAGGAAATTGTTTGATGATGCTCATGCGCTCCCGCGACAACGTAATATGCGAGCGCGCAGTGTGCCACACAATGGACTTTTTATGCATGAAACTATGTGTGCAACGCCGCACCCGCGCAGCAATTGTCCTATTGCGCCAGGCCGAACACCTGCAACAGCTGCCCGGACAGGGCGTACTGACGCATCTGCGCCAGGGTCAAACGGTGCATCTGGTCGATGCGCCGCTGCTGTATCGTGAAGTAGCTGTCACGCGTCTGGATGATCTGTTGCAGGTTGCGCCGGCCCGCCTCGTACTGGATGGTCCCGCCGCGCACGACAAAGGCCATCTTCTTTTCCTGCTCTTCCAGCAAGGCCAGGGTGCGCTGCGCATTGGCGATACGCGGCAGCATGCTGGCCAGGTCGGCGCGCGTGCCCTGCTCGGCGCGGACCACGTCCGCGTCGGCCGCCTGGGCGCGGCTGATGCTCTCGTCGCGCTGCGCCAGGCTGCCGCCGCCCAACGGAAACTCCCAGCTCACGCCCACCGACCAGCCGCGCTGCTGGATGGTCGATGGCGGCGGCGTGGTCTTGTTATTCAACAGATGGCTGACATCGAGGTCCACTTTCGGCGCCAGGGTGGCCGCCACGCTGCGCACGCGCAGCCGGGCGGCGGCGGCGCGTTCGCGCGCGGCGCGCAATTGCGCCTGCTGCGTGTCGGCGTTTTCCAATGCCTGCGCCGGCAGCGGCGCAAACGTGAAGTCGGCAAACTGCGCCACCGGCTCGAAAGCCAGCGCTTCAAGCTTGATCTGCGCGGCCAGACGGTCCGTCAGCAAGCCGTCGTGCACCAGTTCCGCATCGAGCTGCGAGCTTTGCGCCAACTCGCGGTCCACCTCCGATGCCTTGCCCAGCTCCGCCTGGCGCATCACCTGTTTCACCAGCTGCGTCACGTCGCGCAAGCGCTCCTGCGACTGCAACAGGCCGCGCTCCAGGCGCTGCATGTCGAAATAGGCTTCGGCCAGCTTTTCCGCGCTTTCCTCCCTGGCGCGCTGCACGTCGAAGGCGGCGCCCGCCACTTCGCGCCCGGCCGCATCCATTTCGGCGCCGTCGGCGCCGCCGTTGTACACATTCCAGCGCAGGCTGGCCTCCACCTGGTGCGTGCGCCGTTGCACGTCCAGCGTGCCATCGAGGTCGTTGCTGCGCCCGCGCGTGGCCTGCAGCGCCGCAGTCGGAAACAGGCGCGAACGGGCCTGTTTGTAGCGCGCCTCGGTGGTGGCCAGCGCCGCCTGCGCGGCGACCACTTGCGGATCGCGCGGCACGGCGCGCGCCAGCAAGGCCGGCAAGCCGCGCGCGGACTGCGCCTGGAAGGTGGCCGGTGGCGCGGACTGGGCCACCGCGTTTGCGCAGACCAATACCATGCAAAGTAAAAAAGCACGCATCAACGCTCCTGCAGGGAAGACTGCAAGCCGCGCAGCACGGGCTTGAACACATATTGCATCACCGAGCGGCGTCCCGTCAGGATGCCCACGTCGACCGGCATGCCGGGCGTGATCGGCAGTACCTTGCCATGCGCCGTCAACTGGCGGCGGTCGGTGCTGAGCTGCACCTCGAAATACGGCTCGTTACGCTCGTCGGGGATGGCGTCGGCGCCCACGCGCACCACCTGCGCCTGCATGCGGCCATAAGTGGTGGCGTCATACGCGAGCACATTGGCCGAGGCGCTCTGCCCCACATGGATAAAGCCGATATCGGACGGTTTCACGCGCACGGAGATGAGCACCTCGGAGTCGGCCGGCACGATTTCCAGGATAGGCTTGCCTGGCTGCGCCACGCCGCCGACGGTGGCCACCAGCACGCGGTTGACGACGCCGTCGACGGGCGCCGTGATGTCGCGCCGGCTCACTTGATCCTGCTGGCCCCTGACCGTGCTGGCCAGGGCGCCCGCCTTGGTTTCGTATTCGCTGCGCTGCGCGCCCCACTGGCCGCGCATGCGCGCTTCGACTTCGCCGGCCTGCGCCTGCGCTTCGGCCAGGGTGGCCAGCAGGCGCGGCACGGAGCTGCGCAAGCCGTCGAGTTCCGTGCGCTGCTGCTGCACGCGCTGCTGCGCATTCAGGTAGTCGCCGCGCGAACCGGCGCCCTCCTTGAACAGCCGCTCCTCGATGGACAGACTTTCCAGGGCAATTTTCAGGCCCGTATCGAGCTGGGCGATGCGGCCGTGCGCCTCGGCCAGCTCGCCGCGCCGGCGCGTCACGCCTTCGCGCGCGGCCGCCGTGGCGGAGGCGAATTCGCGCTGCCCGTCGCGCCACAACTGGGTTTCCTTGGCGATCAGTTCGGGCGCTTCTTGCTGCCATGCCGGCTCGAAGCGGGGCGTGCCGCCCGTCAGCAGCGCGTCCAGGCGCGCCCTGCCCGCCAGCGCGGCCAGGCGATTCTGCACGCTGGCGCCCAGGTTGGCTTCATACTGGGCCGTGTCCAGGCGCAGCAGCAAATCGCCGCGATGCACTTGCTGGCCCGGCTGCACCAGCATCTCGCGCACGATGCCGCCTTCCAGGCTTTGCACTTCCTGCAGATGCGATGGCGGCGTGATGGCGCCACGGCCATTCACGGACACGTCGAGCTGGGCGAACGTGGCCCAGGCCAAGGTCAGCACCAGCAGCACGGCGATCAGCGCCAGCATGCGGATGACGAGGCGCCGCGGCTCGCGTTCCGGGTCCGGGTGGGCCGCCGGCAGCGGACGGGCGTTCAGGGCGCTCATGCCGTGGCTCCCTGTTCCACCGCAGGCTTGGCTGCCTGGCTATTGAGCACGCGCATGACCTCGTCGCGCGGGCCGTCGGCCACGATGCGGCCACGGTCGAACACGATCAGCCGGTCCACCAGCGCCAGCATGGCCATGCGGTGCGTGACGAGCACGATGGTGGTGTCCTGCAAGGTGCGCAGGCGCGCGATCAGGCGCTGTTCCGTGGCCGGATCGAACATGCTGCTCGGTTCATCGAGCAGCAGGATCGGCGGCTTGACCAGCAGCGCGCGCGCCATGGCCACGGCTTGCCGCTGGCCGCCGGACAGGCGCTCGCCCCGCTCGCCCACTTCCGTCGCCACGCCGTTGGGCAGCTGGGTGATGATGTCGTCCAGGCAGGCCAGGCGGATGGCGTCGAGCAGCTTGGCGTCATCGGGCTGGCTGCGGCCCAATTCGATGTTTTCGCGCAGCGTGCCATGGAACAGGGTCACGTCCTGCGGCACATAACCGATCTGGCGGCGCAGGCTCAACGGTTCGAGCTGGGTGCTGGCCAGGTCGTCGAACAGCACGCTGCCGCTTTGTGGACCATACTGGTTGAGCAGCAAGCGCAGCAAGGTGCTCTTGCCAGAACCGAGCTTGCCGATCACGCCCACTCTTTCGCCGGCGCGGATCTGCAGGTTGAGTTTATCGAGCAGCGGCGGCGAGTGCGGATACGCAAACCCCACGTCGCGAAATTCGATGCGTCCGGACAGGGGCGGCGCCTGCAGGCTGGCCGCATCGTCGTCGGTGGGCGCTTCCATGATTTTATTGAGTGCGTGATACGACAGCTTGGTCTGCTCCCAGCGCATGATCAGGCCCGCGATCTGGCTGACGGGCGCCAGGGCGCGGCCCGTCAGCATGCTCACGGCGATGATCTGGCCCAAGGTCAGCAGGCGTTCGCCCATCAGCAAGGCGCCGACGGCCACCACGGCCGTGCCGGACAGGGCCAGCACGGCCGTGTTGATGTAATTGACGCGGCTGACGATTTCGCGCGTCTCGACGCTGTTGGCGGCGATGGCCACGGTCAGGCTTTCCCATTTGCGGCGGCTCCACGCCTCGGCGCCCAGCGCCTTGATGGTGTCGAGGCCATTCATGGTTTCAAACAGGTGCGCCGTGCGCTGGCCGCTTTCCTGCATCGAGGCGGCCACATGGCGCGCCAGCGCCGCGCGCGAGGCAAAGGCGACCAGCAGCAGGATGGGAATGGCGGCCAGCGGCACCAGCACCAGCCAGCCGCCGACCAAGGCAATGACCAGCAGGAACAGCAGCAGGAAGGGCAAGTCGCCCAGGGTGGTCAGGGTGGTCGAGGCGAAGAATTCGCGCACCGATTCGAAATCGCGCACGGTATTGGCCAGCGTGCCGCCCGAGGCGGGCCGGCTGGCCGCGCGCAGGCGCAGGCACTGGGCGAAGATGCTCGACGAGAGGGCCACATCCATGCGCCGCGACGCCGTTTCCACCAGTTCGCCGCGCAGCAATCGCATGGCCAGTTCAAAACCGGTCAGCGCCACCACGGCGATCGTCAGCACCCACAGGCTGGAGGTGGCGTTGTTCGGGATCACGCGGTCATACACGGCCATCGCGTAGAACGGCACCAGTGCGCTGATGATATTGAGCACCAAAGTGCCCAGCAAGGCCCAGCGGAAAACCCAGCGGTTGCGATTGAAGACATCCCAGAACCAGCGCCCCGCCGCCGGCATGCTGTAGAGCAAGCTGCGCTGGTCGAAGAACATCACGGGACGCACGGCCACCCAGCGTCCGGCGGGCACTTCCTGCGCCAGCATGGCCGCGTCCAGCCAGGAACTGCCTTCGATGCCGGGCACATGGCATTCATACTTGCCGTCGGCGATCGTCAGCACCACCAGCGCCTGCCCCGCGCCATTCAACAGCAGGGCCGGCATTTCCGTGGGACGGCGCGGCTTATCCAACGGCAGCGGCGTGCCGGCCAGGCTGCCATGGGCCAGCGCCTGGTCGAGGAAGCCGGCGGCGACCGGGTCGCCATGCGCGACCACGCTGGCGCGCAGGCGTTCGGCCTGCAAGGCAACGCCGAAAAAGCGCGCCAGGAAGACGATGGCCTCGGCGATGGCATCGGTGGACATGCCGGCCGAAGCGGTGGAAGTGTCGGGGGGTGGGGTCATGATCGGTTCACAATAAAACGCTGCGGCGCGCCGGTCGGGCGCGCCGCAGCGGGAACGCTATCGCTTGCGCGATGAGCGAGGGTTAATTCAGCGCGGCGGCGCCCTTGCGGCGGCGCGCCATAAAGCCCAGCAAGCCCAGGCCGGCCACCAGCATGGCCCAGGTTTGCGCTTCCGGCACCGGCGACACGCTCAGCAGGGTTTGCGAAGCGGGGTTGACGCTGGTCAGGCTGGTGTAGTTGTACAGGTTCTTGATGCTGCCGTCGCCCGTCGCCACGCCCAGCATGGCGTTGGCCTGGCTGACGACTGCATTGTTCAGGTTCCTGAAGCGCAGCTCGCCCGTCGACAGGTTGCTGTTGTCATTATTCAATTCCCACAGGGCCAGCTGGAAGGCGGCGGCACTGTTGGCATTGGTCGACACATTCGCGATGGACGAGGCGTAATAGCCCTCGTACAGGCGCTTGACGGCGTCGCTGGCGGCAAAGACGCCACTGCTGTAGTTGTTCGAGACGTTGCTCAGCCCGACATGGGGATCGAGGCAAAAGGCCAGGAAGGTATTGCTGTCGTACTTGACTTGCCACAAGGTCGGCGAAATGCTGCTGCCGGCGCCGAAAGCGCCGCCGCTGGCCGTAAACACACTGACGCTATGCGAGTCGACGACTTGCAGATTGGACGCGGCCAGGGCGCTGCCGCTGGCGAGGGTGAAAACAGCGGCTGTGATGGCGGCGCGGACGATCAGGTGCATCGATTGTTTCATGGTGTATTCCCTATTATTTATCAAATGTGGAGAGCGCCGGGCAGGATTACTGCCCGGCAAGAGACATCAGGCAGCCATTTCCTGGGGCTGTGCAGTGGTGTGTGCCATGGCGCGGCGCAATACCTCCGCCATCTCGCACTGCGCCTGGGCTTCGACAGCGGGAGCAGCCGGGGCTGCAGCCACCGTGGCGACGCTCGCATCCTGCCCCAGCGCCGTGTCGAGCGCATGGTCGTCGCGCAGCAAGTCAGCCATGCTTGGCAGCGATACGCCGGCCTTGGCCGCATCCTTGGCATCGACGTTGAAGTACACGTCCGTCATGTCGACCGTCTTGCCGTTGGCCAGGGTGGCGCTGCTGCGTTCCAGGTGCAGGTTGTCGTTGGCGTCGAGGAAAGGCAGTGCCGTGTAGGACACCGTCAGGCTGGCGACGCCCGCGTCGTGCAGCGACATCAGTTCGCCGTCGTCCGTCACGCCATTGCTGTTGGCGTCGCGCCAGATGCGCAGTTCGGCAAACTTGTCATCTTTCGCGTCGACCACGCCGTCGCCGTTCGAGTCATAGCTGGACAGCTTGGCAAAGCCCGTGCCCTTCTCGTTGCCGCCAAACAGTTCGGAAATATTGTCGATCTTGCCATTGCCATTGCTGTCGATGGCCAGCAAGCCGTCATGGGCCGAAACCCAGCCCGACTGGATGGCGCTGCCCGTGCCCAGCAAGTCGAAGCTGCCGTGGAAGTCGGCGCGGGCGATGGTATGCACGCCGTCGCCGTTCAGGTCGATCACGATAGGCGTGATGGCGGCATCCCAGCTCATGTCGTTCTGGCCCGAGGCCAGTTTCAGGACGTCCGTGTAGACCACGTTGGCATACGAGCCATTGCTGTTGACGTCCGAATCGACGTTGTCGTTCGAGCCCACGTTCTTCACGCCCCAGCGCCAGCTATCCATGGCGTAGCCGGCGTGGTACACGCCCGATTTGTCGAACTTGAGCGAGTAGCTGCCCGGATCGAGGTCGGCAAACTTGTAGTTGCCATTCGAGTTCGTGTAGGTGGTCGCCAGCAACGTCCCACTGCCCGAAAACAGTTGCACCTTGATGTTGGCGATGCCCGCCTCGTTGCTATCCTGTACGCCGTCATGGTCGGCGTCGCGCCACACCTTGTCGCCCAAGCTGGCCTTGCGGTAGATGCCCGCATCCCAGCTCATGTCGTTCTGGCCGGCGGCCAGGTTGATCAGGCCGGAACGCCCCGTGCTCGTATCGATGTCGGAATCGCTGGCGTCATTGCCGACATTCGCCTTGGTGTAATAAAAACCCGATGGACGCACGACTGCCACCTTGTAGCCGCCGGCGACGAGATTGTCGAACAGATAATTTCCGCTGGCATTCGTCGTTGTCGTGGCAATGATCTGGTTGCTGGCATTGAGCAGGTTGACTTTCACCCCCGCCACGCCCAGTTCGCCCGCATCCTGCACGCCATTGTAGTTATTGTCTTCCCACACGCGATTGCCGATGCTGCCAGTGACAGGCGCGCATTTGACCAGGCCCGCATCCCAATCGAGCTGGACGTCACCCGATTTCAGCGCGATCATGGTGGTGGTCAGACCGGTGGCCGGATTGACATCCGAATCGGTGGCGTAGCCGCCCACGTCCGCCTTGGTGAAATTGTAGCCGGCTGGTGGCACGAAACCCAGGTAGTAATTGCCGGGCACCAGGTTGCTGAACAAGTAATGGCCAGTGGCATCGGTGGTGGCGCTGGCCACCACGGCACCCGAAGCGTTGTACAGATTGACTTTCACGCCACCCATACCCGCTTCGCCCGCGTCCTGCGTGCCGTTGCCGTTGGCGTCAAGCCACACGCGGTCGCCAATGCTGGCTGTTTTATACAGGCCCGCATCGAGGTCCTTGTAGTTCTGGCCGGCGGCAACGGTCACCAGGGCGCTCTGGCCTGCGGCGTTGATATCGCTGTCGAGCGCATCGTTGCCGCCCGCATCCTTGACCGTGCTCAAATAGCCTGGCGGCGCGACGACGGCGACGGAATACGTGCCGGCATCGACGCTGAAATTGTAATAGCCGGCGGCATCCGTGACGGTCGAGCCGATCACGCCGCCGGCCGCATTTTTCAGCTGCACCGTGACGCCGCCGATACCCGCTTCGCCCGCATCCTGCACGCCGTTCAAGTTGGCGTCATGCCAGACGCGGTCGCCCAAGGAGGCCGGCAGGGCCACGATGCCCGCATCCAGGCTATGGTTGCTGTCGCCGGAAGCAAGCAGCACTTGCGCCGTCTTGCCGTCGATGGCGCTGGCGTCGGAATCGCGCTGCTCGTCGCCGCCCTGGTCCTGGCCCGTGAAAGCATAGCCAGCAGGCAAGCTGGTCTTGTCGAACTGGACGCTGTAGGCGCCCGGTTTCAGATTCGTGAACAGGTAGTTGCCATTCGCATCCGTGACGAGCGGACTGCCGACGGCATTGCCCGACGCATCGAGCAAGGTCACTTTCACGCCGGCCACGCCCGCTTCACCCGCATCTTGCACGCCGTTCTTGTTGGCATCGAACCACACGCGGTCGCCCAGCTCGGCGGCGCGGTACAGGCCCGCGTCCAGGCTCGAATTGGTCTCGCCCGGCGCCAGGGTGACGGGCGCCATGTTGCCGGCCGCATCGATATTGCTATCCTTGGTCGCGTCGCCACCCTGATTGGCTGCCGTTGCCGTGTAGCCATTCGGCGTGACGACGGTGACGGAATACGTGCCGGGATTGACATCGAAGTGGTAGCCGCCATTCGCGTCAGTGGTGGTCGATGCCACCACGGCGCCGGCGCCATCTTTCAATTGCACCACGACATTGGCGATGCCCGCTTCGCCCGCATCCTGCACGCCGTTGGCGTTCTTGTCTTCCCAGACGAAGTCGCCCAGGTGGGCCATCGGTACGTTGAAGGTCAGGTGATGCGGAACCAGGCTCAGGTCTTGCGCGTTGCAACCGGCGGTGCCGCCGTCATCGCGCACCTTGAAGCCCAGATCGAAATTGCCGGCCACGCTCTGGCTAGGCACAAAGACCAGGTGGCCAGCGCGGATGTCGTCGATGGCAATCTCCGTGCCGACCGCGACGGCCACGCCATTGAGCAAAACCTGGCCGGCAGTCGTCGTGTTGGTGATGACGACCGACTTGAAACCGTTGTGTTCCACCTCGTCGTGGAAGCCGAAATCGCTTTCGCTGAGCACGACGCTGGCGCCATCGACCAGGTTGAAGGTCTTGTCGGCCGCGTCGGGCGCGTCGTTGACGGGATCGATGATCACTTGCAGTTCCAGCTGGAAGAGATCGCCATTGCCCTTGTCGATCGTCACCTGGATGGTCGAGAAATTGCCGTTGTAGTTGGCTGCCCAGTCGCCGGGACGCACATACACGGTGTCCGCGTCGAGCATGCCGAACAGGGGCGTGTTGCTGGTCGATTCCGTATCATCCGGTAACAGGACGGTAAAATTCTTGATGTTCAGCTCGCCTTGCGCCGTGTAGCCGGCCTGTATCAGCAAGTCGCGGATATCAAAGTTCTTGTTGATGTCTTCGCACACGTGAACCGTGGTCGACAGATTGTAGGTAGTCATGCGGCCTCCTGGCGATGCGCAGCGCTGGCGGCAGGAGTGGAAACGTGAGAGGCCAGGGCGCGATCAACCTGGCTGCGCAAAGCGGCGAATGTATACATGAGTGGGCTTCCAAGAAAGAAACTTGTTTAAAAAATGAAGCCGGCAGCATCTTGTATACAGTTTCGAGGGACACAAGAGCCAAACGACGCAACCACACAGCAGGGGTGTGATTATCTTTCTGACATTTAAGTTGACGCAATTATATCGTCGATATTTTCAAAAGCAAATTGTTTTCCCTAAATAAAAATTAAATTTATATAACCTTGATGTTTTTTTGATACCTTGCCTGCCCAAGGAAGATTATCTGCCCCTACTCTGGCATGGCCACAATCGCCTACAATCTCGGGATGAATCAACTTACCCTCGTCCTGCCCTGCGCCTTGCCCAATGCCGAACTGGCTGCCGACCTGCTCAAGGTCTTGCAGGCGCCCGCGCTGGCGGCGCTGCTGTCGCGCACCTCCGCTTGCAATGTGGAAGCTTTTGACAACGCCAAGCGCCTGTTGCCGCACGAAGCGTGGCTGGCGCATGCGCTAGCCCTGGCGCCCGCGCCCAACGGCGAGGCGGCGCAGGCGGCCTTTGCCGCACTGGCCATGCGCGGCTACGGCCTCGTGCCGGAGCCTGGCGCCCGTTACTTCCTGCTGCACCCGGCCCACCTGGCCATCGCCCGCAGCCATATCAGCCTGGAAGACTTGCGCCAGCTCAAGCTGAGCGAGGATGACGGGCGCGCCCTGTTCGACATTGCGGCCCCGTATTTCGACGAAATCGGCCAACCGCTCGCGTATGGCGATGCGGGCACCTGGTTCATGCGCGCCGACGCCTGGAGCGACTTGCAGTGCGCCTCGCCAGACGCCGCCACCACGCAGGATCTGTCCGTCTGGATGCCGGAAGGCGAGCACGCGCGCGCCGCGCGCCGCCTGCAGAACGAAGTGCAGATGCTGTGGCATGAACACCCTGTCAATGCGGCGCGCGAAGAGCGGGGCTTGAAAGCCGTCAATGCCTTCTGGATCTGGGGCGCCAGCCTGGCTAACGCTGAAGCTGCGCGCTGCGCCGCCAGCCTGCATACGCAGAATGCGCCCGGCTGGCTGGCCGCGCTGGCGGAACCGGCGCGGCGCGATGCCAGTCCAAACAGTGTGCTGGCGGACCAATCCGACACGATCGTTGTGCTGGGCGGCCTGATCGAGGCGGCGCAGGCCCAGGAATGGGGCATGTGGCTACAGCAATTGCACGCGCTGGAAACAGACTGGTTCGCCCCCCTGCTGGCGGCCCTCAAAGATGGCCGTGTGGGCCAGTTGCGCCTGGTGCTGAGCCACCGCGACGCCTGGCTGGACTGCACCACCAGCAAACATGCGCAGCGCAAATTCTGGCGCGCGATTACCCTGAACAAGTTGAAAGCATCATGACCCGTACCCGCATCGCCACCCGTCCCTGCCCTTACCGCGAATCCGAACTGCTGCGCCAGGGCGGCATCCACCCCGTGCTGGCCCGTTTGTACGCCTCGCGCGGCCTGTCCGACGCGAAAGAACTGTCGAGCGAACTGGCGGCCCTGATGCCGCCGTCCGGCTTGCTGCACATCGGCGCGGCCGGCGTCTTCCTGGCCGACGCGATTGCCGCCAAGAAACGCATGGTCATCGTGGCCGACTACGATTGCGACGGTGCCACCGCCTGCGCCGTGGCCATCCGCGGCTTGCGCGCCATGGGCGCCGACGTCGATTTCATCGTGCCCAACCGTTTTGAATACGGCTACGGCCTGACGCCGGAAATCGTCGAATTGACGGCGCGCGAAAAGTCGCCCGACATCATCATCACCGTCGACAACGGCATCGCCAGCATCGACGGCGTGGCCGAAGCGAACCGGCGCGGCATCCAGGTGGTCGTCACCGACCACCATTTGCCGGCCGACACCCTGCCCGACGCGGCCGTCATCGTCAACCCGAACCAGCCCGCCTGCGGTTTTCCCAGCAAGCACCTGGCGGGCGTGGGCGTGGTGTTCTACGTGCTGCTGGCCCTGCGGGCCGAGCTGCGCCGGCGCGGCGTGTTCGATGCGCAGACACAACCCAAGCTCGACAACCTGCTCGACCTGGTGGCGCTGGGCACGGTGGCCGACGTGGTGCGCCTCGATAGCAACAACCGCATCCTCGTCGCGCAAGGCCTGAAACGCATGCGCAAGGGCAATATGCACGCGGGCGTGGCCGCCCTGTTCCGCGTGGCCGGCCGCGAAGCGCGCAGCGCCACGCCGTTCGACCTGGGCTTTGCCCTGGGCCCGCGCCTGAATGCGGCCGGCCGCCTGCAAGACATGTCGCTGGGCATCGAATGCCTGATCACGGACGACGAAGGCCGCGCCTGGGCGCTGGCGCAGCAACTCAACGACATCAACCTGAAGCGCCGCGAAATCGAGGCGGAAATGCAGGATACGGCCCTGCTGCACCTCGACGATTTCGAGCCGGCCAACAGCAGCACCATCAGCGTCTTCGACGCCTCCTGGCACCAGGGCGTGATCGGCATCGTCGCCTCGCGCCTGAAGGAAAAGTTTTATCGTCCGACCATCACGTTTGCACCGGGCGCGGACGGCTGGATCAAGGGGTCCGGCCGCTCGATTCCCGGTTTTCACTTGCGCGACGCGCTCGACCTGGTGTCGAAACGGGCGCCGAGCCTGATCGACAAGTTCGGCGGCCATGCCATGGCGGCGGGCCTGACCATCCGCGCCGACGCTTTCGACGCGTTTTCCCAGGCCTTCGAAGCCGTGGGCCAGGCCTGGCTCAGCCAGCAGCAACTGGAAAGAGTCGTGGAAACGGACGGCCCGCTGGAAGACGCGTATTACACGACGGCCTTCATCGAGCTGATGGATGGGCAAGTGTGGGGCCAGGGCTTCGCCCCGCCCGTCTTCTGCGACGAATTCCGCGTCGTCAGCCAGCGCATATTAAAAGAGCGCCATTTGAAGCTGCTGCTGGAAAAGAACGGCGTGCGCTTCGACGCCATCTGGTTCGGCCACACGGATGCGCTGGGCGAACGCACGCGGGTCGCCTTCCGGCTCGATGCGAATGAATACAATGGCACGACCAAGGTGCAGCTCATGGTCGAACATGCGGAGCCTGCTTAATGGCGTGACTGTTGCCCCACCTCAAGCATGCGCCAGATAGCCAACATTCCCCCTAAGTAATAGCGTATCTAGTCATGCAGGCAGCCGCCGGTTGCCTTGACTGGGAGGATATCGGATGGAATACGGCGGATTCTGGCGCCGGCTGGGCGCATTTTTATTTGATCAAATAACGATGATATTAAGCCTTGCCGTAATTGGAGGCGTCATTGCTGCGGCAATATTCATTGCTCTACGTACCGTTGTGCCTACGCATATTATTGAAAAGCTTTCTCTTCTTCTGCCTATCATGCTGGTATACAACGTCTTTCTAGTTGCTCGCTACGGTTCGACTCCAGGCATGTGGCTATTCAAATTAAAACTACGCATGCAGGATGGATCTGCAGTTACCAGCCGCGCCACTTGGCTACGCTACTCTGTTGTAGCCGGCCTCAGTCTATTGGCCGATATTCCAAGACTTTGGGAGCTCTTACTACTGTTCCTTCCCGCCACATTGACTCAGGGAGCCTCGGCCTTCGGCTACGCGAGCGCCTGGGAGGAATGGTTCGTTAATATAGTATGGATCTGGATGCTTAGCGAGTTCATCGCCCTGATGCTGAATAAACAGCGCCGCGCCCTGCAAGACTTCATGGCCGGCACTGTCGTCATCAAGCTTTCAGCCAAAGCACCGCAAACGCCGCCACTGGCCATCACCCCCACCTGAAAGTTATCCAGCACCATGTTGACCGGCCTGAACCACCTCACTCTGTCCGTGCGCGACCTGGCGCGCAGCGTCGTCTTTTACCGCGACACCTTGGGCCTGCGCCCGCATGCGCGCTGGGACAGGGGCGCGTATCTGTCGGCTGGGGATTTGTGGCTGTGCCTGTCACTCGATGCGGGCGCGGCGATCAGCGCGGGCGGCTACACGCACTACGCCTTTTCCATTTCCCAGGAAGACTTTCCCGCCTTTGCCGCCCGCCTGCGCACGGCTGGCGTGGCGGAATGGCAGCAAAACAGCAGCGCCGGCGATTCCCTGTATTTTCTCGATCCGGACGGCCACCGGCTGGAAGCCCACGCGGGCAGCCTGGCGCAGCGGTTGGCGGCGTGCCGCGCAGCGCCGTATCCAGGCATGGTGTTCGAGGCTGATGCTTGAAACAGAATATTCGATAAATTCATGAAATTCATTAATACAACCGAAGGAGCAAGCGCCGTTGCTGTGAAAAAACACTGTCACGCATCGATACCCCTCTGACAACCTTGCCTTTAAGGCTTAATCAAGCTGGCAAGATTGCACCCGAGAATAGGTAAATTCGCCACATTTAATTGCAATAATGAAAATGTTCATTGAAAATAGTTAACACTTATTTGGCAAATTCACTAGAATTGATAACGCATCAGGAAGTTTGTAGCGATGCATGATCAATTCTGAGGGCAAACCCGTCGAAAGGCGGGGACGCAAAGCCACCGGCCTACCGCGCACAAGCGCCACGGCAGCGGGGCTGCCAATGCAGGGCCAGGACCGCCAGCGCGCGGCACCATGCCAGGATGCATTGTCGAGATGTGGCCCTCGCCAACTCGGAGAGTTTCGCCATGAAAAAATTCACCCCCCTGCATCCCCGTCACGGGCGCCTGCTGCTGGGCGCCACGACCGCCATCCTGCTGGGCGCTTGCGGCCCCGGTCAGGAGACATCGGCGCCCCCCGCCGCCATTGCCACGGCGGCAACCCAGTTCACTGTCGAAGTGCCCGTCATCCCCGCCGCCGTCGGTACGCTGGTGGCGCAGCCGATGTTCCATGCCGCCCCCGCCCTGCTCGATGCGCCTGACGGGCGCGACAGCGCCAACAGCAGCGGCTCGGCCCACTGGCGCCCGCACATGCAGCGGGTGCCCGGCGCCATGACGGACATCAGCACGCGCCGCCTGACGGCGCAAAAGATCGCCGCCGCGCAACAGGCAGCACAGGATATCTCGCCGCTGGCCAGCGACGGATCGGGTCTGGCCGCGCCCATGGCTGGCAGCAGCATGGTGGCAACATACTCTCCCGCGCAAATCCGCGCCGCCTACGACCTGCCCGCGCTGCCGGCGGCGGGCACGGCGCTGACGCCCAGCCAGGCGGCCCAGTTGGGCGCGGGGCAGACGATCTATATCGTCGACGCCATGCACAACCCGAACGCGGCGGCCGAACTGGCCATCTTCAACCAGAAATTCGGCTTGCCCGGCTGCACCACCAAGGCCATCGCCACGAATGCCACCCTGCCCTTGCCGCCCGCCCCGGCCAGCGGCTGTGAATTTTCTGTTGTCTACAACACGCCATCGAGCACGATGACGGCCACCGCGCCCGCCTATAACTCGGGCTGGGCCATGGAAATCGCGCTCGACGTGCAGTGGGCGCATGCCACGGCGCCGCTGGCGCGCATCGTGCTGATCGAGGCGCCCGACGCGTCCATCAACAACCTGCTGGGCGCCGTGCGCCTGGCCAATCTGATGGGACCTGGCGTCGTGTCGATGAGCTTTGGCGCCGCCGAAGGCAGCTGGACGGCTTCCGTCGACAGCGCCTTCACGGGCAAGAACATGAGCTACCTGGCCGCCACGGGCGACTCGGGCAGCGGCGTGTCCTGGCCGTCCGTGTCACCGAACGTGCTGGCCGTGGGCGGCACCACGCTCAGCTACAGCGGCAGCGGCGTGCGCAGCGAAGCGGCCTGGTCCGGTACGGGCGGCGGCATCAGCGCCTACACGGCACTGCCCACCTACCAGACGGCCAACGTGCCCGGCCTGACCAATCTGCTGCGGCGCAACGTGGCCGATGTGGCCTTCAATGCCGACCCTGCCACCGGCCAATACACGGCCGTGATGGCACAGGGCAGCAGCACCGCCAGCTGGCTCAGCATCGGCGGCACCAGCCTGTCCACGCCACAGTGGGCCGGCCTGGTCGCCATCGCCAATGCCAGCCGTGCGCTGCAAGCGAAGGCGGCGCTCGGCTTGCCGCACAGCATACTGTACGGCCAGATCGCCACCGTCCCCGGCACCTTTGCCAGCAGCTTCGCCGACATCACGCGCGGCAGCAACGGCAGCTGCGGCGTGTGCACGGCCAGGGTCGGCTATGACCCGCTGGGCGGCCTGGGCACGCCCAACGTGAAAAGCCTGCTGGCCAGCCTGTCGGGCACGCAGATCGCCCCAACCGCCCCCGTGGTGACCGGGGCCAGCATCAGCGGCATGGTCGGCACGTCGCTGTCGTTCACGGTATCGGCCAGCGCCGCCAATGCCCTCAGCTACACCATGCTGGGCGCGCCGGCCGGCATGAGCATCGCCGCCACAGGCGTGGTCAGCTGGACCGCCCCCGTGGCCGGCACGTATGCCGTGACCATGGTGGCTAAAGATACCGTCAGTGGTCTCAGTGGCCAGGGCGTGTACAACATCGTCATCGCGCCGCAACCGGCGCCTGTCGTCGCCGCCGGCGCCGTCACGGGCAAGGTCGGCACGGCGCTGGCCTTCACTGTCAGCGTCACCGCGCCGAACCCCGTCAGCTATACGCTCGCCGGCGCGCCGGCCGGCATGAGCATCAGCAGCGCGGGCCTGGTGAGCTGGGCGACGCCGCTGGCGGGCACCTATGCCGTCACCGTCACGGCCAAGGACAGCAAGACCGGCTTGAGCGGCAAAGGCATCTACACGGTGGCCATCGCCGCCCCGCTGCCGCCCGTGGTCACCGTCGCCGGCGTCAGCGGCAAGCCCGGCGTGGCCCTGGCGTTCACGGCCACGACGGTGGCGCCCAACCCCGTCACCTACAGCCTGTCGGGCGCGCCGTCCGGCATGAGCATCAATGCGGCCGGCGTCGTCAGCTGGGCCAGCCCCGTGCTGGGCAGCTACAGCGTGACCGTCATCGCCAAGGATACGAAAACGCTCTTGACGGGCCAGGCCGTGGCCACGGTGAAAATCGCCGCCGCCGGTCCGACGATCAGCGCCGCCGCCATGACGGGCGTGGCGGGCAAGGCCATGAGCGGCAGCATCGTGCTGACGGCGCCAGGTGCGACCTCGCTGCGGATCTCGATCGACGGCGCGCCGCTGGGCATGCAGTTTTCCATGAGCGGCCTGACCATCACGGCCTACTGGCCGCAACCGGTGACCGGCAGCTATACGCTGAAGGTGGTGGCGCTGGACAATAACGGCTTGACGGCACAACTGAACGTGCCTGTCACCATCACGGCAAGATAAGCCAGCGCGGCCCGCCAATGGGGCGCACCGGGACACCTGTCCTGGTGCGCCCCTTTTTCATGCGCACGCACCTTGCAACGAATCCTGAAACGGAGTATAAATAGTCCATATACAGAGTTTTATTGAAGGAATGCCATGAATCTCGCCTACGCCTACCCCAAGAGCCGCTTCGAGCCGGCCGTGCTCGTCGACCTGAATGCCAAGGCCGAGCGCGAGCGATTGTCGCAGGCGGCCCTGAAAGGCTTCTTCAAGCTGGCCGCCGCCTGGAAACTGCGCGACGACGATGCGCGCGAACTGCTGGGCGGCCTGTCCAGCAGCGCCTGGTACGAGTGGAAAAAGCACCCGGACCGCGTGCTGGAAGTGGACCGCATCACGCGCATTTCGTATTTGCTGGGCATCTACAAGGCCTTGCACATCCTGTACGGCGACAAGCTGGCCGACGACTGGGTGAGCTTGCCCAACAAAAATCCCGTGTTCGGCGGCCGCACGCCCCTGTCGCAAATGCTGGCCGGCGGCTTGCTGGCCATGCAGACGGTGCGCAAGCTGCTCGACGCGCGCCGCGGAGGGCTGTAATCGTGCTGCCGCACCTGGCATCCCTGCCGCCGCTGGCCGCCCTGCGCCAGATCGACACCTGCCGCCTGATTCCCTCGCGCTTCGCCGACATGGAAGACTCCGTGCTGGCGCCATTGGCCGAAGACGACGCGCACCTGCGCGAACTGTTCGAACTCGATAACGCCACCAACGCGCGCCTGGTGGCCGAGTACGGCGGCGCGCCAGGAATTGGCGTGGACGAGCTGGTTTTTGGCGTGCCGAACTTTCGCATCATCAACGCCGCCTACACGTATGCCCGCCCGGAAGGGGCGCGTTTCAACGATGGCGAGCGGGGCGCCTGGTATTGCGCCTTCGACATGAAAACGGCGCTGGCCGAGATCATTTTCCATAAAACCGTGGAATACCAGGAAATCGACTATTTCGACGACAGCGTCAGCTACCAGTCGCTGCTGGCCGATTTTTCCGCCAGCTTCCACGACCTGCGCGGCCAGCAGCGCTATCAGGCTTGCCTGGACCCGGCCAGCTACATCGCCTCGCAAGACCTGGCCGCCATCCTGCTCGACGCCGGCTCCATGGGCGTGATCTTCCCCAGCGTGCGGCACGCCAGCGGCACCAATCTGGCCTGCTTCCGCCCTGCCCTGGTGGGCAATGTTCGCAAAGGCGCCGCCTATCGGTTAACATGGCGGGGTACGCCGACGCCGCGCGTGGAAGCCCTGTAAGGCAAGCCAGCCGCGCGCAACGGCACCCGACTCACCGAACATTGATACTCGCATGCAAACCAATCCTGAAAAAGACACCGAACTGCGCCTCAAAGTGAACAGCGAAACGGCCCGCCTGGCCTGGAGCGAACTGGAAAAACACTTCGCCCAGGGCAACGTCGTCTGGGTCGCCAATGAGCTGGACCTGATCGAAGTGGCCGTGCGCATCTCGCACGACGACAAGTCCACCATCACGCAATGGATGGTCGATGGCAAAGTGGCCAAGGTGTCGGACCAGCAGGCGCTGGACTGGCAGGCGGCCGATGCGGCCCTGTGGGCCGTCGTCGTCAGCCCGTTCATCCTGGTGCAGCAGGAAAAGCCGACGCAACACTAAAGACTGCGTTCGAGCATCAGGCGCAGCGACGCGCTGCCGTCCAGGCGCGTCACGCTGTCGCTGCGGCCCGCCTCATCCACATACGATTGCCCTTGCAGCTGCTGCTGGCGCAGCAAATTGGCCGCCGCCAGCTTCAGACGCTCGGCCGGGCCGCGCATGGAAATGATGCCGTTTTCCAGCACGTAGCCGTCATCGGCCACGACTGGCGTCGAAAGCGGCAGGCTGATGATAGGTTGCCAGCAGATGGCATGGCGGCAAAAAAAATGCCGCTTCGCGTACGTCACGAAGCGGCACTTCCACTGGCAAGCCCGGTTAATGCACGCTTACTGGCTTTCGATGCTGCTGTTGCCAGCCGCCACAGGCAGTCGCAGGCCCGTATCGACCACACTCAGGCGCAAGCCCGGCAAGACATTGCTGTTCACCGATGCCGTCGTCAGCACCACCGGCGTGCTGCCCTGCTGCGGCTGACGGCTCTCCAGCGCCACCTGCACCGCGTCTTCCTTGCTGGTCACGGTTTCGCCTTTCGCCGCCACTTCGGCCTGCACCATATTGCCCTGCGATGGCGCTACATTGACCGCCGCGATCACACTCGCCACCGCGCTTTGCAGTGCTTCGGTCGGCTTGACGGTCAGCACGCCCGGCGTGTAGGTCAACGCATAGTTGGTCGACGTCTGGCCGGCCGCCGACACCAGATAGCTGCCCGATGGCGTAGCGATGCTGGCTGGCGTGCTGAACACCAGATTGCCGCCGACCTCGTTCGCCAGCGTGTCGTTGCCCAGCAAGCCCGTGTAGCTGGCAGTGAAGGCCGGATTGACAAAGCCCTGGTCTTTCTCGGTATTGCCCACCTTCACCCCCAGGGCCGCCTGCGTGATGCTGGCCGTGGTGGTCGCCGTGGCGTTGACCGTGTAGTTGCCGGCGTCCGTACCGCTGAGCGCAATGCCGTTCACCGTCACCGTTTTGTTGGCGCCGGCGTTCTTGTCGGCAAAGCTGGCGCCGCTGTTGCTGATGCTCAGCACGTCGCCGGCGATACGGTTGTCCGCCAGGGTCACGCTGGCGTTGGTGCTGGTGTCATACACGCGCGGCACTGCACCCGTGGCGCGCACCAGCAGGCTGGCCGGCGTAATGCTGGCCGTCAAACCGGTCGGGTTGCTGACCGTGTAGTTGCTGGCCAGGCCGGTACTGGTATCGACCAGGGTCGTACCTGTCACCGTCACCGCCTTGGCGGTGGCCGCGTTCTTGTCGTCAAACGTCGCCGTCTGGCCACCCAAGCCCAGGCTTTCGCCCGCCACCAGGCCCGCCAGCACGCCACCGGACAATTGCGCCGCCGTATTGCCGTCGTAGATCTTGTTGCCGGCCAGCTGGCCGGCCACCGTCAGGGTTTTCGGCGTGATGCTGGCCGTCAGACCGGTCGGGTTGCTGACCGTATAGTTGCTGGCCAGGCCGCTGGCCGTATCGACCAGCGT
>NZ_LT607484.1:462071-463586 GCF_900095235.1 Janthinobacterium sp. UMAB-60
CACCTGCACCGCGTCCTCCTTGCTGGTCACGGTTTCGCCTTTCGCCACCACTTCGGCCTGCACCATATTGCCCTGCGATGGCGCCACATTGACCGCCGCGATCACGCTGGCCACCGCGCTTTGCAGCGCTTCGGTCGGCTTGACGGTCAGCACACCCGGCGTGTAGGTCAACGCATAGTTGGTCGATGTCTGGCCGGCAGCCGACACCAGATAGCGGCCCGATGGCGTAGCGATGCTGGCCGGCGTGCTGAACACCAGATTGCCGCCGACCTCGTTCGCCAGCGTGTCGTTGCCCAGCAAGCCCGTGTAGCTGGCCGTGAAGGCCGGATTGACAAAGCCCTGGTCTTTCTCGGCATTGCCCACCTTCACCTCCAGAGCCGCCTGCGTGATGCTGGCCGTGGTGGTTGCCGTGGCGTTGACCGTGTAATTGCCGGCGTCTGTACCGCTGAGCGCAATGCCGTTCACCGTCACCGTTTTGTTGGCGCCGGCGTTCTTGTCGGCAAAGCTGGCGCCGCTGTTGCTGATGCTCAGCACGTCGCCGGCGATACGATTGTCCGACAGGGTCACGCTGGCGTTGGTGCTGGTGTCATACACGCGCGGCACTGCGCCCGTGGCGCGCACCAGCAGGCTGGCCGGCGTAATGCTGGCCGTCAAGCCGGTCGGGTTGCTGACCGTGTAGTTGCTGGCCAGGCCGGTACTGGTATCGACCAGGGTCGTACCCGTCACCGTCACCGCCTTGGCGGTGGCCGCGTTCTTGTCGCTGAACACTGCCGTCTGGCCACCAAGGCCCAGCGTTTCGCTGCCCACCAGGCCCGCCAGCACGCCACCGGACAATTGCGCCACCGTATTGCCATCATAGACTTTGTTGCCGGCCAGCTGGCCAGCCACCGTCAGGGTTTTCGGCGTGATGCTGGCCGTCAAGCCGGTCGGGTTGCTGACCGTATAGTTGCTGGCAAGACCGCTGGCCGTGTCGACCAGGGTCGTGCCCGTCACCGTCACAGCTTTACCATTGGCCGCGTTCTTGTCGCTGAACACGGCAGTCTGACCCGCAATGCCCAGCGTTTCGCTGCCCACCAGGCCGCTCAAGGTACCACCGGACAGGCTGGCTTGTGCATTGCCATCGTAGACTTTACTGCCAGCCAACTGGCCCGTCACCGTCAAGGCCTTGGCCGTGATGCTGGCCGTCAGGCCGGTCGGGTTGCTGACCGTGTAGTTGCTGGCCAGGCCGCTGGCCGTATCGACCAGCGTTGTACCCGTCACCGTCACCGCCTTGGCAGTGGCCGCGTTCTTGTCGCTGAACACGGCGCTCTGGCCACCAAAGCCCAGGGTTTCGCTGCCCACCAGGCCGCTCAAGGCACCGCCGGACAGGCTGGCTTGTGCATTGCCGTCATAGACCTTGTTGTCCGCCAACTGGCCCGTTAACGTCAAGGCCTTGGCCGTGATGCTGGCCGTCAGGCCGGTCGGATTGCTGACCGTATAGTTGCTGGCCAGGCCGCTGGCCGTATCGACCAGCGT
>NZ_LT607484.1:463616-464754 GCF_900095235.1 Janthinobacterium sp. UMAB-60
CACCGTCAAGGCCTTGGCTGTGATGCTGGCCGTGAGGCCGGTCGGGTTGCTGACCGTGTAGTTGCTGGCCAGGCCGCTGGCCGTATCGACCAGCGTTGTACCCGTCACCGTCACCGCCTTGGCAGTGGCCGCGTTCTTGTCGCTGAACACGGCGCTCTGGCCACCAAAGCCCAGGGTTTCGCTGCCCACCAGGCCGCTCAAGGCACCGCCGGACAGGCTGGCTTGTGCATTGCCGTCATAGACCTTGTTGTCCGCCAACTGGCCCGTTAACGTCAAGGCCTTGGCCGTGATGCTGGCCGTTAAGCCCGTCGGATTGCCGACCGTATAGTTGCTAGCCAGGCCGCTGGCCGTATCGACCAGCGTTGTACCCGTCACCGTCACCGCCTTGGCGGTGGCCGCGTTCTTGTCGCTGAACACGGCAGTTTGACCCGCAATGCCCAGCGTTTCGCTGCCCACCAGGCCGCTCAACACACCGCCGGACAGGCTGGCTTGTGCATTGCCGTCGTAGACTTTATTACCGGCCAGTTGGCCGGTCACCGTCAATGCCTTGGCCGTGATGCTGGCCGTCAAGCCGGTCGGGTTGCTGACCGTGTAGTTGCTGGCCAGGCCGCTGGCATCAGCCAGACTGGCGCCGCTGACGGTGACCGTTTTGTTGCTGCCCGCGTTCTTGTCGCCAAACACGCCCGTGGTGCCTGACAATACCAGGGTTTCATCACCTACCAGGCCCTGCAAGGCGCCACCCGTCAGGCTGGCCACCCGCGTGCCGTCGTAGACCTTGTTGCCCGCGGCAATGCCACCGATGGTCAGTTCCTTCGGCGTGATATTGGCCTGCAAGCCGACCGGATTGCTGACCGTGTAGTTGCTGGCCAGGCCAATGCCATCGGCCAATTGCGCGCCACTGGCCGTCACGGCAATGTTGCTGGCCGCATTTTGAGTGGCAAATGTACCCGTCAAACCGGACAGCGACAAGGTTTCACCGCTGACCAGGCCATTCAAGGTGCCGCCCGTCACGCTCGCCACAAGCGTGCCGTCATAGACCTTGTTGCCGGCCGCAACACCCGTCACCGTCAGTGCTTTCGGCGTGATGGCGCCCGTGCCGGTGGCCGTGTTGCTGGCCAGGGTGTAATTGCCCGCATCC
>NZ_LT607484.1:464895-469628 GCF_900095235.1 Janthinobacterium sp. UMAB-60
CAATTTGCGCCTGGCTGATGCTGCCCGTGCCCGTGCCCGTGGCAGCCGTCAGGTTGTAGTTGCCGGCGTCCGTGCCGCCCAGGGCCAGGCCGCCGGCATTGACAACCTTGCCGCTGCCGACATTCTTGTCGATGAAGTTGGCCGAGGTCGCGCTGACGCTCAAGCTGTCGCCATTGACCATGCCGGCAAACGTGGCGCCGGCGTTGCTGACGGTGGCCGTCTCCGTGGCGTCATACGTCTTGCCGGCGGCCGCGATACCGGTCACGCCCGTGATGGTCGCCTTGGCGATATCGCCCGTGCCGGTGGCCGTGTTGCTGGCCAGGGTGTAATTGCCCGCATCCGCGCCACCGAGTGCGATGCCGCTGACGTTGACCGTTTTACCGGTGCCGGCGTTCTTGTCGCTGAACGCGGCCTTGGTGGCGGTGAAAGACAGACTGTCACTGCCCAGCAGGCCATTGAAGGTGGCGCCGGCGTTCAAGATGGCCGCGTCCGTGCCGTCATACGTCTTGCCGGCGGCCGTGATGCCGGTCACGCCGGTGATGGTCGCCTTGGCGATATCGCCCGTGCCGGTGGCCGTGTTGCTGGCCAGGGTGTAATTGCCCGCATCCGCGCCACCGAGTGCGATGCCGCTGACGTTGACCGTTTTACCGGTGCCGGCGTTCTTGTCGCTGAACGCGGCCTTGGTGGCGGTAAACGTCAGGCTGTCGCCGCCGAACATGCCGTTGTAGGTGGCGCCGGCGTTCAAGATGGCCGCGTCCGTGCCGTCATAGGTCTTGCCGGCGGCCGCGATGCCGCTGACGCTGGCAATTTGCGCCTGGCTGATGCTGCCCGTGCCCGTGCCCGTGGCAGCCGTCAGGTTGTAGTTGCCGGCGTCCGTGCCGCCCAGGGCCAGGCCGCCGGCATTGACAACCTTGCCGCTGCCGACATTCTTGTCGATGAAGTTGGCCGAGGTCGCGCTGACGCTCAAGCTGTCGCCATTGACCATGCCGGCAAACGTGGCGCCGGCCGCATTGACGATGGCGTTCAGGCCACCGTCGTAGACCTTGCTGCCGACCACGATACTGGTGACCGCGGAAATGGTGGCTTTGGTGATATTGGCCGTCACTGAAGTATCGGCCAGCGTGTAGTTGGACGCCAGGCCGCCGCCGCCATTGCCCAGGGTGGTGTGGACGGTGACCGTCTTGCCATTGCCGGCGTTCTTGTCGGCAAACGCGGCGGTAGGGCCTGCCGCCAGCGTTTCGCCGCTAACCAGGCCGGTGATGCTGCCCTTGTTGATGGCGGCCGTCGCGTTGCCATCGTACTCTTTGTTGTCCACCGCCAGGTTAGTCCAGGTCAGCGTCTTGGCCGTGATGGTGCCGGTAACGTTGGTCGGCGCGGTCACCGTATAGTTGCTGGCCAGGCCGCTGCCGTCAAGCAGCGCGCCGACCGTCACCCTCACCACCTTGCCGGCGCCGGCGTTGTTGTCGGCATACGCACCGGCCGAGGTACCCAGGCTCAACGTTTCGCCGCCGATCAGGCCAGTCAGGGAGCCGCCGGTCAGGGTGGCGGTGGTGCCGCCGTCATATTGCCGGGTGGTGGCGGCCAGGCCCGACAAGGTCAGCGCTTTCGGCGTGATGGTGCCGGTCAGCCCGTTCGCCGTGACAATATAGTTGCCGCCGGCGCTGCCGGTGGTGATCGCCGTGACGGCCTTGCCGGTACCTGCGTCCTTGGTGTCGAAGGCGCCCGTGTTGAACGTGAGGTTGCCGCTGTCCTGCAACAGCACGCCGGACAGCGAGCCGCCGGACAGCGTGGCGGCCGTGGTGCCGTCATAGTCGCGGCTGACCACCGTCGCGCCGCTCAGGGTCGCGGCGCGCTTGTCGATGGTCAGGGTGGTGGGGTTGGAACTGATGGCGTAACCATGCTGGCCTGAATACAGGCCGCCGGCCGTGATGGCGTAGGTGCCGGCATTGACGGCGCTGCCCGCCGCGCCGTAATTCAGGGTACCGGACAGCGAGACGTTCGGGTTTGAATACGTGTAGCCCGGCGCCGCCCAGCTATTGGTGCCGTCATAGGTCTTGCTGGCGTTCGAGGCAAACGTCACCTGCAGCGGCGTCATGAAGGCGCGCAGCAAGGGGTAGGTATTCGTGTCGTAGACGATCCACGTGCTGGCCAGGTTCCAACCCGGCGCACTGTAGGTGGACAGCAATTTCATTTGCGCGGTGGACAAACCGGTACCGGTCGCGCTCGTCGCGATGCCACTGGTGGTGGCATCCCAGAAATTGCTGCTGCCCGAGCCGAAGTTATAGCCCAGCAAACCACCGGTATTGGTGCTGCCGGTCACCTGGCCAGTAGAATAATTATTGATCACCGAGCCAACATTGCTGCCGAGCAGGCCACCCACGCCATCGATGCCGGTGACCGCTCCGGACGCATAGTTATTGTTGATAGTGCCCGTACTATTGCCGACCAGGCCGCCGACAAAGTTGTTGCCCGTCACGTTGACCGTGCTGAAGTTGCCGCTGACCGTGCCTCCCTGATTGGCGCCCACCAGGGCGCCCGTGTAATCCCTGCCCGTAATGCTGCCCCCTTCCAGGCCGACATTGCGCACGGATGCCCCGTTGGAAATATAGCCGAACAGGCCGGAAAAGTCGGTGCTCGGGCGATTCACCACCAGGCCCGAAATGGTATGGCCGGCGCCGTCGAGGCTGCCGCTGAACGGGCTGCTTGCTCCCGTGCCGACCGGAACGAAGGTCGCGCCGTTCCACACATCGCCGGCGGTACCGGTACCGGCGGTATTGATATCCTGCTTCAGCGTGTAGTTGCCAGCCAGGTTCATTGCCATCAATTGCAACTGGTGCGACGAGTAGATATTGCTGCTGTACTCGGCCGCCAGCATCGGCCCGGTGGCGCCTGTCGCGTTGCCTGCGCCGTTGAGCGAGCCGTCGGTATTGACCATGACCCAGTTATTGCCCGTTGCACCGGTCGTGGTCGTGAAAGTAAAGGCGCTGAAATTCGATGCTGTTTGCATTTGCGTCGATGTCAGGCCAGTGAGCGAGGGAGTGCTGGGGCCGCCGTTATTGCCGACACCTGCTATGCCAGAGTTCACGGTCGTGTTGTAATACCCGCCAGTGATCACGGGACTGGTGCCGGCAGCGATACTGCCGAGTACGCCGCCCAGGACTCCGGAACCGCCTGGAAGCAGGCTCACCGCGCCAGACGAATACACATTCACGATCGAGCCCGCACTGGTGTTGGTGCCAACCACGCCGCCCACGGCCGTGACGCCCGTTACCGTGCCGGTCGCGTAACTGTTTTTGATAATGCCTGAGTTTCCTCCAACCAAGCCACCGATGCCGGTGGCGACCAGGCCAACGCTGCTCACCGCGCCGGTCGAATAGCTATTGATGATCTGGCTGGATGCGACATTGGAGCCGACCAGACCGCCGGTCAGGCTTTTGCCCGTCACGGTGCCGGTATTGAAACTGTTGGTGATGACGCCGGTAGCGCGATTATAGGATGTTAGCCCCCCTGTATTGCTGGTTCCTGACACATTGCCGCTATTAAAACTATTGCTGATAATACCCAGATTGTTGCCAGTCAGGCCGCCCGCAGTGTACGCGCCCACCACATCACCAGCATTATAGCTGTTGGTAATGCTGCTGGTTTTGGTGGTATTGCCAACCAGCCCCCCCAGCCAGAAGTCATAGTTCCCCACGACGCTGACCTTGCTGCTGTTGTAGCTGTCACTGATTGTGCCACTGTTGAGTCCGACGAGGCCGGCGCCGATGGCGCCGGTCGTGACCGTCACCGAACCACCGCTGACATACGCATTGCTGATGGTGCCACTGTTGATACCGGCCAGTCCGGCAATATTGCCTTGTGCTGCGACGATATTGGCGCTGATGACAGGCGCGACCAGCCCGATATTGCGCAGGCTGCCGCTATTGGAGCCGAACAGGCCCGCCAGGCCCGCCGAGGCGGTGGTGGAACTGGTCAAGCCGGTCACGACATGGCCCAAGCCGTCGAACTGACCGGTGAATGGCGTGGCGGTGGTGCCGATCGGCGTGAAGCCGTTGGCGCCCCAAACCGCCGTGCTCGACGTGCCGCTGGCGTCGATATTTGCACCCAGCACGAAGTTGCCGCTCAGCGCATTTTTCAGGCCCTGCAAATCGGTGCCGCTGGTGCTGGTGGCCGCGCCCAGGCTGTTGATCACCGTGTAGGCCGTCGCCGTGCCGTCGCTGCCCAGCTTGGTGCTGAAGTTCAGCCCCGATGGCAGATCGATCTCGGCCTTGACGTTGTACTTGCTCGTGTTGCCGGATGCAACGTTAGCCTGGCCATATTCCAGCGCCAGGCTGGCCGTGCCGGAACCGCGCAGCGGCTGGTTGACGTTGATATTGTTTTGCGCCGTCATCTTCAGCTGGTTGGCCGACCATGAAATCGTGTCGTTGACGTTGATGTCGCCCAGCGTGCCGCTGCCGCCCGAGACGCTCTGAATCTGGACACTGGTGCTCTTGAGCGCATTCGTATAAAACGCGCCGGTCTGGTCGCCGCCGGACGCCGCGATGGTGTAGTCGGTCGGGTCGATCAGCCAGGTGCCGGTCAGGCCGTGGCTGGATGCCGTCGTGACCTTCAACGCGTCATCGAGTTTGACGTGCGCAGCGGATGTCTCGACAAAGCCGCCGTTACCACCGCCAGGCGCGCTGGCGTCCAGCGTGCCGCCCGCGTTCACCGTGCCGCTTTGCATGTCGCCCAGC
>NZ_LT607485.1:0-18014 GCF_900095235.1 Janthinobacterium sp. UMAB-60
GCCGATGGTGCCGACGTTGACGTGCGGCTTGGTCCGTTCGAATTTACCTTTTGCCATTTTGAACTCCTAATGATTTGATTAGATTGCTCAGGCACACGCCCGACGGTCTGGTTTGAATTGCTTCTGTGCTGCCTGCTGCGAATTCTGGTGCCCTTGACGTGGATCGAACACGTGGCCTCTCCCTTACCAAGGGAGTGCTCTACCACTGAGCTACAAGGGCTGTAATTTGTTGCATGCGATGCATCAAGCATCTGAACGGAAACTGGAGCGGGTGAAGGGAATCGAACCCTCGTCGTAAGCTTGGAAGGCTTCTGCTCTACCATTGAGCTACACCCGCGAGGTATCGTTCACTTATCTTCACTTACTTGCTACTACCCAGTTTTCCTTGCAAAAACTTGGTGGAGGGGGCTGGATTCGAACCAGCGTACTCATAGAGAACAGATTTACAGTCTGTCGCCTTTAACCACTCGGCCACCCCTCCGCGGGAACCGCAGAGTATGAAGCATCTACTCACAACTGTCAACCTTATTTACTGATGCCTGACTGCTGCATTTGCGTATAAAGAAGAAGTTGGCTGCTTCGGGGCGTGATTATAAGCTCCCGATTTGAGAATGTGCAAGGGTTGGCGTGAAAAAGTCGACTTTTTTTCGCATTTTTTTATCTTCCTCGGCTGCAAGCCGCATTTTTCCGTCATTCGCCCCCGTATTTCCCCCTTCACCGGGCGTCAGGCGGATGCATCCAGGAGTTGCCATGGGGCTTGTATTTGCGCAGCAACTGCTGGTGCAGGCCGGAAAGCACGGGCAATTTGGGGTTGCGCGGGTCCAGGCGGCGCACGCCGGCAATAAAAATCAGCGCCTGTTGCCCCATGCGCTCGTCCCAGCCCTCGTGTTCCAGGCATTTCAGCACGGCCACGGCCGCGTTGAACACCACTTGCGGATTGTCGGGCAGACGCGTGACGGCTTCGCCCATCAGATTGACGGCGCCGCGGAAATCGCCTTCTCCGGCCCTGGCGGCGCCCGCGGCCACCATATCGGCCACTTCCTGGCGGCTTTGCCGCGCCAGCGCCTTGGCCAGCTCCTCGCGCCCCGCCAGCTCGAACACGGCCATGGCGCGCGTCATGGCCGCACTGTCGGGCGCATTGCGCATGACTTCACGCATCACCTCGGCAGCGCCGTCTTCGCGCCCGTGCGCCAGGCAATGGCGCGCCAGCTCCGTTTTCAGCGTATTCGAGCTGCCCACGCTATGCCGGTTGGCGGCCAGGGCGGCGTCGAGCGATTGCTGCAGGCGTTCGGCGTTGCCCGTATGCGCATGCAGCATGGCGCTGCACAGGGCGCTGCACAGTTCCGCATTCTTTTGCCCTCCCATCGACTTGTCGAGGTCGCGGATCACGGCGCCCACCTGTAGCGGGTCGCCCTTGCGCACCAGGGTCTGCACCAGGCGCACATGGTCTTCCGGGTCACGGAACTCCGAATACTTGGCCTTGCTGACCACCAGCTTCAGGGCTTTTTCCGCCATCTCGATATCGTCGGCCGCCAGGGCCGCCTCGCCCAGCCGGCGCAAGCGGCGCACGGCATGCGGCGACAGGGCCACCGCCTCGCTCAGGGCCGCCTGCGCCAGTTCCGGCTTGCCTTGCGCCAAGTGCGTGCGCGCCAGCCAGTCATACGCGTCGAGAAAACGCTTATTGTTTTCCAATAAGCCTTCCAAGGTGCCCTGTGCCGCTGCGTACTCGCCCAGCAAAAATTGCGTCTTGGCCTGCCCCAGGCGCGCCCAGCCGATGGACTTGGCTTGGTACAGGGCTGCGTAGATCGGCTCGGCGTCGGCCGCCTCGCCCAGCAGCAAATGCAATTCCGCGCGCAGGCGCAGGAAATCGGTGGCGTAGCGGGGATACAGGCTGGCGCCCTCGGCGCAGGCGGCAATCGCCGCGCGCTCATTGCCCACGTCAATCAGTTCATACACGGGCACGAAGGCATTGCGCTTGTCCAGCGCGCGGGCTATGCGCTCAAGCATGTTCTCAGCGGTAAAGGGCTTGAGGATGTAATCGGTGGGCAGCAGCTCGACGGCGCTGACTACCTTGGCAAAGCTGCCTTCGCCCGTGACCATGAAGAACATGGTCGACGCATGCATCAATTTGTGATGGCGCAAGTCTTCCAGCATCTGCTGGCCATCCTGCCCGCCGTCGAGGTCGTATTCGCACAGGATCAAATCATACGATTTGCTGCCCAGCATGCGGATCGCCTGGCCCGAGCTGGCCGCGTCATCGATCTTCGCCAGGCCGCACAGGTTGAGCATATTGTGCAGGCTGGCGCGCATGCCTGGATGCGGCTCGATGATCAGTGCGCTGAGGCCCTTGAGTTCTTTCATGTCGTAATGTCCGAAAACTCCGCGGCGCGCCACACTGGTGCGTGGCGCCAGCCGGCATGAGGCAGCCGAGTATATGACGGCGCCGCGCGCAAGGGAATGGGGCCGTGCCGAAAAACGCCAACGAAGTTGCAACTCAGGCGGTGGCGCGCTCCGGATGCCACAGTTGCGGCTCGTGATCGATCAGGTCCAGCAGCGCCGTCACCACTTCCGGATCGAACTGGCTGCCGCTGCGCTGTTCGATGTATTCGCGCACCTGCGGATACGGCCATGGCTCCTTGTAGGGCCGCTCGTGCAGCAAGGCATCGAAGACGTCGACCACGGCAACGATGCGCGCGGCCACGGGAATATCGCGCCCCACGAGGCCGTTCGGATAGCCGGCGCCATTGAAATGCTCGTGGTGGCCGCCGGCGATCTGCGCGCCATACGTGAGGTAGCTGACGCCGTCGACCATGTTGGCGGCCCGCTCGAGGATGGTGCGCCCGACGCTGGCGTGCAGCTGCATCTGTACGCGCTCCTGGTCCGTATGCTTGCCCGGTTTCAACAGCACGGCGTCCGGCGTGGCCACCTTGCCCACGTCGTGCAGGATGCTGGCCAGGCCGATCATGTCGAGCAGCTGCGGCGTCAGCTCATCCGGATACACGCCGTACTGCTGCATGCGGCGGGCGATGGCGTCGGACAATTGCTGCACCCGCCGCACATGGCCGCCCGTGTCGCTGTCGCGGAACTCGGCCAGGTCGGCCAGCGCCACCACGGTCGCTTCCTGCGCCTTGCGCAGCTGGCCGAACATGTACAGGTTGTCGAAGGCGGCGGCGATGCGCTGGCAAAACACTTCCAGCAAGTCACGCTGGATCTGCGCCAGCGGCCAGGGCGGCGTGACGGAGATGGCCAGCTCGCGGTTGCCTTCCGTATGGATGAACAGCACATTGGCCGGATGCTCGAACTGGCTGCGCTTTTCCGCAAATGCCTTGGCGATGGTGGCGGTGAGCGCATGCTCGGCCGGCATGGCTTCCGACTCGGCCAGCATGGCATAGGTGCCCGTGGCGGCGACCACCTCAGGCCGCCCGGCGCCGCCCTGCATCAGGCACAGCACGCCGTCGGCACCCACGTCGAGGATGGCGCTGACCTGGTTGAGCACGCCGGAAGCGAATTCGCGCAGCGAATGGATCTGGTACAGATTGGTGGCGCCGGCGAGGATCTTGCCCAGGCCAATGCGGCTGCGCTCGAGCATCATCAGGCTCTCGTAGGCACGCAAAGCCGAGATGACGGTGGTAAACAGCTTCTGCGTCGTCAGTTCCGTCTTGGCCTTGTAATCGTTGATGTCGTATTCGATGATGACGCGCTGCTCGGGCGCCTGGCCCGGCTGGCCCGTGCGCAGCACGACGCGCACGATGGAGTTGTTCAGGTCGGCGCGGATGCGCTTGGCGAGGATCAGGCCGGCATCATCCGTTTCCATCACCACGTCGAGCAGCACCAGCGCGATATCGGGCGTGTCGCGCAGGATCTCGTACCCTTCGCGGCCGCTGTAGGCGGAAAACAGTTCCAGTTCGCGGCCCTTGAAACTGACATTGCGCAGCGCCAGCCGCGTGACCGCATGCACATCGACGTCATCATCGACGATCAGCACACGCCACAGGCGCTGGTCTGGCGCGGCCAGCCCGGCAGGACTGGCCACCGGCTCATCTTCGTCGAGCAGCCAGTTATCATCTGCATCGGCTGTGAGGTCGGTCATGAATACTCCTAATGGATAAGGTCGATGTGAACGCTGCGTTGACGCATATCAAGCATAATCAGATTAGATGCCGCTTACAACAGGATTCTTCGCGCCATCTTCGCCAACGGCCGGCGCCGATGCACCGCCACGCGTGGCGCCGCCACAATTGTCCTGACCCGGCCCGACCGCCTGGTAGCGCACTTCATACTTGCCAGCGCTGAGCTGTTCCATCAGCAGTTTGTCGTTCGCGAGGATGTACAGGTAGCGCACGTTCGAGCGCCGCTCCGTGTCATACAGTTTGACGAACACGGGCGCGGCATTGTGGCTGTTGTCGATGCTGACGGCCAACTCCTCGCCCTTGTTACCGATCAGGAATCCATCGACATAGCCGGAATGCGTCGGCCAGGGCTCGCCATTCGGCGCCACCAGCGCTGCGGACTCGGCCTTGCCTGCGCCATCGCAGACGGGCTGGATGGCCTTCAGGCTCAGCTGGGAAACGGCCAGCACGCGGATCTCTGGCGTCTTCGCTTCCTGCGGTTCGGGTGCATATGGCTTGCCCACCGCCCAGCTGTCGACTGCCACGGCCTCGCCTTTCGATGACGGCGGCGCGGCGCCGGCCGCTGGCGCATGCGGCTGGGCGCCATCGCGGGCCAGGCCGCTCCAGGCCGATGCCAGCGCGACCGGCACGGGCGGGGAAGTATCGAGCATCAGCAAGGCGCCCAACCAGCCCAGCAACAGGCAGACAAGCAGGCTCAGCCACCAGCGCCAGTTGCGCCAGACGGGCTGAAGGCCGCGTCGCGGCTTGCCCCTGGATGGCGGCACATCCTGCGCCCAGGCGTGCTCATGCGACTGGGCATGGCCTTTCGCGCGGCCATCGCGGCTCTTGCCATCTTCCTGGTGGGTGCTTTCCAGCCATTCGATTTCCCACTCCTCGGCAGCGATCCACTCGTCGTGTTCCCTGCGGCGTTGCGGATCGGACAAGGTGCCGTAGGCGCTGTTGAGGATCGCCATGATGCGGGCGGCCTTTTCGTCGCCGGGGTTCTTGTCCGGGTGGTATTTCTGGCTGAGGGCTTTGTACGCGGCACGTATGACTTCCTGCGGCGCCAGGCGCGCCACCTTCAGGTTGTCATAGTGTGTATGTATCTTTCCCATCGTTCTATCTTGAAATCGGTGCGCGGCGACGGGTTCTTGCAGGATGGAACCGTGCTGTGTCGGTCATCATATACGATATGACAAGATAATAACCACCGGCGGACAGGAAATTGCAGGGCGACACTGCCCTGCCTTGATATTGCCGCGCTTACAGGCGATGACTGCGGTCAGCGGACAACAGGGCTTCCGGTAACTCCACGCGGTGCCCCACCGCCAGCACCTTGAACAATTCCCCCATCTCGGCCGGCGAGACCAGCTTTTGCACGGCGCTGGCCTGCGGCAAGTACATTTTGACCTGCTCAGGATCGGTGCGCAGCAGCAAGTCGCCGAGCCCGGCGCCCAGCAGGAAGGACGCCTGGTTCATGTACGCGAGCACATCGAGGCCCGCATCCTGCGCCGCCACCGCCATGGCCGTAAAATCGACGTGGGCCGTGATGTCCTGCAAGCCGGGCAGATAAAACGGTTCCGCGTGGGCATGGTGGCGGTAATGGCACATCAGGGTGCCCGTGGCGCGCAAGTCCAGGTAATACTCGTGCGCCGGAAAGCCATAGTCGAACAGCACGGCCGCGCCGCCCTTGCCATTGGTCAGCATGCGCGCCAGCGAACGCATGAAGCCGCAGGCGACGCCGTGGATTTCGCTGACATAGCCGACGGGCAAGGCATCGGCCTCGGGCACCTGGGCGGCGATCTGCGCGGCCACGTCGGCACCGGCCGGACGTTCGACAAACACGAACTGGCCATCGGCAATGCTGACATCGAGTTCGCACCAGCCGGCGGGTGTCTTGCTGATCAGGTTGACGGGCATGGCGTCCAGCACTTCATTGCCGAACACGGCGCCCTCGAAGCTGTCGGGGAAACCGTCGAACCACACCACTTGCGGGAAGGCGGCCAGCGCCAGCTCCTGGCGCGCGCGCAATTCGCCGGACAATTCGACGATCGCATACTGTTCCACATGGATGCCGGCGCTGGCCGCTTCCGTCAGGATGTCGCAGGCCAGCTTGCCCGTGCCGGCGCCGAATTCGAGGATGCGCGGGGCCGTTTGCGCCATAATAGCGGCTGCCACATGAGCCAGGGTGGCGCCGAACAGGGACGAAATCTCGGGCGCGGTTGTAAAATCGCCATCTTTGCCCAGCTTGGCGGCGCCGCCGCTGTAATAGCCGAGGTCAGGCGCATACAGCGCCAGCTCCATGAAGCGGGCAAAGGGAATGGCGCCGTCATTGCGCGCGATTTCGGCGGCAATCTGGTGCTGCAAGGCATGGGACGCGGCCAGCGCGTCGCTATCGGGTGCGGGAAGAGACATACCCGCATTGTAGCGAATCGGCGGCGCATGCCGCCAGTGTGGCATCCACCGAATACCTCAACCATAGCAAAGACATGACAGAAGCAACGACAACGCCATTCGACAGCATCCCCCGCGTCGCCCTCGTCACGGGCGCGGCGCGCCGCATCGGCCGCGCCATCGCGCTGGGCCTGGCGCGCGACGGCTGGGATATCGCCGTCCACTACCGCCACTCGCGCGACGAAGCACTCAGCCTGGTGGCGGAAATCGTCGCGCTGGGCCGCCGCGCGCAAGCGTTCCCCTGCGACCTGGCACAGGAAGACGCCGTGCGCCAGCTATTGCCGCAGGCACAGGCGGCACTGGGACCGGTCACTTGCGTGGTCAACAACGCATCGTTGTTTGAATACGACAATGCGGGCGATTTTTCCGTCGCCGCGCTCGACGCCCATATGCACGCCAACCTGGCCGCGCCCATCCTGCTGGCGCAGGCGCTGTACCAGGCCACCCCGGCAGGCGGACAAGCGGTGGTCATCAACTTGCTCGATCAAAAACTGTACAATCTCAATCCTGATTTTTTGTCGTACACCCTGTCCAAGGCGGCGCTGCTGTCGGCGACCACCATGCTGGCCCAGGCGCTGGCGCCAAAAGTGCGCGTGGTGGGCATTGCGCCCGGCATCACCATGGTCTCCGGCGAGCAGACGGAAGCGAACTTTAGCAAGGCACATGAAAACACGCCGCTGGGACGCTCCAGCACGCCCGAGGATGTGGCCGACAGCGTCTGTTACGTGGCTGGCGCGCGCGCGCTGACGGGGACTACCCTGCTGGTCGATGGCGGCCAGCATTTGATCGGCTTGCCGCGCGACGTCATGTTTTTGACCAAATAATCAGCAGCCCTGCCAAACAACCAGCATTTCAGCATCCCCGAAAAGGTAAAACTATGTCGTCCGCCCTGTCTCACCCTCGCCTGGCCGATTGCCGCCGCCTGTTCCTGCGCAATTACGAAGTCCTCATCAATATCGGCGTCTACGACTTCGAGAAAAAGGGCGAGCAGCGCGTCCTCATCAACGTCGACCTGTACATTCCCCTGGCCCTGTCGACGCCCAAGGATGACCAGCTGGAAGAAGTGGTCGACTACGACTTCATGCGCGAAACCATCGCCAAACGCATGGCGCAAGGCCACGTGCAGCTGCAGGAAAGCCTGGTCGACGACGTGCTGGCAGCCATGCTGGCGCACCCGCGCGTGCGCGCCGCGCGCGTGTCGAGCATGAAACCGGATGTGTATCCCGACTGCGAAGGCGTGGGCGTGGAAGTATTCAAGATCAAGGATGAAGCATGAACAACATGAGCAGCACCGCCGTGCTGGAAACGACGACAACGGCCGTGGAATTCCCGGCCAACGTGGAAGCGCAGAAACTGGCGCGCAAGAAGGCGGAAAAGATCGCCCTGGAAAACAACAAGCTGCATAAGCGCCTGTGCCGCCTGGTGGGGCAAGCCATCGGCGACTTCAATATGATCGAAGACGGCGACAAGGTGATGGTGTGCCTGTCCGGCGGCAAGGATAGCTACGCGCTGCTGGACATCCTGATGACCTTGCGCGAACGCGCGCCGATTCATTTTGATATCGTCGCCGTCAACCTGGACCAGAAACAGCCGAATTTTCCGCCGGAAATCCTGCCCGCCTACCTGACGGAACTGGGCGTGGCTTTCCACATCGAAAACCAGGATACCTACAGCATCGTCAAGCGCCTGATCCCGGAAGGCAAGACTACTTGCTCGCTGTGCTCGCGCCTGCGCCGCGGCATCCTGTACCGCGTGGCCGACGAGCTGGGCGCCAACAAGATCGCCCTGGGCCACCACCGCGATGACATCCTGGAAACGTTCTTCCTGAATATGTTCTTCGGTGGAAAACTGAAAGCCATGCCGGCCAAGCTGCAATCGGACGACGGCAAGCACATCGTCATCCGCCCGATGGCGTATGTCAAAGAAGAAGACACGCAGCGCTATGCGGAAGTCAAGGGCTTCCCCATCATCCCATGCGACCTGTGCGGTTCGCAGGAAAACCTGCAGCGCAAGCAGATCAAGGGCTTGATGCGCGAATGGGACAAGAAATTCCCCGGCCGCGTGGAAAGCATCTTCTCGGCGCTGTCGAACGTGGCGCCATCGCACCTGATGGACCCGAAACTGTTCGGCTTCAAGGATTTGAAGGCGGACGGCCTGGCCAACCCCATGGGTGACATCGCGTTTGACGAAGAGCCATGCTCGACGCCGACCACCTTCGGCACGATCCCGCTGCAAGCGCTGTAAGTCCTGTTGTAAGCCCGTGTTGTTTTCGCCGCCACCGCCCAGGTGGCGGCATCCGCCCTCTTTCCCCCTGCCTCCATTTGAGGTACCGTAGTCAGCTCTGCCGGTACGCGATGTGTCACGCGCGCATTCCTGCCCGGCGGTCAGCACGCATTCTTCCGACAACCTCACTGGAATGAACCATGACGCCATCCGCGCTCAAGCGCCCCCTGCTGTTCTCCCTGCTGGCCCTCGGCCTCGCCACCGCCTATGCCGCCCCTGCGCCTGCCCCCGCGCCCACCGACCGCCAGGCCGACCGCTGGGACCTGACGGCGCTGTATCAGAACGACGCCGCCTTCGACGCCGACGCGAAAAAGCTGTCGGCCCAGCTGCGGCAACTGGCTGGCTGCAAGGGGCAGCTGAAAGCCTCACCCGCGCGCCTGAAAAGCTGCCTGGAGCTGGTCGCGGAGGCGCGCAAGCGCGTCAACACGCTCACCACCTATGCGGCGCAGTACTACGACCAGGATACGGGCGACAGCAAGGGCAACCAGCTGAACCAGCGCGCCGCCCTGCTGGGCAACGACTTCACCCAGGCCACCACCTTTCTGCAGCCGGAAATCCTCGCCCTGGGCGCCAAGCGCATCGATGCCATGCTGGCCAAAGACCAGGGCTTGCAGCTGTACCGCTTTCAATTGAGCAACATGCTGCGCAGCGCGCCGCACACGCTCGACGCGGCCGGCGAACAGCTGGTGGCGCAGTTCGGCCTGGCAACAAGCTCGGCCGCCAGCGTCTACCGCACCTTGGCCAATGCGGAAATCCCGTGGCCCAGCGTGACACTGTCGGACGGCACGCAAGTGCGGCTGGACCAGGCGGCGTACACCAAATACCGCGGCGATGACAATCGCGCCGACCGCAAGCTGGTGTTCGACGCCTTCTTCGGCAAGTGGAAAGAGTATGAACGCACGTTCGGCGAAACCCTGTACGGCCAGCTGAAGACGGATGCCGCGTATGCGAAGGTGCGCCATTACGCCGATTCGCAAAGCGCCGCGCTCGACGCCGACAACTTGCCGCCGGCTGTCTACCAGACCCTGATCGCGCAAACCAACGCCAACCTGCCCACCCTGCACCGCTACTTCAAGCTGCGCGCGCGCATGCTGGGCGTCAAGGATCTGGCGTATTACGACGTGTATGCGCCGCTGCTGAAAAGCGACCGCAGCTTCCCGCTGGCCGACGGCAAGCAGATGATGCTCGCTTCCGCCGCGCCGCTGGGCCCCGACTACGTCAAGGCGCTCACTGCCGCCGTGGAGGCGCGCTGGATGGATGTGTATCCGCGTCCGCGCAAGGTGGCGGGCGCCTACATGAATGGCGACGCGTATGACGTGCACCCGTACGTGCTGCTCAACTACACGGACAATTACGAAGCCGTCAGCACCCTGACGCACGAATGGGGCCACGCCATGCACTCGGTGCTGGCCAACAAGGCGCAGCCGTCGATCTATGCGCCGTACAGCATCTTTGTCGCGGAAATCGCCTCGACGACGAACGAAGCGCTGCTGCTCGACGCGCGCCTGAAACAGGCCAGGGACGACGACGAGCGCCTGCTGTACCTGGGCGCGGCGCTGGAAAACCTGCGCGGCACCTTCTTCCGCCAGGCCATGTTCGCCGAATTCGAGGCGGCCATCCACGGCAAGGTGGATCAGGGAGAGTCGCTGACGGGCGAGCAGATGACGGCCATCTATGCCGGCATCCTCAAGCGCTACCACGGCGAAGCGCAGGGCGTCATGCGCATCGATCCCGCCTACGCGCTGGAATGGGCGTATGTGCCGCATTTCTATCACGGCTTCTATGTGTTCCAGTACGCCACCTCGATCGCGGCGGCGCAGGATTTCGCGCAGCGCATCCTCGACAAGGAACCGGGCGCGCTGGCCGCCTACCTGAAGATGCTCGGTGCGGGCGGCTCGGCCTACCCGTATGAGCTGGTGAAGGCGGCCGGCGTCGACCTGGCCTCGCCGAAACCGTACCAGGCGCTGGTGGCGCGCATGAACGGCATCATGGACCAGATCGAGGCGATTGAAGCGAAGCGGGGGAAGTAAAGCCGGGGCCAGGCTTAGGAGGCGTAGGTCGGCTTAGCGCAAAGCGCGTAAGCCGACACCACCAATAACGCCAACAAGGTGTCGGATTACGCGGCTTCGCCGCTAATCCGACCTACCGTTTTCCACTTCCGCCGCCGCAAACGCCGCCGCATCGCTCTCGAACATGTCTTCCAGCTCCTCGCGCGCCTGGCGCGTGAGGGACATGACTTTTTGCTGGTCCTGGAAGTGCGGCGCCACTTCCAGCAGGGTCTTGAGGTTATGCGCACGGAAGATGCCGGCCGCGCGCTGCGCCCGCTCCGCGCTGAAGCCCACCTGCTGCAAGGTCTGCTCGCCCAGCAGCAAAGCCGCGGCGAAGGTCTCGCGCTCGATGATGCTCACGCCCCGCTTCATCAATTCATAGTAATGCGTGACGTTGCGCGCGCGCGCCAAAATCGTCAGTTCGGGCAGGCGCAGGCGCACGGCGTCGACCAGCGCCAGGCTGTCGTCCACATTGTCGATGGCGATCACCAGCGCCTTCGCCTTCTCGATACCGGCCGCCACCAGCAGGTCCACGCGCGTGGCGTCGCCATAAAACACTTTAAAACCGAACTTGCGCAGCAGCTCGATCTGGTCCGGATCGTGGTCGAGCACCGTCACGCCGATCTTGTTCGCCGCCAGCAGGCGGCCGATGATCTGGCCAAAACGGCCAAAACCGGCGATGACGATGGGGTTGTCCTGCGCCTCGATATGGTCGTCGGGACGGCGCTTCTTCTCGCCTTGCAGGCGCGGCGCGACGAACTTGTCGTGCGCCAGCAGCAGCAAGGGCGTGGCCACCATCGACAGGGTCACGACCACGACCAGCAGCGCGGCCGTCTGCGGCGCAAACACGTGCGCCGCTTCGGCGGCGGCAAACACGACGAAGGCGAATTCGCCGCCCTGCGACAGCAGCAGCGCAAAGAACAGCTGCTGGCCGCGGGGAATATCGAAAAACTTCGACAACACATACAGCAAGCCGATCTTGACCACCAGCAGCCCCGCCACCAGGGCCAGGATCAGCAGGGGCTGGGCGCGCAGCACGCCGAAATCGACGGACATGCCCACGGCGATGAAAAACAGGCCCAATAACAGCCCCTTGAACGGCTCCAGGTCGCTGATCAGCTCATGCCGGTATTCGGAATCGGCCAGCAGCACGCCCGCCATGAAGGTGCCCAGCGCCATCGACAGGCCCACCGATTCCATCAGCACGCAGATGGCGATCACCAGCAGCAGGGCAAACGCCGTGAAGATTTCGCGCAAGTCCGTTTTGGCGATGAAGCGCAGGATGGGGTTGACCAGGAAGCGCCCGCCGATCACCAGCGCCGCCAGCACGGCGGCCAGCTTGGCCACGCGCAGCCAGCCCGGTTCGCCGCTGTGCGTGACCAGGCCGCCCAAGAGCGGCACCAGCGCGATCATGGGAATGGCGGCGATATCCTGGAACAGCAAGATGGAAAAGCCGGCGGAACCGGCCGGCGTGCTCATCAGTTTTCGTTCGCCCAGGGTGGCCAGCACGATGGCCGTCGACGACAGCGACAGCCCCAGCGCGCCGACCAGCGCCGTGCGCCAGTCCACGCCGAACGCCATGGCCACGGCGCACAGCCCTGCGCTGACGACGCCCACCTGCGCCCCGCCCCAGCCGAAAATCGGGCGGCGCAGCAGCCACAAGCGTTTGGGTTCGAGCTCCAGGCCGATCAAAAACAGCAGCAGCACCACGCCAAATTCGGAAAAGCTGAGGATCACCTCGACATTCTTGATCAGGCCCAGGCCCCACGGTCCGATGACGACGCCGGCCACCAGGTAGCCCAGCACGGCGCCCATGCCCAGGCGCTTGGCCAGCGGCACCATGATGATGGCCGCCACCAGGTAAAACAGTATATTGATGAGAAAGCTGTGGTGTTCCATGCGGATTCCGGAAAAACGTGATTGGAATCGCAATCATGCCTGAAGTGGCGCGCCGGCGGGGGTCAAGGCTGCGGAGAGTCGATGCGCGCGCGCAGTTCGTCGAGATTCACGCGCGACAGATAGCGTTCGATGTTTTTCCACACGGCGTGGTAGCCGTAACCGCCATTTTTCAGCTCATCGATCGCCTTCTCGCGCGGCCAGCCCTGGTACAGCATGCGGTACATGGCGGCCATCATGCCCGTGCGGTCGGCGCCGTGCAGGCAGTGCAGCAGCACGGGGCCCTGCTGTTCGGCGGCGCGGATGCTGCGCATGGTCGCGATCACATGCTTGTCGCGGATGGCCCAGGTATTGATGGGAATGCGGACAGCGCGGATGCCGCTGCCTTCCAGAACTTGCGTATCGGAGTGGAAAGAGCGCAGGCTGATCACCGTCTTCACGCCCAGCGCCTGCAGCTGGGCCACGTCGGCGCTGTCCAGCTTTGCACTGCGGTATAGGCCCGGCGTGACCTGGTGCCGGTTGGACACCTGCGGCAGCGGCGTCGCCCAGTCCGGATGGCGTGGCGGCGATGGTTGTGCCCCGGCCGGCGCGGCGGCCAGCCCCAGGGCGAGGGTCAGTAGTACTGCATGCAACATCCTGGCTTCCTTGTTATCGAAGAGCGGCGCCAGCGCGGCTGTCGCCCAGCACCAGCGCCAGCACGTCGCAGGCGGCGCGCGGACGGCCCAGGGCCAGGGCTTTCGCGCGCATGGCTTGCAACTGCTCAGGATGGTCGAGCAACAGGCGCACGCGGTATTCCAGCGTCACGGCGTCAAACGCTTTCAATGCCACGCCCTGCTCCAGCAGGTAATCGGCGTTGCGCTCTTCCTGGCCGGGAATCGGCGCATTGACGATCATGGGCAAGCCCAGCGCCAGGCATTCGGAAGTGGTCAGGCCGCCCGGCTTGGTGATCACCAGGTCGGCGCACGCCATCAGGCGCTCGACTTCGCGGGTAAAACCTTGCGCCAGCAGGCGGCCCGGATACTGGCCGGCCAGGTCCTGCAACGCCACCAGCGCGGCGGCGTTTTTCCCCGCCAGCACGATCAGCTGGAAGTCGCCATCCAGCGCCAGCAGGCGCGCGGCGACGGTATCGAGGCTGCCCAGGCCGGCCCCGCCGCCCATCAGCAGAATCGTCGTGCGCCGCGGATCGAGGCCGAATGCCTGCGCGCACTGCACGCGCTCGGGCACCTGCGCAAACGCGGGCATGATGGGGATGCCCGTCACGTGGATGCGGTCGGCGGGGATGCCTTCATGGCGCATGCGGAACGCCACTTCGTCGGTGGCCGCGAAATAACCGTGCATCCGTTCTTGCACCCACATGCGGTGCAAATCGAAGTCGGTAACCTGCACCCACACGGGGCAGGCCAGCTGTTCCTGGCGCAGCGCGCGCGACAGCAGTTCGGCCGGCAGGAAATGCGTGCAGATGATGGCGTCGGGCTGGAAGGCGGCGATCTGCGCCATCAGGGCGCGCGTGTTGAGGCGCTCGATGCCACGGCGCAGGCGCTGCATCGAGCTATCGCGTGGCGCATCGTGACTGGCATGGTACAGATAGCCCCACAGCGCGGGCGCCTTGTTGACCAGCTTGATATAGAAATCCGTGTACAGCTTGCGGAACGCGGGCGTGACGAAATCCATCACATCGAGGTGGCTGGCGATGGCGGCACTACCCTCGCCGTCATCCTGCGTGGCATACGCCTCGATGGCTTGCGCCGCGCGCAGGTGGCCGGCACCGGCCGAAACGCTCAACAGGAGAATTCTTTTCTGCTTTTTTTCTGTCATGGGAAACCGATAAAAGGTGGCCGCTGACGCGGAGCATTGGAAGAATAGCATTTCCGCAATTGACTCCCATTGATCTGGCGCATCAGGCAACTGGCGACGCGGCTGGCGGCGCCACGCTCATAATGGGCCTTATAAATCCATGAAACTGACGGGCGCCACGTCGACGCGCATGACCGGATACAGGTTCAAGCGCTCATCCCACGAGGCGTGACGGCGGGCGAAAAACTCCAGGCGCGCATGCGGATTCTTGGCAAACTCGGGCTCGTCGGCCAGCTTCCGCCGGAACTGCGCCGCCAGTGCCGGGTCGGCCGCCAGCTGCGCGCGCGCCACATCCTCGGCCACATAGTCCTCCATGTATTCCTTGCGCTCGAACGCCGTGTTGAAGCCGCCCCAGGCCAGCAGCGAGTCGGGCGCGCGCGGTTCGAGCAGCGCCATCACCAGGCGCGCCTTCGGCTGGTTGACGGGCACGTACAGCACGCCCGCATCGACCAGGCGCTCTTCCTTCTGCCATTCGCCTTGCACCGCCAGCGTCTGGCGTCCTTCGAACGACTGCGCGCCGAACTTCACCTGCGTGGCGCGAAAGACTTCCACCTTCTGCCTGGCGAAGATGCTGCTCATTTCCCGGTAGGCGATGCCGTGCTGGCGCAACTTCGCGCCCACCATGGCCGCCTGCGCGCGTGGCACCAGGTAGCCGGCCTTCGGCGCGGCCACCTGCAGGTCGGGCACGATCTCGTCGCGCAGTGGCACGTGCCAGATTTGCGGCGTCTTTTCGTCATAGCGCGTCATCAGCGCGCCCGACACCTCGGACGGCGTGCGCGTATAGGCATAGCCGCGAAACGCGATCATGCGGATTTTCTCCGTGGTCCTGTAGCTGAGGGGCAGCGCGCTGCCGGGCAGCTGCGTCGCGCGCAGGTCCGCTTCCATGGCGGTTTGCCGCCATGCGGCCCCATGCTGCGCCATCTGCGACAGCAGCGAAATGATGGTGTTGCGCGTGATGCGCACGCGGGTCGGGTAGTCCTTCCACGAGTGGGTTTCCACCAGCACGCCGAAACGGTTACGCAACAGGAAATAGCCGTGTGAAAAGCGCGGGTTCGGCGTCGAATCGACAAAACCCGACTGCGGATTGTCTTCTTCGGCAAACGACATGTAGAACGGCTTCGGATCGGAACCCTGCTTTGCCAGGTCGGCCAGCACGCCGTCGCGCAGCGCCGTTCCCGCCGCGCGCAATGCCGCATCGCCCGCGTGCACGGGTTCGACCTGAATCGAGATATCGGGTTCGAACTGGGCGCCGTCCGTCACGTGCAAGTCCACGTAAGCCAGCGGATCCCAGGCATTGACCAGCGCCAGCATGTGCTGCATCTCGGGAGAGTCGGCCTTCATGTAGTCGCGGTTCAGATTGAAATTCTGCGCCGTGCTGCGCCAGCCCATTTCCACGGGGCCGCGCTGGTTCGGACGGTTCCACTGGCCGAAGCGCTCATGGCCATCGACATTGAAGACGGGCACGAACAGCAGCACCTGCTTGTCCAGCACGCCGGGAGCCGCCTTGCCCTCCAATACTTCGCGCAGGGCCAGGAAGCCCGCATCCTTGCCGTCGATTTCACCCGCATGGATACCGCCCTGCACCAACAGTACCGGCAGCTTGCGGCGCGCCGCTTCGTCCGGCGTCAGCGCGCCCGTGTTGGAAACGGCCAGCGCCAGCATGGGGCGGTTTTCCGGTGTGCGGCCAAATTCAAAGCAGCGCACCTGTTGCGGATGGTGCTCCTCGAAGCGCTGGCACAAGGCTTCCACTTCCTCGTAGCGGCCCGTCTGCTGGAAACCCGAGTACTCGGCCGCCGTCTTCAGGGAAAACTGCCGCATATCGCGCGCGGCATGCGCGTTGACGGCAAACAGGGACAACATGGCGGCGGACAGCAGGACATGGCGTAGCATCGGGCTAGCTCCATCAAGGGGGACAAGCGGGCCATTATAGAGTGGCACTCAGATAAAAACGCAGCGGAAAATAAAAAAGCCGGAACAGCGTCAGCTGCTCCGGCCTTGGTCTGGCAAGCGTGAGTTACGAGCCAAAATGGTAGTTGAACTCGACCCATCCCTGGCGGCCCTGCGGGCTGTAGCTGCCCACCGGATAGTACGGCCAGCCGCCGCTGTCGTCGCGCTTGATCTTGTCGAATACGTTGTTGACGATCAGCGACAAAGTGGCGCGGTCGTTGATGCGGTACACGGTGCTGATGTTGGCCAGCGCCGTCGGCGTCAGATAGGCCTTGCCGGCGGCGTTCGGGATCTTGCTGTAGCGGCTGACCAGCAGGGTGTTCGACCAGTCGCCAGCGCTCCAGTTCACGCTCAGGTTCAGCTTGTCGCGCCAGTCTGAATTGTTCAGCGATTTGAGTTCGTCGATCTCTTCGTCGCCGACGAATTGCTGCGATTTATTGCTCAGCACCTTGGCGTAGTTGGCCTTGAAGGCGAAGCGGCCATAGTCCGTCGTGCGCAGCAAATACTTGACGCTGATGTCGATGCCGCTGCTGCTCTGCTTGGCCGCATTGATCGGATTGACGGTGATGGTCTTGATCTCGCCGGCGCGGTTCAGCGCATTGGCGGCAAAGCGCTCGACGCGGCCCAGGGTATCGACGCAGGTCGGCGAGTTGATGTCGGTCTTGCCCAGGCGGCAATCGGCTTCATCGCGCAGTATCTTGTCGGAGCTCAGGTTCGTCACCAGGTCGTCGATCTTGATATTCCAGTAATCGACCGAGACGTCGAAATTGGATGTCGGCGACCAGACGGCGCCCACGCCAAACGACTTGCCCTTCTCCGACCGCAGATCCTTGCTGCCGTTCTGCACATAGTCGGCGCCCGGCGATTTGTTCGCGTAGTCGCAATCATCGATGGCCTGCCCGGCGACGCCGCAGCGGTAGTAGTCGGTGGTGCTCGAGTAGTAACCGGTGCCGCGCGCCTTGTAGATATAGTTCATGTCCGGCGCGCGGAAGCTGGTGGCGTAGTTGGCGCGGAACAGCAGCTCCGGCGTGGGACGCAGTTCCAGGCCGCCATTGTAGGTGAACTTGCCGTCATGGCGGCCGGCAAAGCTGTAGCGGTCATAACGGCCGGCCAGGGTGCCCGTCAACTTTTCATGCAGCGGCAGATTCACTTCCGCCCCCAGCGCATAGCGGGTGCGCGTGCCGGCCGTAATGTCGGACCGGGTGGCGACGTTGAAGTAACCTTCGTTCAGGCGCGCGTCGGGCACGTTGCTGAAGCCCTGCTTGCCCACTTCGGCGATGGTGGCGATCTTCGCCGCGCCCGCGGGCAGCTGGAACAGGTCGCCATTCGTGGCCAGGCTCAGGGTATTCGTCCAGGCCTTGTCGTCGCTGTCGGAATTGCCCGTGATGCTGTCGAATTCGGCCGCCGTCACGCGGCGCGACAG